>JAEUMR010000009.1 GCA_016791385.1 Hyphomonadaceae bacterium
CATTCGCGGCGGTGAGGATTTCCGTGGTCATGCGCCTTCTATCCCCTCAGCGACTGGGCGGATCAAGCCGCCGGACTTGGCGCTAGGACGACGATCCGACGCACGCCCTCGCCGGGATCGGTTTGCGCCGCCTCAATTCGACTCGGCGCCGCTGCGCTAGCCAAGACCGCTATGTACGACCTGATCATCGTCGGCGCCGGCCCGGCCGGCCTCAGCTTGGCGGCGCGGCTGGCCCAATCGCCTCTGCGCATCGCTCTGATCGAAAAGCAAAACGAGACGGCGCTCGCCGACCCTGCCTATGACGGCCGCGAGATTGCGCTGACGCAGGCTTCCATTGAGCGCCTCGAAGAGCTTGGAGCGTGGCAGTATTTGCGGGCGGACGAGGCCGCGCCGCTTCGCCGCGCCGATGTGCTCAATGGCAATTCCCCCTTCGTGCTCGGCTTCGCCAACCGGCGAGGCAAGGATGCGCTCGGCGCGCTGGTTCCGAACAGCGCGATCCGCCGGACGCTTTACCAAACGGCGAAGGCCCATGGCGATTGCGACCTGTTCGCCGGCGAAAGCGCAACCTTTGTGAAGCGCGACGCGGAGACGAATTACGTTCGCCTCTCGGACGGCCGCATTCTCGCCGGCAAGCTCCTGGTCGGCGCCGATACCCGCTTTTCGCCGTTGCGCCAGAGCCAAGGCATTGGCGCGCACATGACCGATTTCGGCCGCACGATGCTGGTCTGCCGCGTTCGCCACGAAAGGCCACACGATGGCGTGGCTATTGAATGGTTCGATCATAACCAGACTATCGCCATGCTGCCGTTGAACGACAGCCAGTCCTCTTTCGTGCTGACGCTGCCGGCGGACGCGATGCAACAACTCGGCGCACTCAACGATGCTGACTTCGCTGCCGAGATCGAAAACCGGACGCAGAAGCGCTGGGGTGCGCTGGCTCTTACCAGCGCGCGCTTCCTCTATCCGCTGGTCGCGGTCTATGCGCAGCGCTTCGTCGCGCCGCGTTTCGCGCTCATTGGCGACGCGGCGGTCGGCATGCATCCGGTTACGGCGCACGGGTTCAATTTCGGGCTCGCGAGCGCGTTCTTGCTGGGCCGCGAGATTGCCGAAGCAGCGCGCAAGGGCGCCGACATCGCCGACCCGCAGCGCTTGGCGCGCTTCGATCGGCTACACCGCCGCGCCACCTTGCCGCTGTTCACCGCCACGAACGCCATCGCCAAACTTTATAGCGACGAGCGGCCGCTGGCGCGCCTGGCGCGTAGTGCGGGGCTAAGGCTGATGCAGGCGACGCCGGGCGCTCGCGCCGTCGTCGAGGCAAGCCTGCGCGGCTAACGCGAGGGCCCCGCCTGCCGCTCATGCTGCGGCAACAGTGCCGCGCGTAATTTGCGCCCGCCCCTTTCCCGAGACGAAGCTGCCTGCCGGCGCGGCGAGCGGGCTTTTGAGCGCGTCGGGGCCGTGCTAGGCGCATCGCATGCGTTTTTTGCTTCTCAGCGCCGCAGCGCTTTCGCTCGCCGCCTGCGCCACATCCGCAGCGCCCCCCTCTGCCGCACTGCATCCCACCTGGGATGCAGCGCAGAGCGAAGCGGTGCTGTCGCGCACGCAGCGCCTGCACCTCGCGCCGGATGTCTCTGCGCTGACGTCAGGCGAACAAGCGGCCGTGCGCGAACTCATCGCGGCGGGCGAGCGCATGCACAGGCTTTATCTGGTGCAGCGTCACCCACAAGCCTTGCAGGCCGCGGATTATCTCGCCGCCCATCCCGACCTTCACGCCGAGAACGATCTGTTCCGCTTGAACGCGGGGCCGATCGCAACAACGCTCAACAATCGCCGTGAAGCGTTTCTCTCGGTGACGCCGGAGACGCCTGAGCGAAACCTCTATCCTGCCGGCGCCACGCGAGAAGCGATGGATGCTTTCCTAAGCGCCCACCCCGAGCGGCGCGAGGATTTGCTGGACGACCGCGCGGTTGTTTGGGCCGCTACGCCGGAGAACCGCCGTCGTGCACTGGCAGCGCTCGATCGCCATCCGGCGCTCGACACGCTGCATCCGGGTCTGCGCGAACGGCTGCGTACAAGCGATACCTATCTCGGCGTGCCCTATTCGGTGGCGTACGCGGACGACATCTTCTTCATTGCCGAGCGGCTCAACGCAGCAGCGGCGATTGAAGGCAATGACGCCGCGTTCGCGCGCTACCTGCGCCTGCGCGCGCGTGACCTGATCAGCGATGATTATGAGGGCGGCGACGCCGCCTGGGTGACCGGACGCTTCAGCGGCAATCTCAACGCCCAGATCGGCTCGTACGAAACCTATGACGATGCGCTCTATGGCGTGAAGACGATGTTCTCGCTTTCGCTGCTGGTGCGCGATCGCGCCCGCAGCGAGGAATTGCAGGCCGGCCTCGCCGACATTCAGGACGTCGAGAACGCGCTGCCGTACGATCATCATCGCCGCGTACGCAGCGACATTCCCGTGGGCGTCTACAACATCATCGCCGATTTCGGTCAGGCGCGCGGAACCAATACGGCGACGATCCTGCCGAACGAGGCCTACCTCGCCCGCCAATATGGGCGAACAATCCTGATGCGCGGAAACATCCTGCTCAACGAGGAGATTTTCGCGGAGACGCAGCGCGCCTTCGCCGCCGCCGTCGTCCCCGCCCAAGCAAACGACCTGACCTCGGAGGGCGGCTTTTACCGCACCCTCTGGCACGAAATTGGACACTATCTCGGCGTCGATCAGACCGGCGACGGCCGCGATCTCGACGTGGCGCTGCAGGACACGGCCGATCTGCTTGAGGAGATGAAGGCCGATCTCGTTTCGCTGACGTCGGCGCGCATCCTGCACGACCGCAGCCGCTTGAGCGATGCGCAGCTCACCTCAATCTACGCTTCTGGCATCCGGCGTGTGTTGCAGAAGAGCCGTCCGCGCCGCGATCAGCCCTATCAGACCATGCAGCTGATCCAGTGGAACTGGTTCATGCAACATGGCGCCCTGCGCTTCGAGAATGGCCAGTTGCGCATCGACTACCGCCGCTACCCGGAGGCGGTGACAAGCCTGCTGCGCGAAGTGCTGGCGATCCAGCGCGCCGGCGATCGCGACGCAGCCAACGCGTTTGTCGATCAATGGACGACGTGGCGTCCCGATCTGCACGAAGTGATTGCCCAGCGCATGCGCGAAAGCGAACGCACCCGTTTCAGCTTGGTCACCTACGAAGCTTTGGACGGACCGCACTAGGAGGCGCCCGCGTTGGACGTGCCGGCACAGACGGAGGAAGTGGTCGTCACCGCGCCGCGCCTGCCGGCTGCGCCCGGTGAAGATGCTTATTCGGCGCTGCCGATCGATCCTGCGCAGCTGGAAAACGCTATCCGCCTCGACGATGCGCTGCGCACGGCCCCCGGCGTCTCACTGTTTCGGCGCAACGACAGCGCCGCCGCCAATCCGACCACCCAAGGCCTGTCCATCCGCGCCAGCGCGCCGTCGGGAGCGGGGCGCGCGCTGGTGACGCTCGACGGCCAGCCGCTCAACGATCCGTTTGGCGGCTGGGTGATCTGGGGCGCCTTGCCGCCCGAGACGATCAGCGGCGCAACCGTTCTGCGCGGCGCCGGCGCAGGCCCTTACGGCGCAGGGGCGCTAACCGGAGCGGTCCAGCTTGAAGAACGCGAACGCAGCGGCGTAGTCCTCTCCCTGGAGGCTGGCGAACGCGGGCACGCGCGCGCCTCCGGCATCGGCATAGCGGGCGATAATGCGCTCTCCTTCATGCTCGCCGCGGCGGCGCAGAGTGATGACGGCTGGGTTCCCGTGCGTGCGGGCCGCGGCGCTGCCGATGCGCCGGTCTGGTTTGACGGCGCGAGCGGCGTCGCGCGGGTGCAGTGGCGTGACGCTGGGCGCGTACTTTCCGCGCGGCTTGGCGGCTATTCCGAGAACCGCGGCGCGGGGCTCGTTGGCGCAGAGTCCGCTTCAACCGGATCGAGCCTTAGCTTCACGCTCGCCGCTCCGGACGGGCCACGCGCATGGCGGTTGCAAGCATGGGTGATGCGTTCGGACTTGCAGAACAGTTCGGTTGCGGTCGCGCCTGACCGTAGCGCGACGACGCCGGCTAACGATCAATATGCAACGCCAGCGACAGGATATGGCGGCAACGCGGCGGTGCGCTGGAACGGCGAGCATCGCGGCCTGGAACTTGGGGCTGATCTGCGCATGGCCGAGGGCGAGACGCGCGAACGCTTTTCCTTCATGGGCGGAGACTTCACGCGCGACCGCATTGCCGGTGGCCGCACATTGACGGCCGGCGCTTATGCAGAGGCATGGCGCGAGTCTGGGCCTTGGCTGCTCTCAGGGGGCGCGCGCGTCGATCTCTATCGCGCTTATGACGGAAAGCGCATCGAGACGTTGGCCGCTGGCGGCGCTCCGACGCTGGATTTCCGGCCCGCAGATGCGGACGCCGTGTCGCCAACCGCCCGCCTAGCGTTCCGCCGCGAGGACGGCGCGCACTTTCTGCGCGGCGCAGTGTACGCCGGTTTCCGTCCACCAACGCTGAACGAACTGCACCGCCCCTTCCGTGTCGGCAATGACGTCACCGAAGCCAACGCCGCACTTGAGCCTGAGCATTTGATCGGCGCCGATTTCGGGGCAGGCGCAGCATACGCAAGCTGGTCTTGGAGTGCGGGCCTGTTTGCTACACGGCTCGACGATGCGATCGTCAATGTCACGCTGGGCGCCGGACCGGGGATATTCCCGCCGGGCGTGTTCGTGCCTGCGGGCGGCGCTTACCGGCAGCGCCAGAATGCCGGACGCATTGACGCCAAGGGCGTCGAGGCAGAAGCGCGCGGTGCGGCCGGCGCCTTTGCGTGGCGCGCAGCGCTCACTTACACGGACGCGCGTGTCGAGAACGGACCCGCCGCGCTTACCGGACTGCGGCCCGCGCAATCGCCCGCCTGGAGTGCGAGCGCGGGCCTGGATTGGCGGCTTACTCAAGCGATCGAGGCGTCGGCCGATCTACTCTACGAAAGCGCGCGCTACGAAGACGACCTCAATTCGCGCACGCTATCGGCCGCCGCCACGCTGAACCTGCGGATCGAACACACGCTCGGCGGCGGCGCTTCCGCCTATGCGGCCATCGACAACCTGTTCGATACGGCGGTGGAAACGGCCGAGACCGCCGACGGCGTTGAAAGTTTTGGCCCGCCGCGCGCGGTTCGGATCGGGCTGCGGCTACGCCGTTGAGGCGCATCGATATTGCCGCCGCCTCGCCGCGCCGGTAGCTTCCACCCAGCTCTACTGGGGGATGGATTGACCGACGCAACGCAAGACGAAGAGCCGATGCGCCGCTTCCTGCGCCGCATGGGCTGGGCGACTTTGGTCCCGGTTGGCATGATGATCGTCGCCATGGCGCTGAAGCCGATGTGGCGCGACGAGTTCTGGAGCCTCTATTTCAGCGAACCGCGCTTCGGCCTGATCGAGCTGATCAATGGGCGCATGCACTGGGAAACGCACCCGCCGCTCTACTTCATCTTCCTCACCGTCTGGCGCGACATCATGGACAATGCGGTGTGGATCCGCATGCTGGCGCTGCCTTTCCTCGCTGTCGGCGTCATCGGCGCTTATCTGCTCGGACGCGGGAGGCGTGAACTCGCGCTTTTTCTGATGCTGTGCGCCGGCTCGTACTGGGTAATCTATTTCGCCACCGAGGCGCGTCCGTACACGCTGCTCTTTGTCGTTTCGGCTTGGTCGACGCTCGTGATCGTCAAGCTGATGGACCGGGAGGCCTCGCCGCTCTGGTTCGCGCTTTGGGCTGTCACCGGCGCGCTGGTCGGCATGACGCACTTCTTCGGCGCCCTCTGGGTCGGCTGCACCGGGCTTGCCGCCGGCATCGGCTTCATCACGCAGCGGCGCTATGGCGCTTTCATCGCCATCGGCATCGCCTCGATCATCGCCATCCTGCCGCTGGCCTACTGGCTCTATGTCAGCATGCCGATGCTGGGCGAACGCGGCGGCAACGCCGCTCCGCCGCCGGACGAATGGCAGCGCTTTATGACCCAGCTGATGCGCGGCCTCACGGTGAAGCTGCTCGGCTCCAACCTCGCCATCACCTGCGCGGCGTTCGCGGGCCTTGGCGTGTTGCTACGCAAGCGCGGCGCCGTTGACCTCGTGCTGCTCGGCGGCGCTTTCCTCTTCGTTCTGTTTTCGGCTGGGCTCGACATTTTCTGGTCGCCGATGATCAAGGAACGGGCGTTCCTGCCGATGATCCCGGCGCTCATTTTCGTGATGACGCGTGCGGTGCTCTCGCTCGATCCAGCGCGTCCGTGGGCGAAGCGCTTCCTGACCGCAGCGCCAATTGTGGCGGTGATCTCGCCGTTCCTTTTCATCCCGGAATACTTCAAAGACCGCGAGAAGCTGCTTGAGCTGCACGCCTATCTGCGCACGGAAGCGGGCGAATGCGCCGGCTCGCCCGTGGTCGCCTACATGCGCGAGCGCTGGGGCGAGAACACGTTCATGCGCGAAGTGATCGACCGCGAAATGCGGCTCGCGCTGCCTGGACGCGAACCGCGCGTCTATGCGCCGGAAGAAGTGAGCGGCACGCTCACGCCAAACCCCGGATGCCGCCTACGCGCGGTCGCCTTGCTGATGCTGCCGGGCGAGGATGACAACCGGCCGCAGGGCCGCGCCGAGGCGCGTGAGGCGCTGCGGCGGGCGGGTATCGACCCGGACGGGCTGGAGGAAGTGCGCTTCGGCAAAGGCCGCAACGTGCTTTGGGTCGTGCCGGACACGGCCTCTGCGCCGGATGCTGCGTCTACCGCCACGCCGTGAGGCTGTAGCCTGTGGCGCAGAATTGGCCTAAGGGCTTCCGCTCATGACCAGAAAGCTTTCCCTCACCGTCGACGGCAAGAACGTCGTTGTAAACTTGCACAAGGGCGACCTGCCCGCATCCGTGACCTTTAACGGCCCGATCGCCGTCGATAGCGAAACCATGGGCCTTTCGCTGGTGCGCGATCCGCTCTGCGTGGTGCAATTGTCCGATGGCGGCGGCGAAGCCCATCTCGTCCAGCTCGATCGCGCCAGCTACGACGCGCCGAACTTGAAGCGCGTCCTTTCCGACCAGACGACGCTGAAACTGTTTCACTTCGCCCGCTTCGACGTCGCCATGTTCATGCGCGACCTCTCAGTGATCTGCGCGCCGATCTATTGCACCAAGATCGCCTCGCGCCTGGTGCGCACCTACACCGACCGGCACGGCCTCAAGGACCTGGTCAAGGAAGTGCTCGGCCGCGATCTTTCCAAGGAGCAGCAATCGAGCGATTGGGGCGCGCCTGAACTAAGCGATGCACAGATCGCCTACGCCGCCTCCGACGTGCTGCACTTGCATGCGCTGAAGGAAAAACTCGACGCCATGCTGGCGCGCGAGGGGCGCACCGAGATCGCGCAAGCCTGCTTCGATTTCCTGCCAACGCGCGCTGCGCTCGATCTCGCGGGCTGGGAAGAGGTCGACATCTTCGCGCACTCATAATGCATGACTGAAAGCTTCATCTCCCTCCCCGACATGATCGGCGCCAATGCGCGGGTGCGACCAGATACCATCGCGCTGATCGAGGGCGAGCAGTCGCTGAGCTATGCTGGCCTCGACGCCGCGATGGATCGCGTCGCCGCAGCATTGCAACGCGAGGGATTAGCGGCGCGCGACAGCGTCGCCATCTGCGCGGCGACATCGATCGAATACGCCAGCGTCTTTCTCGGCGCGCTGCGCGCCGGCGTCGCCGTGGCGCCGATCGCACCTTCGTCGACAGCCGACAGCGTCGTCAGCATGGTCGAAGATTGCGGCGCCAAGGTCTTCTTCCTTGATCGCGGCGTGGCTGAGGCGATGGGCGATAAGCTCAAGTCCATCAGCGCCAAGCTGGTGGGTCTGGACCAGGGCGCGCCCGGTGCGCCGTATCAGCGCTTCATTGCACCCGAGGGCGCAAAGCCGGCGCCGGTGGCGATCACGCCCGACATGGCGTTCAACATCATCTATTCATCCGGCACCACTGGCACGCCCAAGGGCATCGTGCAGAGCCACGGCATGCGCTTTGGCCATGTCGGCCGGGCCGCGCCGCTGGGCTATGGTCCCGATGCGGTGACGCTGCTGTCGACGCCGCTCTATTCCAACACGACGCTGGTTTCCTTCTTCCCGACGCTCGGCCTCGGCGGCACGGCCGTGCTGATGAAGAAATTCGACGCCGGCGAGTATCTGAAGCTAGCGCAGAAGCATCGCGCCACGCACACGATGCTAGTGCCGGTGCAATACAGCCGCCTGATGGCGCGCGAGGATTTCGACACCTACGACCTCTCCAGCTTCGTGATGAAATTCTGCACCTCGGCCCCCTTCGCCGCAGCGCTGAAAGCAGATGTGCTGAAGCGTTGGCCGGGCGGCTTGATCGAGTATTTCGGCATGACCGAAGGCGGCGGCACTTGCATGCTGATCGCGCATGCCTACCCCGACAAGCTGCACACTGTCGGCCAACCGGCGCCAGGGCACGACATCCGCGTCATCGATGAAGACGGCAAGGAATTGCCGCGCGGCGAGATTGGCGAAATCGTCGGCCGCTCCGAGCTGATGATGAGCGGCTACCATAACCGCAAAGAACAGACAGACGCCGCGATCTGGATTTCGCCCGAAGGTCTTCCCTTCATCCGCACCGGCGATGTCGGCCGCTTCGACGCCGACGGCTTCATGGAGCTGATGGACCGCAAGAAGGATATGATCATCTCCGGCGGCTTCAACATCTACCCGAGCGACCTAGAAGCGGTGCTGCGCCAACATCCGGATGTGGCCGATGTCGCCGTCGTCGGGGTGCCGAGCGCGGAATGGGGTGAAACGCCGGTGGCGTTCGTCGTGTCCCGCGGCGCCGATGCGGAGACGCTGCGTGCGTTCGCCAACGAACGGGTCGGCAAGACGCAACGCCTCAGCGCCGTCGAGCTGATCGATGAATTGCCGCGCAGCCATATCGGCAAGATCCTAAAGCGCGAGTTGCGCGACGCCTACGCCGCTAAGCGCTGACACGCGGCGGTGGCCCGAACTTGCCGGCCTGGTAGTCCTGGATCGCGGCGATGATTTCCTCTCGCGTGTTCATCACGAACGGGCCGTGAGCGACCACCGGCTCGTTGATCGGTTCGCCATGGCCGAACAGCACGTAGGCATCTTCCAGCGCTTCGATGGCGATGTTGTCGCCATCGGCATTGAACTCCGCCAGCTTCCATTGCCTGATCTCGTGCCCGCCCGTGTGAACGCGCCCGCGTACGACATAGAAAAACACCGTGCGCGCTGCCGGCGCCGGCAGCTCGACTGCAGCGCCTGCTTTGAGCTCAAGCGTCGCCATGAAGTGACCGCTCAGCGTTTCAACCGGGCCGCGCTGATCGCCCAGGCCTCCGGCGATCAGATTGAGGGTTGCGCCTTCGCTCAGCGCCAGCGCCGGGATGTCTTCGCGTTGAAGCCCCGTATACGCAGGCGCCGCCATCTTGAGCCGTGACGGCAGATTGACCCAGAGCTGCAAGATCTCCATCGGCCCGCCGTCGCGCTTGAAGCCGGGCGGTGAAAGTTCAGCGTGGATGAGTCCGGAACCTGCCGTCATCCATTGCACGCCGCCAGCGCGGATAACGCTCTCGTGGCCGCCGGAATCGTAATGGCCCAGTTCTCCGTCGAGGATGAACGTCACCGTCTCGAAGCCGCGATGCGGATGCGGACCAAACGGAAGCCCACGATTGTTCGGCGGGTAGGTCTGTGGGCCGTGATGGTTGAGGAACAGGAACGGATCAACCTGGGCTATGCGCGGCCCGGGCACAGGGCGGCGCGTGACGAGATCGCCGATATCATCACGGAAGGCGTCGTGAATGGTGCGGACAGTACGGGACATGCGCCTAAGCTAGGACTGGTGCGGCGCCGCGCCAACCAGTTACGCGCGTGTGACTTCCTGCTCGATGCGGCCGAAAATAGAATGGCCCTTCGCATCACGCATTTCGATCTCGACCCTGTCGCCCCATTTCAGGAACGACGTCGCCGGCTTGCCGCTCTGGATGGTCTCGATCATGCGCTGCTCGGCGATGCACGAATAGCCGCGGCCGCCTTCGCTGACCGGTTTGCCAGGACCGCCATCCGCGTCACGGTTTGAGACCGTGCCAGAGCCGATGATCGAGCCCGCCGCGAGCTCGCGCGTCTTGGCGGCGTGCGCAATCAGCTGGCCGAAATCGAAGGTCATGTCCTCGCCGGCATTGGCGGCGCCGAACGCCTTGCCGTTCAGCGCAACATGCATCGGCAGATGCAGCTTTCCATCCCGCCACGCATCGCCCAGCACTTGAGGTGTGACAGCGACAGGCGAAAACGCGGACGCCGGCTTCGATTGAAAGAAGCCAAAGCCCTTCTCAAGTTCAGCGGGAATGAGATTGCGCAGGCTCACGTCATTGACGAGCATGACAAGGCGAATGCGCTTGCGCGCTTCCTCGGCGCTGATGCCCAGCTCGCAATCATCGACAATAACCGCGACCTCCGCCTCGAAGTCACAGCCCCAAGCTTCGTCCTTCAAAGGAATTGCGTCGCGCGGACCCAAAAACGCATCGCTGCCGCCTTGATACATGAGCGGATCGGTCCAGAAGCTCTCCGGCATTTTCGCGCCGCGCGCCTGGCGCACCAGCGCGACGTGATTCACATAGGCCGAGCCGTCCGCCCATTGATAGGCGCGCGGCAACGGCGAGGCCGCCTCGCGCTCATGGAAACGTTCGCGCAGAATCGTGCCGGTATTGACGCCATCGCGCAGCGCCTTGAGCCGTGGTTCGGCGTGCGCCCAATCATCGAGCGCCGCTTGCAGCGTTGGCACTTCCGGGCCCGCGTGCGCATACCAGGCCAGATCGTCGGAGACGACGACAAGTTTGCCGTCGCGGCCGTGGCGGAGCGATGCGAGTTTCATGACTTCGGCGCGTCCTTCTGATTTTCCGGCGCAGCCTTAATGAAGGCCGGATGCTTGCGGGCGTTTTCATCCCAGGCGACGAGACGCGGGAACGGCGAGAGGTCGGTCTTGAACCGGCGCGCATTGGCCATTTGCGGCACGAGCATCACATCCGCCAAGGTCGGTTCGTCGCCAAACGCGTATGGAGTGTCGGGGTTGTTCGCGACCATGTGCTCCAACGCTGCGAAGCCGAGCTTGATCCAGTGCCGATACCACTCGCCGACATGCTCTTCGCTAGCGCTGAACTCCAGCTTCAGGCGCGTCAGCACGCTGGTATTGTTGAGCGGGTGAATGTCCGTCGCGATCGTGGTCGCGAACGAGCGCACCTGCGCGCCGAGCCAGGGATCGGCAGGCATTAGACTGGGCTTGGGATAGGTCTGATCGAGCCAGACCAGGATCGACAGCGATTGCGTGATAATTCCGCGCTCGGTTTCCAGCGCGGGCACGCGCATCTGCGGATTAAGGCTCCGGTACGGCTCGCGCATCTGCTCATCGACGCCGGGCATGATGTTGACCGGAACGGACTCGTACGCGACGCCTTTGAGATTGAGGCCGATGCGGACGCGATAGGCGGCGGACGAGCGCCAATAATCGTAGAGCCTCAGCATACGTCTCTCTTACGCTCTCGCGGCGAAAGCGCAACGCTGCGCCCTGGCGCTCCAATCTATTCGCCCAAGCGCGCCTTCGCCGCCGCATGCGCCGCGCGCGCTTTCTCGTGCAGCCAGGCGGCGTGCTGCGGCGCCTTCTTGGTGCGGCTCCACTCCTCCAGCATGTCCGGCGCGACGCGCTTCAGCTCGGCCAATTCCTCCGGCGTGCCGGTGTCTGCCGCGAGTTCGAGGCGGTGACCGCTGGGGTCGAAGAAATAGATCGACTTGAAGATGCCGTGGTCAGTCGGCCCGACGACGTCGAGCCCCTTCGCTTCGGCCCGCGCCTTCGCCTCCAGCAACGCGTCGACGCTATCGACCTTGAAGGCGATGTGCTGCACCCATTTCGGCGTGTTTTCGTCGCGCCCCATCTCCTTCTGGTTCGGCAGTTCGAAGAACGCCAGCACGTTGCCGTTTCCGCAATCGAGGAAGACGTGCATGTACGGGTCGTACTCTCCGGTCGACGGCACGTGATCTTCCGCGAACGCGGTCGTGTATTCCATGCCGAACAGATCGCGATAGAACTCGACCGTCTGTTTGGCGTCCTTGCAGCGATAGGCGACGTGATGGATGCCGGAGGTGATGGCCATGAAGCTATTCCTCGTCCGCAAAGATCTGAATGACCGGCGTGCCACCGGCTGTCTGAGTCGCGCGATACATGCCGGGCGTGTTCATCGCCCAAGCGGCGGTGCCGCGGCCGTCAAGCACGATCACGCCGCCATCCCCTGCCGCGCCGTCGCTGCCGAGCGCGGCGCCAACCTCGGCGATCACGTGGTCAGCGGCTTCCTGCGCGCTCTCGCCATTGAATTGCATACGCGCGCAGATGTCGCGCGCCACGCCGACACGGATGAAGAACTCGCCTGTTCCGGTCGCGGAGACGCCGCAGACACCGTTCTGCGCATAGGTGCCTGCGCCAATGACCGGAGAGTCGCCAACACGGCCCCAGCGCTTGCCGGTGGTGCCGCCAGTCGATGTGCCAGCAGCGATGTTGCCGCGCGTATCGTAGGCGACCACGCCAACGGTGCCGAACTGATGATCGTCGGGCCACGCATTTTCTGCGCGCGGCGCCGGCGGCGCGCCGGCGGGACGCTGCGGAATCGGCAGATTGTTGGCGCGCAAGTTCTGTTCGAGCTGCTGCCAGCGTCGCTCGGTGAAGAAATATCCGGGCTCGACGATCTCAAGGCCTTGCGTCCGTGCGAACGCTTCTGCTCCCGAGCCAACTAGCATCACATGGCGCGAGCGCTCCATCACCGCGCGCGCTGCGCTGATCGGGTGGCGCACGACCGTCACCCCAGCAACGGCCCCAGCAGCGCGCGTCGACCCGTCCATGATCGATGCATCGAGTTCGTTGCGGCCCTCGGCGGTGAACACGGCGCCGCGACCCGCATTAAACAGCGGATCGTCCTCCATCTCCCGGATAACGGCCTCGACCGCATCAACGGATGAACCGCCAGCCTCGAGAATGGACCCGCCAGTCGTCAAGGCACGCTGCATCGCCGCGCGATACTGAGCTTCCACATCCGGCGTGAGGTTGGCGCGCTCGATCACGCCCGCCCCGCCATGCACCACAATCGACCAGCGCGGCGCGGGCGCTGGTGCAGTGGCGCAGGCGCCAAGCGCCAGCAGCGCGAGTGCAGCGAGCAGGCGCATCAGCTCGCCTTCAACACGCCGCGGCGAATCTGGTCGAGCTCGATCGACTCGAACAGCGCCCGGAAATTGCCCTCGCCGAAGCCTTCATTGCCCTTGCGCTGGATGAATTCGAAGAAGATCGGGCCGACCGCGTCCTTGCCGAAGATTTGCAGCAGCAGGCCTTGGCCCTCGCTGGGCGCTCCATCAATCAGGATGCGGCGCTTGCGCAATTCTTCGACGGGCTCACCATGGCCTGGCAGACGCGCGTCGATCAGATCGAAATAGGTTTCGATCGTGTCTTGCAACTCGACGCCGCGCTCCTTCAACCGATCAACCACCGCGTAGAGATTGTCGCAGCCGAAAGCCAAGTGCTGGATCCCCTCGCCCTTGTAGCGCTGCAGATATTCCTCGATCTGATCGACCTTACCTTCCTCGCCCTTCGATTCGTTCAGCGGGATGCGAATTTTGCCGCACGGGCTCGTCATCGCCTTCGAGAAAAGGCCGGTGACCTTGCCTTCGATGTCGAAGTAGCGGATTTCGCGGAAATTGAAGATGCGCTCGTAATAGTCGGCCCATGTCTTCATGTTGCCACGGAAGACATTGTGCGTGAGGTGATCGAGGTAAGTGAGGCCAATCTGGTTTTTGGCCTCGTCGGCGCCTTCGATTGGCCTGAAATCGACGTCGTAGATCGTCTGCGCGCCGTAGCGGTCAACGAGATAGACATAGGCGCCGCCGATGCCTTCGATGCACGGGATGTCGAGTTCCATCGGCCCGATCGGCATGTCGACGGGCTTGGCCCCGCGCTTAACCGCTTCCTCGAACGCTTTCCTCGCGTCGCGCACGCGGAAGGCCATAGCGTTGGCGCTGGGCCCGTGCTTGGCGCGGAAGTCGGCGGGTTGGCCGGACGGCTCCATGTTGAGAATGAAATTGATGTCGTTCTGTTTGTAGCGAACGACGTTCTTCGAACGGTGCCTGCTTATGGCGGTGAAGCCGATCTGTTCGAAATACGCGGCAAGCTTCTCCGGCTCCGGCGCGGTGAACTCGACGAACTCAAATCCATCCGTCCCGATCGGGTTTTCGAACAAATCGGCCATGGGCAGTTTCCTCGACGCTTGCGTTTGCAGTCGATTTAGTTTCACCTGTAACCAATGGCAAGCGCAAAGCGAAAACCGAGCCCATCCGAGCTCCTGGTGCTGGAAGAGTTCCTTCCTTACCGGCTCTCGATCCTGTCGAACCGGGTCAGCCGCGCCATCGCCGCCCGCTACGCTAAAGCGTTCGGCCTCACCATTCCGGAATGGCGTATTATCGCCGTGCTCGGCCGCCGCCCCGGATTGACGGCCAAAGAAGTCGCGGAAGCGACCGAGATGGACAAGGTGGCGGTGTCGCGCGCAGTGGCGCGCCTCGTCGCGGCAAGGCGCGTGGCGGCACGCGCGGATGTGGAAGACGCACGCCGGCAATTGCTGACGCTGACCCGCGAAGGCGAAACGTTGCACGCGCGCATCGCACCGATCGCGCTCGCGGCGGAGGAAAAGCTGCTGCGCGCGCTTGACAAAGATGAGCGCGTTCAACTCGACAGGTTGCTTGACCGATTGCTGGATGCGGCACGCGCCTTGTGACGGCGATGTGTCGGTCTGCACCGGGCAAGCCGTAGCGACGGGGCGCCCTGCCTCTCTCCTCTGTGGCGACATTTGGGCTGAGAAAACAATGCACGCGCGTGGCGGCTCGGCTTTCCGCTCGCGCTTATGTCAGTGGCGGGCTAGGCTCAAAACTGGTTGGAGGGGCGCGCATGGCGGACATCTTCGTCTCCTATTCGCGGCTGGACCAGGACCGCGCTCAGCCGCTCATCGAGCGGCTGAGTTCACTTGGTTACAGCGTGTGGTGGGACAAGCGCGCGCAAACGACGCCGGTCTCTCGCGCGGAGATCGAACATCAGCTCGCCGAAGCGCGCTGCGTGCTGACGCTTTGGAGCAGCCGCGCACGCAACGCGATCTCTGTCTGCGCCGAGTCCGCGTACGGGCTCGATGAGGACAAACTCGTGCAGGTGCGGCTGGATAATGTCGCTCTACCTCCGCCGTTCAATGCGTTGCCGGTATCCGACCTCAGTGCCTCGCGCACCGAGTGGGGTCCGCTCGAACATGCCCTGTCGCAGAAGACTCGCGGCGGCGAAGCGCAAGGCCACGACGCCAGGTGGGGCATGCTATCGACCCCCGCTGCAGCTGGCGCGCCCGCTTTGGTGACAATCGCCTGCTGCGCGGTGTTGCTCGCTTATTTGATCGCCATTGGCGCAGCGTTTGGTGGTTTGATGAACATCGATCAGCTACAATTGACGATGACAGGCGTCATCACCGTGGGCGCAATCTGCGCCATGCTCAGCGCCGCACGCCTCTTCGCGATTGGGCGAGCGGAACGTTGATGAAGCGTTCGCTGCTCAGCGCACTGGTCGCCGGCACCCGCAGCATGCTCGCGGTGCAGTTGCTCGTCGCCATTTTCGCCGTTGCGCTGGCGGGCTGGACGCTCGGCGTCACCAGCAACCTGATGCGCGAACGCGACCGGCTGCGCGAGCGCGTCATTCAGCTCGAGCAGACGATGGCGGATCGTGGCATTGTCGCGCCAGCGCCGCCGGCAGTCGTCGCCGACGCGCGCAGCTCGGAAGCGCTCTATCCCGATCTCGCCGCAAACGCAGCGTCCGTGGATGGCAGCGCCGCTACGGCGCCGGCGCCCGAAGGCATTCCGCAAGTCGCGACGCGCGAGTTCAGCCGCATCATTGGCGATCTGTTTGCGCCAGCGCCAGCGCTGCAGACGATCGTCCTGCACGTGCGGGCCGCCGCTGACGCCGACCAGGCGCGTGCGCTCGGCCAGCAATTGCAGGAAAGCAGCGGCGTGCGCGTGCTGATCAATGTGATGGCCCCCGCCGACCAGCGCGCGTCGGGCTATTCTTATTATGACGGTCGCCAGAACAGCGCCGCGGCCGGGCTTGTCACGCGCTTTCACGACGCGGCGCGCGAAGCGCAGATCGCGGTCTGGTCGGCGCAGCTGCGCGGCGTGGCGCTGCCGGCCAAGCGCGGCTTCAGCGCCGCACGGCTGGACATCGTGCTGCCGCCGCTGCCGCCGCCGCCTGAGCCGCCGCCCCCTGCGGTGACCGCCCCGGCCCCGGGCTGACGCCCCTCGCGCCTTGCTTCCGCCCCTGAGGCGGGCGAAAAGCCGGGAGCGATGACGATGGCCTACGCCGCCGACCTGATCTGGGAGCCCAAACGGGCCTCAACCCTGCGGAAAGCCCGCCGCCGGTCGCGGCTGATTGCGGTGCTGCGGCGCTTTTTCGTCGCTGGCGCGGGCGCTTCTCTGGCCGCCGTCTTCGTGTTCATGGCCCTCAACGCCATCGAGGGCGGCTTCAATGCCGGCCGCTACAGCGCCGCCGAGCCGCTGCGGATGATCAATCCGCGCTTTATCGGCCGGACCGAGCAAGGCGGCCCCTACCAGCTGTCCGCCGAAATCGCCGAGCGCCAGCCTGGGGAAAACCAGCCGATCGAGTTGATCTCCCCCGTCTACCGGACCGAGGCCGGAACGATCATGCTGGCCCCGCGGGGCATCTACGACGAGCAGGCCAAAACCGTGGTCTTCGACGGTGAAGTGCTGTTCTCCGACAGCGGCGGCAACCGCTTCACCACACCCAATATGATTGTTGACCTGGACGCAGGCACCCTGACGGGCCGTGGCGGGGTCACCGGCGCCGGGCCCCTTGGCGTGCTCCAGGCCGAAAGTTATGAATTGCGCCGTAGTGATCGCGCCCTGGTACTTCGCGGGCGCGTGCGCGGCCAAATTCCGGACCGCAGCCAACAGAATGGGGAGCCGCAGCCTTGAGGCCAACAGCCTTTCTTATCGCCGCCGGCGCCTTCCTGCTGGCCGCGTTTGCGGCCCAGCCCGCCTACGCCCAATTGTCCGAGAACGGCGGCCCCGTTTCCTACTCGGCCGACAACCTCGAATATTTCGACGGTGAGCGCCGCCTGGTGCTGACCGGGGATGTGGATATCGTCCAGAACGACGCCCGCCTGCGGGCCGATCGCATCACCCTGTTCTTCAGCCAATCCACAGCCGGCAATCAGCCGGCGGCGGGCCAGCAGCAGGGCCTCGGCTCGGGCGACATCGAACGCATGATCGCCGAAGGCGAGGTCTATTACGTGCGGCCGCAGCAATCGGCGCGCGGCAACCGCGCCGTCTACGAAATCGCGCAGGACAGCGTGACGTTCTCCGGCAATGTCGTGGTGGCGTCGGACGAGAACGTCATTCGCGGCGAGACGCTGGTGCTGCAGATCGGCAACCGGCGCACCACCATCCGGCCACAGCCTGGCCAGCGCGTGCGCGGCGTGTTCGTGCCGAGCAATCGCGAAGGGCAAAATTCGGGCCAAAGTGGCCAGTGATCAACGCCGGTTCACGAAATCTTAGCGGCGGCGGGTGTTTATGAGTCCTGAGGGCGCTGCAAGCCGTTCGACCAAATCCGAGACCGCGCAAAGCGGGCTCGGCGTGGTCTCGATCGGGAAATCCTATCGCGGCCGCCGCGTGGTGAAGGACGTTTCGCTCTTCCTCAATCGCGGTGAAGTCGTCGGTCTGTTGGGCCCCAACGGAGCAGGCAAAACGACCTGCTTTTATATGATCACGGGGCTCGTACGCGTGGACCAGGGGCAGATCTTGTTGGACGGTCAAGACGTCACAACGCTGCCCATGTATCAGCGCGCCCGGCTCGGCGTCGGCTATCTGCCGCAAGAGCCGTCGATCTTCCGTGGCCTTACCGTCGAACAGAACGTGATGTCGATCGTCGAGCTGCATGAGCGGAACCCCGCCAAGCGGCGCGAGATCGTCGATGGATTGTTGGCCGAACTGCACGTGGATCATCTCAAGGATTCGCCCGCCTCCGCCCTTTCGGGCGGCGAGCGCCGGCGGGTGGAGATCGCACGTGCGCTGGCGACAAGGCCCTCGTTCATGCTGCTCGACGAGCCTTTCGCCGGCATCGATCCACTCGCCATCGACGACATCCGTAAGCTGATCCTGTTCTTGAAACAGCGCGGCCTGGGCGTCCTGATCACCGACCACAATGTGCGCGAAACGCTCACCATCGTGGACCGGGCTTCGATCATGTTCGACGGTGAAGTGTTGTTCGAGGGAACGCCTCAAGAGGTGCTCTCGAACCCGTCCGTGCGCGAAAGGTATCTCGGCAAAGATTACCACTAGACCGGGGCCCGCTCATGGCGATGACACCCCGTCTGGAGCTGCGCCAGGGCCAAGCCCTGGTGATGACGCCGCAACTGCAGCAGGCGATCAAGCTGCTGCAGCTTTCCAATATCGAGCTGCAGGAATTCGTCGAGACCGAACTCGAGCGCAATCCGCTGCTCGAGCGCGAAGAAGGCTCGGCTGAAGCCAAGAAGAGCGACGACAGCGGCGATGCGCAGGCGCTCGAATTCGAGAGCGGCATGGCGCCGGCTGAAGCCGCGCTCGATGTCGCCGTCACCGACTTGGCGCCCGATCTTTCACAGAACGAACTCGCCGAAGCGGGCGCGGCGCCGCTGACGGATTGGTCCAAGGCCTCCTCCGGCAAGAGCTTCGATGACCTGCCGGGCATTGAAGAGACGTTGGCCAGCGACCTCACGCTTGCAGAACACCTCGACGCGCAATTGACCGAAGCCGGCCTCACACCGGTGGAGCGCATGATCGGCGGCGTGCTGATCGATGCGGTCGACGATTGGGGCTATATGCGCGCCGACACGCGCGAGCTCGCTGACCGCATCGGCGCCAGCGAAGCGGACGTGCTGCGCGTGCTCAAGGTCATGCAGGGCTTCGAGCCCACTGGCGTGATGGCGCGCGACATTCCTGAATGTCTCGCTCTGCAACTGAAGGAACGCGATCGCCTCGATCCGGCGATGGAAAAGCTGCTGGCCAATCTCGACCTCCTGGCCAAGAGCCAAGTCGAACGGCTGATGGTGGTGTGCGGCGTAGACCGCGAAGATCTCGCCGAGATGATCGCCGAGGTGCGTGCGCTGACGCCCAAACCGGGCGCGGGCTTTGGCGGCGGCGCGGTGCAAAGCGTTGCGCCGGACGTGTACGTGAAGGCCGCGCCGGACGGCTCGTGGGTAGTTGAACTGAACACCGACACGATGCCGCGCGTGCTGATGAACCAGCGCTATTACGCCACCGTGTCGAAGACGGCCAAGCGCGAGGAAGACAAGCAATTCCTGACTGAATGCGCGCAGAACGCCTCCTGGCTGGTGAAGAGCCTCGATCAGCGCGCGCGCACGATCCTGAAGGTCGCGCGCGAGATCGTGCGCCAGCAGGACGGCTTCTTCGCCCACGGTGTCTCACACCTGCGCCCGCTCAATCTGAAGACCGTGGCCGCCGCGATCGAGATGCATGAATCGACGGTCAGCCGCGTCACCTCGAACAAGTATCTCTCGTGCGCGCGCGGCGTGTTCGAGCTGAAATACTTCTTCACCGCCTCGATCAACGCCGCCGATGGCGGCGAGGCGCACTCGGCCGAAGCCGTGCGCCATCAGATCAAAGGCCTGATCGACGGCGAAACTCCTGCCGACATCCTCTCCGACGACCGCATCGTCGAAATCCTGCGCGAAAAAGGCATCGACATCGCCCGCCGCACTGTCGCGAAATACCGCGAAAGCCTGCGCATCCCCTCCAGCGTCGAGCGCAAGCGGAAGCTGGCAAACGGGATTTAATCCAGCTCCGCCGCCGCCCTTAGCCCGCTGTTAACGCCACGGGCCGATAGCAAGAAGCGCGGGAGCCAAGCCATGTCGGAAAAGAGCGAAACCGTCGAATGCAATTGCGGCGCGTTTTACGTGCGCCGGATGGTCAGCATCGCGATGAAGGACATCGGCCTGTTCGAATGTTCAGTGTGTGGCCACCGGCTTGAGACTTGGTGCGGCAACGAAGTGCCGGTCTACAAGCTGATCGCCGAGCCACGCCTGCCGGCGTCTAAGCGCGCCTGAATTGCTGCAAATGCGAAGGCTGCTGACGCCCGCCGTCTGCAGAATCGTCCTCGCCCCACCCTGCTGATGTGCTAGTGCGGCCCCAATCTGGGGGATACGCACGCACATGACTGACGCCGCCTTCACGCCGCCTGCCGGCAAGGACATTCTCGGCCACCCGCGCGGGCTCGCCTATCTCGTCTTCGCCGAAGCCTGGGAGCGCTTTTCCTATTACGGCATGCAGGCGCTGCTGGTGCTGTATCTGACGCAATACCTGCTGCTGCCAGAGCACATCTCGGCTGTCGCAGGCTACGTGCCATTCCACGGCTTCCTGCAATCGATCTACGGCGATCTCGCCACGCCGGTGGCGACGGCCGCGGCAATCACCGGCCTCTATTCGGCGGGCGTCTATTTCACGCCAATGCTCGGCGGCTGGATCGCCGACCAATTTCTCGGCCGCACCATGACAGTGACGATCGGCGCGCTGTTCATGGTCGCCGGCCACTTCCTGATGGCGTTCGATGTCTCCTTTATCATCGCCATCGCCTGCCTCTTCATCGGCGTCGGCCTGTTCAAGGGCAACATCGCCAGCCAAGTCGGCGAACTCTACGGACCGGACGATCTGCGCCGCAGCTCGGCCTATCAGACCTTCCTGCTCGGCGTGCAGATCGCCGTGATCATCGCGCCGCTTGTCACCGGCTATCTCGGCGAAGGCATTGCTTGGCATTACGGCTTCGGCGCAGCCGGCGTCGGCATGGCGATCGCACTCGTTGTGTATCTCTCCGGCCGCAAATATCTGCCGCCCGAGCGTCCGCGCGGCGCGGCGGCGAAGGCTGCGCCGAAACAGAAGCTCACCGGGCGTGACTGGGCGACGATGGCCGTTCTTGTCGCGCTGTTGCCGGTTTTGGCCGCCAGCGCGATCGGCAACCAGGAAATCTTCAACGCCTACCTGCTCTGGGGCGAACAGCACTACGATCTGCAATTCTTCGGTCAAACCATGCCCGTGTCTTGGCTGGTCTCGCTCGACGCCATCATCTCAACGGCGACGGTCGGCGGAGCGCTCGCATTCTGGAGCATCTGGGCGAAGTACCGCAAAGAACCCGACGAAATTATCAAGCTGGCCATTGGCGCGCTGATCGCCTCGTGTGCGCCGCTGATCCTGGCCGCCGCCAGCGCCAATGAAGCGGCGACCGGACAAAAGGCGTCGCTGATCTGGGGGCTCGGCTTCCACATCGTCAACGACGTCGGCTTCGCCATGATCTTTCCGGTTGGCCTTGCGTTGTTCTCGCGCGCAGCGCCGCGGCAAGTCGGCGGCCTCTTCATCGGCATCTACTATCTGCACCTGTTCATCTGTAATCTCGCCACCGGCAAGATCGCCGGTTTGGTCGAGACCATGGACGGCGTCAGCTTTTGGGGCATGCACGCGGCGATCGTCGCCGGCGGCGCTGTGGCGCTGCTGCTGTTCGCCTTCTTCTTCCGCAAGCTGTTAGCGCCAACCGCGGAAGACACCGCGCAACAAAAGACGGCAAACGCAGAGCCAGCGCCCGCCTGACACGGTTCGTCGCAAAGACTTTGCCGTGCCGAGCACGGAGCGTTTCTGTGGCGCGATGAAGCACACCCTCTCCTTCGCCAAGGCGGCGCTGCGTTCGCTGCCCTAACTCCTGCGCGAGCGCATCAGCAGCACCTGCCCCAGCAGAACCAGCACGACGCCAGAGAGCGCCAGAACGCCCCAGGTTTTGTTCTCGAACAGCGCCGAGACCAGCATCGCCACGGGCGGCGTCAGCGCTGAGATGTAGGACGCAAGAGCATAGCCGCGCCGGCGCGCGAGCCCATAATAGAGCGCGAACGCAACCACCGACCCTACCAGCGACAGGTGCAGCAAGGACAGCACGTACGGCCAGGTAAATTCGAACGTCCACGCTCGTCCTGTCAGCGTAGCGAATAGCGCCATCAGCACGGCCCCATAGGCCATCGCCCACGCGGTTGAACCGATGACGCCAGCGCCCGCCATTTCGCCGCGGCGCGCAAAAATGTTGGCGATGGCCGCGGTCACCACCGCGACGAGCGTGAGGCCAATGCCAGTTACGGCCTGCGCGCCCATGTGCGCCGTCGTGATTTCCTCCCACGACAGCAGCGCCACCCCGGCGATGCCGAGCAAAGCCGCCGACCATGCCAAGATCGAAGCGCGCTGATTGAAAGCGATACGGAAGGCGATGAGGTTGATGAAGGCGAGCGCAGCGAACATCACCGCCACGACCGCGGATGTCACGCGCTCCTCCGCCCAATACACGAACGCGTAGTTGAGGGCGAAGTTGAAGAGGCCAACGCCGAAGGCCGCGAAATGTTGCGGCCGCGTGAGACTGATCCGTTCGCGGCGCAGCCCGCCAATCGCGAACAACACCGATGCGGCTAATGCAAAGCGGTAAGTGATCGACACGATCGGATCGACCACGCCCAATTGCAGCGTGATCGCAAACCAGGTCGTGCCCCACGCCAGTGTACAGATGGCGATGGACGCAAAGTCGAGCCATTCGCCCCCTCGTGCATGCGGCGGGGCGGCGGCGGTTTCGGCATTCATGGCGCCTCCATAGCGCGGACTGCGAAGCAGCGCTTTCGCAACTGCGTGATCGCGCCGCCTTTGGCCGCCATTTACCTTTCGCCGCGTTGACCCTTCCCGGCGCGAGGCCTACCTAGAGAGGGAAGGCTTCGGGGCGCCTAGGCGGGCCCGGCCCCCCGAGCGCTCGGCCGGATAGGCAACTCGAGGAGATCCTTCATGCGCATTCAGGTCGCCGGAAGACAAATAGGCGTCGGCGAAGCGCTGCGAACCCGAATTGAAACCGAACTCGCCGCGGGTGTGGGGAAGTATTTCGGCCGCGCGACAGACGCTGTGGTGACCGTCGCCAAGAATGGCGGCCCTGGCGTTGAAGTCGATTGCACGGTGCATTTGCCGTCGGGAATCACGCTGCAATCCGAAGGCGTCGGCGGCGATGCCCACAGCGCGTTTGATGACGCTTTGATCAAACTTGAGAAGCGTGTGCGCAGATACAAGCGCCGGCTGCGAAATCACCATGCGGAAGGCAAGTCGCCCCTTCCCGCGGAGGCGGCTTCGGCCTATGTGCTCGCGCCGTTGCAGGAGGAAGACGAGGCGGGAGAGCCGGAAGTCGAAGCAGCACCGCTGGTTATCGCCGAAAGCACCGTTCCGGTGCGGACGATGACGGTTTCCATGGCGGTGATGCAGCTCGACCTGTCGGAAAACCCCGCGCTCTTGTTCCGGAATGCAGCCCATGGCGGACTTAACCTCGTCTACCGGAGGCCGGATGGAAACGTCGGTTGGGTCGACCCCGAGCGAGGCGCGGCAAAGGCCGGTTAAAACCGCTGGCGCCGCTTCTGCAAGGCGCGACGGAGTTGTGATGAGTGACCTTGGCGATCTGCTCGCGCCGCAGGCGATTTTCCCGCGGCTGCTCGCCTCCTCGCGCCGGCAGGCGCTGCAGGTGATGACGGAGGCGTTGG
Organism: Hyphomonadaceae bacterium; assembly: GCA_016791385.1. Taxonomy (GTDB): domain Bacteria; phylum Pseudomonadota; class Alphaproteobacteria; order Caulobacterales; family Aquidulcibacteraceae; genus Vitreimonas. Next base: position 23,717 of record JAEUMR010000009.1, read on the forward strand.
CGCCTGCCGCCGGCGCCGACGCACGCGCCGTGTTCGACGCCGTGCTGATGCGCGAGCGGCTGGCTGGCACCGGCGTCGGCGAAGGCGTGGCTGTGCCGCACGCTCTGCTGCCGGGGCTGAAGCGGCCAGTCGGCGCTTTCGCGCGGCTCGATCCGCCGCAGGATTTCGACGCGCTCGACGGCCGGCCCGCGGATCTTGTCTTTCTGCTGCTTTCGCCGGCCGATAAAGGCGCGGACCATTTGAAGGCGTTCGCGCGCATCTCGCGCTTCATGCGCCGCGCCGACATGCGCGATAAGCTGCGCGCCGCGCGCGGCGCTGAAGAATTACAGGCGCTGTTCTCCGCCTCGCCTCGCGTTGACGCCGCATGATGACCGCGGCCGACAGGCTGTTTTCTTATTTCCCGTTGATGATGACGGTTGCCGCGTTCACCGCCCTCGGCGTGTTCGCGCAATGGCCGTCCGTGTTCAGCGGACTGTTGGTGTTCTTCATCATCTATTTGCTGCCGCCGATGGTGCAGCGGATCATGTTCCGCTGGGCGCCGCTGCAACTCGGCGTGTCGCAGATCGACGGGCGCAAGTTCAACGCCTGGCTCGCCGCGCACCATATCCAGGCCTTCTATGACGCGCTGCCCTATCTGGAATCGCTGCTGCGGGTGATCCCGGGCTTCTACTCGATGTGGCTGCGCATCTGGGGCTCGCGCATCGGTTATGGCGTGGTTTGGCCCGTACGCATGGACGTGCTCGACCGCAGCCTGATGGATATCGGCAATCGCGTCACCTTCGATCGCGAAGTCGAGCTTGCCGCACACGTGCGGCAGAAAACCGACGGCGGCGCCTCGCGCGTTTTGGTGCGGCCTGTGCATGTCGGCTCGTACGCCTTCATCGGCGCGCGCACACGCATCGGCCCCGGCGCCAGCGTGCCGCACAATGCCGCCGTGCCCGCGCTTTCTGTCGTCGACGTCAACGAGATGTACGGCGAGACCAAACGCCTGCATCCCCAACGCGAAGAAGCGCAATTCGCGCTGGGCTGAACCTGCCGGAAGCCCTCCCCCTCCTTTGGGAGGGAGAGGGTTTCCAATCGCTAGTCCTTCTCCATCCTCGCCAGCACCACGCCTTCGCTCACCTGCGCGCCTGCGTTCGCGTTGAGCTCCGCAAGCGTGCCGTCGAACGGCGCAGTCAGCGTGTGCTCCATCTTCATCGCTTCGAGCACCAGGATCGGATCGCCCTTCTTCAGCTTCGCGTCGGCTTTCGCGGCGACGGAGACGATCTTTCCCGGCATGGGCGAGAGGATCGCGCCATCGCCGGCAGCGGCCTCGCCACCTTCGGCCTCGCCGGTGTCTAGGGTGAACTCGTAGACATCACCACGGTCGAACACGAGCACAGCGCCGCCAACGCGCATCAGACTGCGGTCGGCGTCGCCGCGCCGCGGCGAGGCCGCGTGCGCGGCTCCATCAGCGCGCATGCGCACGAGCGCATTTGCCGGGGCGTTCAGTCTGAAGCCGCAAAGCTGCGCCCAGGGAGACCGGTCCGAGATCGAAGCGCTAGCGAATAGGTGCGCAACGCTGGCCGCCATATCCGCGTCGGGCTCCCGCCGTGTTGTCAGCGCCGTCTGATTTGCACCGATGAAGCCAGTGTCGATCTCACCTGCGCGAAAGGCGGAGGCGCCCAGACAGCGAACAAGGAACCCCGCATTGGCCTTAACTGGCCAGATTTCGACACCCGCGCACGCCTCGCGCAATTGCCGGATCGCCGCCGAACGGTCCGAAGCATGCACGATGATCTTCGCGATCATCGGATCATAAAAGGCGCTTACCTCGCCATCATCTTCGAAGGCGCTGTCGATCCGTGCCAGATGATGCGGAAGAATGAGGTGCCGGAGCGGCCCGGTGCTCGGCAGGAAACCAGTTTCAGGATTCTCTGCGTAGAGCCGCGCCTCGATGGCGTGACCGCTGATCTTCAGCTCTTCTTGCATCAGCGGCAGCTTTTCGCCACTGGCGACGCGGAGTTGCCACTCGACCAAATCCTGCCCGGTTATCTCTTCCGTCACCGGATGCTCGACCTGCAGGCGCGTGTTCATTTCCATGAACCAGATGCGGTCGCCGCGCAGGCCTTCGCTGGCGTCGGCGATAAACTCGATGGTGCCGGCGCCGACATAGCTCACGGCTTTCGCCGCGAGCACGGCCGCATCGGTGACGGCTTTGCGCGTGGCGTCATCCATGCCCGGCGCCGGCGCTTCTTCGATCACCTTCTGGTGGCGGCGCTGCAGCGAGCAATCGCGCTCGAACAGATGCACGATATTGCCGTGCGTATCGCCGAACACCTGCACCTCGATGTGGCGCGGGCGCTGCACGTACATCTCTAACAGCACACGATCGTCGCCGAACGATGACGCGGCTTCGCGTTTGGCGCTCGCGAGCGCGGCTTTGAACTCGGCTTGTCTCTCGACCTTGCGCATGCCTTTACCGCCGCCGCCGGCGACGGCCTTGATCAGCACCGGATAGCCGATCGCGTCGGCCTCCTTAGCCAAGCGCTCTTCGCTTTGATCTTCGCCGAGATAACCGGGCGTCGTCGGCACGCCGGCTTCGGCCATCCATTTCTTGGCGGCATCTTTGAGGCCCATGGCGCGGATCGAGTCCGGACGCGGGCCGATCCAGATCAGACCCGCATCGATGACGGCCTGCGCGAAATCGGCGTTCTCGGAGAGGAAGCCGTATCCAGGATGGATCGCCTCGGCGCCGGTCTGCTTCGCGGCGGCGATGATCTTATCGCCGCGCAGATAGCTCTCCTTCGCTGGCGACGCGCCGACGTGCACCGCTTCATCCGCCTCGCGCACGTGCAACGCTTTGGCGTCGGCGTCGGAATAGACGGCGACTGTGCGCACGCCGAGGCGCTTCGCGGTGCGGATAACGCGGCGAGCGATCTCGCCGCGGTTTGCGATGAGGACGGATTTAAGCATCGATCATCACCTGCAAGCGCCCGCTGATCTTCCGCAGAACTGCGGCTCACCATCCACGATTCTGAAAAATCGATTGGCGTTCTCTCCGCAGTTCACCCAGTAAAGGCCTTGCTGGTTTACAGATTCACTGCCGATCTCAATCGATCTGCACTGACCGGAAGCCAACAAAGACGCAGCGCCCGTCCTCAACGCACGAACGTCGGCTTCGGTGTGGCCATCTTCCCCGACCGCGGGGATGCCCTGAATGCGTTCGTCGTTCAGGTCGGGCGAAAGGTCTGGCTGCGTCAACGCCTCAGGTCGCTGTCGTGACAAATCAGAAGCTCGGACCCACCCGGGGTCGAATCGGAGTTCAGTAACTCGCATCCATCCTTCGCGTCGATCAGTGACCTCGACTCGTTGTCCGCGATAAATGCGATTCACGACTGGGCCGTTCGGCGATGACCGTTCCTCAGTCATGCCCACTGAAACGAAATATGTGTTTGGTCCGACTGGCCGCTCAGTCGGTGTCGCGGCCGGTGTGGGCGCGGCCGCAGGTTCCGGCGCGGGCTCGGCTGTCGTGTCGATCTCGCAAGCACGTTCCATCTCCTCCAAGTTGCGCCGAAGGATGTAGTCTGGAGCGGACGCGGTCACAGCTGCGCGCAGGGCTTCCTCAGCCCGCTCGCACGCGGGCGTGCCGAACCCCGTCCTCGGACCGCAGGCCGCGAGAGCACCAGCTATCAAAAGAACTACGATCCGCATCACGTCACATCCTAAACACGCCAAAGCGCGTTTCCGGGATTGGCGCATTAAGTGATGCGCTGATCGCTAGGCCCAGCACATCGCGCGTCTGCGCAGGATCGATGATGCCGTCGTCCCAGAGGCGCGCGGTGGCGTGGTACGGATCGCCTTCGGCTTCGTAGCGCGCGCGGATTGGGTCTTTGAATTTTTCTTCTTCCGCTTTGGCCCAGGTCTCGCCTTTCGCTTCCATGCCGTCGCGTTTCACTTGCGCGAGCACGCTGGCCGCTTGTTCGCCACCCATGACGGAGATGCGGGAGTTGGGCCAGGTGAACAAAAAGCGCGGAGAATAGGCGCGGCCACACATGCCGTAATTGCCGGCGCCGAATGAGCCGCCGATCAGCACGGTGAATTTCGGCACTTCGGCGGAAGCGACGGCTGTCACCATCTTCGCGCCGTCCTTGGCGATTCCGCCCGCTTCGTACTTGCCGCCGACCATGAAGCCGGAAATGTTTTGCAGGAACACGAGCGGAATGCCGCGCTTGCAGGCGAGCTCGATGAAGTGCGCAGCCTTGAGCGCGCTCTCACTGAACAGAATGCCGTTGTTGGCGAGGATGGCGACCGGGTAGCCCCAGATGCGGGCAAAGCCGGTGACGAGCGTTGCGCCGTAGAGCGGCTTGAACTCGTCGAACTCGCTGCCATCGACGATGCGGGCGATCACTTCGTGCACATCATACGGCGCGCGCACGTCGGGCGGCAGGATGCCGTAAAGCTCTTGCGGGTCGTACGCCGGCGGCGCCGGTTCACGCAGATCGAGGCTGACGTGCTTTGTGCTGTTGAGATTGGCGACAGCGCGGCGAACCAGATGCAGCGCGTGCGCATCGTCCTGCGCGAGGTGATCGACAACGCCCGACTTGCGCGCGTGCAGATCGCCGCCGCCCAAATCTTCGGCGCTGATCACTTCGCCGGTCGCGGCTTTCACCAGCGGCGGCCCGCCGAGAAAGATAGTGCCTTGGTTACGGACGATAATCGTCTCATCGCTCATCGCCGGCACGTAAGCGCCGCCAGCGGTGCATGAACCCATGACGCAGGCGATCTGCGCGATGCCCTCGGCGCTCATGCGCGCTTGGTTGTAAAAGATGCGGCCGAAATGGTCGCGGTCGGGGAAGACTTCGGCCTGGTGCGGCAGGTTCGCGCCGCCGCTATCGACCAGATAGACGCACGGCAGCTTGTTCTGCATCGCGATCTCTTGCGCGCGCAGGTGCTTCTTCACCGTCATTGGAAAATAAGCGCCGCCCTTCACCGTGGCGTCGTTGGCGACGATCATCACTTCGCGACCGGAGACGCGGCCAATGCCGGTGATGACGCCGGCCGCGGGCGCTTCGCCGTTGTAAAGGTCGTAGGCCGCAAGCGCGCCGACTTCGAGGAACGGCGCGCCAGGATCGAGCAAACGCTCAACCCGCTCACGCGGCAGAAGCTTACCACGTTCGGTGTGGCGTTTGCGATGCGCCTCCGGCCCGCCGAGCGCGATCTCCGCCGCGCGCGCACGTAGTTGCTGCGCCAGCGCGCGGTGGTGCGCCGCGTTCTTGGCGAAGGCTTCGGAGTTTGGATCGATGTTGGATTTGAGTTTCATGCGCCGATGATCTCGCGCCCGATCAAGAACCGCCGCACTTCGTTGGTGCCGGCGCCGATATCGTAGAGCTTAGCGTCGCGCAGAAAGCGCTCAACCGGGAAGTCGCGCGTATAACCCGCGCCGCCGAGCGCCTGGATGGCTTCGAGCGAGACCTTCACCGCGCTCTCCGAAGCGTAGAGGATAGCGCCCGCCGCGTCGTGGCGCGTGGTCTTGCCCGCGTCGCACGCCTTCGCAACGGCGTACACGTAAGCGCGCGCCGAGTTGAGCGCGACGATCATGTCCGCGACCTTCGCCTGCATCAGCTGGAAAGAGCCGATCGGGCGGCCGAATTGTCTGCGCTCGCGCACGTAAGGGAGAACCACATCGAGGCACGCCTGCATGATGCCGAGCGGTCCAGCGGCGAGCACGGCGCGCTCGTAATCGAGCCCGCTCATCAGCACGCCGGCGCCGTGGTTGACCGGCCCCATCGTGTTCTCTTCCGGCACTTCGCAATCCTCGAACACCAGTTCGCCGGTGTCGGAGCCGCGCATGCCCATCTTGTCGAGCTTCTGGCTGACGCTGAAGCCCTTCATGCCGCGCTCGATGATGAAGGCGGTGATGCCGCCCGAGCCCGCGAGCGGATCGGTCTTGGCGTAGACAACGAGTGTATCTGCGTGCGGCGCGTTGGTGATCCAGAACTTCGTGCCGTTGAGCACGTAGCGGTCGCCCTTGTGCTCGGCGCGCAGCTTCATACCGATGACATCCGAACCGGCGCCGGCTTCGCTCATGGCCAGCGAGCCGACATGCTCGCCGCTGATCAGCTTGGGCAGATATTTGCGCTTCTGCTCCGGCGTCGCCCAACGGCGGAGCTGGTTCACGCACAGGTTCGAGTGCGCGCCGTAGGAAAGGCCGATTGAGGCCGAAGCGCGGGAGACCTCCTCCATCGCCACGACATGCTCGAGATAGCCAAGGCCGGCGCCGCCCCACTCCTCTTCCACGGTGATGCCGTGCAGGCCGAGCTCGCCCATCTCCGGCCAGAGTTCGCGGGCGAAGGTGTTGGTGGCGTCAATCTCCGCCGCCTTGGGGGCGATGCGTTCGGCGGCGTAGCGCCGGGTGGCGTCGCGGATGGCGTCGGCGGTTTCGCCGAGCTGGAAATCGAGCTGATAGGAATCGGTCATCGAGCGCCTCCCGACGCTTCTATGTTTCCCCTCTGCAGTAATTGATTTGCATTTCTAATGGAAATTGAACGTTTCGAACAGAACTGATAGATGCTATCTATGGATCGATATCTGCTGCGTTACTTCCTGGCGGTCGCCGAGCTGGGTTCGTTCTCGAAGGCGGCGGCGCGAGTTTCGGTCACGCAGCCGACGCTCTCGGTCGGCATCGCCAAGCTGGAGCAGGAAGTCGGCGCGCGCCTGTTCGAGCGGACCACCCGCCGGGTTTCGCTGACCCCAGCCGGCAGCCGCTTCCTCGTCCACGCCCGCCGTATCACCCAGGAGTACGAAGCCGCGCTGCGCGAGGTCGCCGAAGCGCCGCAGCTGAAACGCGTGCGCGCGGGCATCCTCTCGACCATCCCAGCGCATGACCTGGAGCGCGTCGTGGCGCAGCACGCCAAGCACGCCGATGGGGAGGCGCTGGAGATGCTCGACTCCACCGAGCGCGACATCGCCAACCGGCTCTCGGACGGGCGCCTCGACCTTGCGCTCACCATCCTGCGCCCGAACCTCGACAGCTTCGCCCGCGAGGCGTTGCGCAGCGAGCCCTACGTGCTGTTCGTGGCGGCGAACCACAAACTGGCGGGCGCCGAGAGCATCGAAGGCGGCGCGCTGGCGGGAGAAACCATGATCGTGCGCCGCCAGTGCGAAGGCCTGCCCGAGGTCTCGCGCTACTTCACCAGCCGTGATGTGCGCCCCTCGTTCAGCCTGCGCACGCTTTCGGACGATCGCGCCATGAGCATGGTCGCGGCCGGAATTGGCGTTACGGTTGCGCCATCCAGCTTCAAGCGCCCGGGTGTCGCTGCTGTGGCCCTCGCGGGCTTCAGCTTGAGCCGTGAGGTCGGCCTTGTGTTCTCCGATCGCGTGCGCGAGCGCGCTGGCGCCTTCGTGGAAGCTGTGCGCGCCACCTACGCGGCGAGCGCCGGTCGCAAATCAAGGTAAACGGGCCGCGCCCGCGTTGCTGGTCACCCCCAGCAATGTTACGCTCACGGAACGTCGGGTCTTACAAGGGCGTTTGCCTCTCATGCCACCTCCAGCTCGTCCCGTTTGGACTGGGCAAATCCGGCTCGCCCTGGTGGCGTTGCCGGTGAAGCTCTATTCGGCTCTCGATTCCCGGGAGAAGATTTCCTTCAACCAGATCCACGAGCCGTCCAAGCAACGGATCCGGTACGAGAAGGTGGCGCCGGGCGTGGGCCCGGTGAGCAAGGACGAGATCGTCAAAGGCTACGAATATTCGAAGGGCCGCTACGTGCTCTTCTCCGATGACGAGTTCGAGGCGCTGAAGGTCGAGTCCAAGAAGACGCTCGACATGGTGCAGTTCGCACCAGCCGAGACGATCGACCCGCTTTATTTCGACAAGCCCTATTACGCACTGCCGGACGGCAAGTTGGCGGACGAACCGTACCGGGTGGTGCGCGACGCGCTTCGCCGCACCAAGACGGTGGGTCTCGGCCAGATCACCATGCGCGGCCGCTCCTACATCGCCGCGGTGAAGCCTTACGAAGACGGCCTCCTCGTCGAAACCGTGCATTACGCTGAAGAGCTGCGTGCCGCGAAGAGCTTCTTCGACGAAATTCCGAGCACCAAGCTGGACGCCGATCTGATCGACCTGGCCGAAGAACTGATCACCCGGAAAAAGGCGAAGTTCGATCCGAGCAAGTTCGAGGATGAATACGCGCTCGCACTCGAGCGGCTGGTGAAGAAGAAGATCGAGCGCCACGGCGAACTGGTATTGGAAGACCAGGAAGAGCCCTCGCCGGACTATGGCGACAATGTCGTCAGCTTGGTCGATGCCCTGAAAAAATCGTTGTCGAAAAAGCAGAGCGGCAAACCAGCCGCAGCTAACGACGACGAGGACGAAGCTCCAGCGCCGCGCAAGCGCGCCGCGGCGGAACGGCGCCGTCCCGCGGCACGGGCGAAAGCCCCCGCTAAATCCACCGCGAAGCGCGCGAAGAAATGAGCCGCGCGCCCGCAAAACGGGCGAAGCGAACGCATCCCTCGAAAAGCGCGGCGGCGATCGAGGGCTTGGCCGAGTACAATCGCCGACGCGACTTTGCCAAAACCAACGAGCCTGCCGGCGGCACGCTGAAGGGCGGCGGCGGCATGTTCGTGGTGCAAAAGCACGCCGCTACGCGCCTGCACTATGATTTCCGTCTCGAACATGACGGCGTGCTGCTCAGTTGGGCAGTACCGCAGGGCCCCAGCTACGATCCGAAGGTCAAGCGCCTGGCGATGCGGACGGAAAACCATCCGCTCGAATACGGATCGTTCGAAGGTGTCATTCCGAAGGGCGAGTACGGCGCCGGCGCGGTGATCATCTGGGATACGGGCAAGGTCCAATGGGTGGCCGATCCCGACGAGACACTGAAGAAGGGCGAACTCAAGTTCATCCTCGACGGCGAGCGCCTCAAAGGTGAGTTCCATCTGGTGAAGATCAAGCCGCGCGAAGGCGAGCGCGGCGAGCCTTGGCTGCTGTTCAAGTCAAAGAACGACGACTATGCCGGCGCCGCCGATCCGGTCGCACGCAACGTCACCAGCATCAAGAGCGGTCGCACCATCGAAGACGTTCGCGCCGATGGCGGCGCGCGTCTTTGGACCAGCGCCGGCGAGCAAAGGCCGCGCGCGGCCAAGCCGCCAAAATGGGACTTCGTCGAACCCGCGCTGTGTACACCGGTTGAGCGCCCGCCCGATGGCGATCAGTGGCTGCACGAGATGAAGTATGACGGCTACCGCCTGCAAGCAGCTGTCTCAGGTTCCTCGGTGAGGCTCTACACGCGCAAAGGCCTCGATTGGACCAGCAAGTTCCTCGGCATCGCCGACGCGCTGGCGCGGTTGAACTTGAAAGATGTCCTCATCGACGGCGAGGCCGCCGTCGCCGACTCAAGCGGCCGCACCGACTTCTCACGCCTGCAGAACTCGCTCGATAATGGCGAGGCCGGCAAGGCGGTCAGCTATTTCGCCTTCGACCTGCTCGCTGAAGGCGCCAAAGACCTACGCAAGCTGCCGCTGGTCGAGCGCAAGGCGCGATTGGAGAAGTTGCTCAAAGGCGCTCGTGCGCCGATCCGCTATTCACCGCACGTCGAAGGCGATGGACCGCATGTCTTTGACGCGTTCTGCGGCAAAGGCATCGAAGGGGTTGTGTCAAAGAAGGCCGATGCGCCCTATCGCTCTGGCCGTACGCCAGTGTGGCGGAAGTCGAAATGCGTGAATGAACGTGAGTTCATCATCGTCGGCTATCAGCCCTCGCTGAAAAGCCGCGCCTTCGCCTCGCTGATGCTGGCTGACCGGGTGAAGGGAGAATTGGTCTATCGCGGCAATGTCGGCACAGGCTTCAATGACAAGACGCTGGCGATGCTGGACGAGAAGCTGCGCAAAATTGCGCGTAAGACGGCGCCACTGCCTGTGCCGCGCGAGGCGGCGCGGGGCGCCAAATGGGTCGAACCCAAGCTCGTCGCCCAGATCAGATATGCAGAGCTGACAACGGACGGCGCCGTGCGGCATGGTGTGTTTCTTGGCCTGCGTGGCGACAAGAGCGCCAAAGATGTCAGCGCCGAAAGCGAGGTTCCCGCTATGAAGTCGCGCGTGCGCCTCACGCATCCGAGCCGCGTGCTGTTTCCGGACGCGGGCGTCACCAAGGCGGAATACGCCACTTATCTCGAAGCGGCGGCCGAACGCATGGGTCCGTACGTGTTCGGCCGGCCCGTCAGCCTCGTACGCGCCCCGGACGGCGCCGATGGGCAGCGCTTCTTTCAGAAGCACGCGATGGCCGGCGCGCCGCCGGAGATCAAGACGACGCCGGTGACGGAAGCGGACGGCAAAGAGGAACAATATCTGACCCTCCCAAATGCCGACGCGCTGGTAGCGTGCGCACAGATGAGCGCGCTTGAGATTCATCTCTGGGGCTCGCGCAACGACGATCTGGAGAAGCCCGATCGCATGGTGTTCGACCTCGATCCGGACGAGGGTCTCGGCTTCCAGCACGTCAAACGCGCGGCGTTCGACATCAAGGCGCTGCTGGACAGCGCCGATCTGCCCTCTTTCGCCCTGCTCACCGGCGGCAAAGGCATCCACATCGTGTTGCACCTGAAGCGCAGGCACGGCTGGGACGAGGTGAAGGGTTTCGCTGGCGCTTTTGCTCAGCAGATCGCCGCGCTCGATCCCAAGCGCTTCGTGGCGAAGATGACCAAGGCGCAGCGCAAGGGCCGCATCTTTATCGACTATTTCCGCAATCATCGCGGCGCGACAGCGATTGCGCCCTATTCCACACGCGCGCGATCCACCGCTTCAATCGCCGCGCCTGTGACGTGGAACGAACTGAAGACAATCACCTCCGCCTCGGCCTTCACGTTGCGCGACATGAATGCTCGCCTTGCAGCGCCCGATCCGTGGAAGGACTATGCCAAGAGCGCTGTGAGCCTGACCAAAGCCGCACGCGCCAAGCTCGGCCTTGATTGAGCCGGAAAGCGGCGGGAAACTGACTTATGCGCCGAACCGCCATCGCCTTGTTGCTTGCACTCGCGGCCTGTGAGCGGAGCGAGCCGCCGCCGCTGCCGCCAGCACCGCAGCAAGTGGCCGAACCGCCTTGGTTCATCTGCGACGGCATCGATGCGCCAGCCCTCTACGTGTTCGAGCGCGAAGGCGATGTCGTGCGCGTCGCGAAGTACGACAAGCCGAACGGCGCCATCGTCGAGCGCAGCGAATACCAAGCCGCCGCGGAGGAAGGCGCGGCGGGCAGCGTGTACACCGGCCTGATGCAAAACGGCGCCGAAGCCGGCGCAGCGCGCCAGATCAATCCCGGCATGCTGGAAACGCCGGGCGCTGCGTATACGCCGCCCTTCAGCTCGATCCGCCTCGGCGAGGAGCAAATCACCTGCCGCTGGCTGCCACGCACGCGCCTCATCGGCTTCACCGGCCGCCGCAGTTTCGTCGTGCATGAGGACGGCAGCGGCGATCTCATCTACACGACCTACGATTTTGCCGCCGCCGCCCAGCAGCCACCAATCGAATTGAGCGAAAACGGGCGCACCACGCCCTTTTCCGTCGAGGCCCGCGGCGGTGAAGAGCGCCTGACGCCGAACGGCGCGGAGTACACGTTCGACAATCGTGGCTATCGCTACGTCGTCACGGTCTCGCGTGACGGGACAGGCGCCCTCACCGTGCTGCAGAACGGCGCTGAGGTGCAAAGCGAGCCGCTGATTGCATTTCAACAGGGCTCCGCGGCGGAGTAGCGATTGTGACGCCGGGCCTGATCGGCTAAGCCGCCGCGTAAGGTCTGCGCGGAGCATCCATGACATTCGCCACATACGAGAAGAGCGGCCGGGTCGCCGTCATCACCCTGAACCGCCCGGAAAGCCGCAACGCCATCGCCACGCAGCAGGATTGCGACGATCTCTCCGGCGCGCTCTGGCGCGCCCATGACGATGCGGACATCAACGTCGTCATCCTCACCGGCGCGGGCAAATCATTCTGTGCCGGCGGCGATCTCAAGGCGATCCGCGAGCGCAGCGGCATCGGCCCGCGTTCGACCCCCGACGGCACGCGCGCCAACTATCGCCGCGGCGTGCACTCGATCATCAAGGCGCTGGCCGATGTCGAGGTGGCGACCATCGCCGCCATCAACGGCCACGCCATCGGCCTTGGTCTCGACATCGGCATCCTTTGCGACATCCGGCTCGCCGGCGCGTCAGCGAAGATGGCGTCGAGCTTCGTGAAGGTGGGCATCATTCCCGGCGACGGCGGCGCCTGGATCCTGACCCACGCGATCGGCCCCTCACGCGCCGCCGAACTCGCGCTGACTGGCGACACCATCGACGCCGACGAAGCAGCGCGCATCGGCCTCGTCTCGCGCGTCGTTGCGGACGATGCGCTGATGGATGAAGCGCGCAAGCTCGCCGACCGCATCGCGGTGAATCCGCCGCGCTCGGTGCGGCTGGCCAAGCGCCTGCTGCGCGAAGCGCAGCACGCCCGGCTTGACGATGTTCTCGAACTCTCCGCCGCGTTCCAGGCGCTTGCGCACGAAACCGCCGACCACAAGGAAGCGGTGGACGCCTTCACCGAGAAGCGGCCGCCCAAATTCACCGGCGCCTGATGGCGGATGCGGGCGAACTCCAGACCAAGCTGCCGCTTGCCGTTGATCTCGACGGCACGCTGATCCGTTGCGACCTGTTCACCGAAGCGATGTTGCGGCTGGCGTTTCGCAAGCCGTGGAAACTGCCGCTGTTGCTGATGTGGCTGATGCGCGGGCGCGCTTATGCGAAAGCCCAGCTGGCGCAGGAATTCCCCCCGGACGCGGCGCATCTGCCTTATGACGAGCGCATCATCGCCTGGCTACGCGAAGAGCGCGCCGCCGGCCGCACGCTGGCCTTGGCTACTGCCTCCGATCTGAGCGCCGCCACGGCGGTTGCTGAGCATGTCGGCCTGTTTGACCGCGTGTTCGCCTCCAATGGCGTGGTCAATCTCAAGTCGCGGCGCAAAGGCGAGGCGTTGGCCGCCGCCTACCCTGACGGCTTTGTCTATGCCGGCAACGAGCTTGCTGATCTCAAGGTTTGGAGCGCGGCCAAGCGCGCCGTCATCTGCAACGCGTCAGCGGGCTTCACCAGCGCCGTCACGCGCCGCTTCAATGTCGAGAAGGCGCTGCCGCGCACGACCAATGCCTGGCGCGCGCTGCTGACCGCGATACGGCCGCGCCATTGGGCCAAGAACCTGCTCGTCTTCCTGCCGATGCTGGCCGGCCAGGGCTGGCTCGACGGCGCTGCTTGGCTGCGCGCGATCTATGCGTTCGCGGCGCTCTGTCTCGTCGCCTCCAGCGTCTATCTGGTGAACGACGCCGCCGATATCGAGTCCGACCGGCGTCACCCGCGCAAGCGCGCGCGTCCGTTCGCCAGCGGCGCGCTATCGCCCGTTCTTGGCTTGCCAGCCTCTCTGACCATGCTCGCCTGCGGACTTGCGCTCGGTGCGCTGTCGGGTGCGCCTTGGCTGGTCGCGCTCTACCTTACAGCTGCCACGCTCTACACGTTTTGGCTCAAGCGCATCGTGCTCGTCGATGTATTTGCGCTTGCGTCCTTGTATGGCCTGCGCGTTGTGCTCGGCGGCGAGGCCAGCGGCTACGGCGCCAGCGACTGGCTGATCGCGTTCTGCGGCTTCTTTTTCCTTTCGCTGGCGCTGGTGAAACGCGCTGCGGAAGTAGACGCGGTGCGCGGCGACCTGATCGGGCGCGGCTATCGCGCTGGCGACGGGCCGCTGCTGAAGCGCTTCGGCGTTGGCGCCGGCCTGATCTCGACGCTGGTGCTCGCGCTCTATCTGCAAGAGCCGAGTAACCTCGCGCGCTACGCTGTCCCGCAATTCCTCTGGGTGCTGCCAGGCGCGGTGGCGTTGTGGCTGGCGTATGTCTGGCTCAAGGTCGAGCGCGCCGAGATGCATGACGACCCGTTGTTGTTTGCCTTGCGCGATCCGCTCTCTTGGGGTGTGGCGCTCGTGTCCGCCCTTGCCTTCATCGCCGCGGCAATGGCTTAGCGGAACACCAGGTAGCGGGCGCCGAGGAAGTTCCAGAACAGGATCAGCCCGATGGCGATGGCTTGCGCCAGCAAGTACCAGACGCCGAAATGCACCAGCACCCAGACGATGCCGGCATTGAGCGCGATGGCGACCAGATAGAGCGCCACGTATTTGCCGAACGTTTCCCGGACCGGCTTGTCGGCGCCGAAGGTGAAACGGCGATTGAGCGTGTAGCTCACGCTGATGCCGACGCAGTACGCGATCGTTGACGCCAGCACGGGCCCCGTGTGCCCCAGCTCCACAGCGGCGATCAGCACCGCGAAGTGCACGATCGTGGCAATGCCGCCGGCCATGGCGAAGCGCAGCCCTTGACGCACTATGGCGCGTTGGCTGAGGCGGCGCAGGGGCTCGGCGATCATGACGGGGGCGTAGGCGAGGCGGCGCTCCCCGGCAAGCGCTTGCGTCGCCGCGGCGCATGGCGGATGCTTTGGCGTAAAGAGGCGCACATGATCCGGGTCGGCATCGGCGGATGGAGCTACGATCCCTGGTGGGAGACCTTCTACCCGGCCGATCTGCCCAAGGCCAAAGAACTCGAATATGCGAGCCGGCAGGTGACGGCGATCGAGATCAACGCCACCTTCTACCGGACGCAGAGCGCCGCCTCGTTCAAGAAATGGGCGGCCTCGACGCCGGACGACTTCATGTTCTCGGTGAAGGCGCCCCGGGCCGCCGTGCAGCGCAAGGATTTGCGCGAGGCTGCCCAGTCGATCGAGTGGTTCTTCAACAGCGGTGTCGGTGAGCTTGGCGCCAAGCTGGGACCGATCTTCTGGCAAATGGCGCCGTACAAGAAGTTCGATGCCGACGAGATGCAAGCGTATTTCGCGCTGCTGCCGAAGAAACTCGGCAAGCGCGCGTTGCGACACGCGATCGAAGTGCGCCATGACAGCTTCATGAGCGACGACTTCAAAGCCTTGGCGCGCGAGAACAACATCGCCGTCGTCACCGTCGAGTCAGAGAAGCATCCGCTCATCGTCGAGCCGACAGCGGATTTCGCTTACGCTCGCCTTGAACTCACGCAAGCTGGAGAACCCACCGGCTACCCCAAGGCCGCCTTGAAAAAATGGGCCAAGACCGCACGCGATTGGGACAAGAGCGGCGATGTCTTTCTCTATTTCATCAGCGGCGCCAAAGAGCGCAATCCTGCAGCGGCGCAAGCCATGCTGGAGATTTTGCAAGCATGAGCCTCACCGTCCTCTCGCACCCGCTGGTGCAACACAAGCTCACGATCCTGCGCGACAAACGCACCTCCACGCGCTCCTTTCGCGAGCTGCTGCGCGAGCTTGCGATCCTCTTGTGCTACGAAGTGACCCGCGACCTGCCGCTCGAACCGATCGACATCGAAACCCCGGTCGCGCCGATGCAAGGCAGGCAGCTGGCTGGCAAGAAACTGGTGTTCGCGCCGATCCTGCGGGCCGGCATGGGGCTGCTCGACGGCGTGCTCGAACTCGTCCCTGCCGCGCGCGTCGCGCATATCGGCCTCTATCGCGACCCGAACACGCTGCAAGCGGTGCAATACTATTTCAAGGCCCCCGTCGATGTCGCCGAGCGCATGGTGATCCTGCTCGACCCGATGCTCGCCACGGGGCACACCGCCGTCGCGGCGATCAACCTGCTGAAGGACCGCGGCGTGAAAAATATCCGCTTCGTCTGCCTGGTGGCCGCGCCGGAGGGCGTCGCCGAACTCGACAAGCACCACCCGGAGGTGCCGATCTGGACCGCCGGGCTCGACGAACGCCTCAATGACCACAGCTACATCGTGCCCGGACTCGGCGACGCGGGGGATCGCATTTACGGCACGAAATAGCGCTTAGCGCAGGCCGGAATTGATCTTTTCAAGCGCGCTGACGGGTGGAATGAGATCGACGTCTCTCAGTTTGTTAAGCGGCGTGTCAACGGTGTTGAGGCTGTCGTGCAGATCGTGTGCAGCCGGGTCGACGTAAAGCAGCCCGGTGACGATCTCGCCTTCCGTCGCCTTGCGCGCCAGATAGCCGAGCGCCGCGTTGCGATCTGATGGATCGTACTCTTCCTCGATCTTGCGCAGGCGCAGCGTCGAGCCATCGTGCTGCACCACTTCCTTCAACTCGCCCGGCGCATATTCCGCGCGAATCGGCGCGCGCGGGCTGATCACGTCGAGGCGATTCACGGCCTCGTTGTGTTCGCGCACATAGTCGAAGCTCTTGGTCGACCCGACATGGTTGTTGAATGCCACGCAGGGGCTGAGCACGTCGATGATCGCAGCGCCCTTGTGATGCAGCGCGCCTTTGATCAGGGGCACCAGTTGGGTTTTGTCGCCAGAGAAGCTGCGCCCGACATAAGTCGCGCCCAGCTGCAGCGCGAGCATCACGAGATCGATCGGGCTGTCCTTGTTCTCCGCGCCCTTCTTGGCTTTCGAGCCCTTGTCGGAGGTGGCCGAGAACTGGCCCTTGGTCAGCCCGTACACGCCGTTGTTCTCGACGATGTAGGTCATGTTCACACCGCGGCGCACCGCATGTGCGAATTGGCCGAGACCGATCGAGGCGCTGTCGCCATCGCCGGAGACGCCGAGATAGATCAGGTCTTTCGAGGCGATGTTCGCACCCGTCAGCACAGACGGCATGCGCCCGTGCACGGCGTTGAAGCCGTGCGCGGGGCTGACGAAATAGTCCGGCGTCTTCGACGAGCAGCCAATGCCGGAGAACTTCGCCAGGCGATGCGGCGCGAGATCGATCTCGAAGCACGCCTGGATGATCGCGGCGCTGATGGAATCATGGCCGCAACCTGCGCACAGCGTGGAGATGCGCCCTTCATAATCGCGCCGGGTGAAGCCGAGCGCGTTCTTTTCCAGCGAGGGATGGTGCAGCGGGGGCTTGGCGATATAGGTCATTTCGCTTTCTCCGGCAGCGCAGCGGCGTGCCCTGCCTGAAGCTTTTCTGTGATGGCTTTGGCGATGAAGCGCGCCGTGATCGGCGTGCCGTCATAGTGCAGGATCGACACGAGCCGCGCGGGATGCACGCCGCCTTCGTTGACCAGGAGCGCTTTCAGCTGCGCGTCGCGATTCTGCTCCACCACGAACACCTGTTCGTGGTCGCGAATGAACTCGAACACCTCGTCGGAGAATGGGAATGCGCGCACACGCAACGCGTCGAGATGGACGCCATTTTTCTCCAGCGTATGCAGCGCTTCTTCCATCGCCGGATCGGTCGAGCCGAAATAGATCACGCCGTCCGGCGTGCGCTTCTTGGCCTTCTTCACAATCGGCGCCGGCACGTGCGCCTTCATCGTCTGCCATTTGCGCAGCAGGCGCTCCATGCCCTCGGTGTAGTCTTCGCCGCGCTCTGAGTAGCGCGCATCCTTGTCGTGGCTGGAGCCGCGGGTGAAATAGCTGCCCTTGGTCGGGTGCGTGCCTGGATAGGTGCGGTACGGCACCGCGTCGCCATCGACGTCGCGATAGCGGCCGAACGGCACGCCAGCTTCGAGCTGCTCATAGGTGAGCACCTTGCCGCGATTGAGCTTGCGCGAAGCGTCCCATTTGAACGGCTCGGTCAGCCATTCCTGCATGCCGATATCCAGCTCCAGCATCACGAACACCGTGGTCTGGAAGAAGTCGGCGATGTCGAACGCCTGCGCCGCGAACTCGAACGCCTCGGTCGGATTACCGGGGAACAGTAGCGGATGCTTGGTGTCGCCGTGGCTGGCGTACGCCGCAAGCAGCAGATCCGATTGCTGCGTGCGCGTCGGCATGCCGGTGGAAGGGCCGCCCCGCTGTACGTCGAAGATCACCGCGGGAATCTCGGCGTAATACGAAAAGCCGACGAACTCGTTCATCAGCGAGATGCCTGGCCCGGAGGTACAGGTGAACGCGCGCGAGCCTGCCCAGCCCGCGCCCATCACCATGCCGATCGAGGCGATCTCGTCTTCGGCTTGCACGATGGCGAACTTGTTTTTGCCGTCCGTGTCCTTGCGCAGGACGCCGCAATACTTCTGAAAGCTCTCGGCCAGCGACGTCGATGGCGTGATCGGGTACCAGGCGCAAAAGGTGGCGCCGCCATAGACGGCGCCGAGTGCGGCGGCGTCATTGCCTTCAGCGAAGATGCGGTCGCCAACCTTGTCGGCGCGCTGCAGCTTCAGGCCGATCGGCGGCAGGTTCGCTTCGGCGTAAGCGCGGCCAAGGTCAAAGGCGCGGAAGTTCGGCGCGATCAAACGATCCTTGCCCTTGAACTCCTCGGTGAGGAGCTGCTTCACCACGTCCGTCTCGAAACCGAGCAGATGCGCGAGCACGCCGACATAGCAGATGTTCTTGAACAGCTGCCGTTCGCGTGGATTAGCGAATTCGGCCGCGATCAATTCGGTCAGCGGCGCGCCGATCACCGTAATGTCGTCGCGGAATTTCGAAGCCGGCAGCGGCTTCGAAGAATCGTACAGCAGGTACCCGCCTGCGCCGAGTTCCTTGACGTCGGCGTCCCAGGTTTGCGGGTTCATCGCTACCATCAGGTCGACGCCGCCGCGCCTCCCGAGCCAGCCCTCTTCCGAGACCCGCACCTCGTACCAGGTGGGCAGCCCCTGGATGTTGGACGGGAAGATGTTGCGCGCAGCAACCGGCACGCCCATCCGCAAGATCACCTTGGCGAACAGGCCGTTGGCGCTCGCCGAGCCAGACCCGTTCACATTGGCGAATTTGACGACGAAATCGTTTGTCGCAGCGATCGGCTTCATTTGGCCCCTACAGGTTGCGGCGCCGGCTTCGCCTTCGGCGCGGAAGAGCAGCCGGCGTGCGTCATCTCAAGATAGAATTGCTGCATGTCCCACGCCCCGGTCGGGCAGCGCTCCGCGCACAGACCGCAATGCAGGCAGACGTCTTCGTCCTTGGCCATGATGCGCCCGGTCTTGAGCCCATCGGCGATATAGAGATCTTGCGTCAGATTGAGCGCAGGCGCCTTGAGGTGCTCACGCAGCGCGGTTTCCTCACCGTTCTCCGTGAAGGTGATGCAATCCATCGGGCAGATGTCGACGCACGCATCGCACTCAATGCAGAGATCGGCGGCGAACACGGTTTGCACGTCGCAATTCAAGCATCGCCGCGCTTCCTTGAAGCCCAGCAGTGGATCAAAGCCCTTCTCGACCTCAACCTTCACATTGCGCAGCGCCACCTCCGGCTCAACCTGCGGCACGCGGAAGCGATGGTCGAGCGAGGGATCGTTGTCATACGCCCACTCGTGGATGCCCATCTTGGTCGACGCGATGGTCACGCCCGGGCCCGGGCGCTGCTTCACGTCTTCGCCTGTGAGCAAGAGGTCGATCGACACCGCCGCTTCGTGCCCATGCGCGACGGCCCAGATGATGTTCTTCGGCCCGAACGCAGCATCGCCGCCGAAGAACACGTTGGCGATCGAGGATTGCATCGTCACTTGGTCGACGACCGGCATGTCCCACTTGTCGAAGGTCATGCCCAGATCGCGTTCGATCCAGGGGAACGCGTTTTCTTGGCCCACGGCCATCAGCACGTCGTCGCATTCGTAGTGCACATCGGGTTCACCCGAGGGGACGAGCTTCTTCTTTCCACCCTCCTCCACCCAATGCATCTTGGTGAACCAGACGCCCGTGAGCTTGCCATTCTCGTGCGTGAACTCGCGCGGATTGAGGAAATTGAGGATCGGGATGCCTTCGTGCATCGCGTCTTCTTTTTCCCAGGGGCTCGCCTTCATCTCGTCGAAGCCCGAACGCACGATTACCTTCACGTCCTCGCCGCCGAGACGGCGTGAGGTGCGGCAGCAATCCATCGCCGTGTTGCCGCCGCCCAGCACGATCACGCGCTTGCCGATCGTGTGGATGTGCTCGAACGAGACGTTTGAGAGCCAATCGATGCCGATATGGATGTTGGCCGCGCATTCCGCTTGGCCCGGCAGTTTGAGATCGCGCCCGCGCGGCGCGCCGGTGCCGACAAACACCGCATCCCAGCCTTGGGCGAGAAATGCTTTCAAGCTGTCGACGCGCTCGCCCAGATGCAGCACCGGCTCGAGCCGCGTGATGTAGCCGACCTCTTCGTCGATCACGCTTTCCGGCAGGCGGAAGCGCGGAATCTGCGTGCGCACCATGCCGCCGGCTTTGGCGTCGCCGTCGAAGATGTGCACCTCGTAGCCGATGGCGAGAAGATCGCGCGCGACGGTGAGCGAAGCGGGCCCCGCGCCAATACAGGCGACGCGCTTGCCGTTCTTCTTCGCTGCCGGCGCCGGCATCAGAGCCGCGACAGAGTCTTCCTTGTTGTCGGCGGCGACGCGCTTCAGGCGGCAGATCGCCACCGGCTCTTCTTCCACCCGCCCGCGCCGGCAGGCCGGCTCACACGGCCGGTCGCAGGTGCGCCCGAGGATGCCGGGGAACACGTTCGACTTCCAATTGATCAGGTAGGCGTCGGTATAGCGCTTGGCGGCGATCAGCCGGATATATTCCGGCACTGGCGTGTGCGCTGGGCACGCCCACTGGCAGTCCACGACCTTGTGGAAATAGTCCGGGTTGCGGATGTCGGTGGGCTTCAAGCGGCCGCTCCTACGAAAGGGGGGAGAACCTAGCTCGCGCCGCCCGGCGCGCCAAGGCGCAGGCGCTCAGCGTGCGATCTCAAAACTCAGCCCTTCGAGGCCGTCGACGCCGCACTCGACACGGTCCCCCGGCTGCAGCGGACCAACGCCCGCCGGCGTGCCTGTGAAGATCAAGTCGCCGGGCTTCAACGCCCAGGAGCGCGACAGAGCCGCGATGATCTCCGGCACGCTCCAGATCATATCGCTCAGGTCAGCGTCCTGCTTGGTCTGCCCATTCACTGCGAGCCAGATACGGCCCGTGTTCGGATGGCCGTGATTTCGCACCTGCGAAATAGGCCCCACCGGCGCTGAATTGTCGAACGCCTTGGCCACGTCCCACGGCGCGCCTGCCTTCTTGGCTTCGGCCTGACGATCACGCCGCGTGAGATCAACGCCGACGCCATATCCCCAGACATGCTGCAGCGCCTGCGCCTCGGCGATGCCGGCGCCGCCCTTCCCGATCGCGATCACGAGTTCCACCTCGAAATGCAGATTGGCGGTATTTGCGGCGTAGGCGATCGACGCTCCGCTATCGGCCACCGCATCAGCGGGCTTGGTGAAGAACACCGGCGGCTCGCTCTTGGGGTCAGCGCCCATCTCGCGAACGTGATCGGCGTAGTTGCGGCCAACGCAGAAGATGCGCCGGACTGGAAACCGCGCCGCGCTCCCGGCGATGGCGACGGTGGGGATCGGCGGTGGCTCGATGGCATAGCTCATACAGTTCTTTCAGCACGGGCGCCGGAGCCATGCAAACTCGCCGCGCGCGCGAGTACCCGGCCCCACCGGCGATGCAAAGCCTTGCGCCAAGCCACGCGCTGGCGGAACGTCTGCGCCGATCCGCTGAGGGGCGGCAATGGAATGGCTGATCATTCTCGCTCTTGCCGCCTGGGCATGGTGGCAAGCAGCGCGCATTGGCGCGTTGACGCAGAGGCTTGCCGCGTTGGAACAGCGCCTCGATGCGCTGATCAGCGTCAGCCCCGCCCCGCAATCCGCAGCGCAAGCCGCAGCTGAACCGGCCGCCGCAGAGGAACCCGAGCCGCTGCTGCTGGTGGAGGTTGTCCAGGCGGAAGAAGAGCCCCTGCTGCTCGATACGCCGGTGCCGACGGCCTCGAACGATTCCGATTCTGTGCTGCTGCTGACCGAGGTCGCGCCCGAAGACCTGCCGATCCCCTATCCGCCCGCTGCTGCAACCCCGCCGCCGCGCGTGGTGCGTCAGCGCGGGCGCAGGCTGGAGCAATGGCTAGCTGAGAACGGGCTGGCCTGGCTCGGCGGCGGCGCGCTGGCGCTGGGCGCGATCTTCCTTGTTTCGTTCGCGGCGCAACAGGCTTGGTTCACGCCGCAAGTCCAACTCATCTGCGCGCTGGCGCTCGGGCTCGGCCTGATCGGCGCCAGCGAGTGGGCCCGGCGCAGCGCGCGGCTCGGCGCCGGTTCAACTCTTGTCGCCGCCATGCTCGCGGGCGCTGGCGTGGTCGCGCTCTACGCCACAATCTGGGGCGGACACGCGCTCTATGGTCTTATCGGCCCAAGCACGGCTGCGATCTTGCTCACCGTCTGTGCCTGCGTGCTGGCCGGACTTGCGCTGCTGCACGGACAGGCGCTCGGCGTGCTCGCCATCGTCATGGCGATGCTTACGCCAACCTTCGCCAGCATGGGTCAGTGGCCGCCGATCGGCCTCACGCTTTACCTGTGCTTCGTCGGCGCCGCAGGCTTTGGCCTTGCCGCCCTGCAGCGTTGGGCCTGGGCTGGCGCGGCGGCTCTGCTCGGGCTCTATTTCTGGTTCGCGCAAGCCATCGGCGCCGACGAGATTCGCCGTGCGCTCGCCCTCGCGAGCTTCGCCGCTTTGGGTGGAAGCGCATTGGCGTTCCGCCGGCCCCTGCCGGGACCCGATGAGACGCGGCTCGGGCTCAGTTGGCGCGTCGCGCACGCGAGCGTGCCTGCCGCCGCGCTGGGCGTCTCAAGCGTGCTGCTGCTTTGGGCTTGGCTCGCCGCCGCTGCCGCGCCCCTCGGCGCGGTCTCGGCGCCAGCCTGGGTCGGCGCCATGTTCGTCGCCCTCGCCGCCGCTTCGGTGCGCGCCCGCACGGCGCCGCCAGCGACGTTCACGGTGGCGGTAGTCTCCCTCGTGCTTGGCTTCATCGCCTACGTGCAGGCGCGTTATGTAGCGCTGGGGAATGACTTCTATCCCTTCATCCTGTTCGCTTCGCTGGCGATCATGCTCGCAGCGCTCGGCGCCAAGCCGCACCGGAGCGGACGCCGCCTGATCGCCGCCACGGGCGCGCTCGGCGCTGCGGTGTTGACCGCACTTGCGGCCAGCACGCGCAGCGAATGGCACAGCCTCGCCGCCTGGGCGGCGCTGTTCAGCGGAAGCGCTATTCTATACGCGGCGGCGCATCTTGTTTCGCGCGACGTGAATGCGCCAAAGACCTCCGCAGCCGTATCCTATTGGGCCGGCGCGGCGGGCGTGCTCGCTTTGCTGGGCGTTGAATCCGCGTTCGGCGCCAACTTGCGCGCCGCAGCTGACGCCGCCTTCGCAGCGCTGTTCGCCGCTGGCTATATCTGGCGCCGCTGGTCGATGCTCAGCAACACAGCGCTCGCGGCAGCGGCGTTCGCAATTGCGCATGCGCTTTCTGCCGACATGATCGGTCCCGCACTTGCCAATGCCGGTGGGCTCGCCTTCGCGCTTGTGATCTATGCGTTGTCAGCAGCGCTGTTGCTGCTGGCGAGCCGGTTCATGCTCGACGCCAAATCAGGCGACGAATTCGCAGGCGAAGCGCTGAGCGCAAGCGCGATCATCGTCGCCCTCATCGGCGTGTTTGTCGGATTGCGCTGGCTGGCGACCACCACAGGCGGCGCGCTCGACGCCTTCACCGAGTCAACGTTGCGGGCGCTTACTTTGCTTGCATCGGGCTTGGTGCTGGCGCCGCGGCCAGGGCACCGCGGCGGCTTGATCAGCGCTTGGCGGGGCCATGTTCTGATGGCGCTCGGCTTGCTCTACGTGTTGCTGGCGCCGGTACTGGCGGATCATCCATGGTGGGGTCCGACTCCGGCGCGCATTGTTGGTCCGCCGCTGTTCGACACGCTGGCGCTTGCGCTCGCGGCGCCGGCCGCGCTCGCCCTTGGCGCCGCCGCGCGGCTCTACAGCCATCAGCGCATAGCGGCGCGCATCTATGCGGCCTGTGGCGGCGCTCTCGCGCTGATTTGGGCGCTCACCGAGACGCGCCGGCTGTTCCACGGCACGGCGATGGACACCGCGCCGCTCGGCCTATTCGAGGGCGCCTGCTACGCCTTGATCTTCCTTGGCGGCGCACTCGCGATCGCGCTTGCGGGACGCATGCGCGTATCCGCAACGCTTGCCGCCGCCTTCACGCACGATCTTGCCGCGATCACGCGCGCCTGTGCATGGGCGGGCATCGCTGTGTCGGCGCTTGTCTTCCTGATCGCGCGCCACCCCTGGTGGGGCGCGCACATCGCCGCCGACACCAACGCGCTCGAAACCTTGCTGGCCGTGCTGGCGCAGGCGGTCGCCGTCGTGCTGGCGCTCTATCTCGGCCGCGCCTTGTCGCATGCACGTCCGCTCGAAGCGACGCGCTTTGCTGCTGCCGCCGCCGCAATTATGTTCGCCTGGAGCTGCGGCCATGCGGCCATCCGCTGGTTCGCGCAACGCGGCTACATGGACGACGGCGCGCCGCTGACAAGCCTTGAAGGCTTCGCGCACGCACTGTGGCCGCTCGCGCTTGTTCTTGTCGGCTCGGACATCACCGAACGCGCGCCCGGACGCGATAGCGTGCGCTATTACGTGTACGATTTGGAGGCGATTTGGGCCGCCGCGGTGTGGCCAGCGCTTGCGTTTACGGCGCTCGCACTGTGGGCGCTTTTCAATCCGTGGTGGGGTCTCCATCCGGCGCACATCGCCGGCTTGCCGAGCGCGATCATCGCCCTCGCCGTGTTCGCGCTCGCCGCCTGGATGAGCCTTGCGGGGCGCAACGTTCCTTATGTTCGCCGCGAGGACTGGTTCAGCCGCGTCGCTCTCGTCGCCGCGATCGGTCACCTTTTTGTCGCCGCGACACTGATCGTGCGTTGGTCCAACCACCCCGCGGACATGCCAAGCGCAGCGACAACCAGCGTGGAGATGTGGACTTACTCCGCCGTGTGGGCGCTGTTCGGCGCGGCGGTATTCTGGGAGGGCATGCGCCGCGGCAGCGCCATGTTGCGCTGGATCGGCTTGGTCTTGCTGCTGATCACGACGGCGAAAGTGTTCCTGTTCGACATGGCGAGGCTGAACGGGTTCGTGCGCGTGCTGTCATTCCTTGGCCTAGGTGTCGTGTTGCTCGCCATCGCTTGGGCCGCGCGCCGCTCCGGCAGTGGCGCGCCTCCGGCAACGTCCGCGCCAGACGCTTCGCCCCCGCCTACCCCAGCCGCGCGGCGTGAAAGGCGACATGATCGGCGACGAAGCTGGTGATGAAGAAGTACGAGTGATCGTACCCTTCATGCCGTCGCAGCGTCAGCTTCTGTCCCGCCTTCTGCGCCGCTTGCTCGAGCAGCTCCGGCTTCAATTGTGCTTCCAGGAATGAATCGGAAAGCCCCTGATCGACGAGAATATCGTCGAACGGCGCAGCCTTCCCAGCCTCGATAAGCAGCGCTGCATCATGGCCGCGCCACGCCGCCTGATCGGCGCCCAGATAGGCGTTGAAGGCCTTCTCACCCCATGCGCAGCGCGTCGGCGACGCAATGGGCGAGAAAGCTGAAACGCTGCGAAAGAGACTTGGGTGCTTCATCGCCAGCGTCAGCGCGCCGTGGCCGCCCATCGAGTGGCCGAACAGCGAGCGCCGCGGCGCCAGCGGAAACCCGCTTTCGACCGCGGCGACCAGGTCGCGCGTGATGTAGCTCTCCATCTTGAAATGGCTCGCCCACGGCGCCTGCGTCGCATCGACGTAGAAGCCCGCGCCCTGGCCCAGATCATAGGCGGCGTCATCGGCCACCCCCTCGCCGCGCGGGGACGTATCAGGCGCGACGATCGCCACACCCGCCTGCGCCGCGGCGCCATAGGCGCCCGCCTTGGTGGTGAAGTTATCTTCGGTGCAGGTGAGCCCCGAAAGCCAGATCAGGTACGCAAACGGCCCCGCCCCCGGCGGCACAAACACCGAGTAGCGCATCGCCGTTCCGGTCGATGCGCTCTGGTGCTGCGCGTATGTGAGCGTGCCGCCGTGCACGCGATGCTGAGCGCGGATGTCCATGAGGTTCTCCTTAGCCCCGGACATAGCGCAAGCGCGCGCTGGCGCCAGCGCGCCTGCTACTTTTGGCGCTCGGTCCAGTAGAGCGCGATCTTGTTGCCGTCGAGATCGCGGAAGTACGAGAACTCGCCGAACGCGCCACGCGGGCCCGGCTTGCCCTCACATGTGCCGCCGAGCGCGAGCGCTTTCTCATAGATGCGCTGGACGTCTTCCTTGCTGTCGACATTGATCGCCAGCATGTTGCCGTTGCCGATCGTCGCCGCTTCCTTGTTGTACGGGCGCGTGACCATGATCATCGCGCCTTGGCCCAGGCGATACATTTGTCCTTGCGGCGTCGGAAACAGCCGCTTGCCGCCGAGTTCAGGCGCAAGCGCATCGTAGAACGCGCACGCGCGGTCGAAATCATTGGTGCCAAGACAGACGTAGCCGAGCTGGGCCATAGCGTTTCACTCCCTCGCCGCTAGAACGCGGATTGACGCGGACTTTGGCCGCGCAGGGCGAAGCGTCAAGCTGCCGTAGCGTGCGGGGCGCTTATTGCGCCGCCGCCGGCGCGCTGGCTTCGGCGGGCGCCGCTTCCGCCTCGGGCTGCTCGGCAGATGCTGGCGTTGGTTCGTTTGTGGCCGCCACCACTTCTGGCGCCGGCAACGTCGCCATCCACTGCACACCCGCGCCCATGTTGGGATCGCTCGGCGTACGGCCGGCGATAATCTCCTCGCTCAGCCCGCCCCAGATCGGCGCCGCATATGGCTGAAACAAGCGTACTGCGAGATCCTGATCGCACAGACTGCGCTCAACGCAGATCTGCAGCGCATCGTAGAAATCGAGCGTGACCCAAAGATCGTGGCCCTCAAACGGCGTGCCGTTGTTGGCGGCGTCCATCACGCGCTGCCGCGCCGCCAGGCGCTCGGAGCTGTTGAACATCTCGAAGAGCTGGAAAGTCTGGACGACGCGCGCGTCCTCCATCTTCGCGACTTCCTCGTCGTAGGTTTTCAGCGCCTGATAGCCGCCGAACACCGCCGCGCCGATGCCGACCCACGTGCCAAGCACGCCCGACCATTGGGCCAAGCCCATACGTTCCGCCATGATGATCTCCCCTCCGCCTGGAGGGGAGCCTAGTTGACGGCGCCTGGATACTCAATCGCCGCCGAGCGTGCGATGCGCGTAAGCCTCAATACACCCGCTTCTTCGGCGGGATCGGCTCGATCTCGTTGGTCATCGTGTAGGAATGCACCGGACGATAATCGATCGTCGCTTGCCCGCTCTTCATGTCGAGCCAGGCCAGCGTGTGCTTCATCCAGTGCTCGTCGTCGCGCTCGGGGAAATCCTCGCGCGCATGCGCGCCGCGGCTTTCGGTGCGGTTGGCTGCGCCGGTGACGGTGACGATCGCCTGCGCCATCAGGTTGTCGAACTCGAGCGTTTCGACAAGGTCGGTGTTCCAGACCATAGTGCGGTCGGTAATTTTCACGTCCGGCGCTTCGGCCCAAACCTGCGCCATACGCTGCACGCCTTCTTCCAGCACTGGGCCAGTGCGGTAGACCGCGCAGGTCTCCTGCATCGTGCGCTGCATCTTATCGCGCAGACGCGCCGTTGGCGTGCCGCCATTGGCGTTGCGGAAGCGATCGAAGCGGGCGAGGTGATCATCGCCGGCGGTCTTCGGCAGATCAGCCTGGCTGGCGTTCGCTTTCAGCGCTTCGCCACAGCGCAGACCCACGGCGCGACCGAAAACGACAAGGTCGATCAGGGAGTTCGAGCCGAGACGATTGGCGCCGTGCACCGAAACGCACGCCGCTTCGCCCACCGCCATCAGACCCGGCACGATCGAGTCCGGATCGCCATTGGCCTTGGTCAGCACTTCGCCGTGATAGTTCGTCGGGATGCCGCCCATATTGTAGTGCACGGTCGGCAACACCGGGATCGGCTGACGCGTGACATCGACGCCAGCGAAGATTTTCGCGCTCTCGGAGATCCCCGGCAGGCGTTGGTGCAGCACTTTCGGATCGAGGTGATCGAGGTGCAGGTTGATGTGGTCCTTGTTGGGGCCGACACCGCGGCCCTCGCGGATTTCCAGCGTCATGGCGCGGCTGACCATGTCGCGCGGCGCCAGATCCTTCACCGTCGGCGCATAGCGCTCCATGAAGCGTTCGCCGTTCGAATTGGTGAGATAGCCGCCCTCGCCGCGCGCGCCTTCGGTGATGAGGCAGCCGGCCGGGAAGATGCCGGTGGGGTGGAATTGCACGAATTCCATATCCTGCAGCGGCAGACCCGCACGCAGCACCATGGCGCCGCCGTCGCCGGTGCAGGTGTGCGCCGAAGTGCAGGAGAGATAAGCGCGGCCGTAGCCGCCGGTGGCGAGCACGACGCGTTGGGCGCGGAAGCGGTGCAGCGAGCCGTCATCCAGCTTCCACGCCGTCACGCCGCGGCAGACGCCGTTTTCCATGATGAGGTCGAGCGCGAAATACTCGATGAAGAAATCCACGCTGTGACGCAGCGACTGG
Source organism: Hyphomonadaceae bacterium (assembly GCA_016791385.1). GTDB lineage: Bacteria > Pseudomonadota > Alphaproteobacteria > Caulobacterales > Aquidulcibacteraceae > Vitreimonas. Next base: position 52,037 of record JAEUMR010000009.1, read on the forward strand.
CCATACATCGTGTGCAGCATCGCGTGGCCGGTACGGTCGGCCGCCGCGCAGGTGCGCTGCACCGGCGCTTCGCCGTAATTGCGCGTCATGCCGCCAAAGGCGCGCTGATAGATCTTGCCTTCCTCGGTGCGCGAGAACGGCACGCCCCAGTGCTCGAGTTCATAAACCGCCGCTGGCGCGTTGCGCGTCAGGTACTCGATCGCGTCCTGATCGCCGAGCCAGTCCGACCCCTTCACGGTGTCGAACATGTGCCACTGCCATTTGTCCTCGCCCATATTGCCGAGCGAGGCGGAGATGCCGCCTTGCGCCGCCACCGTGTGCGAGCGGGTCGGGAACACCTTGGTGACGCACGCCGTCTTCAAGCCGGCTTGCGCGCAACCAAGCGCCGCGCGAAGCCCTGACCCGCCGGCGCCGACAACAACGACGTCGAACGTGTGATCGATCCACGTATAGGCGGCCAAGGCTTAGACTCCGAAATTCAGGTGCAGCACGGCGAAGACGGCGCCGGCGCCGAGCGCAAGCGGCACAAGCACGTTGAGCAGCATCAGCAAAATCTTGCTTGATGGCTTCTGGATGTAATCAAGGATCACGTCCTGCATGCCGAGCGCCATGTGGTAGAGGCTGATGACGGTCAGAAGGATGACGCCAACCGCGTTTACGGGCTGCGCCAGAAAATCGATCACCGAAAGATAGGTGCCTTCGCGCAGCGACAAAGCCGCGGCGATCACGAACCACAAGCTAAGGATCGCCAATGCGATCGATGTAAAGCGCATGGCGATGAAATGGCCGGTCCCTTCCCGCGCTGCGCCGTGGTGGCGCACGCGGCCGAGCGCGCTTCTCATGCTGCGATCAGACTGGGCCATCGGTCACGCTCCGAACGTCAGTAGCAGCCAGAGGCCGACAGGCGCGGCAACGGCGAAGAGAAGAGCGAACCAGGCGCTGGTGTCGGCATCGCCGGGGTTGAGCCCCGCGCCGGTGTCGAACACCAGATGCCGGATGCCGTTGGCAAGGTGATAGGCCAGCGACGCAACGATCAGATAAAGCACGATCTGTCCGTACCAGGCGGTCAGATGCGGCGCGATATACGCATAGGTCTCAGGCCCCGCGGCGGCGATCATCAGCCAAACCGCGAACAGGATCGCCGCACCATAAAGCGCAATGCCGGTGAACCGGTGCAGGATCGAGCTCAGCATCGTCACATGCCAACGCCAAATCTGCAGATGCGGCGATATGGGTCTGTCTTCCGGGCGGGTCACGCCGGCCATGGGAGCGCCTCTTGTCGCTGATAAAGCTGGGAATCTCGCGGCGAGACATTACGGGCGCGCTTCCCCAAGTCAACCAAACCGATTGCCGCGCCAGCCGTCGAATGCCCGGCGCGCGGGTGACATGGCCATGCTAGCGTTTGCGCCAGTTCTGGGGGACTTGTGATGCTTCGCACCTTTGCCGCCATTGGCGCTATTCTGGCCGTAACCGTGGCCGCCGCTCCGGCCCACGCCCAGTCCAGCGCTGACCGTCAGCTCAGCGCCCTGATTGCCCGGGACGAACAGCTTGAGCGGCGCTACGATCCGCTGACGTCCGCCAGCGAGGGAGACCGGGCAGCGCTGCGCCTGCTGCCGGACGTCTCCCGTGACACCGAACTTGCCGCCCGCGCCGAATTCGCCTCGCTTCGAGCTCAGGTCGAGCGCGTCGATGCGCGCCGGCTCTCACCGGAAGGCGCACTCAACCGTCAGTATCTGCTCCGCTCGCTCGGCCTCGCGATCGAGCGCGCCGATCTCGACTTTAGCCGCGCTCCCATCAGCAATGGCGGTGGCTTCTTCACGCTGGGCGACTATCTCGCTTACACAACGCCGATCCAATCGGCCGCCGACGCGGAGGCCTGGATCGCACGCCTCGAAGCCCTGCCGCGCTACTATCAGCAGAGCATCACCAACGCGCGCCGCGGCATTGCCACTGGCTACACCCAGCCGCGCATCGTCGTTGACCGCGCGCTCGATACGGCGCGGGCGCAAGTCGCAACCATGACGACCACATTGATGACGCCGTTGGCGCGCATGCCGGTTTCCATTCCAGCGGCGCAGCAGGAGAGCTACCGTACGCGTGCCCGCGCGGTCATCGAACAAAACATCCTGCCGGCCCACCGCGAAGCCATCGCCTTCATGGAGAACGAGTACCTGCCCGCCGCCCGCACGGGCCTTGGTCTGCGCTCCGTTCCGGGCGGCGAGGCGATGTACCGCTTTCTGATCCGTGCGCACACGACGACGGACATGTCACCCGAGGACATTCATCAGCTCGGCCTTTCCGAAGTCGTGCGAATCCGCGCGGCGATGGAGCGTGAGATCGCCTCCAGCGGTTTCCACGGTGATTTCGCCGCATTCCAGCGCTTCCTGCGCACGGACCCGCAATTTTACGCCAGTTCGCCCGAGGACTTGGTCGAGAAGGCTTCCGAGATCGCCAAGCGCGCGGACGATCAGCTGCCGCGCCTGTTCGGCACGCTGCCACGCCTGCCTTACGGCGTGCGCGTGATCCCCGCTGAATCGGCCGAAGGTTCGACCACCGCCTACTACACCCAAGGCAGTCCCGCGCTTGGCATGGCCGGCGCCTATTGGGTCAACACCACGCACCTCGATCAGCGCCCGCTCTACGAATTGCCGGCGCTGACTTTGCATGAAGCCGTGCCCGGCCATCACCTGCAGATCGCACGTGCGCAAGAGCTGAGCGAACTTCCCTATTTTCGGCGCAACGCATTCGTGACCGCCTTCGTCGAAGGCTGGGGCCTTTACGCGGAATCACTCGGCGAAGACATGGGCATGTACCGTACGCCGTATGAGCGCTTCGGCCGTCTCTCGTACGAAATGTGGCGCGCTTGCCGCCTCGTCGCCGACACCGGCATCCACTGGATGGGCTGGGACATCGAACAAGCTCGCCGCTGCTTTGCGGAAAACAGCGCGCTCTCGCCGCACAACATCCAGACCGAACTGGAGCGTTACATCGCCGATCCGGGTCAGGCGCTGGCGTACAAGATCGGCGAACTGCGTCTGCAGTCGCTGCGCCGCGAAGCGACCCAGACGCTGGGCGAGCGGTTTGACATCCGCCAATTCCACGACGTGGTGCTCGGCGCCGGCCCGCTGCCGCTTGACGTGCTGGAAACGCGCGTGCGCAGCTGGGTGGCGGAACGGCAGAGGGCGGCGAACTAGGCGCTGTCCCTCAGGTGAAGTGCCGCTTGGGGATTGCCGCCCAATAGTCGAAGTCCAGCACCACGTGCTCGGCGTAGCCGCCGTCGTCGACCTTGTAGGTGAAAGCGTGCGCGGATTGGTTCTTCAGCGCCACCAGGCGCAGCCGCAGTGCGCCGGCGTGGCCGAGGTCTTCCTTGTCGAGCACTTCGGTCCACGCATAGAGCGTGTCGCCTGCGAACAGCGGATTGACGTGGCGCCCGCCATTGATCGCCAGCACGTAAGCGGCGTTGGCGAGGCCATTGAACGCCAGCGCGCGCGCCAGCGAGATGGCGACGCCGCCATAGATCAAGCGTTTGCCGAAGCGCGAACCCTGCTGCGCGAAGGCGTCGAAATGCACCTTCGCCGTGTTCTGATAGAGGCGCGTGGCGATCTGGTGCTCGGCCTCTTCCACGGTCATGCCGTCGACGTGGTCGATCTTCTCGCCGATCTCGTAATCCTCAAACGTGTGCGGCGAACCGGCGAGCGTGTAATCGTAGGTCGAGAAATCGAGTGACGGCGGCAAGATCAACTCGGAGCCCTTGACGGCCGGCGCTGGCGTCTTCGGCGGCGCGTCTTCGACGGCGGCGCCGGCGTCGCGCTTGTTCACCATCACCCAGCGCACATAAGAGAGCACCGGCTCGCCGTCCTGGTTGAAGCCATCGGTGCGAACCGTGACGACGCCCGTCTTGCCGTTCGAGTTTTGCTTGACGCCCAGCACCTCGGACACCGAGTTCAGCGTATCGCCCGGATAGACCGGGGCGAGAAAGCGCCCCTCCGCATAGCCAAGATTGGCGACCGCATTGAGCGAGATGTCCGGGACGGTCTTGCCGAACACGGTGTGAAACACCAGCAGCGGATCGACCGGCGCACCCGGCAGGCCGCAATTCTGCGCGAACGTGTCGGCCGAGAACAACGCGTAGCGCGAGCCCGTCAGCGCCACATTGAGCGCCACATCGCCCTCCGTCAGCGTCCGCGGCGTCGCATGATCGATGCGCTGGCCAGGGCGAAAATCTTCGAGGAAATTGCCAGGATTGGATTTGGTCATTGCATCAGGCTCCAATCGCATCCGCCACAGCCACCACGCGCTTGGCCTCTTCCAGGTGCAGCAGCTCCGTCATGCGGCCATCGACCTTGATGACGCCTTTGCCGGCGTTCTCGGGTTGTGCGAAGGCGGCGATCACGGCGCGGGCGCGGGCGACTTCTTCCTCGGTCGGGGCGAACACCAAATTGCAGAGATCGACCTGGCTTGGGTGAATCAGCGTCTTGCCGTCGAAGCCGAACTCCAGGCCTTGGCGGCATTCGGCTTCGAACCCGGCTGTGTTGGCGATGTCGTTGTAGACGCCATCGATCGCCGTCAGCCCTTCGGCGCGGGCCGCCGTCACCGCCAGCGACAAAGGCGCGAAGAAAGCAGCGCGGCTGGCCCCGGGGCGGGCGCGCGTTTCCTTGGCAAGATCGTTGAGGCCCATCACGAAGGCGGCAAGGCGCGTGCCTTTGGCGGCGGCGGCGATCTCGCCGACATTGAGAATAGCGCGCGGCGTTTCGATCATCGCCCATAGCGTTGCCTCGCGGGGGAAGCCCGCCGCGCTCATCGCCGCGTCAAGCGCCTTCACTTGCTCGGCGCTCTCCACCTTCGGCGCAAGCACGCCGTCCGGACCGGCCTTGCCGGCGGCGGCGATGTCGTCATGCCCCCAGGGCGTGGACAGCGCATTGACCCGCACGATCACCTCGCGCTTGCCGTAGCCGCCCGCTTTCACCGCGGCGGCGACCTGCTCGCGCGCCAACTCTTTGGCGTCGGGCGCAACCGAATCTTCGAGGTCCAGAAACAACACGTCGGCGGGCAGCGTCTTGGCTTTCTCCAGCGCTTTTTGGTTGGCGCCAGGCATGTAAAGGCAGGAGCGGCGGGGTCTTATGTTCATCGGCGTCTCGGGGAGTGGCGGTGGTTGCGGCAATCGACTAGATCACCGGGCCAAGGTCTAGACGCGTGAACACGATTTTGTCGATCCAGAGCCAGGTCGCAGGCGCGCGCGTCGGCAATTCCGTGGCGGCATTTGCGATGGAGCGGCTGGGCGTCCGCGTCCTGCAGATCCCGACCGTGCTGCTGGGCCGCCGGCCCGACCACGGCCCGCCCGGCGGCGGGCCGGTGAATCCGGAAACCATCGCCGCCATGATCGAAGGGCTGGCCGCCGATGGATTGCTCAGCGAGATCGGCACGGTGCTGACCGGCTATATCGGTCACCCGGAACAGGCCGCGGTGATCCTGGAAGCGGTACGGCTGGTGAAGGCCGCCAACCCTGGCGCAGTGTTCGCCTGCGACCCCGTGCTGGGCGATGAAGGCAAGCTGTTCGTGAGCGAAGCCGTGGCCGATGCGATCATGAACACCATGCGGCGCGAGGCCGATTGGCTGATGCCGAACGCGTTCGAGCTGGGAATCATCGCCGGCAAGACAGTCGACAGCCTCGATACTGCACGCACCGCCGCCAGGGCGCTCAATAACAAGCTGGTGCTGTGCTCTTCGATCCGCACCGCGCTGGGGCTCGGCAACCTTTACGCCGCGCAGACCGGCGATTGGTTCTGCGAGACGCCGCGCTTGCCGCGTGCGCCGAAGGGCGCGGGCGACCTCTTCTCGGCCTTGTTCGTAGCGCGCCGCGCCCGCGGCGATGCGCCGGCGATCGCGCTCGAAGGCGCGACCGGCGCTGTGTACGACGTGATCGTGCGCTCGATCGCCGCCGAGAGCGAAGATCTCGAGCTGCCCGCCGCCCAGGACGTGCTCGCCGATCCCGTCACTTGGCCGCGTGCGCGCTCGCTGGAGATGGCATGATGGTCGAGGGCTATGTCGCGCCGGGATTTGAGCGCGTGCGCGAGGTGTTCGCGCAGCAGCTGCCGGAAGAACTCGGCGCCGGTTTCGCCGCCATCCGCGACGGCGCGATTGTCGTCGACATCTGGGGCGGCTGGGCCAACCGTGAGCAAACGCGACCCTGGACCCAAGACACCATCGTGCCGGTCTATTCGACCACCAAGGGCGTCTCGGCGCTGGTGATGGCGATGCTGCACGATTCCGGCAGCCTCGATTACGAAGCCCCGCTCGCAGCGCTCTGGCCCGCCTTCGGCGTGCACGGCAAAGACAAAGTCACCATCGCGCAAACGCTGGCGCACCAGGCCGGCGTTCCCGGCTTCCTCGAACCGGTCGATCCTGATCTCTGGCTCGATCCGCCCGCCTGCGCCGAAGCCATCGCCGCGCTCGCGCCTTTGTGGCCGCCCGGCAGCGCCAGCGGCTATCACCCGCTCACCTGGGGCTATATCGCCGGCGCAATCGCGCTGCGTGCAACGGGCCGATCGCTCGGCGCGATCTTGCGCGAAGACATCTGCGCCCCGCTCGGCGTCGACTTTCAGATCGGCACGCCGGAAAACGACCATCACCGCGCCGCGGAGATGAAAAAGCCAACCCGCGGCGGCGAGTTCGGCGAGATCACGCCGCCGCGCAAGGCCGCTTTCTTCACCAAATGGGCCGCGCCCGTGCGTGGCTCGACCCAGTGGCGCAAGATCGAAATCCCCTCCGCCAACGGCCACGCGACCGCGCTGGGCGTCGCGCGCCTCTACGAAGCCTACGCCACCGGCGGCGTCATCGGCGGCGCGCGCGTGCTTTCGCAAGAGGCGTTCGACTCGCTGACCACGCGTCGCTGGAAAGGTGACGACCTCGTGCTGCCCTTCAACATCGATTGGCGCACCGGCATCATCGGCAACTCGAACCGCATCTACGGGCCGAACGCGGAGGCGTTCGGCCATTCCGGCATGGGCGGCTCGGTCGGCTTTGGCGACCCGACCGCCGGAATCTCCGCCGGCTATGTCATGAACAAGCAATCCCACCACATCATGGGCGACCCCCGTTCGCTCGCTTTGATAGACGCTCTTTACGCATGTCTTTGAAAATCACGCCGCGCCTAGTGCTCGAAATCTGCGCTGTGCTGATCGCGCTCGCGCTTGGCGGCACGATCCTGTCGCGCCTTCCCACCATGCATGACATGTCGATCGGCGGGCAGCCGCTGTTCGGCGATTTCGTCGCCTTCTGGAGCGCTGGCCGCGCCGCGCTCGATGGGCACGCCGATCAGGTGCACGACCGCGCGCTGATCTTCCAGTATCACCACATCGCCACGCCCGGCGCGCGCTTCGTCGCGCCGTGGAATTCGCCGCCGACCTTCCTGCTGCCGATGTCGCTGTTTGCGTTGCTGCCTTATCCGGTGGCGGCGATCCTGTTTCTGGTCTCAACGGCGGCGCTCTATTTCTACGCTGCGGGCAAAGTGCTGCCGGACGCGCGCGCCTTCATCTTCGCCGCCACCGTGCCGGCGCTGGTCTATCATGTCGGCACCATCCAGGTCGGCTTTCTGATCGCCGGCATTGTCGTGCTCGCCTTCTATTATCTCGACCGCAGGCCGGTGGTGGCGGGTGCATTTGTCGCCATGCTCGCAATCAAGCCGCACCTGGCCATCCTGTGGCCGCTGCTGCTTGCGCTCTCGGGCCGCTGGCGCGCTTTCGCGGCGGCGGCGGCGGGAACGATCGCGTTCGTGCTGCTCGCAGGCTTCGTGTTCGGCTTTGAGTCTTACCTACGCTTCTTCGAGAACCTGTCAGCGTCCCAAGGCCTGATCAGCGGCCAGCGCATCACCACGCCAGCCTACGCCAGCCTCTACGCCAACCTGCTCGACATGGGCGCATCGCAGGCGGTGGCGTCAGGCGCGCAAATCATTAGCGCACTGGCCGGCGTAGCGGCGGCGTGCTGGCTGTTCTGGACCACGCGCGTGCGCAGCGGCAGCACACCGGACGGCGCACTCGGCGTGCAGGCTGCCGCCTTGGGTGCGGCCACCATGCTCGTTTCGCCCTATCTCTTCTTCTACGATTCCGTTCTGCTTGCGGTCGGCGCTGTGTTCCTCGGTAAGCCGCGCGACGGCTTCGAACTCGCCGCGATGATGCTCGCCTGGTTCTCGGGACTTTCCGTTTTCATCGGGCATTTTCAACCGCTGCCCTTGTGCCCGCTTGCAGCGTGGATGCTGATGCTTGTCGCGCTCAGGCGTGCAGGAAGCGCGGCGCCTCTCCCGGCCCCAGCACTGCAGCCGTAAGCGGCCCGCCATAGCAGGCGCCGGTGTCGACATTGATGCGGCGCGGATGAACGTGGGGTGCAAAATCATGCGTCGGCGTATGGCCATGCACGACGAGCAAACCCTCTAACTCCGCGCGCTGCGGCCATCGCCTCGGATCGAAGAACTTCTCCGAGCGCGTCCACATACGCACGCCATCCTCGCAACGCGGAAACGCAGCGGGATCGATACCGCCATGAACGAACGCGATGCGGCGCGCCTCATCGTGCGCAATCGTCGGCAAGGCGCGCAGCCACGCGATGTGCTCGGGATCAATCGCCGTACGCCAATGATCGTTCTTACCGTTGGCCGCCTCGTAGGAGGCGATGGTCTCATCGCCGCCATTGCTGGCCCAATGATAGAGCCCCATCGTTTCTTCGCGATCATAGGCGTGCAGCATCAGCTCTTCATGGTTGCCGCGAATGGCAATGATCTGATCCGGCGCCTCCGCTTGTAGCTGCATGGCGCGCGCGATGACGCCGCGGCTATCCGGCCCGCGATCGATCAGGTCGCCAAGGAAAACGAGCTTGTGCGGAACCTTGCGCGCAATCGCGTCAGCACGAATCTGCCGCAGCAGCTCGTCGACCTTCGTCAGCTCGCCGTGCACATCGCCGATGGCGTAATAGGTGTATTCGCTCATGCGTTCCTTGCACGCCGCAGCGTATCCCAGGCGAAGAAGCCGAGACCAGCCCAGATCAGCACAAAGCTGACCCCGCGCAGAAACGAGAACGGCTCGCCGAAGGCGATGCCGGTGGCGAATTGCAGCGACGGGGCGAGAAACTGCAGCAGGCCAAGCGTCACGAAGGTGACGCGCCGCGCGCCGAACGCAAACGCCATCAGCGGAATCGCCGTCACCGGCCCTGCGCTTGCCAGCAACAGCGCATGCGACCAGTCGCTGGTGAAGGACAGCGGCGCCTCGCTCGCCGCCCACATCAGCAGCCCGATCGCGAGCGGCGCCAAAGCCATGCTTTCGATCAGCAAACCCACAGCGGCCGGCACCGGCGCGCGCTTTCGGATAATCGCGTACGCCGACCACGTCGCGCACAGAGCCAGCGCCGCCCAAGGCGGAGCGCCGAGCGCCACGCCCTGCACGATCACGCCCAGCAGCGCCAGAGCCAGCGCAATCAGCTGCGGCGCTGTGATCTTCTCCTTGAAGAACAGCACGCCGGCCCCAACCGCCACCAACGGGGCCAGGAAATACGCCAGCGCCGATTCAATCACGCGCTCGTGCAGCACCAGATAGACGTAGAGGCCCCAGTTCATGAAAATGAACAACGCTGAGATGATGAGCGTGCCAATCATGCGCGGCTTGAGCGCGGCTGCGATCTCGCGCCACCCAAACCGCCAGCCGCTCATCACGAACACGGCGATGAACGCGGAAGGCGCAGCCCAAAGAATGCGCTGCGCCAACACTTCGCGCACATCGACGGCGGACATCAGCTTCAGATAAAGCGGCAGGAAGCCCCAGATCACATAGGCGGAGGCCGCCGCGAAGAAGCCGGCGCGTTTTTCAGCGTCCGAGTGCGTGGCGGGAATGGCGGCGTCGGTCATGTGCTGGGCTTGCCGTAGGGATTGGGATTGCGGATCTGCATCAAACGATGCGGTTCTTCGATCGGCGAGAAGCCAAGCGGCGTGTAAACGCCGTGCGCATCCTTCGTGCCGAGCAGCCAGCGCCGTAAGCCCTGCAGCTCCGGATGATCGAGGAAGGTGCGCACCAGCGCTCGGCCAAGCCCTTTGCCCTGCTTGCCGGGCAACACGATCACGTCGCACAGCCAAGCGAAGGTCGCCTTGTCGGTAACCAGGCGGGCAAAACCGATCAGCTTGCCTGCATCATCACGCGCGATTGCGCACATGGAATTGGCGCACGCGCGCGCAACCGTTTCACGCGGAATGCCCGGAGACCAATAAGTCTCGCGCAGCACCGCGTGAATGGTCTCGACGTCAGTGTCCGATGGTTGTTCGATGGTGATGCGCGGCACGCTCATGTCCCCTCGCGCGCTAGATAGGCGTGCGCGCTCTCTTGCGCATCCGCGCTGCGATGAAAGCGCGAACACATTTTGTAACAGATTATGTGAGCGCGGTTCACAACCGCGCAGGCGCTCACGCCGCCTGAAGGCGCTTGAACAGGCCCTTGTTCAGCATCAGCTCGGCGATCTGAATTGCGTTCAACGCCGCGCCTTTGCGCAGATTGTCGCTGACGCACCAAAGCGCGAGGCCGTTCTCGACCGTGCTGTCTTCGCGCACGCGCGAAATGAAGGTCGCGAACTCGCCGACGCATTCCACCGGCGTGATGTAGCCTTCATCCTCGCGGCGATCGACCAGCATCACGCCCGGCGCCTCGCGTAGAATTTCCTGCGCCTCTTCGGCGGTGATCGGGTTTTCGAACTCGATATTCACGGCTTCGGAATGGCCGACGAACACCGGCACGCGCACGCAGGTGGCGGTCAGCTTGATCGCCGGATCCAAGATCTTCTTGGTTTCGACCATCATCTTCCACTCTTCCTTGGTGTAGCCATCCTCCATGAACACATCGATGTGCGGGATGACGTTGAAGGCGATCTGCTTGGTGAACACCTCTTTGACGATCTCGTCGGCGACGTAGAGCTTCTTGGTCTGCGTCCACAGCTCGTCCATCGCGTCCTTGCCGGCGCCGGAGACGGATTGATAGGTCGACACCACCACGCGCTTGATCTTGGCGTGGTCATGCAGCGGCTTCAGCGCGACCACGAGCTGGGCGGTCGAACAATTCGGGTTGGCGATGATGTTGAGCTTGTCGTAGCCGTGGATCGCGTCCGGATTCACTTCCGGCACGATCAGCGGCACGCGCGGGTCCATACGCCAAGCGCTCGAATTGTCGATCACCACCGCGCCGGTCGCGCCGATCTTCGGCGACCATTCCTTCGACACCGTCCCGCCCGCGCTCATCAGCACGAGATCGACGCCAGAGAAATCGAACGTCTCGAGGTCTTTCACTTTCAGCGTCTTGTCGCCGTAGCTGACCTCGACACCGACCGAACGGCGCGAAGCCAACGCAATGACCTCGTCGGCCGGGAACAGACGCTCTTCCAAAATGGTCAGCATCTCGCGGCCCACATTTCCCGTGGCGCCGACTACAGCTACGCGCAGACCCATGACGTGCTCCTAAGGCATTGAAAATAGCGTGAGCCGGGGCGGATGCCCATGCCGCCCCGGCTCACGTGTCCGTTAAGCCGCAGCCGGCTCACATTGTTCGATGTCGTGTTCAGTCGAGGCGCCGCTCAAACGCATGCGTTTGCACGGCACGGTCTCGCCGCGCGCCAGCGAGAAGGTCGGCGCCACTTCGCCGGTGTAGGCAAAGCCTCCCTTCGCCAGCACACGGCCGGACGCTGGATTGTCGGCGAAGTGACCGGCCTCCAACGATCCGAGCCGGCGTGCTTCGCTGACGAACGCCTTCAGCGCCTCGGTGGCGAAGCCCTTGCCCCAATAGGGGCGGCCAAACCAATAGCCGATCTCGAAGCCGTCACCGGGGCGCGCGTGCGCGCCCATCGCGCCGATCATGCCTTCGCCGGGCAGATCGATCGCGAACACGAAGTCCTTGCCCAGCGGACGGCGCGCCGCGAGCGTCATGATCCAGCCCTCGGCGGCGACGGGCAGATACGGCAGCGGGGTCATGGCGAGGTTACGGCCTACGGCGGGGTCGCCGCAGAATTGCGCGATGCGCGGCGCATCGCTCATGCGCAGCCGCCGCAGCTTCAACCGCTCTGTCTCGATCTCGATCACGTCCCGCATGGAGCCCTCCTGGCTCACTTCCGCGCGGGGCAAAGAAAATGGGGCGCCTTGATCCGGGCGCCCCACGCTTAATTCGAGGATCCGGATCGCCCTGTTTGAGAGGCGATCCGGGGTCAATTTCCGTCTCGCCTTACTCTGCCGCTACCTGTGCCGGCATAATCGACACGTAGGTTCGGCCATCGCGTTTGGTTGCGAACGCAACTTGGCCCTGACAAAGGGCAAAGAGGGTGTGATCGCGGCCGAGGCCGACGTTGGAGCCCGGATGGAACTTGGTGCCGCGCTGGCGCACGAGAATCTCGCCGCCATTGACGCTTTGGCCGCCGAAGCGCTTCACGCCAAGGCGCTGACCCGGCGAGTCGCGACCGTTGCGCGTGGTGCCGCCTGCTTTTTTGTGAGCCATAGGAGCCTCTGAACCTTACTTGCCGATCGCGGTGATCTTCACCCGCGTCTCAGTCTGACGGTGGCCAATCTTGCGGCGATAGGTGTTGCGGCGGCGCTTCTTGAACACCGTGACCTTGTCGCCCTTCGCGGTCTCGATCAGTTCACCAGTGACCGTGACGTTGCCGACGTCCTTGCCGACCTTCACGGAATTGCCGTCGCCGGTCATCAGGACCTGGTCGAAGGTGACCTTCGCGCCCGCATCGCCAGCCAGCTTTTCAACGACGATCACGTCGTCCTTCGCCACCCGGTATTGCTTGCCGCCCGTCTTGATTACCGCGAACATGGTGAACCCGTAAAAACATAAGCGCGCCCGCACGGAGCTCGCGCGGGCGGGGAGCGGCGATATAGAGGCAGAGCAGGCGCCCCGTCAACCGCGGTTTTGGCCGCTTGTGCGCTTCTTTTCCCGCCTTCGACAGGCTCAGGCTGACGCCGGTGGGACGGCCACCGGCAGGCCCATCTGAGCGTCATGCTGAGCTTGTCGAAGCATGAGGTCGCGGCGGGGCTTAAGCCACCTGCTCCCGTCTCGGCAGCTTCCAGCCGGGGCGCGGGAAATGGCAGGTATAGCCGTTGGGGATGCGCTCCAGATAATCCTGGTGCTCGGGCTCGGCCTCCCAGAAATCGCCCACCGGCGAGACCTTGGTGACCACCTTGCCGGGCCAGAGGCCGGAGGCGTCGACGTCCTCGATCGTGCGCAGCGCTTCGGCGCGCTGGGTCTCGTTCGCATAGAAGATTTCCGAGCGGTACGACATGCCGATGTCGTTACCCTGACGGTTCACCGTGGTCGGATCGTGGATCTGGAAGAAGAACTCCAGCAGGTCCCGGTACGAGATGCGCTGCGGATCGAACCAGATCTCGATCGCCTCGGCATGGGTGCCGTGATTGCGGTAGGTGGCATTGGGCACATCGCCGCCGGAATAGCCCACGCGCGTCTTTTCCACGCCGGGCAGCTTTCGGATGAGGTCTTGCATGCCCCAGAAGCAGCCACCGGCCAGTACGGCCCGTTCCAGCGTCGTCATGTGAACTCTCCTTGTCGTGTGCAGGTAGGCGGTTTGCCGCGCGATTTCAGCCCCTATACGCACGAGCCGACGGCCGCGTTTCCACTCGTACTGGACGATCACCCGCGGTCGCGCCAAGAGACGCCATGGCCGAAGCCAAAATCTGCGGCGTGACCACGCCTGAAGCTGTCGACGCCGCCCTAGCGGGCGGGGCGCGCTTTATCGGCTTTGTCGTCTATCCCAAGAGCCCCCGGCACCTGTCGCGCGACAAGCTGGCGGCGCTGGTGGAACGGGCGCGCGGGCGGGCCGAGACCGTCGCCGTCACCGTCGACGCCGACGAGGAACTCCTGGCCGGCATCGCCGCCTACGCCCGTCCGGACTGGATCCAGCTGCATGGCTCGGAAAGCCCGGGCAAGACGGCCCAAGCCCGCCAATATGCCGGCCGGGGCCTGATCAAGGCCCTCGGCATCGCCCGTTCGGCGGACCTCGCCCAGGCCGCGGCCTATGAGCCGGTGGCCGACATGCTGCTTTTTGACGCCAAGCCGCCCCCGGACGGCCTGCCCGGCGGCAACGCCCTGGCGTTCGATTGGGCAATCCTGGCCGGACAGCGCTTTTCCCGGCCCTGGTTCTTGTCCGGGGGGCTCAACCCCGAGAACGTGGCCGAGGCGATCACTGCCTCCGGAGCGGCCCTGGTGGACGTGTCCTCTGGCGTGGAAGCCGCCCCGGGCCTAAAGGACCCGTCCCGGATCGCCCAATTCCTGGCCGCAACCCGAGTCTAAGCTTCCGCCCCATGGACGTGCGCCGCAACTGGCAGGACCTCCCCGACGCCGAGGGCCGTTTCGGTCCCTATGGCGGCCGGTTTGTCGCCGAGACGCTGATGCCGCTCGTCTTGGACCTGGAGCGCGCCTATCGCGAGGCTCAGGCCGATCCGGCCTTCGCCGCCACCATGGCGGACTTCTGGACCCATTATGTCGGCCGGCCCTCGCCGCTCTATTTCGCTGAGCGGCTCACTGACCACTTCGGCGGCGCGAAAATCTATTTCAAGCGCGACGAGCTCAATCACACCGGCGCGCACAAGATCAACAATTGCCTGGGCCAAGTGCTGCTCGCGCTGCGCATGGGCAAGACGCGCATCATCGCCGAAACCGGCGCCGGTCAGCATGGCGTCGCCACCGCGACCGTCTGCGCGCGCTTTGGCCTGCCATGCGTCGTGTTCATGGGCGCGACCGACATCGAACGGCAGAAGCCGAACGTGTTCCGCATGAAGCTGCTTGGCGCTGAAGTGCGCCCGGTGACGTCCGGTGCGGCGACGCTGAAAGACGCGATGAACGAAGCGCTGCGCGATTGGGTCACCAATGTCGCCGACACGTTCTATTGCATCGGCACCGCAGCGGGCCCGCACCCCTATCCGGAAATGGTGCGCGAGTTCCAAAGCGTGATCGGACGCGAAGCGCGCGCGCAGATTCTCGAACGCGAAGGGCGTCTGCCGGACGCGGTGATGGCGTGCATTGGCGGCGGCTCGAACGCTATCGGCCTGTTCCATCCGTTCATCCAGGATGAAGCGGTGCGGCTGATCGGCGTCGAAGCGGCCGGTCATGGCATCGACGAGCGTTTCGAGCACTCCGCTGCGCTCAATGGCGGACGCCCCGGCGTGCTGCACGGCAACCGCACGTACCTGCTGCAGAACGAAGACGGCCAGATCCTGGAAGGCCACTCGATCAGCGCCGGCCTCGATTATCCCGGCGTCGGCCCCGAGCATTCGTACCTGCACGACATTGGCCGCGCCCAATATCTGAGCGCCAAAGACGACGAGGCGCTGGAAGCATTCAAGCTCTGCGCGCGGCTCGAAGGCATCCTGCCGGCGCTCGAGCCGTCGCACGCGCTAGCGCGCGTTGGCGATGTTGCGCGCGAGATTGGCAAGGGCGGGCTCATCATAATGAACCTCTGCGGCCGCGGCGACAAAGACGTGTTCACCGTGGCCGATGCGCTAGGAGTGAAGCTTTGAACCTTCGTCTCGCTCTCGCCTGCCTTGCCGCGTCGCTCGCTTTCGCCGCGCCGGCGTTTGCCGAAGAGACGCAAGCGCTGCTGCCGGATTCGGTCAATCTGGAGCTGATCGAGGGCTCCACCGTCCCCGAGGATTGCCAATACCCGGAAACCATCAGCGACACGGCGACGTTCGAACTCGCGTGCGTGACCATGCCGCGCGCATCGTCCGGTTACATCGCCGCCGAATATATCGGCCAGCTCGGCGAGCATGGCTGGGTGCAAGGCGATTACGTCACCGGCGGCCTGACCGCCGTGCGCACCGACGAACAGGATTGCCGGCATGTGCTCAATATCTTCCCATCGGATTTCCCGCGCGGCGACCGGCGCTCGGCCAATGTGGTGATCTGGTTCGCACTAGAGCGCGAACCGCGGTGCACAAACTGAGCCCATGAGCACGCGCATCGCCTCCCGTTTCGCATCGCTCAAGCGCGCTAATCGCGCCGCGCTCGTCGCCTATGTGATGGCGTCCGATCCCGACCAGGAAACCTGCTTCGAAATCCTGAAGGGCTTGCCAGCCGCCGGCGCCGATGTGATCGAGCTGGGCTTTCCGTTCACCGATCCGATGGCCGACGGCCCGAGCATTCAAAAAGCCGCGCTGCGTTCGCTGAAGGCTGGCGGCAGCCTGCGCAACACGCTCGATCTCGCGCGCCGCTTCCGGGAAACGGACAAGGACACCCCGCTCATCCTGATGGGTTACGCAAACCCGATCGAGCAAATGGGCTATGATGCGTTCGCCTCGAATATCAAAAGCGCGGGCGCAGATGGCGCCATCGTGGTCGATCTGCCGCCGGAGGAAGATGCGCCGCTGCGGCGCGCGTTCGCGCCGCACGCTCTCTCCATTATTCGCCTGGCGGCGCCGACCACGAACGACAAGCGGTTAACCAAGGTGCTCGAAGGCGCCTCGGGTTTCCTCTATTATGTCTCTGTCGCCGGGGTCACCGGCGCCAATGCTGCAAGTGCTGGCGACGTGCGCGCGGCCGTGGAACGGTTGCAGCGCGCAACGGATTTACCCATCGCCGTCGGCTTCGGCGTACGCGAACCGGATGCGGCGCGGGCCATCGCCCGCAGCGCCGATGCGGTGGTCGTAGGCTCGGCCTTCGTCGATGAAATTGCGGCAGGCCCTGCCGCGCAGGCCCCCGAGCGCGTCTTGCGCAAGGTGGCATTGTTAAGCGAAGCTGTGCGCTCAGCGCGAGACGCCGCAGACGTGGAAGGAATACGCGCATGAACTGGCTGTCCAACTTTGCGCGGCCCGGCCTCAAGAAGAAGGGCGACGAGAAGAAGCCCGACACGCCGGACAATCTCTGGATCAAGGATCCCCTTTCGGGCGAGCTGATCTATCGCGCCGAGCTTGAGCACGCCGATTGGGTGACGCCCTCCGGCTTCCACATGCGCATCGGCCCCGATGCGCGCTTCAAGCAGATGTTCGACGAGCAGGCTTGGCAGACGATTCCGCTGCCGAAGGTCCAGACCGATCCGCTGAAGTTCAAGGACGACAAGAAGTATCCCGATCGCCTCAAGGCGGCGCGCGCAAAGGTCGGCCGCGACGATTGCATGGCCGCAGGCTATGGCCGCATCGGCGGCGCGCACGCTGTCGTGCTGGTGCAGGATTTCGAATTCATGGGCGGCTCGCTCGGCATGGCCGCGGGCGAAGCTTTCGTCGCCGCCGCTGAGGCCGCGCTGCGCCGCAAGGCTGCGCTGATCGTCGTCACCTCATCGGGCGGCGCGCGCATGCAAGAAGGCATTCTCTCACTGATGCAGATGCCGCGCACGACGCTGGCGATTCAAATGCTGCACGAAGCGAAGCTGCCTTACATCGTCGTGCTGGCTGACCCCACCACCGGAGGCGTCACCGCCAGCTACGCCATGCTGGGCGACATCCACATCGCCGAGCCCGGCGCGCTGATCGGCTTCGCCGGCCCGCGCGTGATTGAGCAGACCATCCGCCAGAAGCTGCCGGAAGGCTTCCAGCGTTCGGAATACCTGCACGACAAGGGCATGGTCGACATGGTGGTCGACCGCCGTCAGCTCAAAGCCACCTTGGCGACGCTGCTCTCGGTGCTGATGCACAAGCACATGCAGAAGCAAGGCGAAGGCGGCGAGACGATCGAACTCAGTGAGATTGTCGAAGAGGCAGAGCCGCAAAACCGCAAGCGCAAACCCGCACGCCAAAACCAGGCGCCGCGCGCGAAAGCAGCGGAGTAGCGCTCGCGCGCCCTGATGGACCCGGCGCAGCAGCGGTTCGAGACTCTGTTCGGCCCGGAGTTCGGGCACGGCAAGCCGTTTGATCTCGCGCCCTTGCGCGCAACACTCGCCGCACTCGGCGACCCCCAAGCCCATCTGCCGCCCGTCATTCATGTCGCCGGAACCAACGGCAAGGGCTCGACCATCGCCTTCATGCGCGCGATCGCCGAAGCGGCAGGCTTGCGCGTGCATGCCTTCACCAAGCCGCACCTCTTCGCGCTGCGCGAGCGCTTCGCCGTGGCGAACGAGCAGGTCAGCGAGACGGCCCTGATCGCCGCCGCAGAGCACGTCGCGCGCATCTCGACAGCGCTGACGCAGTTCGATGCGCAGGTGGCCGCGGCGTTCTTGTTGTTCGATGAAACGCCAGCCGATCTCGTCTTGCTCGAGACCGGCATGGGCGGACGCGACGATTCCACCAACGTAATCGAACGCCCGGCGCTCTCAGTGATCACGCCAATCGGCCTCGATCATCAAGATGCGCTTGGCGCCACGCTGGCCGAGATCGCCGCCCACAAGGCCGGCATCATGAAGCGTAATTCGCCTGCCATCGTCGCCCGGCAGGACGATGCTGTGCGCAAAATGATTGAAGCGCAGGCAGAGGCGGTCGGCGCGCCGCTCTATCGCCAAGGCGTGGAATGGGACGCGTACGCAAGCAATGGCCACCTTGTCGTGCAGACCGAGACGCGTGCGCTCGATCTGCCGTTGCCGGCGCTGGCCGGTGCGCATCAAATCGACAATGCGGGCCTCGCCTGCGCGGCGCTGCTCACCTGGCGCCCTGCGCTGAGTGAGGAAGCGTTCGCCGCTGGCATGACAGACGCCGCTTGGCCCGCCCGCTTGCAGCCGCTGATGCGCGGGCCGCTCAGCGCGCCGATCCGCAACACCGGCGGCGAGGTCTGGGTCGATGGCGGACACAACGCGCACGGCGCACAAGCGCTGGCGCATGCGCTCAATGCCATGCGCCACCGCCGCGAGGCGCCCACCATCGCCATTGTCGGCATGTTGGCGCGCAAGCACGCCGACAGTTTCGCCGCCGCGCTCGCTGGCGCGGTCGATCGCATCATCGCCGTGCCGTTGCAGCAAGCGCACATCGCGCCGAATCTGATCGCAGCGCAGGCCGAAGCGCTCGGCGTTGCGGCGAGCACCGCCCCATCGCTCGAAGCCGCCATGCAAGACGCGGCGCAGTTTCCTGCGCCGCGTGTGTTGATCTGTGGTTCATTCGTGCTGGCGGCAGAAGCTCTAACCGCCGAAAGCGCTTAGACGCTCTCGTTCAGCCACTCGACGATCTTCGACTTCGGCATCGCGCCGACTTTCGTCGCCGCCACCTTGCCGTCCTTGAATACCATCAAAGTCGGGATGCCACGCACGCCGTAGCGGCCGGGCGTCATCGGGTTGTCATCGATGTTCAGCTTGGCGACGGTAACGCGGTCGCCCATTTCGGAAGCGATCTCTTCCAGAGCCGGTCCGATCTGCTTGCAGGGGCCGCACCATTCCGCCCAGAAATCAACCAGCACCGGCTTGCCGGACTTCAACACGTCGCTTTCGAAACTGTCGTCGCTGATCTTGGTGGTGACGGACACGCGGACTTCTCCTCGCAACGAATCTTCGCCGTTTTAGGTAGGCGCGCGCCGGGGCCGTTTCAACCGGCCTCGAGCTGCCTCAACGCCTCGTCCAGGTGGAAATCCGGCAATTCCATCAGGTGCGGGGTCTCCGTCCACAGGAGAGCGCAACCGACGGTGCGGCCAGGAAAGATCTGGCGCAGCACGTTCCGGTAGAGCGCCAATTGCAGCACATACGGTTGCGGCGCCTTGGCGACATCGGTTGGCGAGGGCCGGTCGGTCTTGAAGTCGAGCACCAGCACCCGCTCCGCCTCGACCACCAGCCGGTCGACGATGCCGCGTACGCTCATGCCCGCCGCCTCGCCGATGATCGGCGCCTCGGCGCGGCTGGCTGGTCCGAACACGGCGCCGAAACGCGCGTCGGCGATCACGCCAAGCGCTTCGCGCGCGAACGCTTCGGCCCCGGCGCCGTCAACGCCCTGACGCGCAAGCCAGGCGACCGCCGCCTTCTGGCGCTGCTCGGGTTGCACGTCCGGCAAACGTTGCAGCAAACCGTGGATCAGCCTGCCGCGTCTGAACCGCTTCTGGCCTTCACCGCGCGGCGAGAATAACGCCGGATCGATATGCGCGATGCGCGAGGGCGCCGCGATGCGTACTTCCTTGCCGCCCGGCGCCGGCGCCTTCGCCCAGGCTGGCAGCGTGAGCGGCGCGTGCGCCGATCGCTTCTCCGCCTCTTCCGCAAACAAGGACGCGCCGTAGCGCCAGCCTTCGCCGTACGGCGTCTTGAACGGCGCGGCGCCGAGCGACTGCAGTGCGCTTTCAACCGCCGCGCGCCAGCTCTCCGGCGCCTCGCCGCTCTTGGCATTGCTGAATTGCGGGCCGCACACGATCAGCCGGTCGCGCGCACGCGTCATCGCCACGTAGAGCAGGCGCCAATGCTCGCCGAGCATGCGCTCCTTGTGCGCGGCGCGCGCTGTGGCGACGACCGCGTCGTCATCCTTGCTGCGGAAGGAGATGAAGGGCCCGTCCTCATCATCGAACAGGAGCCCGTTATCCGGCGCGTCTTCGGCATTTCCGGTGGAATCCGGCAAGATCACCAGCGGCGCTTCCAGCCCCTTGGCGCCATGCACGGTCATGACGCGGATGGCGCCTGTCTCCGCCTCCAGCTCGCGTTTCACTTGGCCCGCGTCGATCTCGATCGCATAGAGGAAGCGCTGCAGCGTCGCCGCCTGATGGCCGGCCGGTTTCAGCGCGCGTTGCAGTAATTCTTCGAGCGGGTCGCGTATCTCCTGTCCCAACCGGGCAAACACGCGCCGCCAGCCGGTGTCACCACCGCCATGCGGCGTCTCCAGCGCCCAGCTAAGAAACGCAAACGGCTCGGCGCCGCGGCGCGCCGCCAGCTCGGTTACGAATGCGCGCGCGGCGGCGTGCTTCTCATCGCTGCTCGCCATCAGGCGCGCCATCAGCGTTTCACCCCGGCTGCGCCCATAAGCGAGCGGGAACAGATCGGCGTCATCATCAGTGAGGTTGCACCATGGGCCTTTCAGCACGCAGGCGAGCGCGAGATCGTCAGCCGGATCGAGCGCGACCCGCATCAGCGCCAGACAGTCTTCAACCGCCAATTCGTCGCGCAGCACCATGCGGTCGGCGCCGGCGACCGGCAGCCCGGCGCGCTTGAACGCCTTGATCAGCTCGCGGAACATGGCGCCGCGCGTGCGCACCAGCGCCAGCACATCGCCCGCATGCATCGGACGCAGCTTACCGTCATGCCACACCGCTTCGCGCGCATCGATCATGGCTTTGACACGCTGGGCGATCTCGCGCGCCAGGATCGCGTGCGCGCTGGCGCCGGTCTCGACATCGATCGGCGCATCCCAGGGCTGGGCGTCCGCTGCCTTCGGCCGCAGCGTCACCGGCCACACTTCGACACAGCCGCCCTCGTCACGCCGCGCGGCGAGGTGCTTGATCTCGTCGTGCCGGCCAGGCCCGGACGCGATCAGCGGCTTGTCCGCCATCGCCGCATCGACAACGTCGAGCACGTGCTGGGTGGAACGGAACGAAGTGCGCAGCTCCGGCCCGGCGAAATTCATGTTCGCCGCGTGCGCCCGCGCGCTGAGCGCCTGCGCTTCGTTGAGGAAGCGCGCCGGATCGGCGCCTTGGAAGGCGTAAATGCTCTGCTTGGGATCGCCGACAGCGAACATCGTCCGCACGCGTTCACGCACGCCAGCGCCGGCGAAGAACTCTGTTTGCAGCGGCTCGATCAGCTCCCATTGCGTGGGGCTGGTATCCTGACCTTCGTCAATCAGGATGTGATCGAGGCCGCCATCAAGCTTGTAGAGCACCCAGGGAGCAGCTTCCGAGCGTTGCAGCAGGCGCTGCGCATGCTCGATCAGGTCGTCGAAATCGAGCGCGCCAGCGCGGCCCTTGGCGTCGGCGTAAGCTTCGTCGAGCTTGAGCGCCAGCGCCAGCGCCGCGACAGCGTCCTCTGCACGCTCGATGGCGTTGAGACGGCGGCGCGCATCCGCGCACGCTTCGGCGAAGCGATTGACAGCGGGCTCGATCCATGGCTGCGCCTTCGTCAACTTGCCGGTGACAAAGCTCTTGTAGAGTTCGCCGCTGCTGGAGAAGGCGAAATCGAAGCACCAGTCCAGCACGCGGCGCGGAGAATCGCCGCGCTCCATCGCCGCGAAAATCTGCCCGAGCCGATCAGCCACCGCCTGATCCTTGGCCGTGGAGGATGAAAGCGCCGCCGCCGCTTGCCGCAAGCCCGGCCAATCCGCCGCGCTGATGAACGCCGCTGCAAAATCATCAGCGCTTTCGCCGGCGCCGTGCCGGTCGCGCAATGCTTGTTCGGCGAACAGCGGCGCGTCGTGCTTTTGTGCGTAGCGGCGAAAATCAGCGCGGCGCAGCGCCAGCCGGTCCAACAGCGCTTCCAGTCCCTCGCCGTGCAGCTTCGCCGCGAAGCGGCGGAACGCCGTGCGCGGCGCGTCTACATCCAACGCCGCCTCCGCACGCGCCCGCCCCAGCAGCGCCGCCGCGCGCGCCTCGTCGGCGATCTCGAAGCCCGGCGGCACGCCCGCTTCGATCGGAAAGCGCGCCAGCAGGCGCTCACAGAAGGCGTGAATGGTTTGGATTCGCAAACCGCCCGGCGTTTCCAGCGCTTGCGCGAACAGCGCCCGCGCGCGG
Source organism: Hyphomonadaceae bacterium (assembly GCA_016791385.1). GTDB lineage: Bacteria > Pseudomonadota > Alphaproteobacteria > Caulobacterales > Aquidulcibacteraceae > Vitreimonas. The sequence continues at coordinate 74,608 of JAEUMR010000009.1, forward strand.
CCGAGATCGGCATGCGGCGCGCCGAGCTTTTCCAACTCCGCGCCGAGCTTTGCGTCATCCGCGACACACCAGCCGCCCAGCCGCTCGAACAAGCGCCGCTGCATCTCCGCGGCTGCGGCCTTGGTGTAGGTGATGCAGAGGAACGCCGCGGGCTTCGAGCCTTCAAGCAGCAGGCGGGCGATGCGGTCGACCAGCACCTTGGTTTTGCCCGACCCCGCATTGGCGGTGACGAACACCGAATAGTGCGGGTGCGCGGCAAGACTCTGGCTCTGGTTGGCTTCCTGCAGCGGATCGGCGCTCATGTATCACCCTCCGCGTCCGCCCATTCCTTGCGCCGCGCCAGGTGGTCGTATTCAAGATACGGCTTGATGAATTGCACGCGCGGCTTGGACAGAAATGGCTGATCCGGCTGCGCATAGCGTGCGAGCAGGCCGCGCAGCGAAGCAAGCGCCTTCTCGCCCGCCTCGTGTGCGCCGCCTTCAATCTCCACTGTGCGCGGCGTCGGATCGGCATTGCCGAAGCGCCAATAGACGAGTTCGTCCACCTTCGCCTTCGGCGCGTTCGCGAACGCGCCGCGCGCCAGCATCGCCGCTTCAAGCAAGAGCTGCGGCGCAAGGCCTGTGGAAACCTGCTTGTCGCTCGGCGGCGCGCCAGTCTTGAAATCGAGGATCGCCGCGTGCCCGACGCCGATCTCGATGCGATCGGCGATCCCCGTGAGCTTCACGCCATCAAGAACCAATTCGCCTTTTTCTTCGCGGAAAATCTGTCGGCCAAGCGCGCGTCGCTCATTGAACCACGCCACCAGCGCTTCGACCGACACGATCATACGCTCACGCTCGGCGGCGCGGCGCTCGGGCGGCACGCCGTTGCGGCGCAATTCCTCATCGAGCAGCTGGATCAGCACGCGCGGATCCTCGCCGTCGCCGAAGCGCTCGATCGCCTTGTGCACGGCGATGCCGCGTTCAGCCGGTCCGCTCGGCGCGCCAATCGGCTGCAAATAGTCGAGCCCGAGTATGCGCCGCGCATACACCGCGTACGGATCGCGGATCAGCGTTTCCACCGCCGTGACGCTGATGCGCGTCAGCCGCTTGCCTGCGGGCGGGCAAGGCCGCGGCGGCTTCACCGGCGCCACCGCATCCGGTTCGTGCAGCGCATGCGCCCACGCCGCGTACTGGTTCGCGGAATCCAGCGACGCGTTCGCGCCCTGCACCAATGTCTTCAGCCGCCACAGCCAGCGCGAGGCCAGGGTTGGCGCACCGTCGCGGCGTAGCGCGCGCGTCAGCACTACGTTGGGCGCGCTGGCCAGCTGCGCGAAATCGTGCGCGGCAAGACCAATACGCGCGTCGAGCGACGGCAAACCCAGCTTGTCGCGCATCGCCCGCGACAGAAACGGGTCTTCGCCCGGCGCGGCGGGCCATACGCCTTCATTGAGGCTCGCCAAGATCATCAGATCGCGCCGCTGCAAGCGCGCTTCCAGCAGCCCCCAGATCGCCACCCGCGCGTCGCCGCCGGGCGCGGGTGGAACTTCGCGCTCGCGCATTAGCCGCATCAGCACGCGCGGCGCTGCATGCGCCTGCATCGCGCCGAGCGCGCGGCCATGCTCGATGGCCTCGCGCAACAGGCCAGCCGCAGCCTCGCCATCGCGCTCCTGCCAGGCATCGGCGTCGCACGCAGCTTCGCACGCTTGCGTCACGGCGTCGGCGAACTGCGCCAGCGTCAGTTCGCGCTGCCGCATCAAGTTGGTGAGCGGGGCCAGCGCCTGCTGCACCTTCGTCACCAATTCGCGCGCGCGTTGCGGCAGATCGAGCGCCGCCAGTTCGGCCAGCGTTTCGAAGCGGCGGGCGCCGCGCAGCGCTTCGTGCTCAAGCGTGACGAGCGCATTATCGCCCCCCGCAGCCAAGGACACGCGCGGATGCTTCAGCAACGCCGCTAACGCAACCGGCTCCGCTTCATCGAGCGCCAGCTCGCACAAGAGCGCGATCAAGCGGCCCGCTTCCGTCTCATGCAGCGGCGTGCCATGCGAAACGGCGGGCTGAACGCCCCAGCGTGCGAGCTTGGCTTCGATCCGCCGCGCCAGACCCGCGTCCGGGGTGACGACGGCGGCGTTCGCGCCTTCCCGCTCCAGCGTCTCGCGCAGCATCAGCGCAATCGCCGTCGCTTCTTCGTCTTCGGTTGCGGCTTCGAGTAAGCGCAGGCCTTCCGCGCCCGCTTTCACGAACGCCGCCCCGCCGGCGGCGGACAGGCGCGCCAGCCAGTCGGCGGTCTTTTCCGCCGGCGCCAGCGCCTCGCGCAGCAGCAGGCGCCGCGCGCGTCCGCCCGGCGTTTCATCTGCCAGCGGAGGCACATCGCGGCGATCGACGCCGAGGGCTTTCAGCGTTGCCTTGAGCGCATGTTGCGGGTGCTGGTCGCCGATCATGCGCCAGGATTCCTCATCGATATCGCTATCGATGCCCGGCAGCACGACCACGCCGCGCGGCAAGCGCGCCACCACGCGCATCAGCTCGCGCGTCGTCGCCTGCGAGCCGGTGGAACCAGCGATAATGATCGGCCGCTGCGGCGGCTCGGCCTGCCAGCGCGCCGCCAGCGCACGGCGAAGCGCCGCGCCATGCTCGGCCGGATCGCTGACGCCTGCCTCGCTGAGATGCTCCGGCCAATATTTGGTGATGATCTGCAAGAACGCCGCCGACGCCGCCCAATGGCGCGCCAGCTCAATCTCCTCGACCAGCTTGGGCAGTTTTTCCCAGGCGACACGCTCAACGGTGGCTGCGCTATCGAGCAAGCGCGCCAATTCGTCGGCCAGCGCCAGCGCGCGCGCGGGATCGTCGACACCATTCGCCGCTTCGTCGCGGCGACGAATCAGCGAAGCGAGTTCAAGGCGTCGGCGCAGCTTATCGATCAGCGGCGCAAGCTCCACGCCCGCCGGATCGGCGCCCCAGATGTCGGGATCGTCGTCCGCGTGCGGATCGCCGAGCGGGCGGATTGTCGGCAATAGCGCCGCGCCGCCAAGCCGCTTTGCAAACGCATCGATCAGCCCGCGCGCGGCGCGCCGGTTCGGCGCCAGCACCAGCGCGTCGGCGAGCGCAAACGGATCGTCCTTGCGCACCAGCGCGTCGACCATGGCGCCCGCGAGTACATCGAAGAACGCCGCAGACGCCGGCGCAGTCCGAAGCCGCGGCGCGGGGCCGCCGAACAGAGGTTCAGGCAGCCCGAGCGATAAGCTGCTCACGGGCTAGGCGCCGCCGCCGCCAATCGTGCTTCAGCCTGCGCGCGCGCTTCGGGATCGCCGACATGCATCCAGAAGCCGCCGAGCGGCGCGCCGAAAAGCTGTCCCTCCGCCGCCAGCCGCCGCCACACGCGCGTGAACGAGAACGGCTCAAGCGGCTCTACATCGACGATCGCGGGGTCGATGATCTGCGCGCCCATATAGGCCCACGGCGCGCGCGGGTGATCGTCGCGGAAGCGGATGCGGCCGTCCGGCTCGGCGAGGAAATCGCCAGCGCCGTCATAGCCAAGCTGTTCGTCCATCGAAGCGAGCATCAGCCGCGCGCGCATGCGCCTGGGATCGAAGCCGCGCGCAAGGCGAGCGATGGCCGAGCCGTTCGGCTCTTCCCAGACGCTGTCGATGTTGCAGACGATGATCGGCGCATCGCCGAGCAACGCGCGCGCTTGCTTCACGCCGCCGCCGGTTTCCATCAGCTTGGCGCGCTCATCGGAGATGACGATCTCGATGTCGCTGCGGCGCTTCACTTGCGCTTCGAGCAGATCGGCGAACGCATGCACGTTCACCACCGCCCGCTTGACCCCCGCTACGGCCAAGCGGTCGAGCACGTGATCGATCAGCGCGCGGCCACGCACCGTGACCAGCGCCTTCGGCCGGTCGTTGGTCAGCGGACGCATGCGCGTGCCGAGGCCGGCCGCGAGCACCATGGCGGTTTGCGGGATCACGCCGCGCGCTCCAGGTAAGGCCGCGCCACGCTTTCGACGAACGCCTTCGCCTCGGAAAGCGCCGGATGTTCGAGCGTGCGGGCAAGGTGCCTCCACTCGCGCGGCATGAAGGCGAGATAGCGTTGTTTGCCATCGCGGCCCGCCAGGCGTGAGAAGATGCCGAGGATGCGCATGGTGTTGAGCGCGCCCAGCACGGCGAGTTCCCGGCGGAATTCAGCGTCGCTGGCGCCGGACGCATCGAGATAAGCGCGGATTGCCGCTTCGCGTGCAGCCGGGCTGACATCGCGCCGCGCATCGTCCAGCAGCATCGAGAAATCCCAGGCGCGCCAACCGCGCACGGCATCCTGAAAATCGAGCAGGCCGACGCGCTTGAGGCCTTCGCGCTCCGGCAGCCAGAGCAGGTTCTCGGCGTGGTAGTCGCGGATCGTGAACGCGCGCGGAAAACCGAGCGCCTTGACGATCATGCTGTCGCGCACCTTCTCCCAGCGCGCGCGCGCCGCATCGTCGATGCGCACCTCCGCCGCGCGCGGCAGCCATTCGACGAACAGATCAGCATTCACCTCAAGCGCCAGCGCGTCGTAATCGAGCAGCGGCCAGTTCGCGCCGCCCGCGCCATACATGCGTGAGGGGATCGGCGCGGCGTGCACATGCGCCAGCACGCGCGCCGCCTCCTCATAAAGCGCGACCTCGTTCTCGCCGTTGGGAATGACGTTGGCGTAGAGATTGTCGCCAAGATCTTCGAGCACAGCGTAGCCGGCGGCGCAGTCGGCGCCCAACACGCGCGGCGGCGAGAGCCCAAGGCTCTCCAGATGCGCAGCGACAGCGACAAACGCTTCAACGCGGGACGCCGCGAGCCGCGCGGTGGCGTTCCAACCCAGCTGACGGCGCTCGGCCGGCGTCGCGCCCGGCGGGCAGGGCTGCGATTCCGCCGAGGGCGGCGCGTCCATCAGCATCGCACGGCGGTCGCCGAGTACGAGGCGTTCGTAGCGGCGCGTCGAGGCGTCACCCGCGAGCGGATGGCGTTCGGCGCCGCCGAACCCTGTTTCGCTCAAAAGCCGCGACAGCGCTTCAGATCGATCCAAGCTTTGCTCTCCATGCGCCATGCGCCTTAAGCGCGGCGCGGCGCCCTTCGCCTTCCGGCGTAAGCGCCACATCCAAACGGTTCTTCGGCAGCGCCCCTTCGAGCCGCTCGGGCCACTCGATCAGGCAGGCTGCGTCCACGAAGGCGTCCTCAAGGCCCAGCTCCCAGGCTTCGTCCGGCCGTTTCAGCCGGTAGAGATCGACATGCCACAGCTCTCCGCGGCCGCCTTCATAGGTCTGCACCAGGGTAAAAGTGGGGCTGGGAACCTCTTCGCGCTGCTTCCCGGTCCAGGCTTCGATCGCCCCGCGGGCGAGCGTCGTCTTTCCCGCCCCTAGATTGCCGGCAAGGCAAACCACGTCACCCCGCTCCAGCACCGCCCCCAGGCGGCGGCCAAGCGCCAGCGTTGCCGCTGCGTCCGGCAACGCGATCTGACGCGAATCAACGAGGGAATCCGGGGTCACGGCGGCGGATGCTGCCTTCGGGGCAGCGCGGCATCAAGGCCCGCTTGCCACCCGGCCCCATCCACAGCAAACACTAAGGCGCTGTGACCACGAGCGAAATCAACCGCATCATCATCATCGGCGCGGGCCAGGCCGGCGCCGAGACGGCCCAGCGCCTGCGCCAAGGCGGCTTCAAGGGCGATATCACGCTGATCGGCGAAGAGCCGTGCGCGCCCTACCAACGCCCGCCCTTGTCGAAGAAGTACCTGCTCGGCGAATTGCCGCTTGAGCGGCTGCTGCTTCGCCCCGCCTCGCACTACGCCGAAGAACACATCGTGTTCCAATCGCCGGTGAAGGCAGTGTGGATCGACCGCGCCAACAAGCGCGTGCGCATCGAGGGCGGGCGTGAGCTGCCGTACGACGCGCTCGTGCTCGCCACCGGCGCGCGCCCGCGCAAGCTCTCGCTCGTCGGCGCCGATCTCGAAGGCGTGCACACCTTCCGCACCGCCGCCGACGCAGACGCCATCCGCCCGCGTTTCGTACCCGGCGCGAAGCTGATCGTGATCGGCGCGGGCTATATCGGACTCGAAGTTGCGGCCGTGGGCCGCCAGCTCGGCCTCGATGTGACGGTGGTGGAAACTGCGGTGCGCCCGCTGGCGCGGGTGACGAGCCCGGAAGTCGCCGGCTTCTTTCTCGACGAGCACACCCGCCAGGGCGTGCGCTTCGTGCTCGGCGGTCAGCCCGCCGTGATCAAGGGCACGGATCGCGTCACCGGCGTTGCGCTGATCGACGGCGGCGAATTGCCGGCCGACCTCGTAATCGCCGGCATCGGCGTCAATCCGGATACGGCCCTCGCCGAGCAATGCGGCCTCAAGGTTGAGAACGGCATCCTCACCGACGCCGAGTGCCGCACCTCCGACCCGAACATCTTCGCCATCGGCGATGTCGCCTCCCGGCCGATGCTGCACTACGGCAACCGCATCGCCCGGCTGGAGAGCGTCCATAACGCGGTGGAAGGCGCCAAGATCGTCGCCGCCACCATCCTCGGCCAGAAGCAGGCCGTCGAGGCGCCCTGGTTCTGGTCGGACCAATACGACCTCAAACTGCAGATCGCCGGGCTGTTCCAAGGTTACGACCACGTCGCGTTCCGTGGCGTTATGGCTGACCGGAGCTTCGCGGCCTTCTATTACAAGGATGGGAAATTGATCGCAGTCGATGCGGTCAACCGGCCGGCGGAGTATTTAGGCGCCAAGATGCTGATCCAAACTGGACGCAGCTTGCCGCCTGAAGTCATCACCGACGAAAGCCGGCCCATGAAGGAACTGGTCGCAAGCGCGCGCTAGAGGAAGTCCATGCCGAAGATCACGTACATCGAAAACAACGGCAAAGAACACGTCGTCGACGCGCCCGTCGGCCAGAGCGTGATGGAAGCTGCCGTAAAGCACGCGGTGCCGGGCATCGACGCCGATTGCGGCGGCGCGTGCGCCTGCGCCACCTGCCACGTCTATGTCGATCCGGCGTGGACGGCGAAGACGGGCGAGGCCGGTTCGATGGAGCAATCCATGCTCGACTTCGCCAATGACGTCGAAGCCAATTCGCGTCTGTCGTGCCAGATCAAGATCACCGACGCGCTCGACGGCCTCGTCGTACGGCTGCCCAAAAGCCAGCACTGATGCGCCGCATCCCCCCGCCGCTCTGGGCGCTTCTGCTGCTCGGCGCGACGTGGGGATTGAGCCTTGCGCCCGGCCTGCGTGACTGGCCGGTGTTGCAGACCCGTCCGATCGGCCTCAGCCTGATCGCCGTGGCGATGGCGATCGTGTTTTTCGCCATCGTGCAATTCCGCTTGGCAAACACGCAGCTGTTGCCGGAATCGAAAACCAACAACAGCCTCGTCACCGACGGCCTCTACGCCTTCACGCGCAACCCGATGTACCTGGCCATGACCGTGTTCTGCCTCGGCGGCGCGCTCTGGTTCGGCCGCATGCCGATGCTGATCGCGCCGGTGGCGATGTTTGCCATCGCCAATTGGGTGTTCATCCCGTTCGAGGAAGCAAAGATGCGCCGCCAGTTCGGCGCCGCCTTCGAGGGCTATTGCCTGCGCGTACGCCGCTGGCTCTGAGCGGGTTGCGCTCGCGCCTAGTCTCCTATTCACTGCGTTGACGGAATGGGGGACCCGATGCGCGCACTCGTTTTCGCACTTGCCTTTGCAGCCTTCGGCGCAACAGCGAAGGCGCGGGACCTCTCGCCCGACCGGGCCGCGTTCCGCTCTGTCTACGAGGAGCTGGTCGAGATCGACACCTCGGCCGCCACCGGCTCCTGCACCCGCGCCGCCGAAGCCATGCTCGCGCACTTGCGCGCCGCCGGTTACAGCGAGGCCGACGCGCAGGTGATCGTGCCCGATGGCGCGCCCGATGACGGCAATCTCGTCGCCGTGCTGCGCGGGACCTCACGCCAGCGCGCCGTGCTGCTGCTGGCGCATATCGATGTCGTCAACGCCAACCGCGCCGACTGGGAGCGCGATCCGTTCACGCTGGTGGAGGAGAACGGCTATTTCTACGGCCGCGGCGCCGCCGACGATAAGGCGATGGCCGCCGTGTTCGTCGACATGATGGTGCGGATGAAGCGCGAGAACTTCCGGCCGCGCCGTTCCATCCGCATGGCGCTCACCTGCGGCGAGGAAACCTCTCCGCGCATCAACGGCGTCGATTATCTGCTGCGCAACCACCGCGAATGGGTGGCCGCCGATTTCGCCATCAACGAAGGCGCGGGCGGCACGCTTGGTCCGGACGGGCGCCCGATCGCGCTCAACGTGTTGGCCGGCGAAAAAATCCACCAAGTGGTGACGCTCACCGTCACCAATCCCGGCGGCCATTCTTCGCGGCCCGTACCGGAAAACGCGATCTACCGCTTGGCCGCAGGCCTGGAGCGGCTGTCGCAGTTCCAATTCCCGGTCGAACTCAACGAGGTCACGCGCACCTTCTTCGAACGCATGGCCCCGATCGTCGGCGGCGAGACGGGCGCGGCGATGGCCGCGATCGCGCGCGATCCCAGTGATGCAGCGGCGGCGGCGACGCTGTCGCGCGATGCGTCCTTCAACGCAATCATGCGCACCACCTGCGTCGCCACCCAGGTCGAAGCCGGTCACGCGCCAAACGCGCTGCCGCAGCGCGCCGTGGCGACGCTGTCGTGCCGCGTGCTGCAAGGTCACACCGCCGAGGAAGTGCAAGCCGCGCTGCAAACGGCGCTGGCCGATCCGCAAATCACCGTCGCCATCGAGCGCCGCCGCGAAGGCTCAACCGCGCCGCGCCTCACCCGCGAGATCATGGCGCCGGTGGAACGCGCTGCCGCCCGGCTCTGGCCCGGCGTGCCGATCATCCCAACCATGACGCCCGGCGCCACCGACGGCCGCTGGCTCAACAATGCCGGCATCCCGACCTACGGCATGAGCGGCATGTTCTCCACGCCCGGCGAAAACAACGCGCACGGCCTCAACGAAAAAATCCGCGTGCAAAGCCTCTACCAAGGCCGCGACTTCCTCGACGCGATCGTGCGGGATTACGCGCGGTAAATACGGAGCGCCGGCGTCTCGCCGGCTGCGCAGCCTTCGACAGGCTCAGGCCGACGCAGAAGATGCGTCACGCTGAGCTTGTCGAAGCGTAAGAGCCGACGTCTCGCCGCCGCTCCATAGCTAGGCCGCTTCGCGCGCTGCTGGCGCCACGGCGGGCAAGTGGCAGGTCACGGTGACGCCGCGGCCCGGCTCGCTCGACAGCGCCACCCAGCCGCCATGCATCTCGACGAACGAGCGCACCAGCGCCAGGCCCAGCCCCGCGCCGCGGCGATCGCCTGAAGCGAAGCTGTCGAACGCGCGCGCCTGCGCATCGAACGCCATGCCCTTGCCGGTATCCTGCACGGTGAGGCGCAGCACCCCTTCGACACGTTCGGCCGAAACCGTGATGGTGTCGCCGCGCTCAGTGTGGCGCAGCGCGTTGGAGAGCAAGTTCACCAACACCTGCGTGATGCGCTTCTGATCCGCTTGAATGTCGCCGATCTTCGGATCGCACTTGATGCGGATCGGCACTTCGGTGTCGCGCGCCTTCGAAGCCGCCATCTGCACGCTGTCGGCGATGGTCGAATAGACATCCATCGGCGCGATATCGAGCACGACATTGCCGGCTTCCACCATCGCCACGTCGAGGATGTTGTCGATCAGCTTCGACAGCGAACTCGACGCTTCGATGATGGCGCCCACTTGCTCGACCTGGCGGTCGTTGAGCGGGCCGAACACTTTCGCCTGCAGCAATTCGGCATTGCCGTAGATCGCCTGCAGCGGATTGCGCAGCTGGTAGGAGACGTTCTCGACGAACTGACCCTTGAGCTTGTCGGCTTGTTCGAACGCCTCGGCGCGCTCACGCAGCGCGTCTTCGACGCGGCGATCGGCGGTGATGTCCTGGAACGCGACCAGCGTCGCGCCATCCGGCAGCGGACGGGTGAGAAATTTCAGCACCGATTCATCGCTGCGGCGCATCTCACCGCGATATTCGGTGCGCGCTTCCGGCGACGGATCGGTGATGCGCGCACGCACTTGCGCCCACAACGCCTTGTCGTGGAACAGCGGCTGGCACAGCTCGACCACCTTGTCGAACGGCACATCGCCCGAAAGCTGCGGCGCTTCGAGCTTCCACATCGCCTCGAACGCGGCGTTCGAGAGCTTGAGACGCCCGTCGAGGCCGAACACGACAACGGCTTCGTGCAACTTGTCGAGCGCGGCCTTCTGCGTTTGCAGCAGCGCGTCGTACTGGCTCTTCAGCGCCACTTCGTTGGTGATGTCGGAGAAGATCAGCAGCATGCCGCCCGAGGGGTGCGGCTGTCGCGCGATGCGCAACATGCGCCCATCCGGCAACACCCACAGATCTTCCGGCAGATCGGAGTGCTCCTGATAAAGCGCCAGTTCGCGCGCGCGCCACTCGGCGTAGTTCGCGTGCGCCGGCAACTTGCGCTTCTCTTTCAGGTAATCGAGCCAGGCTGCATGCGCGGGGCGATCGGCGAGGAAGGACGGTTCAAGGTCCCACATCGTCTCGAAGGCGCGATTGTAGAACACCAGCCGCTTGCCCGCGTCGAACACGGCGATGCCTTCGGCGAGGAAGTTCAGCGTTTCGTCGTGCGCGCGCTGTTGCTTGGCGATCTGCTCGCGCGCCGCTTCACTTTCGGTGACGTCGACGGCGATGCCAGCCGCGCCGCCGGCGACAGGGCTCATACGCAGGCGCAGTGTGCGCAATTGCCCGCCCACCACCGCCGAGCGCGTCTCTTCCACCGCCTCGCCGTTCTCGATCGCCTTGCGCGCCAGATCAGCGGCGCCCTGGTCGAGTTGCAGGTTGCGCTGCAGCGCCTGGTCGAGCGATTTCGCTTCGAGCGCGGCGAGATAATCGGGGTTGGCCCAGGTGAGCTTCAGGGCGCCGTCGACGCGCCAGGCCATGAACGGCGCATCGTTCCACATTTCGAGGAACGCCGCCGGATCACGCGCGATCACTTCGCGGCCATTGTCGAAGCGGCCTTGGCTGCCGGCTTGCTCGACTCCGCGCACGGCCGCGTCGAGGATCCACACCACCGCGCGCGCGCCCGCAGTGCGGCCATCGATTTCCACATAGACGCCGTCCGGCGTCGAAATCTTCAGCGAGAACGCCATGCCTTCGCGCCGCAGCCGCGACAGCGCCGCGCCCAGGCGCGTCGGCGCGCCGGTGGCGTCAGTAGCGTCGAATACCGAGAGGCCTTGCAGGATACGCACCGCGGGCTCGCCAGCGCTGGCCGCATCGGAAAAGCGCAACAGGCTCGCCAGTGCGAGCGGGCTGCCATAGATGCGCGGCGTTCCCCATTCGCCTTCGCTCTGCGTGGTCTCATCCCAGATCAGCACCACGCCGGGGTGGGCGCCGAAGATCGCGTCGGCCCAGACGATCTTGTCTTCGAGCTCGCGCGCGCGCTTCTTCCACGCATCGACGCCGCCGCGCGCGCCATCGGTCACGCGCAGCGCCCAAAGCAACGACGCTAATGCGATCGCCGCCGAGCCAGCCGCCACAAGCAGGCTTGCGTATCCGCCGTCCAATGCCGACCCCTAATCCATCTGATGGCGAAACGAATCGCCGAGCCCCGAGGGCCATCCTCCCGCAGCGGCGCGGTGAATGAAACGGCGCCGCCTGCTGGAAGCGTTAACAACAGCTTAAAAAGATTTATGCGCGGTTAAGTTAAGGATTTTCCAGCGCTCTGCGCCGGCGGCGCAGCGCGTTCTTCACAGCCTCAGCGGCGCAAGCTGGCCGCGAATCGCTGCACCGCGCCGAGTATCGGCCGTAACTTGCGCGCCCGCGCCCCCGGCTCTTTCACCCGGCTCGCCCCGGCGATGCGAAACACGAACGGCATCCGGTAGCTGGCGCCGAAGCGGGGATGCACATCCTCGCGCATGCGGAACTCGGCGTGCGCAAGCGCCTCGCGCGCGGCGGCGAAGAAGACGTCGGACGGCCAGGCGTCGACGCAATGGATGTTCTTGGCGCGGCCCTCGGCGCTGACTTCGAAATCGGCGATCGCGTAGCCCTCGACGCCGAGCCGGCGTGCCAGTGTGGGATAACGCGCGCGCATCGGGCCGACGACTTCCCACGGCATCTCATCGCCTGCACGGCCATCAGCGCGCGGCAGCACCACGCAGCACGGCCCCGCCGGCAGTCCCTGGCGCGCACGCAGGAGTTCGCGCCGCGCCGCCACGCGTTCGCGCGCCCAATCGGCGACATTGACCAGCACCAGCACCAAGCCGAGCACCAAAGCGCCCGCGACGGCGATAGCCATCGCCCCCGGCACGCCCTGCGCGCGCAGCGCCGCCGTGCCCGACAGGTGCGCCGCCACCACGACGACGAACAGCGCGCCGTAGAACAGCGCGCGCAGCGTCAGCGCCGATGCGGTGCGTGTGGCTCGAACCAGCATTTGTCCGTGTCTCGTCCCCGGGAGCCTCTACTTGCCCATCAGCAAGCCGCCGCGCAATGCGCGCAAGCGGCGCGGGGGGAAGGCGCACGCAGACGTGACGGCGCCGCCGCCGTTGAGCGCGATCAACCGGGCCTGCGCCCGTTGCGTGCAACCTGACGTCCAGGAGGACTCTGGCAATGATGCGTGCACTCGCTGCCCTGGCCGCGCTCTTGACGCTCGGCGCATGCGCCCACGCGCCCGCGCCCGCCGCCGAAGCGCCCGCCCTGCAGCGCAGCGGAGACGTGGCCGCCGGTTTCCGTCTGGCGGAAGCCAATTGCTCGACCTGCCACGCCATCGGCCCGACCGGCGAGAGCCGCCATCCGATGGCGCCGCCGTTCCGCACGCTGTCGCGTGACTACCCGGTCAACACGCTCGAGGAGGCCTTCGCCGAAGGCATCCTCGTCGGCCACCCGGCCATGCCGCAATTCAGCCTGTCGCCGCGCGATATCGATGATCTGCTCAGCTATATCCAGAGCGTGCAGGAGCGCCGCGCCGGCTGAGCCTTGATCGAACGCAATGCGTTGAACCTGAGCTGTCCAAACCTATGTTGGTCTTGGGTCGGCGCAAGCCTGTCCTTCGCGCCGCCTCCAAGCATCTAGGTTAGGAGCATGCGATGACAAACCTCGTTCCGGGGCGTCGCTCTCGTCCCAGCGCCGTAAGTCCATTCTTGGCGCTGCAGCAGGAGATGAACCGCCTCTTTGATGACACCATGAGCGGCTGGCGGCTGGCGCCGTTCAATGGAAACGGCGACGGCTTCGGCTGGCCCTCGGTGGAAGTCTCCGAGACCGACAGGGAGGTGAAGGTCACCGCCGAACTCGCCGGGCTCGAAGAGAAGGACATCGACATCCGCGTCGATGAAGACATGCTCACGATCAGCGGCGAAAAGCGCGCTGAGTCCGAGGACAAAGAGCGGCAATACAGCGAGCGTTATTATGGCCGCTTCGAGCGTAGCCTGACGCTGCCCGCGATCGTCGACGAAGAACGCGCCAAGGCCACGTTCAAGAATGGCGTGCTCACGATCACGATGCCGAAGGTCGAGGGCGCAAAGTCCAAGACCAAGCGGATTCCGATCGCGACCGCCTGAGTGAAGCGTGGGCCGCTCCGCTCGCGCGGGCGGCCCACGCCCTTATCAGTGGAAGCTCAGAACCGCGAACACCACCGCCACCAAGGACGATGCGCCCGACAGCGGGCCCAGCACTGGCAGGCGCTTGGCCGCCGCGACATTGCCGGCTTTCACTTGGCCGTAGGTGATGTGCGCGAGGATCGAGCACACTGTCAGCGCCGTGACGAACGCCATCTTCGCCCAGAACAGCGGCGGCAGATCGCTGAAGCCGCCGAATTTGACGAACACGAGCGAAAGTCCGGTCAGCCACATCAGCGCCAGGCCCGTGGCGGAGAAGCGCGCCATCACCGGGCCTAAGCTCTTCATGACGCCCGCCTGTTCGGGCGGGCGCTTGGCCGCCTCCTGCATCGTGATCATGCTGCCGAAGCCGCCGCCAGCGCCCATCATCAGGCCGATCAGGTGCAGCGCGAGAAGTACGTCGATCATTGTTGATTTCCTGGCGCACGCCCCTCCGGCATGCGCCCCCAAGATGCAAAAGCGGCGCTCCGTGGATGCGGAGCGCCGCTCAAGAGGTCGTGATCAGTACCGGTAATGATCCGGCTTGTAGGGGCCGGTCTGCGGCACGCCGATATAATCGGCCTGTTCCTTCGACATCTTCGTGAGCTTCACGCCCAGCTTGTCGAGGTGCAGCATCGCCACCTTCTCATCGAGGTGCTTGGGCAGCGTATAGACCTGCTTTTGGTAGGACTTGCCGTTGGTCCAGAGCTCGATCTGCGCCAGCGTCTGGTTGGTGAAGCTGGCCGACATGACGAAGCTCGGGTGGCCGGTGGCGTTGCCGAGATTCACCAGACGGCCTTCAGACAGCACGATGATCTTCTTGCCGTCCGGGAATTCCACGTGGTGGACCTGCGGCTTGATCTCGTCCCACTTGAAGTTCTTCAGACCCGCGATCTGAATCTCGCTGTCGAAGTGGCCGATATTGCAGACGATGGCGTTGTTCTTCATCGCCCGCATGTGATCGACGGTGATGACGTCCTTGTTGCCGGTGGCGGTGACGAAGATATCGGCGTTGGCCGCCTCCTCGTCCATGGTCACGACTTCATAGCCTTCCATCGCCGCCTGCAGCGCGCAGATCGGATCGACTTCCGTCACCTTCACGCGCGCCCCGCCTTGGCGCAGCGAAGCGGCCGAGCCCTTGCCGACATCGCCATAGCCGCACACCACTGCGACCTTGCCCGCCAGCATCACGTCGGTGCCGCGGCGGATCGCGTCGACCAGCGATTCACGGCAGCCATAGAGGTTGTCGAACTTCGACTTGGTGACGCTGTCATTGACGTTGATGGCCGGGAACGGCAGCTCGCCCTTCTGCGCCATCTGATAGAGGCGGTGCACGCCCGTCGTCGTTTCTTCGGAAACGCCCTGCACGCTATCGCGGATGGCTTTGTAGAAGCCCGGCTTCAGCGTGAGATATTTGCGGATCGTGTTGTGCAGCGCTTCCTCTTCTTCGTTCGAGTGATGCGCGATGAAGTCCGGATCCGCTTCCGCCTTCGGGCCGAGCACGCACAGCAGCGTGGCGTCGCCGCCGTCGTCGAGGATCATGTTGGCGTACTGGCCGTCCGGCCATTGGAAGATGCGATGGGTGTAGTCCCAATATTCTTCCAGGCTCTCGCCCTTCACCGCAAACACCGGCGTGCCTTTGGCCGCGATCGCGGCGGCGGCGTGGTCTTGCGTCGAGAAGATGTTGCACGAGGCCCAGCGCACTTCGGCGCCGAGCGCTTGCAGCGTCTCGATCAGCACAGCCGTCTGAATGGTCATGTGCAGCGAGCCGGCGATGCGTGCGCCCTTCAACGGCTGCTTGGGGCCGTACTCTTTGCGCACGGCCATCAGGCCCGGCATTTCGGTTTCGGCGATTTCGATTTCCTTGCGGCCCCATTCGGCCAGCGCAAGGTCCTTCACGACATAATCTTTAGCGCTCATCGCGCGCCCTCCAGTTCGAGAACTCGCGAGCGTCGTTTCCAAAGCGTGGAAGCCCGCCGAGCCTGGCGTCCAGAACCGAATCTGGCCGTCGCAACGCTCCTCGGCGGGCGGGCGGCTAATAGCAAAGCTCGCTTGCGGAGGCAAACCGGCGGCGGCGCATGGCGGATATGAAAGAGCCGCCGGGCGACCCCGGCGGCTCAAGTATTTCAGAATGTTAGAACCAGCTTACGCGCCGCTGGTCCAGCGATCGAGCAGGCGCTTGGCGGCGTCGCGGCCGCCAACCCCAAACGCGATCGCCACCGCCACCGCCACCGAACCCAGGATCAGGCCGAAGGCGAGGAAGATGATGTTCGGGGCCACGTTCATGAAGCTGAGCCCCATCGCCGTCGCCAACGCGATCACGCCCCAGCGCACCAGCGTGGCGATGACCTCGCCCGCCGGCTTGCCCTCACGCCCTGCCGCCGCCGCCAGGATGTTGGCGAGCAGAATGCCGAAGGCGATGATCAGCGTGCCGAACACGACGCTGCCGGCGAGTTCGAGGATACGGCTCAGCATCCCCGCCATGGCGGCAAAGCCGAGCAGGTTGGTGGCCTCGACCGCAGCGAACAGCACGATGCCGATCAGCACCGCGAGACCGACCATGCGCGAGGGCGGGAACTTCGAGAAGTTGATGGTGTCGACACCGGGCGTCAGATCCATCTTCTCGCGGCCCACGCGGATCGGCTCGGCGTTGGCGATCGAGGAGATGATGTCGTCGAAGCCGATCGATTTGAGCCCCTCTTCGGTCAGCGTCATGATCCAGCGGCCCACCACGTAGGCGATGAAGATGATCAGCGCCGCGCCAATCACGCGCGGGATCGTCTCCAGAATGTCCTGAAGCATCGCCGTCGCCGGCTGCGAGATCGCTTCGATGTTCAGTGCATCGAGCGCGGCGATCGCCACTGGAATGATGATGAGCGTGAACACGAGGATGCCAAGCAGGCGGGAAAGCCCCGCGCCGCGCGGCGTATGCGTCAGCCCCGCGTCGATCAGGCGCCGGTCAAGCTCAACTGCTTCGACCATCGCCTCGACCATGCGCCGCACAATGGTGGCGAGCGCAAAGCCGATGATGAAGATCAGCAACGCGCCGACCACGTTCGGCAGATAGGCGAAGAAATTCGCCACCATGCCGTTGAGCGGCGACACAACCGGCGCCGCCCACGGGCCGAGCTGCGACAGCGCCGCCATCAGCCCGAGCAGCCACACCAGCCAATAGCCGACCTCGCCAATGCGTTCGCCAATATTGACCGCTGGTTTCGCCGCGCCCGAAGCGCTGTCGCGCCGCGACAGGAACGGAATGCGATCCACCGCGCGGGCGATCGCCCACTTCACGCCTTTCGCCGCGAAATAGGCGACGATCATGATCAGGAGCGCGAGCAAAATGCGCGGCCCCCAGAGCTCTATCCACGCCCAAATGTTCTGAGCGATGCGCTGATCGAAATACATGGCTTTGCCCTCCGTGCCGTTGACGGCGCGTCAGCACGAATAACGAAGCGATTTGCGCGGGTTTTGAACAGCTTTCGCGTATGAGGCGCGCAATTCCCGTGCTGCGCCTGCGAACAAAAGTGCGTCAGGCGCCGTCCAACAGCGCCGCACCCTGCTCGCGCAATTGTTCCTCGACCTGGCCCGCCAACCCAGCGAGCAACATCGGCAGGTCGACGCCAATACGCACGTCGGCGTCACCGACATCGATACGGCCCTTGATCGTTTGCCCCATGCCGCGCGCGCTGAAGGCAAGCTGATCGCCAGTCCAGCTCTCCTCGAACTTGCTCAGCGCGCCGTTGGCGATCTGCCCCTTCATCCGCTCGAAGCCGTTGGCGACGCGCACGCGCGCCTCATCCTTGCTGAGCTTATGCGGAATGGTGACGCTGACGGACTTGGCCATGACGAGCGCGAAGCTCGCACAATGCTTTGCGTCTGGCCAGATGGCGGCCTGCTAGTGCGGCGGCTGGCGCAGCTTGAGCACCAGCACGAGGCCGGCGAGCCCGGCCGCCACCCCATTCCACAGCACAATCGAAGGCGCGCCGCGCAACAGGCCGTAGGTTCCCCACAGCAGCGCGCCTGTCAGCACCATCGCGTAAGTCAGCCCCGACACGCTGTGCGCCTCACGGTCACGCACGAGCTTGAACGCCTGCGGCGCAAAGGCGAACGAGCCGACAAAGCCGGCGACGAGGCCGAGCGCTTCGGTTGGATCAAGCTGCATGCGTTCTCCTATGCGCCGCCGAGCACGCGTACGCATTGCGCAAGCGTCTCGCCGGCCAGATCTTCCGCCAGCACCAGGCGCTGCTGCTGCAGCTGCCCATGTCCGCGCGGCATATAGCGGATCGTGCGCTCGGCTTCGCCATCGCGCACAACATAGGCGATCTCAAGCTCGGCGTTGCCGATCTCGCCAGCCGCGCGCCGCACCAGCACCATGCCGTTTCGCAAACCCGCTTCATAGGCCGGCAAAGCGGGGTCGACGCCGCTGATCACGTTGTTGTTGGCTTGCGTCGCGGCGATGTCGAAGCCGCGATGGAACGGCGCCAGCAAACGCGTCTCGACGCGGCCGCATGGCGCAACAACGTCCTCCGGCAACACGATCGGCTCGCCCGCCTCGACAAAGCGCGCCAGATCGCTCCCGGCATCGAGACCAAGCGCGGCGGCGGTTTCGGGAAACGTCTCCACGGCGCGGTGTTGCGTGTCGTTGCGTGCGCGCTGGCGCATCGCCAGCACGACATCATCGAAATCGCGTCCGCTGGCGCGTAGCCGGGCATCCCAAATCATCGCCAACAGCCTGCCGCGCTGGTAGGGCAGCTTCTGCACGTCCTGGTCGTTCCAGAAATCGGCAACGACGCGCGCGTTCGGCTCGGCCCGCGCCGGCGATTGCGCATAGGCGGCGAGCATCTCGTTCAGATCCGCCGCGAAGTCCGCCGGCGTCCACAAGCCATCGCGCACCAACAGGCGCGGGGTGTAGAAATCCGTGAACCCCTCCGAGAGCCAATATTGTACGGCTTCGTTCTCGTCTGGCGCTTCGCCGATGCGGTGCGGAATCCACGTGTGCAGCGCCTCATGCGCCAGCGTGCGCATGATTGGCCGCGCTTGCGCGTTCGGCGTTGCGAAAAAGGCAAAGCCGTCGCCAAGCCCTGTGCCGCCGATCGAAATCCAGTTTTCCGGGGCTTCCAGCTGCAACACCGTCACCAGGAACGGCTCGGGCGGATCGCCCCAGAAGGCGCGCTGACCGGCGATGATCTGATCAACCTGTTGCGCGAACTCCGCATCGCTGAAGCTCCACTGCCCGCGGATGGCGATACGCGTAGCGCCGTCAGCGCTGCGCAGCACGCGGAAGTCGCCCGCCACCGTCACGCTCGACCAGACCTGCGCCAGCGTCAGGCCGTCGCGCTCAAGGTCGGACGCATAGGTCCAGCCGCGCGGCAAATGCCGAACCTGCACGCGCACCGGCGTGTTGAGATCGGCGTCGGGCGTGACCAGCGCCGCGTCACCGATGAGATGAAAGTAAGCAGGCTGAATGGCAGGGCGATAGGTATTGCCCAGTTCCGCGCGCGGCGCGCCTGGCCAATCCTGGATCACGCGGTAGCGGACATGGATCGCCGCACCAGGGCGGGACGCCAGCAGCCGCTCGGCGGGGCCATCGCCATCGCGCATGGTCGCCCCGGAGACGACGCTGAGGCCCTCTATGCTGCGCCAAAGCTCGTTCTGTCCGCCCCAGGAATGCGGCAAGCGCAGATGCGTTTCTCCGTCAGCATCTGCGCGGAAGCTCAGATCGATCTGCACCGCCTGCAAGGCGCCGTCCTGCAGCACGGGCGTCAGCACGTACTCAATCCGCTCTGGCGCGGCGAGGCCGCCACAACAGACCCACGCCGCACAGGCGGCTATCAGTTTTCCCAGCGCTTGCATCAAGGCCCCCTTCGGCTGTTGCCGTCGAGATGCAGGAAATGTGGCGAAGCGGGGGCGACCGCCCCCTATTCGCCTTCGTGGAATTTGGCGCGGATCAGCGCTTCGATGGCGTCGAGCGCGGCCTCCGCCTGCGGCCCTTCCGCTTCCAGCTCGACATCGCAGCCAATGCCGGCGCCGAGCATCATCAGATCCATCAGTGAGCGGGCGTCCGCCTCCTCGTCGTCGCGGCGCACCAGGATGACGGTGTCGTCAAAGCCGAGCGCGAGCTCGGCCACTTTGCGCGAAGCGCGCGCGTGCAGGCCGCGCACATTGGTGATCGGAACGGTTCGCTTGAGCCCCATGGCGGCGAGCTTAGCCGCGGCTCGGGCCGCCCGCCAACTCTACTGAGGCGACGCGGATGTAGCGCCGCCCCGCATCTTGCGCCGCCAGCGCCGCTTCCGGCAGCTTCATGCGCTCGCGCACTTCCGCCAGCTTGATCAGCATCGGCAGGTTGACGCCGGCGATCACTTCGACCGGCGCCTGGTTGATCACCGAGATGGCGAGGTTGGACGGCGTGCCGCCGAACATGTCGGTGAGGATGACGACGCCGTCGCCGCTATCGACCGCGCGCACGGTTTCGATGATGTCGGTGCGGCGTTCTTCCATGTCGTCGTTGGGCCCGATGGCCACGGCCCGCATCTGCGGTTGCGGACCCAGCACGTGCTCGGCCGCCGAGACGAACTCGTCCGCCAAGCGGCCGTGAGACACCACGACAACGCCGATCATGCCTTTGACTCCCGCCGCCGCCCCACCGTGGCCGACCCGCTAGCATACCTTTTCGCAAGTGCGAGAAAAGCGAAAGCCGCACCAGCGCCGCAGTTTGCGATGAGTCGGCCCATCAGGCGCGGGCCGGGCTGATGCGGAGCGGCAATTCAACTATCAGGCGAGCCCCGCCCTCCGGGCGGTTCTGCGCATAGATGCGCCCCTGATGTGCATTGATGATCTGGCGCGCAATCGACAGGCCGAGCCCAGAATTGCCGCCGAATGCCGTCCCCTTCGGCCGCTGGGTGTAGAAGCGCTCGAACACGGTTTCGAGGTTTTCCGGCGGGATGCCGGGGCCCTCGTCCTCGACCAGGGCGCGCACGATGCTGCCGTCCTTGCCGGTGACGACCTCGGCCGAGATCGTCACCGGCTTGTCCGGCGGACTGAACGAGCGAGCGTTGTCGATCAGATTGCGGAACACTTGGCCGAGCGGGCCGGCCTGCCCCTCGACGATGGCGCCTTCGAGCCTGGCGCCGCGGAACACGACCGGCGCGTGTACCGCCTCGTCAGGCGCGGGAGCATAAGCGCGCGCCAATTCAAACAGCATGGCGCCGAGATCGACGCGGTCGAGATCGCCGCGCGCGGTCTCGGTTTCGATGCGGCTGGCGCGGGCGATGTCGGTGATCAGACGGTCGAGCCGCTGCACGTCTTGCGCCACGATCGCCAGCATGCGGTTGGCCTGCTCGGGCTCACGCGCCGCGCGCGCCGATTCAACCGCCGACTTGATCGAGGCGAGCGGGTTCTTGATCTCGTGGCTGACATCGGCGGCGAAGCGTTCATTGGCGTCGATGCGGTCTGCGAGCGCGTCGGTCATCGCTTCGAGCGAATGGGCCAGCGCGCCGATCTCGTCCTTGCGCTTGGCGACATCGGGCAGCGACAGCCGGGTCGAGCCGCTATGACGCAAGCTGTCCGAGGCCGCCGCCAGCCGGCGCAGCGGCCGGGCGATGAACAGCGCCAGCAGCAGCGAAGACAGGAAGATGGCGATGGTGGCGCCGATCATGAACGGAATCATGCCAGCGCGCTCGGCGACGAGGATGCGCTCGACATCGGCGCTTTCGATCGTCACCGTGCCCATCACCTGCTGCACGCGGCGCACCGGCATGGTGACGGAAACGACGCGCTCGCCGTTCTCATTCAGCCGCTCGCCGGTGACGATCTCGCCGCGCATAGCGCGGGCGTGCTCCTGCTCGAGCGTCGTCGTCGGCCGCCACGGCGTGAGCCGCAGATATTCCACCCGCCGCGCCGCCTGCTCGATCGTCTCGCCGATCGAGGTGCGGTCATTCACGTCCGGCAGCGGCCGTTCTTCGAGGCGATCATAAATGACGTCGCTGTCGGCGATCAGGCGATCGTCGTTGGAGAACATGCGCACGCGCGGGCGCCCCACGCCCGGGCGCGCGCCTTCGGCGATCGGCGGCAAAATCCGGCGCAGCACCGCGCGCACGGCGCTTTCGTTCACATACGGATAGGGATCGCCTTCAACCGTGCCGGTTTCGATCAGCAGGTTGGTGATCAGTTCGCCTTGGGTGCGCAGATTGCGGAACTGCGCTTCCGTCAGCCCGGCGCGCATCTCCGTGAGCAGCAGCACGCCCAGGATGAGCACGGCGAGGCCGGCGAAATTCCAGATGAAGATGATGCGGGTGATCGGCGAGCGGAAAAACGCTCGCAGGCCCCCATCAGGCTTCGTTGTATCGGTAGCCGACGCCATAAAGCGTTTCGATTGCATCGAAGCTGTCGTCGATGTCGCGGAACTTTTTCCGGAGCCGCTTGATGTGGCTGTCGATGGTTCGATCGTCGACATAGACCTGATCGTCATAAGCGGCGTCCATCAGCTGGTCACGGCTCTTTACGTAGCCGGGCCGCTGCGCGAGCGCCTGAAGGATGAGGAATTCGGTGACGGTGAGCCGCACCGCCTGGCCTTTCCAGGTGCAGGCGTGGCGATTGGGATCGAGCGTAAGTTCGCCGCGCACGATCGGCTTCTTGTCTCCCACAGCTTCAGCGCCCGGCGCACCCGCGCGCGTACGGCGCAGCAGCGCCTTGACCCGCTCGCTGAGGAGCCGCTGCGAGAATGGCTTTTTGATGTAGTCGTCGGCGCCGACATTGAAGCCGACCACCTCGTCCATCTCGTCGTCCTTGGAGGTGAGGAAGATCACCGGCAGGTTCGAGCCCTGGCGCAGGCGGCGCAGCACCTCGACCCCGTCCATGCGCGGCATCTTGATGTCGAGGATGGCGATGTCCGGCGGCGTCTCCGACAGCGCGGCCAGGGCGGTAGCGCCGTCGGTGTAGGTGCGCACGCTGTAGCCTTCGCCTTCGAACAGCATCTTCAGGGAGGCGAGGATGTTTTCGTCGTCGTCGACGAGGGCGATGGTGGGCATGGGGAGCGCTGGGGTTCCTGTCATCACTGTAATGAACTGGTGCGGGCAGTCTTAGCCGTCAACGGGCTGGCTGGAAACACCCTGCGGCGCGCACGGTTCGGTGATCACCACATATTTCCCTGACCCAGGTTTCCCTGACCCAGGGCAGTTGCCCTCGATTTTCGTCCGCGCCCGCCTAGTGCGCCGCGCCCCAGCTGGCGCCGGCTTTCGCCTCCACCGTCAGCGGCACGCTGAGCGTGACCGCCGGCTCGGGCGCGGCTTGCATCACTTCGCGCGCGAGCGCGCAGAGCGCTTCGGCTTCGTGCTTGGGCGCTTCGAACACCAATTCGTCGTGCACTTGCAGCAGCATGCGCGCCTTCAGGCCCGCGCGCGCCAACGCCTCTGGCAGGCGCACCATGGCGCGGCGGATGATGTCGGCGGCAGCGCCTTGCAGCGGCGCGTTGATGGCCTGCCGTTCGCCGAACTGTCGCTCCTGCGGGTTCTTCGACTGCACGCCTTTGACCCAGATGCGGCGGCCGAAGACGGTCTTCACATAGCCATTGGCGCGCGCGTAGGTCTTGGTCGCTTCCATATAATCGCGGATGCCGGGGAAGCGCTCGAAATAGCGCTTGATGTAAGCGCCCGCTTCCTCGCGGCCGATGCCGAGATTGCGCGCCAGGCCGAACGCGCTGATGCCATAGATGATGCCGAAATTGATCGCCTTGGCGTTGCGGCGCACATCCGGCGTCATCGCGCTCAGCGGTACGCCGAACATCTCCGAGGCCGTCATGGCGTGGATGTCGATATTATCGGCGAAGGCCTGCTTCAGCTGCGCGATGTCGGCGACGTGCGCAAGCAGCCTGAGTTCGATCTGCGAATAGTCGGCGCTGACCAGCACATTGCC
Source organism: Hyphomonadaceae bacterium (assembly GCA_016791385.1). Classification (GTDB taxonomy): domain Bacteria; phylum Pseudomonadota; class Alphaproteobacteria; order Caulobacterales; family Aquidulcibacteraceae; genus Vitreimonas. The sequence continues at coordinate 98,105 of JAEUMR010000009.1, forward strand.
CTTCTCGGGCACGAATGCCTCGCGGATGCGGCGGCCCTCTTCGGTGCGGATCGGGATGTTCTGCAGGTTGGGATCGTTGGACGAGAGCCGCCCTGTCGTCGTCGAGGCAAGCGCGTAGCTTGTATGCACGCGGCCGGTGTCCGGATTGATCGCCTGGCCCAGCGCTTCGGTATAGGTCGAGCGCAGCTTTGAGAGCTGGCGCCATTCCAGCACCTTCGCGGGCAGATCGTGCTGCTCGGCCAGTTCTTCGAGGATGGTCGCATCCGTCGACCAGGCGCCGGTCTTGGTTTTCGAGCCGCCCGGCAATTTCAATTCATCGAACAGGATTTCGCCGAGCTGCTTGGGCGAGCCGATATTGAATTCCTTGCCGGCGAGACCGTACGCCTCCTGCTCGTATTGCAGCATGCGTTGGGCGAAATCGCCGGACAGGCGCGAGAGCATGGCGGGATCAATCTTGATCCCCTCGCGCTCCATCGCCGCCAGCACCGGCGGCAGCGGCCGCTCCAGCGTTTCGTACACGGTGACGAGCTTGTTCGCCGCCAGCTGCGGCTTCAGCTTGCGCCACAGCCGCAGCGCCGCGTCGGCTTGTTCGCACGAATAGGACGAGGCGCGATCGACCGGCACGAGGTCGAACGCCAATTGCGCCTTGCCTTTGCCGGCTACATCCGCCAGCGGCGTCAGCGCGTGGCCAAGGTGTTTTTCCACCAGCGCGCTTTTGTCGTGCGGATCGAGCCCGCCGAACAGCGCGTAGGAGATCAACATCGGATCGTCGCACGGGCCGAGCGCGATTTTGTGTTTGGCCAGCAGGGCGATGTCCCATTTCACATTGAGGCCGACCTTGAGGACGCTCGGGTCCTGCAACAGGTCACGCAGCGCGTCGAGCGCATCGGCGGCGCCGATCTGCGGGCCGGCATCCGCCGCAGCTTCCGTCTTCGGCAATTCGCTGGCGAACAATTCGCCTGCGCGCGGATCAGCGCTGCGGTGCGCGAGCGGGACATAGCAGGCGTCGTTAGCGCCTAGCGCCAGCGCAATGCCGACGATATTGGCGCGCGTTGCATCCAATGCGTCCGCCTCGGTGTCGATCGCCACCATGCCGGCGCCGCGAGCGCGGGCGATCCAGCGCTGCAACGTCTCCAGGTCGCGCACGCACTGATAGGCTTCGCGCTTGAATTCGGTTTCGACCTCTTCGAGCACCGGCCCGCCGCCTCCCGGCTCCGCTTGGCTGGGCGCCGCGGCGTAGCTGGCGACGATCTGCGCGCCCTTCTCTCTCGCGTAGTGCTCGCGCACGCGCCGGCCGAGCGTGCGGAACTCCATCGCGTCGAGGAATTGCAGCAGCATGCCCGGATCGGGCTCGCGCACGGCGAAGCTTTCCCAGGCTTCCTCCACCGGCACGTCGTCCTTCAGCGTGACCAGCTGTTTGGAGAGGCGGATCTGATCGGCGAAATTGATCAGCGTCTCGCGCCGTTTGGGCTGTTTGACCTCGTTGGCGCGTTCGAGGATCGCATCGAGCGAGCCGAACATGCCCATCAGTTCCGCCGCCGTTTTCGGGCCGATGCCGGGCGCGCCGGGCACGTTGTCGACGCTGTCGCCGATCAGCGCCTGCACGTCGATCACCTTGTCCGGCGTCACGCCGAACTTCTCCATCACCGCTTCAGGACCAAGCGCCCGGTTCTTCATCGGATCGTAGAGCTGGATCACGCCATCGACGATCAGCTGCATCAGATCCTTGTCGGACGAGACGATCTTGACGCTCGCGCCCGCAGCGGCGGCCTGGCGCGCATAGGTCGCGATCAGATCGTCGGCCTCAAAGCCGCCCATCTCGATGCAGGGCAGATTGAACGCGCGCGTGGCATCGCGGATCAGCGGGAATTGCGGCACCAGGTCTTCCGGCGCCGGCGGGCGATGCGCCTTGTATTCAGGATAGAGCTGGTTGCGGAACGTGACTTCGCTCTTGTCGAAAATGACAGCGAGGTGCGTCGGCGCCTCGCTGCCCTTCATCTCCTCCAGGAACTTCCACAGCATGTTGCAGAAGCCGGCGACGGCGCCGACCGCCAGCCCGTCGCTCGCGCGCGTCAGCGGCGGCAGCGCATGGTAAGCGCGGAAGATGTAGCCCGATCCGTCAACGAGGAAGAGGCGCGGCGCGGTGGATTTAGACATCGCGGCCTTATGTAAAGGCTCGCGCGGGCCGCGTCAGCCTCGCTTTAGGGCTGCATCAACGCATTGATGTTGATGCGTTCTCCGGCGCTGGCGGCGAGCGCGTCGCTGTCGCCTTCGGCCAGGAAGGCCTCGGCGGCGAGGCGCGCGGCGCTGAGCGCGGCGCGGGCGATCTCGGTTCCGGCCGAGAGCCGGCGCGCTCCCAGCCGCTTCAGTTCCTCCGCTTTCGGCACACCGGCCCAGGAAATGACGTTGAGCGGCATGTCCACGCCCGCGGCGATGGCGGCGATCTCTTCGCCCTTCAGCGCGAACGGGACGAACAGGCCGCTCGCGCCCGCTTCCTTGGCGGCGCGGCCGCGGCGGATGCTCTCCTCCACTGCTGCTTCCGGGGGCGCCAGCTTGGCCAGGTACACGTCGGTACGGGCATTGATGTAGAGCGCGACGCCCGCGCGCTCGGCGGCGTCGCGGGCGGCTTCGATCTTGCGCAGGTGCAGCTCATGCGGCTGCTTGCCGTCTTCCAGGTTGATGCCGACAGCGCCTGCGCCGATCAGCGCAGCGACATTCTCGCCAACCTGCTTGGGATCGTCGGAATAACCGCCTTCGCAATCGGCGCTGATCGGCACGGATACGATGCGGGCGATCTCTTCGATCGTGGTCACCAGCTTGGCGAACGGCAGGCCATGGCCATCGGCATAGCCATGCGCCCAGGCGACGCCGGCGCTGGTGGTGGCGATGGCCTTGGCGCCGGCGCGCTCGATCAGTTTCGCCGATACCCCGTCCCAGGCGTTGGGCAGGATCAGGAAGTCATCGTGCAGCGCGCGGAACAGCGCAGCGTCGTTCGGGCGTGCGGACATGGGCGTCTCCTTGAGCTTGAGACGATCCTAGCCAGCCGCGTGTGACATCGCTCGCCGAAAGCGGACGTGCTTCAGTGGCCGCCGCCGGCGCCGCCCGCGAGGACGAAGCGGCGGTCGCAATAGAGGCACTCGACGAAGTTCTCTTCGCCCATGTCGTAGAACACCACCGGGTGGCCGAGCGCGCCGCCGCCGTCGCACTTCACACGACGCGACGTCACATTGATCACTTCCGGCGGCGCCACCGCATCGGGATCGCCGGGCGTCGACTGGTCGGTGCGCGGGTTGTCGTGGAGCTTGGTCATTATCTCTGGCGGCGGGTTGAAGCCTCTGGGCAACGCCCGTACCTAGAGCGCATCGCGCGTCCGCGCAATGCGCCCTTCCGTCCAGGAGCTTCATGCTCGCGCCCAGCTCTCCGCCCGAATTCGCCATCGAAGCCCGCGGCCTCGACAAGACCTACCGCGCCCAGGGCAAGTCGCCCTCGGTGCATGCGCTGAAGGGCATCGACCTTGTCATTCCGCGCGGCTCGTTCTTCGGCCTGCTCGGCCCCAACGGCGCCGGCAAGTCGACCTTCATCAACATCCTCGGCGGCCTAGTGGTGAAGTCGGCCGGCACGGCTTCGATCTGGGGCCACGACATCGACGCCGATCCGATGAACGCGCGCGGCGCCATCGGCATCGTGCCGCAAGAGCTGAACATGGACCCGTTCTTCTCCCCCGCGGAAGCGCTGGAGATTCAGGCTGGCTATTACGGCGTGCCCAAGGCGGAGCGGAAGACGGAAGAGATTCTGCGCGCGGTCGG
>JAEUMR010000036.1 GCA_016791385.1 Hyphomonadaceae bacterium
GCGGCGGGGAGGCTGAGCCATGAGCGCACGCCGTTTCGCATTGCTCGCAGCGCTGGCGCTGTTCGTGGCGTTCATCTCCGCCAATGTCGTCGCCAATTCCTGGTTCAGATCCTGGCGCATCGACCTGACCGAGAACCACCTTTATTCGCTGAGCCCCGGCACAAAGCGCACGCTCGATGAGCTGTCCGAGCCGGTTCAGCTGACGCTCTACTATTCGCGCGACGCCGCCGCCGTCTCGCCGCAGCTCCAGGCTTATGCCGGGCGCGTGCGCGAGATGCTGCAGACCTTTCAGGCGCGCTCGCACGGCAAGGTGCGTTTCGTCGAAGTCGACGTTGAAGCCTTCTCTGAGGCCGAAGACGACGCAGTCGCCGCCGGTATCCAGCCGATCCGGCTCTCGGAGAATTCCGATCCGATCTATCTCGGCCTCACCGGCGCCAATTCGATCGACGACCGCGTCGGCATTCCCTCGCTCGATCCCTCGCGCGAGGCGTTTCTCGAATACGAGATCACGCGCCTGATCTACGAACTGGAGAACCCGGAGAAGACCAGCGTCGCGCTGATCACGTCATTGCCGCTTAATCCCGCAGCGCCCGGAACGCAGTCGGCATTCGCGGCGGAGCTTGGCCGCCTGATGGACGTGACGGTGCTGACGCCGGATTTCACCGAAATCCCCGATGTCGACGTGCTCGCCATCATCCATCCCGGTCAGCTTACGCAAGCGCAGCTCTACGCCATCGATCAATTCATCCTGCGCAAGGGCCGCGCTTTCATCGCGCTCGATCCCGCTTCGCTGATGGCTGAGCAAACGGCCAGCTTCAATCCGATGAATCCGGCGCCGCCGGCGCCGAGCGGGTCAACGCTCGAGCCGCTCTTGTCCGCCTGGGGCGTGACGATGGCGCCGACCGTGGTGCTCGATCTCGAGAACGCGCTCGACGTCAGTACACAGGACCCTAACGGCCAGCCCACGACAGCGCCGCAACCGCTCTTCTTCGAGGTCCCCGCGGCGCAACTCGACCGCGATGATCTGATGACCGCCTGGCTGCAGCGCGGCGTCAATTTCGGCCTCGCTGGCGGCTTCACTTGGCGCGAAGACGGCCTCGAAGTGCAGTCGCTCATCCGCACTAGCGGCCGCACCATGCGCATGCCGGCCGCAGAAGCCTTGGCGCGGCCCTCGCCATACGACGTGCTGCGCATGTGGCCGCAAACGGGCGGGCGCATCGAGACCGTTGCGATCCACCTTTCGGGTGATTTGCCGACCGCGTTCCCGCAAGGGCGGCCAGCGGAAGAGCCCGCGCCAGCGCCGGAGGCGGGCGCAGCTGCTGCGCCGCCGCCGGCGCCGCCCGCTCAGCCTGCGGCGCAGCCGCTCACGCGTTCGGCGAGCCCGGCGCAGATCGTGCTCGTTGCCGATGCCGATTTCCTTGCTGACGATTTCTACATCGACCCGCGTTCCGGCGCGGCGGGCGCCGACAACGCCTCGTTCGCGCTCAATGCGATCGACGTTCTCGGCGGTTCGGACGCGCTCGTCTCGCTCCGCTCGCGCGCGCCGTCTCTGCGCCGTATGGCGCTCGTCGAGGAAATGGAGCGTGACGCCGCGCGCCGCATCCAGCGCCGGCAAGAGGAATTGCAGGGCGAATTGTCCGATACTGAGGCGCGCCTAGCTCAGCTGCAGGCGCGGGGGCATGGGTCGGGCTTCTTCTCTGGCGAACTTGGCGCTGAGCTGACGCCAGAGGAAAACGCCGAGATCGAACGCTTCCGCGCGCGTGTGCTCGAGGTGCGATCTGAGCTGCGCCAGACCGAGCGCAACCTCCGCGGCGACATAGAACGGCTCGAGGCGCTTGTCGTCTTTATCAATGTTTGGCTGGGGCCGCTGCTGGTGGCGTGCGCCGGGCTGTTCCTATTCTGGCGCAGACAACGGCGCGGGAGGGCGCGCGCATGAGCACCGAACTTGCTGAGCGCCGCAAGAAGCGTGCGCTGTGGCTCTTCGTCTTGGCCGGGCTGCTGACGCTCGTCGCCGCGGTCACCGTCGGCATTGAGACGCGTGCGTCGCGGCCAGATGCTGCGTCTGGGCCCGTCATTCCGGGCCTTGCGCAGAATATCGGTCAGGCCGAGCGCGTCATCATCACCAGCGCCGAAGCAAGCTATCGCATCGAGCGGATCGAACGCGGCAATGAGCGCGTGTGGGTCATGCGCGACCGCGGCGATTATCCGGTGCTGGCCTCACGTCTCGCGCAGCTGACGGATGGTCTCGAACAGCTGCGCTTCACCCGGCGCATGACCGTGGATCCGTCCAAGCATCAGCGGCTCGGCGTGACCGATCCGCGCCAGGGCGGCCGCGGCGTGCTGGTGCAAGTCGAAGGCGCGCGCGGCGCGCTGCTTGTCAACTTGATCCTCGGCATCGAGCCGAATGGCCTCTATGTGCGCCGCCCCGACAACGATCAGACCTGGGCCGCCGAAGGCGAGTTGCCACCGCTGCGCGACATCGCGTCTTGGCTGGAGCTGCGTCCGCTCTCGATTTCAGCTGAGCGGCTGGCGCGGGTCGAGGTTAGCCCGGCGGAAGGCCGCGCCTACATCCTGGCGCGCGACGCCGCTGATCAGCCGTGGCGCATCGTGGCGCCCGCCATCGCCACCTTGGCTCAATCGAGCGTCACGGCGACAGCCGAGCATCTGACCCAAGTGTCGCCGATTGATGTGCAACTCGCGCCGGCGATCCAAGGCCCTGCGCAGGCCCGCGTGCGCGCGACCACGTTCGACGGCGTCGTGATCGATGCGGAGCTGATCGCGAGCGACAACCGCACGTGGCTGAAGCTGGCCGCGCGTGCGCCGTCACCGGAGCAAGAGGCGGCGGCGTTGGAGATCAATAGCCGCTCGTCGGATTGGGCGTTTGCGCTGAGCGAGCAGGAAGCGCGCGAGGTCGCGCCGCCGTTCAGTGACATCGCGCCGAGCGGCGGCGGTCAGTGACGCGGATCGGGCGTAAAGGCGGCGGCTAGGATCGGGCCGCCGTTCGGCGCCTGCACCAGCACTGCGCACTGTGGATTGCAGCGCGTGCGCTCGTACCAGACCGAGCGTCCGTTCCAGGTATCGACCCGATCGATACGGAGCACCAGATTGTAGTGCGCGATGGTCCGGTTGACGTTGGCGCCGGCGCGCACGGTCACGGAAATGGGCCCCGGCTCGTAGGTCACAAGCCAAATGTCGGCAGGCTCCGGCGGGGCGCGACCGCTCACTGTGATGCGAACGCGATCGCTGCGCAGACGCGAGATGGAAACCTCTGGCGCGGCGGCTGGCCAGCCTTGTGCGATCTGCTGATCATAGGTGGCGCGCGCATTATCCCAGTCGGACGCGCTGATCTGACTCTGGCCATTGATGACCAGCTGCGGCGTGAACCGCCCGCGCACGCGTAGCGCCCGGGAATAATCGCGTTGCCGGTCGGAGAATTCGGGCTGAGCAAAGGTGTCGCGCCAGCCGAGATAGTCCCAGATGCCAACCGGGAAGGTCAGGGCCAGCACCTGATCCTCGCGCGAGAACATGCCCAATAGGCGGTTGGCGCGCGGGCATTGGGTGCAGCCCTGGCTGGTGAAGAGCTCCACCACTGCGCGCGCGCGCTCGCCCTCTGCCTGGGCGTACGCGCGCGGCGCTGCTGTCGCCGCCAGGACGAACAGCGCGGCGGCGAGGAGACGGGCCAACATGGCCGCCAACATGGCGGGCCCGCCCCTCACAGACGAATCAAACCGTCGTGACGGCGGGTCACGCCGCCGCCAGCCCTCGCAGCACATAGTGAAGAATACCGCCGTTGCGGAAGTATTCGACCTCGTTTTCGGTATCGATCCGGCAAAGCACCTCGACCGCCTCGCGGCGGCCGTCGCCGCGGGTGATGTTGAGGCTGACCCGCTGACGGGGGCCCAGGGCGGCGACGCCGGAGATGGAAACCGTCTCCGCGCCCGTCAGCCCGAGTCCGGCCCAAGACTGGCCGTCGACGAACTGGAGCGGGATCACGCCCATGCCTATCAGGTTCGAGCGGTGGATACGCTCGAAGCTTTCCGCAACGACAGCGCGGACGCCGAGCAGTGTCGTGCCCTTGGCCGCCCAGTCGCGCGAGGAGCCCGTGCCGTATTCCTTGCCGGCGAAGATCACCAGCTCGCGGCCCTCGGCCTTGTAGCGCATGGCGGCATCATAAATGGCGAGCCGCTCACCGGACGGGTGGTGGATGGTGAAGCCGCCTTCGACCACCGAGCCGTCGGGGTTTTTCACCATCTGGTTCTTGATGCGGATGTTGGCGAAGGTGCCGCGCATCATCACTTCGTGGTTGCCGCGCCGCGCGCCGTACGAGTTGAAGTCGGCTTGCGGCACGCCGTGCTCGGTCAGATAGACGCCCGCCGGGCTGACCTTCTTGATCGAACCCGCGGGGCTGATGTGGTCGGTGGTGATCGAGTCGCCGAACAGGCCGAGCACCCGCGCGTCCGCCACATCGCGCGGCGGCGTCGGGTTCATGCTCATGCCGTCGAAATAGGGCGGGTTCTGCACGTAGGTGGATTTGGAATCCCAGCCATAGGTGCGGCCGGCGCCGACCTTGATGCCTTGCCAATGCGCGTCGCCCTTGAACACGTCGGCATAGCGCGTCGCGAACATCTCCTGTGTCACCGCCGCGCGCACCGTCTGCTCAATCTCGGCGTTCGACGGCCAGATGTCGCGCAGATACACCGGCTTGCCATCACTGCCCGTGCCGAGCGGTTCGGCTTCGAGGTTGGTGTAAACCGAACCTGCGAGCGCGTAGGCCACCACCAGCGGCGGCGAGGCGAGATAGTTCGCGCGCACGTCCTGGTTCACGCGGCCTTCAAAGTTGCGGTTGCCTGACAACACCGAGGCGACGACGATGTCGTTCTCGTTCACGGACGTCGAGATCGCCGGCGGCAGCGGGCCGGAATTGCCGATACAGGTGGTGCAGCCGTAGCCGACCAGGTTGAAGCCCAGCGCATCAAGCGATTTGTCGAGCCCGGCCCTGGCCAGATAGTCGGTGACCACCTGACTGCCCGGTGCGAGCGATGTCTTCACCCACGGCTTGGTCTTGAGGCCCTTGGCCACCGCATTGCGCGCGAGCAGGCCGGCCGCGATCAGCACGCTCGGGTTCGAGGTGTTGGTGCAGGAGGTGATGGCGGCGATGACGACATCGCCGTGGCCGATGTCGTGCTTGGCGTCCGCGACCGGCGCGCGCTTCTTCAGCTCGCCCCCCTTGCGGAACTCGTCCGTCATCACCTTGGTGAAGCCTTCGGCGACGCCGCCAAGCAGGACGCGATCCTGCGGCCGTTTCGGTCCGGCGAGCGAGGGCCGCACGTCAGCCAGCGAAAGCTCCAGCGTATCAGTGAAATCGGGCTCGACGTCAGTGCGCCACAGGCCCTGCTGTTTGCAGTACGCTTCCACCAGCGCCACGCGCGCCGGATCGCGGCCGGTGGCTTTCAGATAATCGACCGTTTTTTGATCGACCGGGAAGAAGCCGCAGGTGGCGCCGTATTCTGGGGCCATGTTGGCGATGGTGGCGCGGTCTTCGACGCTCATCGCATCGAGGCCCGGGCCGTAGAATTCGACGAACTTGCCGACCACGCCCTTCTTGCGCAGCATCTGCGTGACGGTGAGCACCAGATCGGTGGCCGTCGCGCCTTCTTGCAGCTTGCCGGTGAGGCGGAAGCCGATCACTTCGGGGATCAGCATCGAGATCGGCTGGCCGAGCATCGCCGCTTCCGCTTCGATGCCGCCTACACCCCAGCCAAGCACGCCGATGCCGTTGATCATCGTCGTGTGCGAGTCCGTGCCGACAACCGTGTCCGGATAGGCGACGGTTTCGCCGTTCTCATCGCGGGTCCAGACCGACTGGCCGAGATATTCGAGATTGACCTGGTGGCAGATGCCCGTGCCGGGCGGCACGACGCGGAAATTGCGGAACGCCTGCTGGCCCCAGCGCAGGAACTGGTAGCGCTCGCCGTTGCGCTCGTATTCAAGTTCGACGTTGTCCTTGAATGCCTTGGCGCTGGCGAAGTGATCGACCATCACCGAGTGGTCGATGACGAGGTCGACCGGCACCAGCGGGTTGACCTTCTCCGGGTCGGCGCCGAGCTTGGCGGCGGCATCGCGCATCGCCGCAAGGTCGACCACCGCCGGCACGCCGGTGAAGTCCTGCATCAGCACGCGCGCGGGGCTGAACGCGATTTCCGCTTCGGTCTTGCCGCGATTGGCGAGCCAGGTCGCCATCGCCTTGATGTCCGCTTGCTTGACGGCGATCCCGTCCTCGGTGCGCAGCAGGTTCTCCAGCAGCACCTTCAGCGACATAGGCAGCTTGGAGATGTCGCCCAAGCCATTCTGCGCGGCGCGGTTGAGGTCGAAATAGGCGTAGGTCTTGCCGCCCGCGCTGAGCGTCGAGCGGGCGTTGAACGAGTTCAAAGAGGGCATGGGTCTGCATCCGGCTTTTAGAGCTTCAGAGATGCAAGCGCGTTGGGGAGCGCCCCAAATCCGGAATCAAACCGGGCGCGCGGCGCCCCCTATGTAGCGCCGTTTGCCTAAGGCGCAATTCTTATCGGAGCCGAAGCGGGCCAGGATCGCAGCGGCGACGGCTTCAGGGTGGTGCGGCCCGCTTTGGCACGCCTGCGAGGCTGCCATTCGCCAACCAGCGTTTGTTTCGTACCGGGACGGCGCGGCGCCGCTAGGCCCACCCTATGCATCCCCGGGCGCACTCAGGGGAATAAACCGAGGAGAATTGAAGTGCGCCTTATGAAGGTGAGATCCGCCGCAACCGCCATCGCGCTCGCGGCGCTGGTCGCAGGACCGGCCTACGCCACGAACGGCGGCGGCTATGGCGGCGGCGGCAACAACAATAACAACAACAATAGCGGCGGCGACATCCAAGTCGATATCGACGCCTATTCCCACAACGACAACACCGCCTTCGGCGGCGCTGGCGGCAACGCGGCCGCTTTTGGCGGCAGCGCCAATGCGACCGGTGGTTCGGCCACCGCCAACGGCGGCAACGCTACGGGCGGCAACGCAACCGGCGGTTCGGCGTTCAATCACAACTGGAATTCGTCGGACAACAATCTGACCACGAACAACACGAACCAGAACAGCGCCGACAACAACGGCAATCTGAACGGCAACCTGAACGGCAATAACAACGGCAACAATAACGGCCACAACGGCAACAACAACGGTAACGGCAACGGCAACAATAACGGCAACAACAATTCGCGGTCCTCGAACTCGCAGTCGCAAGGCCAGTTGCAGGGCCAGTCGCAATCGGTGTCGAATGATACCTCGAACTCGAACAATTCGAGCCAAGACGTGAGCGTCAACACCTACAACGAGCGCGCGCCGGTCAACACCGCGTTCGCCGCGCCGCTGACGACCGGCGAAGACACCTGCATGGGTTCGAGCTCGCTCGGCGCCCAAGCTGTGTCGTTCGGCGTTTCGGTTGGCACCACGTGGCAAGACGCCAATTGCCGCCGCCTCAAGAACTCGCGTCAACTCGTCGCGCTCGGTTATCACCGCGCCGCGACCGCGCTGATGTGCGTCGATGAAGACGTCCGTCACGCGATGGAAGAGGCCGGCACGCCGTGCCCGACCCGCGAAAACGCGCCTGCGCAAGTGACGCCGGCTTCGGCCCCGGTGACGGCGCCGTGCCCGGCTGACGACTTCGTCGTGCCGTTCGATTGGGATCGCTCGAACCTGAACCGCACCGCGGCCGGGATCATCGACGAGGCCGTGGCGCGTGCGCGTCAGTGCAATGTCAGTGGCGTCATCGTCATCGGCCACACCGACACTTCGGGCTCGAACGCCTACAATGCCGGCCTGTCACAGCGCCGCGCTGTGGTCGTCCGCAACGCGATGATCGAACGCGGCATCCGCGCCGATCTGATCCAGACCGAAGCGCGTGGCGAATCCGACCTCGCCCGTCAAACCGGCAACGGCGTCCGCGAAGGCGCCAACCGCCGCACGGCTGTGACGATCAGCTTCCGCTAAACGTCATCATCTTGATGACGCCTGGGCCCGGCGCAAGCCGGGCCCTTTTTTTGTCCGCCCCGCTCAGGCGGGCGGCTGTTCGGCTTTAGCGCGTGGGCCGAAGAAGCGCCCGCCGCGGCTGCGGCGCCAGCGCAGCAGCAGCCAGATCAGCGGCGCGGCGACCACGGCGATCGGGATCAAGCCAGCGATGATGACGATGATCGCAGCAAAGCCCGAAACGATGATGCCGAGGAAGTTGGCGAACGCCTGCCGCAAAGGCTCGAGCGTGTCGCTGCCCACCGGACGCGGCGCCGAGCGATAATTGAGCGTGAGCTCTGACATCGAAACGCGCGTGCGCATGACTGCGAGGTTGGACTGCACCGCGTCGATCTCGCCCTGTACGCGCGCCAGTTCGCGCTCGACCTCCAGCAGATCCGACAGGCGACCCGGCCGCGAGCGCAGCAATTCCTGCAAGCGATCGCGCAACGCGGTTTGCGCACGCAGGCGCGCCTCGGTGTCGACGATCGAGCGCGTCAGATCCTCTGTGTTGGTGGTCTGCGAAATGATGCGGCCGCCAGCGGCATCCGCTTGCGCGGAGAGCCCGCTCATGAAGGTGCGCAGCCAGCCCGGTTCGGCACGCAACGAGACGAATCCTTCCATGTAGCTGTCAGGATCGCCGTTCTTGTTGGAGCCGACCAATTGGCACAGCCGGGGTCCCGCCGCCTGGCAGGCTTGGCTGTGCGCGTCCATCACGCTGGCCAAGCGGTTGCTCGGCAGCTCGAAGCCGACACCGTAGCTGTAGGCGAGATAGAGGGCTGGGGCTGGGCCGGAGGGTTGGCTCGGCGCGCTCGGGGCGTCCTGCGGGGCAGGGGTAGTGATGGGAGGAGGCGGGGCAGCCGGAGCGGCTTCGCCGCCGCGCGCCTGCTCCATCTCGCTCACCGCGTAGCCTTGCGCCGGTGCTGACGACTCCTCCCGCGTCGCCTGACCGCATCCGGCCAGCGCCAACACCAGGATCATTCCCGCCACGAAACGCCGCATCGTACTTCTCCCCGCATCACCAAGGCGCGCCTTGGCGGATCAGGCAACCCTTTCTAGAACCGGGGCGGCATTATGAGCGGGTCCGGACCTTTCCAAGACAAGATGTCGCTTCGGGTCGAACAGCTGTCGCTTTCGCGCGGCGAGCGGCTGCTCGCGCGCGATCTCTCGTTTGAGGTGCAGGCCGGTTCGTACGTCGAGATCCGCGGCGGCAATGGCACGGGCAAGACCACGCTGCTGCGCGCGATTGGCGGTTATTTTCGCCCGCGCGAGGGCCGCATTGTTTTCGAGGGCGTCGAGGAGCCTTCGCTGGCGCTGCACTATGTCGGCCATCTCAATGGCCTCAAGGGCGGCGCGAGCGTGCGTTCGCATCTGCGCTACTGGGCCGGGCTGTTTGGAGTTGTGGGCGAGGAAGAAAACGCGCTGCAGCGACTTGGCCTGCGCGCTCAAGCCGACTTGCCCGCGCGGGTTCTGAGCCAAGGTCAATCGCGCCGTCTGGCGCTGACGCGCCTCGTTTTGGCGCCGCGACTTCTGTGGCTACTTGATGAACCGGCTGCCGGACTGGATGCGCAGGGCAAGGCCATGCTTGCCGATCTCATCAGCGCGCATTGCAGCGCCGGCGGCATCGCGCTGGCTGCTGTGCACGAGCCGATTGGACCCACGCCGACACGTGTGCTGACGGTGGGTGCATGAGCGCGTTCGCGGCAACATTCCGGCGCGAACTTTCGCTGATGTGGGCGGGCGGCGGCGCGTTGACGCCGCTTGGCTATTTCTTTGGCGCGACGCTGCTTGTGCCTTTGGCGATGGGGCCGGAGCGTGCGCTGCTCGCCGTAGCTGGGCCGCCGCTGATTTGGATCGCCGCCGCGCTGGCGATGCTGGCGACGCTTGAACGGTTGTTCCAGGCCGATCTCGAAGACGGCTCGCTGGATCAGATGCTGCTCTCGCCCGCGCCGCTCGAAGCGCTGACGCTGGCGAAGGGCTTGGCCCTTTGGTGCGTCGTCGGTTTGCCGCTCGCGCTTGCGGCTGCGCCGGCCGCCATCGCTTTGCAGGCGCCGGTGGAGCTGGTCCCAGCCATCGTGGCCAGCCTCGCGCTCGGGACGGCGGCGTTTGCAGGCATCGGCCTTGTGGGCGCGGCGCTGACAGCGGGCGTCAGGCGGGGCGGGGTGCTGATCGCCCTGATCGTGCTGCCGTTCTTCGCTCCACCGATCATTTTTGGCGCGGCTGTAGCGGGCGGGGAGCAGGTGGGCTCCGCCATGGCGCTGGTGGCTGGCTGCGCCCTGGGTGCTGCTGCGCTTGGCCCGATCGCCGCTGCCGCCGCGCTGCGGCTGCAGGCCGAATAAGTGCAGGGGATTGAGTAGACACAATGCCCCCTGCACCGCCGATCAGACACCTGCTACCGGATGGTTCCGATGTTTTCCTATCTGGCTAACCCCGCGCGCTTCATGGCCTTTTCGGCCTGGGCTGGGCCGATCTTCATGGCCGCCGCCGCCGTGCTGTTCGCCGTGGGCATTCCCTGGGCGCTCATCTATTCGCCCGCCGACTATCAGCAGGGCGAGACCGTCCGCATCATGTACGTACACGTGCCGGCGGCGTGGTGGTCGCTTGGCATCTATGCGTTCATGGGCGGTGCGAGCCTGGTCGGCCTGGTCTGGCGTCACTCGCTCGCCGATGTCGCCGCGCGCTGCGCTGCGCCGATTGGCGCTACTTTCGCTGGCGTGTGCCTGATCTCCGGCTCGCTGTGGGGCGCGCCGACATGGGGCACGTGGTGGGAGTGGGATGGCCGCCTCACCTCGATGCTCGTGCTCTTCATCATCTATCTCGGCTACCTCGCGCTCTGGAGCGCGATCGAAGATGAGGAACGCGCCGCACGCCTGGCCGCGATCCTCTGCCTCGTCGGCCTGATCAATCTGCCGATCGTGAAATTCTCCGTCGATTGGTGGAGCACGTTGCACCAGCCCGCGAGCCTCTTCCGCGCTGGCGGCTCGGCCATCGATCCCTCGATGCTGGGCCCCTTGCTGACGATGGCCGGTGCATTTTTCTTCCTGTTCGCCGGTTTGCTGATGTTCAGCATGCGCACGGCGATCTTCCGCCGCCGGGTTGAATCGGCGCGTCTGCGCGCGAGCCAAGCATGATCGAAGGTGGCTGGAACTTCGTGTCGGCGGCGTACGTGGTAACGCTCGGCGCATTCGCCGTGCTGGCGATCGTCGTCGTCGTCCGCCTGAAGGTGTGGGCCAAGCGCGCCAAGGACCTCGACAAGCAATGAAGCGTCTGGTTGCGTTTGCGCCGCTGCTGGTGTTGCTGCTGATTGCAGTGGTGTCGGCGTTTCTGCTGCTGCGCGGGGGCGAGCGGCAGACCATCTCCGACGGCCGCATCGGCCGACCCACGCCAGCCTACGAACTGCCCGATCTCGCCGGCGGCGCCGCGCTCACCAATGCAACGCACGCCGGCAGGCCGTACGTGATCAACGTGTTCGCATCCTGGTGCACGCCATGCCGCGCCGAGCATCCAAACCTGATGGCGCTGCACGCAGGCGGTGTGGAGATTCTTGGTGTCGCCTACAAGGATGAGCCGACGGCTTCCGCCGAGTTCTTGCGCGAACTGGGCAATCCCTACGCGACCGTAGGTATCGATCGTGACGGACGCTTCGGCCTCGACCTCGGCGTCGCCGGTGTGCCGGAGACATTCGTGATCGGCGCCGACGGCACGATTAAAGCCGTGCACCGCGGCCCGCTGACACCGGATGTGATCGAAGCGGTCATTCTGCCCGCCTTGCGGCGAGGCTAGCCCCCGCGTTTGCGCCTCGGCGCGCCCGCTTGGCCCTTCTTACCGGACCTTCTCGCTTTCGCTTCGCGCTTAGCTTGCCGGCGCACGTTGCGCTCGGCTTTCTCAGCCAGTTCGTCGGACAGCTTTGCAATGCGCTCAAGAATGGCGAGGAAGGCGCGCCGCTTGGTGCGCGGCAGCAAATCCAGGATCGCAGCGTCCGCCGCTCGCGCGTGGTGGGTGGCGCCGGAGAGAATGGTGGCCCCTGCGGCGGCAAGGCGCACCGAATAGGCCCGTGCATCTGAAGCAGACGCCGTGCGCGTGATGAATCCGCGCTTCTCCAACCGGCCGATCATCTCCGCGAGGGTGGAGCGGTCTATGCCAGTGGCGCGCCCCAGATCGCTTTGGCTGAGGCCAGGCGTTTCCGCGATGGCGGCGAGTACGGCGAACTGGCGCAGCGTCACGCTCTCGCCGACAAGTTGTGCAAAGCGATCCGACGCCAGCTGCTCAGCCCGATGCAGCAGGTGACTGGCCGACGCCGAGAGCCGGTATGGCTCAGGCTCGGTTTGGTCAGAAGTCGACCGCGGCATGCGTGTTCTCAGTCCCCTAGACCAGCTTGGACGATAAGCTGGGGAACTTCAGCCGCAAACACCCAACCGCCGCGACTTCCCCGCTGGGGCGAACCGGCAGCAGATCGCGCCGACTCCGTCAGGCTTGATCCGGCGCCTGTGGCGTCTCGGGATCGCGCTGGTGCTTGAGCACGATTGGCGTGTTCAGCACCGCAAACAGGATGGTCAGCGGAAACACCACGAACGGACGCGAATTGAGCCAGAACTCGAACGTCTGTGTGTTGCGGATGATCTCGTTCAACCCCGCTTGGAACAGAAAGAAGGCCGACCAGCGCAGCGCCAGGATAGTCCATATCCGGTCCGGCAAGTCGAAGGCATGGCCGAACAGCAGCTTCCAGACATTCTGCCGGATCGCCAGCGAGAACAGGATCGCCGTCACGTAGAAGAGGTATGTGAAGGTCGGCTTGATCTGCACGAAGGTCGGGTCGTGCAAGGCAATGGTCAGACTGCCGAAGGCGACGACGATGACGCCCGTCACGACCAGCACCGGCGGAATGCGGCCCTGTTTGATTTTGCAATAGGCGATTGCCGCGAGAGTCGCAGCGATGAAGATTCCCGTTGCGATGTAGACCGCGTTTTCCTTCACCGCGTCGATGCGCTGCAGGATGTTGAACGCGATCACGTAAGTGACGATCGGCCCCAGATCGATCAGCAACTGGTTGGCGCCGCCCTGGCGTTCAGGCTTGACGGTGGCAAGCGGGGTCAGTTCCTCGGACATGGCCCCTTGATACGCTGAAGCGGCGGCCGGAGACCAGCGCTTGCGCGAGGCCGCCGTCCGGCGCCAGGATCGGAACTCGGGGAGGGACCGATAATGCGCCGATCAGCTCTTTTTGCAGCGTTGCTGGTGGCAGCCTGCGCGACCGCGCCGGCGGCGGAGAGCCCGCCTGCGCCTTCCTTGGCGGAAATTTTGGAGATGTCCCCTGCCGGGGATTGGCGCGCTGTCGATCCCGAAAACACCCTCTACATGGAGCTGCCCGGCGGGCGCGTGATTATCGAGCTTGCCCCAGAATATGCGCCGAACCACGCGGCGAACATTCGCGCTCTCGCGCACGCACACTATTTCGATGGCGCCGCGATCGTCCGCTCGCAGGACAATTACGTCGTGCAATGGGGCCGCGACGAAGGCGACGCCACCTCTATGGGCGAGGGCCGTCCGGCGCTGGCGCCAGAGTTCGACCGCGCGCGCGCGGGCGTTCAGATCACCAGACTTCCCGATCCCGATAGCTATGCGCGCGAGACGGGTTTCGCCTCTGGGTTCCCGGTGGCCGGCAATGGCGCGCGGACTTGGCTGACGCATTGCTACGGCATGATCGGCGCCGGGCGTGGCGATACGGCCGACAGCGGCAGCGGCGCGGAACTCTATGTCGTCATCGGCCAAGCGCCGCGGCATCTCGACCGCAACATCACCGTCGTCGGCCGCGTGCTGCGCGGCATGGAAGTGCTTTCAGTGATGCCGCGCGGCACCGGCCCACTCGGCTTCTATGAGACGCCGCAGGAACGCACGGCCATCCGTTCGGTGCGGCTGGGCTCGGACCTGCCGGCGAGTGAACGTGTAAACCTCGAAGCGCTGCGTACCGATAGCGCTACCTTCAACAGCGTGATCGAGAGCCGGCGTTTCCGTCGCGAGAGCTGGTTTCTCGATCCGGTAGGGCACATCAATCTGTGCAACGTGCCGCTGCCGGTTCGCGTACGCCCCTAATCGAGCCCCACAAGCGCGCGTGCGAAGCTCTCGGCATTGAACGGCCGCAGGTCTTCGGCCTTTTCACCGACGCCAATGAAATGGATCGGGATCGCGTGCCGCTGTGCGACGGCGACGAGCACGCCACCTTTGGCCGTGCCGTCGAGCTTGGTCATCACCAGCCCGGTGATTTCGGTCACGGCGCGGAAGCTCTCGACTTGGCTCAACGCGTTCTGGCCGACCGTGGCGTCGAGCACGAGCAGCGTTTCATGCGGGGCGTCTTCGTCGAGCTTGCGCATCACGCGCACGATCTTGTGCAGCTCGGCCATCAGCTCGGACTTGTTTTGCAGCCGTCCAGCGGTGTCGATCAGCGCGACGTCTGCGTTCTCGGCTTTTGCGCGGGCGACTGTGTCGAAAGCGACGGAGGAAGCGTCGGCGCCCTGAGTCGAGGATACGAAGGCGGCGCCGGAGCGTTCAGCCCAGACCTGCAATTGCTCGATCGCCGCGGCGCGGAAGGTGTCGGCGGCGCCGATCACGACTTTTGCGCCGGCGTCGGTGAGATTTTTCGCCAGCTTGCCGATGGTGGTGGTTTTGCCCGAGCCGTTGACGCCGATCACCAGCACGATGCGCGGTTTCGGCCCGGTGGTGAGGTCGAGGTGCGCTTCGCGCGGCTTGAGGATGCGCGCGACCTCGCCCGCAAGCGCTGCGCGCGCCTCGGTGGGGCCGTTCTCTTTGCTGAAGCGCTGTTCGGAGAGCGCCGCCGCAATGCGCGCCGCCGCCGCCGCGCCCATGTCCGATGCGATCAGCGCGTCTTCGAGATCGCTGAGCGATTCCGCGTCCAGCTTCTCCTTGGTGAAGACAGAGGTGACGCTTTCGGCCAGCTTGGCGGAGGATTTGCGCAGGCCGTCGAACAGGCCCTTACGTTCCTCCGCCTGTGCTTCGGGTTCGCTGGCTTTGTTCTTCTTGTTGAAGAGACCCCAGATCATACCGGCGCACCGATTAGGCTTACGCCGTCGTGAGCGGCAAAGCGCAGACGTTGAAAACCACTGGCGGCGCATTCAACGCGAACGGGGGTGAAATCCGGCAAGCGGGCAAATCCTTCACGTTCGATAATCGCCACGGCCTCGCGCCCCACCCACGCATCGAGATGCCGGGCCAATGCGCGCGAACCTGCGTCGCGTAAGCGCGCCGCGCGCGCTTTCACGGTCTGCCGCGCGACTTGTGGCATGCGCGCGGCGGGCGTGCCCTCGCGTGGGCTGAACGGGAAGGCGTGCACATAGGCCAGCCCGCACGCATCGATCAGCGAGAGCAGGTTGGCGAAGTGCTCTTCGGTTTCGGTCGGAAAGCCGGCGATCAGATCGGCCCCAAGCGCAATCTCGGGCCGCGCACTCTTCAGTCGTTCGCAGAGCGCGATGGCCTCGGCGCGCGCATGGCGGCGCTTCATGCGCTTGAGGATGAGATCATCGCCGTGTTGCAGCGAGAGGTGCAGATAGGGCGCCACGCGATCATGCTGCGTGACGAGCTCGAACAATTGCGTATCCATCTCGATCGCATCGAGCGAAGAGAGGCGCAGCATCGGCAGTTCGGGAACGAGTTTGAGGATACGCGCGACCAGTGAGCCCAAGTGCGGCTGGCCGGGAAGATCGGCGCCCCACGAAGTCAGGTCGACGCCGGTGAGCACCACTTCCGGCACGCCATTGGCGGCAAGACGGCGCACCTGCTCGACCACATCGCCCGCCGGCGCGGAGCGAGAGTTTCCGCGGCCGTAGGGGATGATGCAGAACGTGCAGCGATGATCGCAACCGTTTTGCACTTGTACGTAAGCGCGGGTGCGTTCGGAGAAGCCATCGATCAGATGCGAAGCGGTCTCGCGCACCATCATGATGTCGGAGACCGCCACGCGCTCGCCTTGGCCAAAGCTGCCGGCGCGCATTTTTTCGGCGTTGCCGAGCACGCGACTGACTTCCGGCATCGCCGCAAAGCTCTGCGGATCGATTTGCGCGGCGCAGCCGGTGACGATGATTTCCGCATCGGGCCGCTCGCGGCGTGCACGGCGGATCGCCTGCCGGGCCTGGCGCACCGCCTCACCCGTCACCGCGCAGGTGTTGACGATCACTGCGTTTGCGAGCTGCGCCTCACCCGCAAGCGCACGCATGGCCTCGCTCTCATAGGCGTTGAGGCGGCAGCCGAGCGTGACGATTTCCACGTCCGCGTGCGGAGGCTTTACGGGTGCGTTCATGAACCTGGGTCAGGTGAGCGCGTGCGCGGGGAAGGTCAAGCGCGGCAAATGAAAAGCCCCGCAGGAGGCCTGCGGGGCTTATCGAACTTGGGAATAGCGAGGCGCTTATTCAGCCGCTTCGCCGACAAAGTCTTGTTCGCGCGCGCCGCCCGAACGTTCGGCGATGCGGGCCGACTTGCCGCGGCGCTCACGCAGATAATAGAGCTTCGCGCGGCGCACCTTGCCGCGGCGAACGACTTCGATCGAATCCACCGTCGGCGAGAACAGCGGGAACACGCGCTCGACGCCTTCACCGAAGCTGATCTTGCGCACTGTGAAATTGGCGTTGAGGTCCGAGCCGGAGCGGGCGATGCAGACGCCTTCGAAGGCCTGAACGCGCTCACGGTCGCCTTCCTTGATCTTCACGTTCACGCGCAGCGTGTCGCCCGGATCGAATGAGGGGACAGTCTTGCCCTTGGTAATGCGGGCGACTTCTTCTTTTTGCAGCGTTTGGATCAGGTTCATTGACGCACCAAGGGGCGCGGCCCATCGGCCCCGCGCCCTCCTTCGAGGAAACCGGAAAGCGGGGCGTATAGGGGAAGGTGCGGCCTCTGTCGAGGGGGAAGTGGCGCTCAGCTCGCCTGCGCGCAGCCGACATAGGTCGCGAGCGCGCCCTGGGGCGGGCGAACCCGCAGAACCGCCCGCTGTCCGGCGTGGCCGAGTTGGAGGACGAACGTGTGTCCCGCGGCGTCCTGCGCGCCGATCAAGCCCTGAGCCTCGTCGAGGACGGTGAGCGCCCCGAGGCCGGGGGAGAACCAGCTGAGGTTCGCGGGCGGGAAAAAGTAGGCGAAACCGGCCGCGTCCGCCGGCACGATCAAGAGCCCATGCTCGGGGCGCACTCGCGCCAAGTTCGCGGGCGACAGGTCGGCGGGCAGGGCTGCAGCGACCGCGTTCATTTCGTCGACCGCGCCGGCGCAGGCCGTGGTGATTGAAGCCTCGCTGATCGGCCCCTCCAGCGGCCGCCACAAAGCGCCGAGGGCATGGGCCGCCCGCTCTAACGCCAGAGGATTGGTCTGCGCCGCCGCCGGCGTGGCGAGCGAAAGGGCGAGTAATGCGAGTAGCAGGCGGTGCATAGAGGGGCTCCGTTAGTCCCCCGAGCGCGTGCCTTTCAAATCCGGCCGTCTTTGGGCGGTGATGGTTTCGCGCTGAGCCCGCCGCCAAGCCTCGACCTTCGCATGATCGCCCGACATCAGCACGTCGGGGATGGTCCGCCCCTCCCACTCTCGCGGCCGCGTGTATTGAGGATGCTCGAGCAGGCCGTCGCTGAAACTTTCCTCGACGGTGGAGGCTGCGTTTCCGAGCACGCCGGGCAGCAGCCGCACGCACGCTTCCAGCAGCACCAGCGCCGCCGCTTCCCCGCCCGCGAGCACGGCTTCGCCGATGGCGACTTCCTGCATGCCGCGTGCTTCGATCACGCGCTCGTCTAGGCCTTCGAAGCGGCCGCATAGGAGGATGACGCCTGGCCCGGCCGCCCATTCTTGCGCCATCGCCTGGTTTAGTTGCTTGCCCCGCGGCGACAGATAGATCAGTGGCCGCCCATTGCGGGGGATGCTGTCGATCGCCGCGGCCGCAACATCGGCGCGGAGCACCATGCCTGCCCCGCCGCCAGCGGGCGTGTCGTCGACGTTCTTGTGCGGTCCGAGGCCGAAATCGCGCAATTGCACGGTTTCGAGCGACCATGTCCCCTCGCGCAGCGCCTTGCCGATTAGCGAGACGCCAAGCGTGCCCGGAAAGGATTCCGGGAACAGGGTGATAATGGAAGCGGCGAACATCGGCTCAAGCCTTAGCCGCGCGGCGCGGCGGAGACTACTTCTCCAGCGGCTCCGGCGCGGGCGGATCGATGACGACGCGCCGGGCGCTCAAATCGACGTGCGGCACCGTCTCCTTGGTGAAGGTGATGCGCACATTCGGTCCCCCGTTCGGCGGACGATATTCGAGGATGTCGCCGGCGCCGAAATTCCACACCGCGACGATGTCGCCGAGCACGGTGCCATCCAGCGCTTCAGCGCGCGAGCCGAGCAAGTCGACGACGTAGAACTCGTCTTCGGCGGTCGCCGGCAGATTGGCGCGCGGCACGAACAGCTTCTGGCCTTTCATGGCCTCGGCCTGTTCACGCGTCTTCACTTCCGGCGTGACGACAGCGACCCCGTCCTTCAGCGCGCGCCAAGTCTTCGGCTTCAGCAGAACCTTGCCGTCCTCGCCATAGAGCGGGCCGTACGAGACCACGCCTTCGCACTTCTCAGTGAAGGCGCGCAGACGGACTTCACCTTTGACCCCGAAGGCGCCAGCGATCGCGCCGACTAGGATCATGCCCTTCGCGTTGCTCTTGGCGCCCTTGAAGGCCGGCACGGCCTGCGCATCACCGACATGTTCAGCTTCGACAGCGACCGGCTTGGGTGCAGCCAGCGGCTTGGGCGCCACGCGCGGGACGGGCGTCGCCAGCGTACGCGTGATCGGCTCAGCGCGGCCGGCGGCGACCGCGAGCGGCCTCACTGGCATCGGCTTGGCAAACGCTGCGGCCACCGGAGCGAGCTTCGGCGGCTTGGGCGCGGGCGGCGCCTTGGTCTTGGCCTTCGACGCCTTGGCAGGCTTGTCGGCCGGAGCTGGATCCGCCGCCGGAGCAGGCGCCGGCTTGGCGCCTTTGGCTGGCTTTGCCGGCTTCTCAGCCTTCGCGGGCTCGGGCTTCGCAGGCTTGGAAGTCGGCGCCGGCTTCGCCGCGGCCTTTGGCGTTTCCGCCTTGGCCGCAGGCTTAGCTTCAGGCTTCGCCGGTGCGGGCTTGGCGGCGGCCTTCTTAGCCGGCGCGGGGCCTTCCTTCGCGGGCTTGGCCGGCTGGGCTTTAGCCGCTGCTTCCGGCTTGGCTGGTTTCGCGGCTGGCGCCTTGGCGGGCGCTTGTGCCTTCACCTCGGGCGCAGCCTTCGGCGCCGCAGCCTTGGTTTTGGCCTCGGGCTTCGCGGGCGGAGCAGCCGGCTTGGCCGCCTTCGGAGCGGCAGCGGGCGCCTTCGCAGCCTTAACCGGCGGAGGGGCCTTGGCGGCCTTCACCGGGGCAGGCGGCGTCTTTTTCGGCGCGCCAGGGTCGCGGCGAGCGGCAGGCGTGCCCTTCTTGGGCGCCGGCGCTGCCTTCGCGGCGGTCTTCGCTGCTGCTTTCGCGGCGGTCTTCTTCTCAGCCAAGGTCTACTTACGCCTCCGAGGCGGCTCCGCCTTCAGCGGTCGCGCGCGCGGTTGCGCGTTCGGCCATCTTCTTGCCAGGCTGAGCCTTGTTGGGGTTGTTGCGGGTTTCGCGCTTCATTACGCCGGCCGCGTCGAGGAACCGCGCCACACGGTCCGTCGGCAGGGCGCCCTTCTTCATCCAGTCTTGAATCCGATCGAGCTTGAGCGTCACCCGGTTAGGGTCGTCGGCCTTCAATATAGGATTGTAGGTTCCAACTTTCTCAATGAAACGCCCATCACGAGGGCTGCGGCTGTCCGCTACCACGATTGAGTAGTATGGGCGCTTCTTGGCGCCACCACGGGCGAGCCGGATTTTCAGGGACATTTCTACGCTTCTCCTTTGAACTCTTAGCTTTTTTTGTCGCTTCCGGGAAGACCCGGCAGGCCGCCGGGCAAACCGGGCATGCCGCCCGGGGAATTAAGGCCAGGCAGGCGCTGGCCAGAACCAAGTTGTTTGAGGGCTTCGGGTGACGGCATCCGGCCACCGCCGGGCATGCCGAACGGCATTTTACCTTTGCCCATGGCCTTGGCCATGTCGGCCATGTTCCGGTGCATCTTCAGCAGACGGTTAACATCAACCACTTCAACGCCGGCGCCTTTGGCGATGCGGGCGCGGCGGCGGCCGTTGAGCAGGTCCGGCTTGGCCCGCTCGGCCTTGGTCATCGAGCGGATGATGGCGATCTGCCGGTGCAGCTGTTTGTCATCGAGCTGGGCGTCGCCGAGCTGACCCTTCAGCTTCTGAACGCCCGGCAGCATGCCCATCACGCCCTTGAGGCCGCCGATCTGGATCAACTGACCCAGCTGCTTTTCCATGTCGTCGAAGTCGAAGCGGCCCTTGGCCAGCTTCGCGGCCATCTTCTCCGCTTCTTCGCGGTCGACCTGTTCGACGGCTTTTTCCACAAGGCCGACGATGTCGCCCTGGCCGAGAATGCGGCCGGCGATACGGCGGGCGTCGAATGGCTCAAGCGCCTCAGCCCGTTCGCCGACGCCGAGGAACTTGATCGGCAGGCCGGTGACGGCCCGCATCGACAGCGCCGCGCCGCCTCGGCCATCACCATCAGCGCGCGTCAGCACCAGGCCGGTGAGTGGCAGCCGCTCGTGGAAGCGCTTGGCGGTCTCCACCGCGTCCTGGCCGGTCAAGCTGTCGGCCACCAGCAGCACTTCGCGCGGCTTGGCGATCTCGGCGATCGAGGCCGCTTCCGTCATCAACTCTTCGTCGATGGTGGTGCGGCCGGCGGTGTCGAGGATGAGGACGTCGTGGCCGCCGAGGCGCGCGGCGGTCAGCGCCCGGCGCGTGATCTCCGCCGGCGGCTGGCCTGCCACGATCGGCAGCACATCGACGCCAATGCTCTTGCCCAGCGTGCTCAGCTGCTCCATCGCCGCCGGCCGGCGGGTGTCGAGCGAGGCGAGCAGAACCTTGCGCTTGTCGGTCTTGCTCAGCCGGAGGCCGAGCTTGGCGCTGGTGGTGGTCTTACCCGAGCCCTGCAGACCCGCCATCATGATGACGTTCGGCGGCTCGCCATGGATGCGAAGGCCCTCGGGCGGGCCCTCGCCCCCGAGCATGTCCACCAGCGCATCGTGAACGATCTTCACGACCTGCTGGCCGGGTTTCACCGACTTGATGACGGCTTCCCCGACCGCCTCGGTGCGAACCCTGGCGACGAAGTCCTTGACCACGGGCAGGGCGACGTCGGCCTCCAGCAGGGCCACGCGCACCTCGCGCAGCGCTGCATCGACGTCAGCCTCCGACAGCGCACCGCGCCCGGTGAGCTTGTCGAATACCCCGCCTAGCCGCTCTGTCAGAGCCTCGAACATCAAATCTCCGGTCCCAATCGGGCCGATTTCTTGCTGAAATCGGTAACGCCAAAGCACTTCAACCCCGCCGGACGATCACGTCGGGCGGGGTGCCTCGCCAGCCTCCGGGCCCATAGGGGCCGTGTGCCGGTCAAAGCGCAGCTCAGAGCTGGCGCGTGAGGCGGCTTCTATCGCTCGACGCTGAAAACGTCAAACCTCCAGCCGTTTCGTCACTTCTTCGCCGATAGCGAGCGAGGAGGTGAGGCCGGGGCTTTCGATGCCGAAGAGGCAGACAAGGCCCGACAGGCCGTGCGCCGCGGGGTCTTCGATAACGAAATCGCCCTGCGGCTCGCCCGGGCCGTGCAGCTTCGGGCGGATGCCAGCATAGTCGGGAACGAGCGCGCCGTCCTGCAGCGCCGGCCAGAAACGGCGGATGGTGGCGTAGAAGTCGGCCGCGCGGGCTGGGTCGATGGCGTAGTCTTCGCGCTCGACGAATTGCAGATCAGGCCCGAAGCGGGCGACGCCGCCCAGATCGCGCCGGTAGTGTGTGCCGAGCGCGCCGGGGATCGGCGGGGGGTAGATCAGACGCGAGAACGGCGCCTTGGCGCCTTGCAGGGCGAAGTAATTGCCCTTGCCGAAATGCAGTTCCGGAACGCGCTGCGTCGGAAAGCCCTCGATCGCACGCGCGCAGGCCTGCGCGCCCAGGCCTGCGGAGATGATGAGCTGGCGCGTGCTGATCGCCGCCGGCGCCGCGCCGCCGACGTGAACGCGCCATCCCTCGGCTGATCTCTGCGCGCCGTCGAACGGCGCGTTTAGTACGACGGTCCCGCCATGCGCTTCGATCTCGCCTTGCAGCGCTAGCATGTAGCCGTGCGCGTCGAGGATGCCGCTTTCGGTCGATTCCAGCGCGGCAACCGCCTTGAGCTGCGGCTCCAGCGCCCGTGCCTGTGCGCCATCGAGCCAGCGCACGCCCTCGACGCCGTTAATCTCTCCCTGCCTGGCCAGCCGCTCGATTGCCGGGATTTCGCTCTCTTCGGTGGCGACGATCAGCTTGCCGCACTTGTCGTAGGCAACGTGATGGGCTTCGAGGAAGGTGTAGAGCGCCCGGCGTCCTTCCACGCACAAGCGCGCCTTGAGCGAGCCGGTGGGGTAGTGCAGTCCAGCGTGGACGACCTCGGAATTGCGTGCGGAAATGCCCGCGCCAATGCGGCTTTCGCGCTCGATCACGAGCACGCTCGCGCCGCGGCGCGCCAGCGCGTAGGCGCAGGACAGGCCAACAGCGCCAGCCCCGACAATCACCGCATCGAAATCGCTCACCGGCGCACCATCCGTCGAAAGCCTTAACCGCGGTTAAGCGTTGGCGCTATCTCGGTTAATCCAAACGCAAGCAGCGCACGGCTAAGTTGGGCGGGCTGGCCGAGGTGTGCGTTGTGATCAAGTTCGAAGATCCGTCCATGTTCGCCGCTGCGCGCGCGCATGTGTCGAGCTTCCGCTGGCGTATGGCGATCGGCGCCCTGTTTGCGCTGGGCGCCTCGTTCGTGCTCGATTCCTTCGCCGCCGGCTTCAGCTGGTTCCTGGCGGTCATGGTGTCGACCGGCTTCGACGCCCTGCTGGGCAAATCCTATCTTGAGGTGCGGGGGCGGGGCGACCGGCGGACGGCCGGCATGCTGTTCGTGTGGGGCTGCGCATTCTCGGTCGCGATCTTCTCGGCCATGACGCTTTACCTGGCCGCTTATGGCGGCGGCCCTGGCCGCATTCTCTCGGCGCTGATGGCGGCAAGCTCGCTCGTCAGCGTGATGTTATTCCTGTCACAAGCGCCGGGTTTCATGTTGATCACGGCCGCGCCGGCGACGCTGTGTTTGTTGATCATGGCCTTCATGCCGTTCCAGCCGGGGCCCGCGGACGCGGTCGAAGGCGCTCTCGGCGCGGGGTGCGGCGCGGCGGGCTTCCTCGCCTTCGTGATCCGCGCAGCGCTCTATAACGGCCGCTTGGTCGGCGGTCTGCGCGCCGCCAATAAGGAAGCCAAGGAACGCCAGCTGGAGGCGGAAGCCAAACGCGCCGAGGCGGAAGAAGCCAACCGCGCCAAATCCGAATTCCTCGCGGTGATGACGCACGAATTGCGTACACCGCTGAATGCCGTGATCGGCTATGCTGAAATTATCCAGGAGGATCTCGACGCCGAGGGGCGCAAGGATCTCGCCGATGATGCGCAGCGCATCACCGGGTCGGCGCGCCATCTGCTGGGGCTGATCGACCAGATCCTGAACCTGTCGAGCGTGGATGCGGGCAACGAAGGCCTCGCGCCACGCGACATCGACGTGCGCAAGCTGATTGAAGACGCCGTTGCCTCCGTGCAAGACGAAGCGCGCGATGGCGGCAATCGCATTTCGCTGCGCGTTAGCGCCCAAGCGGAAGCGGCGCACACCGACGGCGCCAAGCTCGCTGTCTGCTTGGGCGCGCTGCTGTCCAACGCGGTCAAGTTCACTTCCAATGGCCTCATTGCGGTGAGCGCCGAATGCGAGGAGGTCGCCGGGCGCGACCATCTCTGCATTGCCGTCTCTGACACCGGCATCGGTATTGCCAGTGCGGACCTCGCGCGCATTTTCACTCCGTTCACCCAGCTCGATAGTTCGTCGACACGCGCCCAAGGCGGCGTGGGGCTGGGGCTGTCGATGGCGCAGCGTATGGCGGGCGTGCTCGGCGGCGAGGTGCGCGTAAAGAGCGAACTCGGCGCCGGTTCAACGTTTACCCTGCGCGTGCCGCTCAAGCTGGCGAATAATTCGGCGCTGCGGGCAGCCGCCTGATCATCTCGCCGTTGGGCGGAAGCGGCGGGTTTGCTGCGCTCAATCGTCCCGCTGAACTTGCGCTCCTGCACGTGAAGCCAGACATTACCCGCGGAGCAACGGAACCATCGTGAGCGAGCGCCTGCCCGCATCCTCAATGCCGACCCTGCGGCAGCTGCAGTTCCTCGTCGCGTTGCGCGCCGAAGGGAGCTTTGTCGCGGCCGCCGAGGCTGTCGGCGTGACGCAACCTACTTTGTCCGCCGGCATCAAGGACCTTGAGATCGCTCTCGGCGCGACGCTGGTGGAGCGAGGCCGCCAAGGCGCAGTGCTGACGCCCGCGGGCGAAGAGGCGGCGGACCGCGCCGCCCGTGCGCTCGGCGAAGTCGAGGAGATGGTGCGCACGGTGCAGGCCGCTGGCGAGCCGTTCTCGGGCACGTTCCGGCTCGGCGCCATTCCCACCATCGCGCCTTTCCTGCTGCCGCGCGTGCTGCCTTTGCTGAACCGCAAGTTTCCGAAGTTGCGGCTGCAGATGCGCGAGGACTTGACCAGCCGCCTGGTTGAGGCGCTGCGCATG
>JAEUMR010000055.1 GCA_016791385.1 Hyphomonadaceae bacterium
TCCAGCGCCCGGCGCCGTGCAGCTTCAGTGAGGTTGGCCGCAGCCGAGTGGCCCCCGTCGGTGTTCTCGTAATAGAGAACCGGCATCCCCAGCTCCATCATCCGCGCCACGTACTTGCGGGCGTGTCCGGGATGGACACGGTCGTCCTTGGTCGAGGTAAGGACGAAGGGCAACGGGAAGTCATCGCGCCGGCGCAAATTCTGATAGGGCGAGATGGTTTCGAGGAACGCGCGTTCTTCCGGGTTGGAGGGCGAGCCGTATTCGTCGACCCAGGACGCGCCGGCCAGCAATTGGTCGAACCGCAGCATGTCGAGCAATGGCACCTGCACGACGGCGGCGTTGATCATCTCCGGATGCTGATTGAGCATCACGCCCATCAGCAAGCCGCCGTTTGAGCCGCCCATGATGCCGAGACGGCGCGGGCTGGTGATGCGGCGTTCCACCAAGTCGCGTTCGACGGCGTAGAAGTCGTCATAAATCACCTGTCGGCGCGTACGCAGGCCAGCTTGGTGCCAAGCGGGGCCGAACTCGCCGCCGCCGCGGATGTTCGCGACCACGTAAACACCGCCGCGCTCCAGCCACATCTTGCCGACGAAGGGCGAGTAGCCCGGTGTTTGCGACACTTGGAAACCGCCATAGGCGTAGAGCAGCGTCGGATTGTCTCCATTCAGCGGCATGTCGCGGCGATGCAGCACGAAGTACGGCACCCGCGTGCCATCGCGGCTGGTCGCCTCGAACTGCTCGGTCACGTACGGGCTGGCGTCGAACTGCGCCGGCAGCGCACGCACGGCGCGCGTAGCCGTGGCCCCGCGTTCAAGCGCGTAGAGTGTGTCTGGCGTCAGATAGTCTTCATAGACAGCGAATGCCTCGCTTTCCGTCGGCGCTGAGCCCGCGAACGTCACCGCGCCGGTTTGCGGCAAGTCGAGCGTCGACGTGCTCCAAGCGCTGCCATCGAGGGCGATGCGCAGGACGCGCCCGCGTACATTCTCGAAGCCGGCGACGAGCACCGCGTCGCGCGTGATGGCGACGCTCTCGATCGATTGGCGCGGGCCAGGCGCGAAGAGCACCGTTGCGTTCGGGGCTTCGGCGCCGGTGTCGCTCAGCAGATAGGCGATCAGCGCCCCTTGCGGCAGACCGCGCCACGCCTCTTCGAGCGTCGCCACCAGATGTCCGCGATAGAGTCCTTGCACGGTCGCTTTCGCTGGCAGATTGATGCGTTGCGGCGCGGTGCCGTCGAGCCGCCAATTAGTCGATTCAAAGAAGCTGTCGGCTTCCACTGCGATCGGCAGGCGGCGTCCGTCGGTGTCTTGCAGCACGGCGGCGAACACGCCGACGTCGCTGGCTCGGCCGCGGATCACTTCGGTCGCGCTCGCCAGCGGCGTGCCGCGTGTCCAGCGTTTCAGGACGAAGGCGTAGCCGGACTCGGTCATCGTGCCTTCGCCCCAATCGGTGCCGACGAGCAGCGTGTTCTGATCCAACCAGGCGACGGACGATTTCGCCGCGGGCACGACAAAGCCGTTGGCCACGAAGCTGCGGGTGGCGAGGTCGTATTCGCGGTAGGTGGAAGCATCGCGTCCGCCATCGGAGAGCGCGATCATGCAGCGGGTCGCGCCTTCGAGGCAGTCGGCGCCTTTGAACACCCAGTTCGCATTCTCGGCTGCGGCGATTGCGTCGACGTCGAGCACAATCTCCCATGCCGGGGCGCCGTTACGGGCGAAATCGGCAAGCCGCGCGCGGCGATAGATGCCGCGCACATGCTCTGCGTCCTGCCAGAAATTGTAGTAATAGCCGTCATGGATGCCCCCGAGCGGGAGCCGGTCCTGGCTGTTGGCGAGGGCCAGCGCATCGGCGCGCAATTGCGCAAAGCGCGCGTCGCCTTCGAGCGCGCCCAACGAGCGCTCGTTCTGCTGCCGCACCCAGGCCAGAGCGCGCTCGCCTTCGACGTCTTCGAGCCAGAGATAGGGGTCGTCACCGGTCATGCTGGCTGATCCTGTGGTGTTCGCAGCCGGCCCTCCGCTGGGGCTGACGCAGGCGGCGAGAAGGAGGGTGAGGACCCCGGTCGCGATGAGAGCGGCTAGGCGCATATGGAATGTCCCTTGGAATCCGGCCGCGCAAACAAGCAGAACAGCGCCCGCGGGAAAAGGGCGTCTCGTCGCAGGCTTGGGGGCGCCGGACGATGGCGCGCCGGGACGAAGACGCTTACATATTGTGCCGATGCGCTATTTTAAGATGAACGGCTGCGGCAATGACTTTGTCATTATCGATGCCCGCTCGCGCGGGGCTCTGCCGCTGAGCGAGGCGCAGGCGCGTGCCATCGCCGATCGCAAATCAGGCGTCGGCTGCGACCAGGTGATCGCCGTCGAGCGTTCAATCCGCGGCGACGCCTACATGCGCATCTGGAATGCGGACGGCCAAGAGGTCAGCGCCTGCGGAAACGCTACGCGCTGCGTCGCTTGGCTGTTGATGGAAGATGGCGGCGCCGCTTCGCGCCGGATCGAGACACCGGCCGGCATGCTCTATGCCGAGCGCGCGGGCGATCACGTCATCACCGTGGACATGGGCTCGCCGCTGCTGCGCTGGGAAGAGATACCGCTTGCGCGCGCGATGGACACGCAGGCGCTCGATTACAGCGCGGGCGGCTATTCCGCTCCAGGCGCCGTCAACATGGGCAACCCGCACGTCGTGTTCTTCGTCGACGATGTCGAGGCCGTGCCGATCACCACGCTCGGGCCGCAGATCGAGCACGATCCGCTGTTTCCGCAGAAGGTGAATGTCGGCTTTGCCGAAGTGCGCTCGCCGGAACAGATTCGTCTGCGCGTGTGGGAGCGCGGCGCGGGTCTTACCAAGGCTTGCGGCACGGGCGCCTGCGCCGCAGTCGTTGCCGCTCACCGCCAGGGCCGCACCGGCCGCAACGTTGAAGTGCTGGTTGACGGCGGTTCACTTCAGATTGAGTGGCGCGCCGGCGATGACCGGGTTCTTATGACGGGGCCGGTGGAGCTGGAAGCTACGGGGGAGTTGCCGTCATGATGAGAGCCGCTCTCGCCTGCCTGATGCTTTCGGCCTGCGCCACAACTGCGCCGCTTTCTCCGCCTGAGCGGCTAGCGGGCTGCTGGATCAATCGTGAGATCGAAGCCACTTCGATGCGATGGCTTCCCGATGCTCAGCGGCCGGGCGTACTCAACGGCACGCGCAACAATTTTGCGCGCATTGGCCAGGGTCGAACGGCGCGCTACACGCTTGAGCCAAGCGAACAGGGTTGGAGCCTTTGCGAACTCGACGCTTCGGGCGCGGCGAGCCGGTGTTGGATCGTGGCCCAGGGTGAGGGGGGCGTGCTTGAAGGCGGGCGCGCCTTCATCGACCGCCACGGCGACCGCCTGCGCATCAGCGTGATCGGCGATGGTCAGGCGCAGACGATTTTCGCCGGTCGCCGCGACGGTTGCGATTAGGATGGACCGGCGCTTGAGCCCGCGCCGCTGCGCCTTAAGTGCATAACAGGGACTTCCCTTGCAGGACCGCGTCTCATGATCCGCCAGATACTCTCCGCCGCCGTTCTTCTCTTGCTTTCCGCCTGCGCTACGGCGCCGCCGCCCTATGGCCCGGCGCCAGCCACTGGCGCCGCCGGCTATTCGGAAACGCAGATTGAATCCAACCGCTATTTCGTCACCTTCCGGGCGCCGGCCGGCGCTTCGGCAGCGCTGCTGCAGGATTATGCTTTGCTGCGCGCTGCTGAGCTCACGCTGCAAAACGGGCGTGAATGGTTCTGGGTTGATCGCCGCACTGTCGACCAGGAAGCTTCGCACCCGAGCGGACCGAGCGTTGGCGTGGGCATCGGCGCCGGCTCTTGGGGCGGGCATGGCGGTGGCAGCGTTGGCGTAGGCGTCAATTTCCCGCTCGGCGGGGGCCAGTCGCAGCAAAGCGCACGCGCCGCCACGCTTGAGATTCGTTTCGGCGAAGGTCCGAAACCCGACGATGCGAACGCCTATGACGCGCGCGCCATCTCGACAAATCTGCGCGCGCGCCTCATGCCGGACCAATGATGCAGGTGCTGCTGGTGGCGCTCGGCGGCGCCCTGGGTTCGGTCGCGCGCTATGGCGCCGGTGTGGCGGCAGCGCGTGTGCTGGGCCTTGGCTTTCCGTTTGGGACGCTCACCGTCAACATTATCGGCAGCTTTCTTATGGGCGTGCTCGCGGCGAAGGCCGGGCCTGAGCAGGAAAACCTCCGCCTCGCCCTTGGCGTGGGCATTCTTGGCGGCTTCACCACGTTTTCGGCGTTTTCGCTGGAGACGGTGCGCCTTATGCAGCATCAGCCCGGTGCGGCCGCGCTCTATATCTCAGCTTCGCTGGTGTTGGGTCTTGGCGCGTGCTGGCTGGGGCTAACGCTGGGGCGGTTATGAGGTCTGTCGAGACCGTAGAAGTGAGCGCCGACGATGGCACGCCGCGGATCGACCGCTGGCTACGCCGGCGCTATCCGCAGCTGAGCCAGGGGCAGGTGGAAAAGCTCCTGCGCACCGGCCAAGTGCGCGTCGACGGCGCGCGCGCCAAAGCCTCGGACCGGCTCTCACCCGGGCAGAACGTGCGCATCCCGCCGCTGCCCGACGCGCCGCAGCGACCTCCTCCAGGGTCGATCTCGGCAAAGGACGAGGCCTTCGTGCGCTCGCTCGTCATCCATCGTGATGACGACGTGATCGTGCTCAATAAGCCGCACGGGCTCGCCGTGCAGGGCGGCGCCAAGACGACGCGGCACCTCGACGCTCTGCTCGATGGTTTGAAGTTCGACGCTGAGCAGAAGCCCAAGCTGGTGCACCGGCTTGATCGCGACACCTCGGGCTGTCTGGTGCTAGCGCGGCATCCCCGCGCGGCGGCGTTCCTAGCCGACGCGTTCCGCTACCGCGAAACGTACAAGATCTATTGGGCTGTCGTCATCGGATCGCCGCGCCCAAAGGTGGGCGAGGTTCGCGGTTGGATGCGCAAAGCGCCCGGTGTGCATGACGCCGATCGCGAGATGATGCAGCAGGCAGTGCAGACAGACGAAGGCGCGGTACACGCGATCACGCAATACGCCGTGCTGTCGGAAGCCGCCGGCCGCGCCGCTTGGGTGGCGCTGCGGCCGGTTACGGGCCGCACGCACCAGCTGCGCTTCCACATGGCCGAGATCGGCCACGCCATCGCCGGCGACCCGAAGTACAAGTGCGACCGGCCGTCGCCGAACGATCTGCAGGGCGCTCTCTTGTTGCACGCGCGTGCGATCAGGCTGCCCCATCCTTCGGGCGGAGAACTCAAGGTCGTCGCGCCAACGCCGCCGCACATGCGCGCAGCGTTTGATCTGCTCGGCTTCGATGAACGCGACGCGCGCGATCCTTTCGCACCCTTCGAGGAGGGCCGGTGACCAGGGCAGCGGAGCTTGCAGCGATCGTCAATGCAAGCCGCGAACTGCTTGGTCAGGGCGACGCGGAGGGGGCCGAACGCCTGCTCAATCCGGTCTTGCAGCACCTGCGTTCCGATGCTGCCGCGCTTCATCTGATGGGGTTGATCAAGAAGGCGCAGAAGCAGCTGAAAGAGGCGGAGCGCTATTTCCGCAGCGCGATCGCGTACGGGCTGAGCGAAGGCGCCTATTACAACGATCTCGGCGTCGTTTTGCAGGCGCTTGGCCAATACGAGGAAGCGGCGCGCGTGTTGCGTGCGGCGCTGGCGCTCGTGCCGCAGGCTGGCGCAATCCGCGCCAATCTGGTGCGCTGCTTCTTGAGCGCAGGTGATCTGGCCGAAGCTGAGCGCGAGGCGAAGGCTTACGTCGCAATCGACCCTGGCGCTGAATCGTGGACGTTGCTCGGCCAAGTGCAGCGATCGCTCGATCGGCCGGAAGAGGTGCTTGCCTGCGCGGAGGCGGCGCTTCGCTTTGGCCCGCGTCTGCGTGGGCTGCGTTACAATCATGCTACCGCCCTTGAACTGAACGGTCGCGCCAAGGAGGCGCTCGCCGAGTTCGAGCAACTTGCCAAGCAAGAACTCGATACGCCCGAACTGGCGATGCACCTCATTCGCGCGCTCTACGCCGAGGGCCGCAAGAAGGACGCTGAGGCGGTGGCCGAACAAGCTGTGCAGGCCTGGCCCGGCTCCACCGCGCTCAATACCGTGCTCGGCCGCATCCGTTGGCTGCGTGGTGAGAACGAGAATTGCACGGCCATCACCGAGGCGGAGCTGCAATGGCGCCGCCCCTCCGACATCGCTCTGCGCCTGGTCTGCGCCGACGTGCTTCATCGCGGCGGTCACATCGTGAAGGCGGTGGAGGCGCTGGAGCAGGCGCTTCGCTACGCGCCGGATTCGCCGGCGCTGCTGACCTCGCTTGGCATGACGCTGGACGAACTCGACCGCACGCAGGACGCGCTCAGGGTGTTGCGCCGCGTGGCGGAGATCGCGCCGTCGCCTGTGGCGCAGCGCAATCTGCTGTCCACGCTGCTGCGTGCGCGCCAACCTGAAGAAGCGCTTTCGATCGTGCGGGCGTTGCGCCAGCAAGACGCCAGCGAACAATACCTCATCGCCTGCGAGGCGACGGCATTGCGCATGCTTGGCGATCCCGCTTATCGCGCCCTTTGCGATTTTGACCGCATGGTGCGGAGCTACGAGATCGCTGCGCCCAAGGGGCACTTTACGATCGAGAGCTTCAATGCCGCATTGGCGGATTTTCTACGCGTGCGTCACCGCGTTGACGCCCATCCGCTCGACCAGATGCTGCCGAACGGCAGCAAGACAGCGCGCAATTTGCTCGCTCTCCACGATGCGCTGGTGCGCACGTTCCACGCCAGCATCGATGCCTGTGTCCGCGACTACATCATGGACGCTGACGCGGATTCCCCGGTCGGCCAGCGGCGCGGCAAGCAATATCGCTACGCCAACATGTGGTCGGTGCGCCTGGTGCGCGAAGGCGCGGAACCCAACCATATCCACGACCGCGGCTGGATCAGCGGCGTTTATCTTGCCGCCGCGATGCCGCCAGAGCGTCCGAACGATCCGCACGCCGGTTGGCTCAAGCTCGGTGAACCGAACCGCGCACCGGCGGGCATTGGTCCTGAGCGCTTCATCGAGCCGAAGGTCGGTCAATTGCTGTTGTTCCCTTCCTATATCTGGCAAGGCGTTGCGCCGGTGGAGGGCGCTGAGCGGCTGACTGCCGCGTTCACATTGGCGCCAGCTTAAGCGTTGAGGGCAAACCGATGGGGAAGATCGATATCGACACGGCGCCGGTTGGCGAAGGCTCGCGCTATCCCGCGCCTCATGACGGCCCCTGCAAAGCGCGGCGTTGGAAGAAGCTCGGCGATACGGCTGGGTTGACGCAATTCGGCGTCAATCTTGTCACGCTGGACCCCGGCGTTTGGTCGAGCCAGCGCCATTGGCACGAGCACGAAGACGAGTTCGTCTACGTCCTCGACGGCGAACTCGTCTTGGTCACCGACGCGGGCGAGGAGATCATGCGGGCGGGCGATTGTGCGGCCTTCAAAGCGGGCGTGCGCGATGGCCATTGCCTGCAGAACCGCAGCGACAAGACCGCGCGCTTCCTCGTTGTCGGCGGACGCGACGATCGCGACTGGGGCGAGTACTCCGACATTGACATGAAATTCCACCCAGGCCGTAATTCGGGCGGTGGCGGCTACACCAAGAAGAACGGCGAGCCTTTGTGAGTCAGCGGCCATGAACTCGATCGCAGCAAAGCGCTTCTACAAGTCAGCGTCGGTGGATGAGGCCAGCGTTGGCGTGATGCTAGATGAACGCCGGTTGCGCACACCCGCCAATGCGGTGTTCGCCGCGCCAACGCGCGCGCTTGCCGAAGCGATCGCGGCGGAGTGGAGCGCGCAGGGCGATCATATCGCGCCCTCCACCATGCCGCTGACTCAGCTCGCCTTCGCCGCCATCGATGCAGCGCCCGCGCGGCGGGGCGATCTTGCCGCCTATGTCGCCAAGTTCGGCGAGACCGATCTGCTCTGCCATCGCGCTGACAGCCCGCCAGGACTGGTCGAGCGGCAAGCGCAGGCGTGGGATCCACTTCTTGCCTGGAGCGAACAGCGCCTTGGCGTAAAGCTGCCGGTGGTTGTCGGCGTGCTGGCCGCGCCTACCGACGAGGCGTCGATCGAAACGTTGCGCGCGCATGCGGATGCGCTTGACGATTTTCGCCTCACCGCGCTGGCGCAAGCGGCGGGTGCGTCAGGCTCGGCGCTGATCGCGTTTGCGCTGGCGCATTGTCAGATCGATGCTGCGGGGGCCTTCGCCGCCGCTGCGCTTGACGATCTGTGGAGCCAGGAAACTTGGGGGCGGGACGAAGAGGCGCAGGTCCGTCTTGATCGCCTGCGCGCTGAATTCGAGGCGATTGACCGCTTTTTCGCCGCGCTCGCCTAGGCGCGTACGCTTGCCTCACCCGGGCGCGGCAGCTAACCCCGACCAGCCAACAGCGTTCCGGGGAGCCTTCCGCCCATGAAAGACATCATCGCCACTCTCGAAGCCAAGCGCGAAGCTGCGCGCCTGGGCGGGGGCGAGAAGCGCCATGCGGCCCAGCACGCGAAGGGGAAGCTGACGGCGCGCGAGC
The DNA here is from genome assembly GCA_016791385.1 of Hyphomonadaceae bacterium. Classification (GTDB taxonomy): domain Bacteria; phylum Pseudomonadota; class Alphaproteobacteria; order Caulobacterales; family Aquidulcibacteraceae; genus Vitreimonas. The sequence continues at coordinate 8,566 of JAEUMR010000055.1, forward strand.
GCATCGAACTGTTGCTCGACGAAGGTTCGTTCGAAGAGTTCGATATGTTTGTCGAGCATCGCTCCCATGAGTTCGGCATGGAGAAGACCAAGGTCCCCGGCGACGGCGTCGTCACCGGCTGGGGCACGGTCAATGGCCGGCTCGTCTATGTGTTCTCGAAGGACTTCACCGTGTTCGGCGGCTCGCTCTCGGGCGCGCACGCGGCCAAGATCGTCAAGGTCCAGGAAGCGGCGATGAAGAACGGCGCGCCGATCGTCGGCATCTTCGATGCGGGCGGTGCGCGGATCCAAGAGGGCGTTGAATCGCTCGCCGGCTATGCCGAGATTTTCCAGCGCAACATCCTTGCTTCGGGCGTGATCCCGCAGATCAGCGTCATCATGGGCCCGTGCGCGGGCGGCGATGTCTATTCGCCGGCGATGACCGACTTCATCTTCATGGTGAAGGATACCAGCTACATGTACGTCACCGGCCCCGAAGTGGTGAAGACGGTGACGAACGAAATCGTCACGCACGAAGAGCTGGGCGGGGCGCGCGTGCATGCGGCCAAGTCTGGCGTCGTCGACGGCGCCTACGAAAACGATTTCGAGACGCTGACGCAGATGCGCCGGCTGATCGATTTCCTGCCCGGCTCCAACCGCGACAAGCCGCCGACCCGGCCGCACTATGACGATCTCACGCGCGAGGAACCTTCGCTCGATCGCCTCATCCCCGACAATCCGAACAAGCCTTACGACATGAAGGAGCTGATCGAGAAGGTCGCCGACGAGGGCGATTTCTTCGAGATCGGCTCGGAGTTCGGCAAAAATATCATCACCGGCTTCGGCCGCCTCGACGGCGCCACCGCCGGCTTCGTCGCCAACCAGCCGATGACGCTGGCCGGCGTTCTCGACATCGACGCCTCGCGCAAGGCGGCGCGCTTCGTGCGCTTCTGCGACGCCTTCAACATCCCGATCATCACCTTCGTCGACGTGCCGGGCTTCCTGCCGGGCACGCGCCAGGAATTGGGCGGCCTGATCAAGCACGGCGCCAAGCTGTTGTTCGCCTATGGCGAAGCGACGGTGCCGAAGATCACGGTGATCACGCGCAAAGCCTATGGCGGCGCCTATGACGTGATGAGCTCCAAGCACCTGCGCGGCGATGTGAACTATGCTTGGCCGTCAGCCGAGATCGCGGTGATGGGGGCCAAGGGCGCGGTCGAGATCATCTTCCGCGCCGACATCGGCGATCCGGAAAAGATCGCCGCACGCACCAAGGAATATTCCGACCGGTTCGCCAACCCCTTCGTCGCCGCCAGCCTGGGCTACATCGACGACGTCATCATGCCGCGCGAAACCCGCAAACGCATCATCCGCGCGCTCGGCACACTGAAGAACAAGAAGCTAGAGAACCCCTGGAAGAAGCACGACAATATTCCGTTGTGAGGCAATGATGATCACGCCCGAGACTATTGCGCCCTGGGTAAGCCTGTTGACATGGCAGGTGCTTGTACTTCTCGCCGGCGTAGTGTTTGCCCCGGCGATCTACATCATCGTTCTCCGGATGAGGAAGCTCAAGTTTGGTGAGAACGAGGTCGAGCTGGATCGACGCAAGATTGAGAGCATGGAGCGTCGTGCTGAGAAGGAGGCGGAAACGAAAGGGACCGCTGATGCGGCAGCAGCGGTGGAAGCAATTGTCGACGAAGACGCAGACAGCGTTACCCAGCGGCTCGAAAAGGTGATGCAAGCCTGGGAAAACATCGCCGTCATTATCAGAGACAAGGCGCGCCCGTTTAACGGCAAACCCGGGCTGAACAGCGCGCTGACAAACATGCGACTACTCCGCGATCATGCGGTTGTATCGGACGATGATCTGGCCAATGCCCAGCAACTGCGGTCAGATCGCGATGCTTATAAGGATGAGCCGAAGCTGCTGACGGCCACGACCTATCGTTCCTACGCGGTGAGGGCCGGTCACTTTGCGAGCAAATTGGCGAAGTTGAACCCGCCGCTCCCTCACGCCGTCTGATTTGTTGCACTCGTCATTCCGCGGCGCAGCGCATTCGCCTCTGTAAGCATCTTCCGCGCAACGCGCACCCTCTCCCTCCTTTGGGAGGGAGAGGGCAGGGTGAGGGTGGAGCGGTGACGATGCGGACCCGCGCGCCTGCGGCGCGACTGGGTGCAGCAAAGCAACTGGCGTCTTCGCTGCCCCCTCACCCTAGCCCTCTCCCCCGCGAGGGGGAGAGGGGACACGCAAGCGCCGCGCTTCACATTCGCGACGAATGAAATCCGACGCCGCACGGCCCGCGATGAGCCGCGCTGGTTCTGCGATGGGGCGCGTCGCCTGGGCGGGCGCGAGCGACTAGGTTCGCGGCATGCGCCGTGCGCTTTTCGCTCTCATGCTCGCGCTCGCCGGCTGTGGCGTGACCTCTGCGCCCGAGGTGGCGGAACCGCCGGCGCGCGTCCTGGCCGGCAGCTTGAACGCCGCCTCCGCCAATGCGCGCGCGGTGACGGGCGGACTCACCATCCAGCGCGCCGGGCTGATGTTCTCGAACGGCATCGCGCTCTATACGCGCACGCTGGCGCCGCGCCGCGGGGGCGATGTCATCACCAGCAGCGGCGATTCCTACGCCGCCGCCGCGCTTGGTCCGAGCGATCTGTTGATCGAGCTACGCCACGTCATCGAGCAGAGCGTACCCGAAGGGCTGGTTGGACTCTGCGGGGCTGAACAGCCGGCCTATGTCGCGCTCGCCTATGACGAGGGGGCGGCGAGCGTCACGTTGCTGGTGTTCTCCGGCGATGAGGCGCCCGGTCCGAACGCGACGCAAAGCCGTCTCTGCGCCCGCTACGCCTACGCCGCGCCAGACGGTGCGCGCACGCGCGAAGGCGTGGTGCTGTGATTAATCAGCCTTGCCGTACGGCTTGATCGGTTCGCCGAGTTCGTAGAACTCGCGGCCCTCGTCCGTCTGCATGATCAGGTAGCGCTTGTTCTGTTCGGGATAGGCGACGACATCGATCGGCTTGTCTTCCCCGCCCATCAGATAGACGCACTCTTCCTCGAACGTGTTGCGCAAGACGTGCGGCACGGACGGGGTGGCAAAGCCCATGAAATCGCCCGGGCCAACCTCGCTCGACTTGCCGTCGATCTCGGCGATGGCGCGGCCGGTGAGGATGTAGATCCATTCCTCTTCGAGCATGTGCGCATGGTAGGCGAAGCTGTCCTTGCCCGGGGGCAAGCGCACCAGGCTCACATGCGCGCGGCTCATGCCGGCCAGGCGCGAGAGGCCGGCGGCGCGAAACAGCGAGTTCGGATTGAGCTGTTGCGTAAAGGGCCGCATCGCCGGCGCGATCTCGGGTGCGCGCCACAGGGGCTTCTTGGACTCAGCCATCGGTCACCAGGAAATCAGAACGTCACCGGCTCGTAAGGACGCCATTCGCCGCCGAGCAGCAGCTCGAGCGGCTGGAAGCTGGCCTTGTAGTCCATCTTCTCGGAGCCCGGGATCCAGTAGCCGAGATAGACGTACTGAAAGCCAGCCGCGCGCGCTTGCTGGATGTGGTCGAGGATGGTGTAGGCGCCGAGACTGCGGCGCGGCTCTTCGGGATCGAAGAAGGAATAGACCAGCGAGAGGCCGTCGCCGAGCGCATCGACCAGCGCCGCCGCGACGAGTTGGCCGCGCTTGGCCCCGCCGCTGTGTCGATATTCGACGATGTGCGTGTGCACGGCCGTCTCTTCCACCATCGCCGCGTAATCGGAGAAGCTCATCTCGGCCATGCCGCCCTCGGCGTGGCGCGAATTGAGATAGCGGCGCAGGAGATGGAATTGCTCTTCCGTCGCCTCCGCAGGGCGTAGCGTGCGCGTCAGGTCGGCGTTCTTGGCCATGATCTTGCGCCAGCGGCGGCCAAACTCGAAACGCTCGACCGGCACACGCGCGGAGACGCAGGCCTCGCAACCCTCACAAGAGGGGCGGTAGGCGATGTTCTGCGAGCGGCGGAAGCCGGCATGCGTGAGCATGTCGTGCAGGGTTTCTGCGTCATACCCATCGAGCGCGGTGAAGACCTTCCGCTCGCGTCTGCCGGGCAGGTAAGGGCAGGGCGATGGTGCGGTCAGGAAGAACCGCAGGTTCTTGGTCGGAAATGGCTTCGTCACGCACTTCCCATTGGTCGCCGAACGGACAGCGCCGTCAAGTCAGCGCACACATTGCGCGCTGCTAGGCTTAACAAGCGTTAGCGGCGCTGGCCGCCGCACTAAAAATCCGGCCAGATTCCGCGATTAAATCACCACCCTGGGGAAAAAGTTGATATAGTGGCAAAAGTCTGCCGTTCGGATTGCGGGGAGCGATCGGCGCGAACAGACGGAGGGCAAGATGGCCCAACCTGTGACGGCGATCCTCTCGCGCCAGAATGAGCTTTCGGCCAAGGCGCGTCAGTTCACCGGCGACGTGAACGAAGCGGGGCTTCTGGTCTCGAAAGTAGTTTCGCGTGCGTTCAGCACGTTCCCTGATGGCGGCTCCGAAGAAGCCGTCGCGCGTGAGATGCGCCGGGACCTCGATCGTCTCATCGACCAATTACGCAAACCTCACCACTAGACAACGGCGTCGCCGCGCCCGAGCGGATCGGGCAGGGCCTCACCTGCGGGCACAAAGCTCAGCGACACCGAGTTGATGCAATAGCGCAGCCCGGTCGGCCGCGGCCCGTCCGGGAACACATGGCCCTGGTGGCTGTCGCAGCGTGCGCAGCGGGTTTCGATGCGGTGCATTCCATATGAATTGTCTTCCACGCCGACGACGTGCTTGGCGTCGAACGGGGTGGTGAAGCTTGGCCAGCCGGTGCCGCTCTCGAACTTGGCGTCCTGCTTGAACAGCGGCAGGCCGCAGAGCCGGCAGCAATAGGCGCCCGCCTTCTTCTGGTTCAGCAGCCCGCCGCAGAAGGGGGCTTCGGTACCGTGATTCAGCAGCACCCGGCGTTCTTCGTCGTTGAGGCTGGCTTCGAGGCGCGCCCGCTCGGCGCTGTTCGGAGGCGTGAGGTCGAAGCCGGAGGCTGATTTAGTCATGCGCTTATCCTGGGAAGCGCAGCTGTGTTCGTCCAGAGCGAGGCTGGGGTTACACTACCGTCTCGCGGTCGCCGTAGAGTTTGGCGAGTTCGGTAACCAAGCTCTTGGCGCCGGCGCTGATCTGCTCGTCGGAGAACTTGGCGCGCAACTGCCGGGCGGCGTCGGCGAGGCCCTTGGGCTCGAACGCTAGCTTGCGGCGATGCCGCTTGGCCAAATGTTCGACCAGCATCTCTGCCTTCTCCCGGGCCGGTCCCATGATTGGCTTCAGCGTCTGTTCGAGCTCGCGTAGCAGCTGATCGCCGGCCTTCTTGGCCGCGCTTTTCTTCTTCGCTGGCAAGGCGGCGGCGAGCAAGGCGCGGTCGTCGGCGCTGCGGATCAGCGCGAACGCGCGCTTGAGTTCCGGCCTGGACTTGGCGCGCAGAACGGCCCGCAGCGTCTTCACCTGGGCTTCGGTCAGCTTCATGGCGTCGCCCGCCGCAGGATGGCCGCCGCAGCCTGCGCCAGCGCTTCCTTGGCCGGCCTGCCGCCCACGCGCATCATCGCCGTCACGTTGATTGGGTTGGCGGCGAAGCGATCGCTTGGGGCCGACTTCAGCACTGCCGAATAGGGGATTTCGACCGGCAGCAACGCCGTGCCGAAGAAGGGCGCGCTGCTGATCTCGTTGCGGGTCAGCGTATCGGCGTCGCCTGTCTCACCGGAGCGTGTGCGGTCGTTCACGCCATTGAGCAGCACCGAGAACTCGTTCGGCCGCAAGGCCCTTCCCCTGACTTCACGCACGACATGCTCGAGCATGTTAAGGCCGGTGAGCGAGTACTTCTCCGGGCGAACCGGGGCGACGATGTGATCGGCGGTGGTGATGGCCAGGCGCGTGAGGAAGGTCGCGCACGGATTTGAGTCGATGATGACCGCGTCCGAACGCGCGCGCAGCGCCGCGATCAAGGCGCGGAAACGGGTGAACGCCTCGGCCTTGTCGCGATCCGATCGCGTGTCGAGCGTAAATTCGAACAACCGCTCGTCTCCGGCGATGAGTTCGAAGTTTGGCTGCTGTTTGCCGCGCCGGGCCCGGTTGAGCGGCACGGCGATGCCGCCGAAATCGGCGGGGGCCAGGCTGGCGTCCCCGCGCGGGGTGAGCACGCCGTAGATGGTGTGGTTGCGGTCGCGGATGCGATGCCGCTCGCCCGGCGACAGGAAATATTGCGTCAGGTTGTGCTGGGGATCGAGGTCGACGAAGCTGATGCTGCGCTTGTCAGCGAGGTGCGCCGCCGCGAACAAGTTTGCCGCCAGCACCGTCTTGCCGACGCCGCCCTTGATGTTGAGCATCGCAACGACGCGCCCGCGCCCGGTCGCCGCGCGCGCCTGATCGATGATCTTGGCCAGCGCTTCCGATTGCGCCCCGCGGCGTAAATCGACCGCCTGGCTGGCGTCGAGCGTTGCTTGGATCCAGGAGTCCGGCGCCAGGTCCGCGGTCAGGACGACAATGATGGCCCGCCCGTTGTTGAGCGCCGCCGCCACCTCGCGCCGCACCCAGGTGCTATCTTGCGCGGCGGGTGAGGCGAACAAGAGCACGAGGCCGGCTTCGCCGATGGTCTGAACCAACGCACCAATCTTGTCTGGCGCGCGCAGTTCCGGGCTTGGCCGGATGATGCTCCAGCCGTGCCGTTCCAGCTCTGCGCTGACGCTCTGGGCGGCGTCCTCGGCATCCGCTTCGAAGGCGAGGTACGCCGTTGTCGCCATTGTGCTTTTCCACCCCTATGGGGCGAGACCCTAGTCGCGGGCATTAAGGCTTGGCAATGCTGGCTTCGCGCATCGCGAGCGCCTGCTCGCCGCAGGCGGGCAGTTTCTCCACCATGTAGGCTAGATGCCTGAACCTGATTTCGTAGATCTGTTCCAGCGGCTCGGCATGGCGCTGGCGCTCGGCTTTCTGGTCGGGATCGAGCGCGGCTGGAAGCACCGTGAGGCGCCCGAAGGGACGCGCGCAGCAGGACTGCGTACGCACGCCGTGATCGGTCTAATGGGCGGTGTCACCGGCGCCCTGATCCCCTGGATCGGCCAATTGGGCTTCGCCGCCTTGGCCCTGGCGTTCGCCGGCGCCTTCGTCACCTTCAAGGTGCGCGAGAGCTTCAAAGACGACGACATTTCGGCCACCGGCACGATCGCGGGCCTCTTGGTGTTTGCGCTGGGCGCCTTTGCGATGTGGGGCGATCTGCGCATCGCCGCCGCTGCTGGCGTAGCGCTTGTTGGCCTGCTGGCGTTCAAAGAAGCGCTGCATGAATGGCTCGACAAGATCACCTGGAAGGAACTTCGCTCGGCGTTGCTGATCTTGGCGGCGACGCTGATTGCCCTGCCGGTGCTGCCTGACCGCGCACTTGACCCTTGGGGCGTGATCAATCCACGCGAACTGTGGCTGCTCACCATTCTCGTCGCAGGCGCATCCTTTGCAGGCTACGTCGCGGTGCGCATTCTGGGCAGCGATGTGGGCGTGCTTGCTGGCGCGGCAGCCGGCGCGTTTGTCTCCTCGACTGTCGTCACAGCCGAACTCGGCCGGCGCGTGAAAGAAGGGGAAACGCATGCGCAGATTGGCGCGGCGGGCGCGATCCTGGCGGCGGCGGTAAGCCTGGGGCGTACGATCGCGCTCTTGTCGATCACGGCGATGTCCGCACTCCGCGAAGCGGGGCCGCCACTGGCGGCGGCGATGCTCGTATTTCTCACCGCGGCGTTCGTGCTGCGCGCGTTTGACCGCGCCGATAGCGGACGCGACAACAGTGCTGCCTTGCGCAGTCCCCTGGTGCTTAGTTCGGTGGCGAAGTTCGCGCTGTTCCTCGGCGGCGTCATTATCTTGGGGCGGCTGATCTCGGACGCCTTCGGTCAAGCCGGGTTGTTGCCCTTTGCTGCGACGGCGGGTCTGGCCGATGTGGACGCGGTGACGCTAGCGGTGGCGAGCCTCAGCCACAGCGGGCTTGAGAGCGGCGTGGCGGCGCGCGCGATCTTGCTCGCGGTGTTGATGAACACGCTCGCCAAAGGGGCGATCGGCTTCTTCGCCGGCGGCGCGCGGTTCGCCGCCCTCTATGTTGCGGCCTCCGCTGCGGCTGCCGTGGCGGCTGCGGCGGTTTGGCTATTCGTTGCCCCGATCCTAATGCCGATGTTCAGCCATTAGGGCTCGCTAATCCCCAGCCTTTCAGGTTATTGTTTGCTGCACATGCGAGAAAAATGGACCCCCTCGGGCTGGCGTTCAAAGCCCGCCAAGCACATCCCAACGGATTACCCTGATCCGAGCGCGCTGACGCGCGTCGAGGCGCAGCTGCGCACCTATCCCCCGCTCGTGTTTGCGGGCGAGGCGCGCAACCTGAAAGCACGCCTAGCTGAAGTGGCGGCGGGCAAGGCGTTTCTGCTGCAGGGCGGCGATTGCGCCGAGAGCTTCAAGGAATTCCACCCGGACAATATCCGCGACACCTTCCGCACCATGATGGCGATGGCCGTCGTGCTGACGTTCGCGGCCTCGCGCCCGGTGGTGAAGATCGGCCGCATGGCCGGCCAGTTCGGCAAGCCGCGCAGCGAGCAGACCGAAACGCAAAATGGCGTCACGCTGCCGTCCTATCGCGGCGACAACATCAACGGCATCGAGTTCACGCCCGAATCTCGCACGCCCGATCCCGAGCGCCTGCTGAAGGCGTACGCGCAGTCCGCCGCGACGCTGAACCTGATCCGCGCCTTCGCCAATGGCGGCTACGCGGACTTGCACAACGTGCATCGCTGGATGGTCGGCTTCGTCGCCGACAGCCCGCAGGGCAAGCGCTATCGCGAGATCGCCGACCGCATCTCCGAAGCGATCGACTTCATGCAGGCCTGCGGCATCACGCCGGACAGCGTGCCGCAGATGAAGCAGGTCGATGTCTATACCAGCCACGAAGCGTTGCTGCTCGGCTACGAGGAGGCCATGACCCGCGTCGATTCAACGACCGGCGATTGGTACGACACCAGCGCCCACTTCCTCTGGATCGGCGACCGCACCCGTCAACCCGATGGCGCGCACGTGGAATTCATGCGCGGGGTGAAGAACCCGATCGGCATGAAGTGCGGCCCATCGCTCGATCCGGACGAATTGCTGCGTCTGATCGACGTGCTCAATCCGCCCAACGAACCAGGCCGACTGACGCTGATCGCGCGCTTCGGTTCGGACAAGGTCGCGGCCGGCTTGCCGAAGCTGGTGCGGGCGGTGGTGCGCGAAGGGCGCAGCGTGGTTTGGTCATGCGATCCGATGCACGGCAACACGCTGAAGACGGAGAGCGGCTTCAAGACCCGCCCGTTTGATCGCATTCTCGACGAAGTGCGCGCTTTCACCGACATCCTGCCGGCGGAAGGCGCCTATCCGGGCGGCGTGCACGTGGAGATGACGGGGCAGCAGGTCACTGAATGTCTCGGCGGCGCCGCGGCGGTTACGGAGCAGGATCTCTCCAGCCGCTATCACACCCACTGCGATCCGCGCTTGAACGGCGCGCAGGCGATTGACCTCGCGTTCCTGATCGCAGAACAACTGCGCGGCGCGCGTGTCAGCGCCGCGCAGGCAAAGGCTGGATGATCAAGACGCTTCGCATCGCCGTGCAGATGGACCCCATCGAAACGATGGTGGTCCAGCGCGATACTTCGCTGGCGCTGATGATCGAAGCGCAGCGGCGCGGACACGAGGTGTGGTGGTTCACGCCGAACGAAGTGTTTTACGATACGGGCGTGGTGAAGGCGCGTGCGCGCAGCGCCGAAGTCAGCCTCAACGAGCAGAAGCATTATGAGAACGGCCCCGATCAGGTGGTCGCGCTGGACGATTTCGATGTGATCCTGGTGCGTCAGGATCCGCCGTTCGACATGGGCTACATCTCGAACACATATCTGCTGGAGATGACCAAGGCGCTGGTGCTGAACCCGCCACGCGGCATCCGCAACATCTCCGAGAAGATGTCGATCATGTTCTTTCCGGAGCTGACGCCGAAGACGTGGATCGGCCGCGACCTCGACGCGCTCGAAGAGTTCGCCTCGCGCTTTGAGCAGGTGGTGCTGAAAGTGCTCTACCTGATGGGCGGCGACGGCGTGATCAAGCTGCGCTCCGGGGATGCAGATTTCCGCGCCCGTGCGGCGAAATTCATGGAAGCGGCGGGCCGCGAGCCAATCCTCGCGCAGGAATTCCTTCCCGCCGTGAGCGGCGGCGATAAGCGCCTGTTCGTGCTGGATGGCGAGCCCTTCGGCGCCATCCGGCGCATGCCAACGGGCGGCGATTTCCGCGCCAATCTCCATGCCGGGGGCGTGGCCCAGCCGGCCGAAGTCGACGCCGACGACCGCCGCATCGCCAAAGCGGTTGCGCCGTTGCTGAAGCGCGAAGGCATCGTCTTTGCGGGTCTCGACGTCATCGCCGGTCGCCTCATCGAGATCAACGTGACGTCGCCCACGCTGGTGCAGGAGTTGAAGCGTTTCGCCGGGCTCGACCTGCCGCGCGCGTTTTGGGATCGCGTCGAAGCGCTAGTCGCCGCGGGCTAGACGCAGGAATTCCTCACGCGTACGCGGATCGTCACGCACCACGCCCGTCAGGCGCGAAGTGACGAGGTTGGAGCCAGGCGTATTCACCCCGCGCATCGTCATGCAGGAGTGTTCGGCTTCGATCATGACGCCGACGCCCTGAGGCTTCAGGATATCCTCGATCGCCTGGGCGATCTCCGCCGTCAGCTTTTCCTGAATTTGCAGCCGGCGCGAGAAGCCATTCACGACGCGCGCAAGCTTGGAAATACCAACGACGCGATTGGTTGGCAGGTAACCCACATGAGCGCGGCCGGTGAAGGGCAGCATGTGGTGTTCGCAGAAGCTGACGACGCGAATGTCGCGCAGCACGACGAGTTCGTCATAGCCGCCGACTTCCTCGAACGTCTTCTCCAGATATTCACGCGGATCGGCGCCGTAGCCCTCGAACAATTGCCGATACGCTTTGACCACGCGGGCAGGGGTCTCCAGCAGCCCCTCGCGATTGGGGTCGTCGCCGGCCCATTCGATCAGCACGCGAACGGCGGCTTCCGCTTCTGCTTGGGTGCGACGCGTCATGAGTTCCTCCGCCACCAAGGTTGGCGCCTCGCGTCTGTTGGGCAAGGGCCTAGGACGCCGCCCAGAAGATTATCAGCACTGCGGCGGCGATGTTGAGCCCGAAGCCCACGGCGAGCATCCGGCGCAGCGTGACCAGTCCGCTCGAATAGGCGATCGCGTTCGGCGCTGTCGCGACCGGCAGCATGAAGGCAAAGCTCGCCGCGATCGCGACCGGAAAGCCTAGATGTTGCAGCGGCGTGTGCGTCGCGCTTGCGACAGCGGCCACCACCGGCAGCATCGAGGTCAGCGTCGCGACATTGCTGGCGAGCTCGGAGACCAAAATGGTCGCAACCACCAAGACGGCGACCAGGCCAAGAGCCGAGACGCCATCCAGCCCCCCGATCCAGGCGCCGATCCATGCGGCAAGGCCCGTGGATTCCATCGCCGCCGCCAGGGAGAGGCCGCCGCCGAAGAGAATGGCGATGCCCCAGGGGATGCTCTCGGCTGTCTTCCAGTCGATCAGCTTCTCGTGGTGCGCGCGTCCCGATGGGATGAAGAACAGCGACAGCGCGCCGAAGATGGCGATGCCGGTATCACTGAGGCCGGATAGTCCAGGCAGCTTCACGATCTCCGTGCGCGTCATCCAGGCCAGCGCCACCAGCGCGAACACGATACCGATGCGAACCTCCGGCTTCGACATCGGTCCGAGCGCAGCCAGCGCGTCCTTCACGACCGCGCCAATCTCGGCGAAGCGCGAGCGCCCCTTGCCGAACAGGGGCAGGCAGAGAAACAACCAGGCCAGCGGCAACATGATCAGCATGATCGGAATGGCGCGACCCATCCAATCGATGAAGGCGATCGGATCGCCCGCACGTTCGAAAAAGGCGACGCCGATCAGATTGGTGGGCGAGCCAACCGGGGTGCCGATGCCGCCAATCGTCGCCGCGTGTGCGACGCCGAGCGTGAGCGCGCCGCCGAGCGCGAGATCTGGTTTGCCGTTTGGCGACATCGCCCGCGCCGCGCCGATCGCGATCGGCGCCAGCATCAGCGTCGTCGCGGTGTTGGAGATCCACATCGAGATCGCCGCCGAGGCGAGCATGAAGCCGGCCACGAGCGCCACCGGCCGTCCGCCCGCCACGGAGGCGATGGAAAGCGCGATCCGCTCATGCAGCCGCCAGCGTTCGACACAGGCAGCGAGGATGAAGCCGCCGATGAAGAGAAAGACAATGGGATCAGCATAGGGCGCTGCGGCGTCGCGCATGCTGCTCGCCCCGATCAGCGGCAGCGCAGCGAGCGGCAGGAGGGCGGTGGCCGAAATCGGGATCGCCTCGGTGACCCACCAGACCACCATCAGCGCGGCCAGCGAGACCAGCCGCCACGCCTCGATCGAGAGCCCGTCCGGCGGCGTCATGAACTGGAGCCCAAGCGCCACGGCAGGTCCCAAAATGAGCCCTACCCAGCGCCCAGCGCGGCCGAAGCCGGTCTCCTCGACGGCGATGCTCGCCTCGGTCATTCAGCCGCCCCCCGCTCGCCCGATTTGACACGGGCCTTGCCGCCTCATACCTGACGGCCTCGCCTTTGGGAGCCCCAGTGGCGGAATCGGTAGACGCAGCAGACTCAAAATCTGCCGCAGGCAACTGCGTGCCCGTTCGAGTCGGGCCTGGGGCACCATTAACGCTTCCAAGCAGTCCGCGACGCAGCCGCCCGCTGACGGCTTGGCGCAAAGCGTGCTAGCGGCAGCCCTATGTTGACCGGCCTCAAAGACCGCATGATGTCCGCCGCCCGTTCTCCCCACGCGGAGCGGGGGCTGTTTCTCGTCTCCTTTGCGGAGAGTTCGTTCTTCCCGCTGCCGCCGGACCTGATGCTGGGGCCGATGGCGGCGGCCGATCCCTCGCGCTGGGTGCGCTACGCCTTCGTTTGCACGATCGCCTCCGTGGTCGGCGGCCTCGCCGGCTACGCGATCGGTATGTTCCTGATGGATTCGATCGGTGCGGCGATCCTCAATTTCTTCGGCTACGCCGGCGAGCGCCGCACCGAACTCGAAGCGTTTTACGCGCAGTATGGGGCGTGGTTCATCTTCATCAAGGGCCTGACGCCGATCCCGTACAAGCTGGTGACGATCATTTCCGGGGCACTGCACTTCTCGCTGCCGATCTTCATCGTCGCGTCGACCCTGACCCGCGGGCTTCGCTTTTTCGCTGTCGCCTGGGTCTTCCAGCGCTTCGGACCACAGATCGCCCCGGTGCTGGAAAAACGCATGGGCGTGGTGCTGCTCGGCGTCGCCGTCGTGATCGTTGTCGCCTTGGTCGCGCTCCGATACGCCCATTGACGCGGCCGGGCGCCGCAGATCGGCCAAGCTTTTCTCGGCTAGACTGACCCCATGCTGACCTTGGCTTCCCGCATTCGGCCGCTGTGGCCGCTGCTGACCCTGCTTGCATCAGCAGCGATGCTGGCTGCGGCGCATCTCTATTTCCAGCGCTTCCTGGGGCTGCAGCCATGCCCGCTGTGCTTGGACCAGCGCAATTGGCATTGGGGCGTGGTCGCGCTCAGCGCGGTTTCGCTGATCGCGGTCCGCATCAAGCCGGGCCTTGTACGGTGGGCCGCGGCGCTGATCGGCCTCGTGCTGCTGGGCAGTTTAGGGCAGGCTGCTTATCACGTCGCCGTCGAGCATCATTGGGTGACGGCGCAGTGTGACGTGCGCACGGCGGCCGGGCAGAGCCTTACGTTCGACGTCAATGCGCCGCTGCAAGTGCCGCAATGCGATCAGATCGCCTGGCAGATGTTCGGCATCTCCATGGCCGGCTATAACGCGCTCATCTCGCTCGCCCTAGCGCTGGCGGCGTTCGCCGTCGCGCTGCTTCCGGAGCGCAAGGCATGAGACCGCATCCACCGCTGCCGGGGCTTGGCCCACGCGAGCGGCGCATCGCCGAGATGATCCGCGTCGACCACGCCGGCGAGTACGGCGCCGTCCAGATCTATCGCGGCCAGAAGGCCGTGTTCGATCGCATCGCTTCAAAGTCGCGCACGGCGAAGATCATCGGCGACATGGAAGCCGGCGAGCAGGAACATCTGAAGACGTTCGATCGCCTCCTTTCGGAGCGCAATGTACGCCCGACGCTGATGGCGCCGGTCTGGCGCATCGCCGGCTTTGGCCTTGGCGCTGCTACGGCGCTGATGGGCGAACGCGCCGCGCACGCCTGCACCGAGGCGGTCGAAGAAGTGATCGAAGAGCATTATGGCCGCCAGGGCGATGATCTAAACGATGACCGCGAACTCAAGCGCATGGTCGACGCGTTCCGCGCCGATGAAATCGCGCACAAGGACAAGGCTGTCGACGAAGGCGCACGCGAGGCGCAGGGCTATGCGGCGCTTTCTGCGGTAATCAAATTCGGCTGCCGCGCCGCCATTCGCATCTCCGAGAAGATATGAGCGCCCCGCCTGCCGTTCGCCCCGCACATGATGGAGAAGAGACGTCGATCGCCGCCGTGCTTAGCGACGCGTTCGTGGACGAAGACGGCCTGAATTATTGGCTGAAGCAGGGGGAGGAAAAGGAGCGCTCGCGTGCGCGCTTCTTTGCGGCGGCTGTCGAGGACGCCGTCCATCCAGAACGCACACTTTGGCTGGCCGAGGGGCAAACTGCCCCTCTCGGCGCTGCGATTTGGCTGTCGCCGGGCCAGAAGGCTTACGATCTCACATTCTGGAAGCAAATCGCGCTGACGCCGCTGATGCTCTCCATCGCCGGCATGAGCGGCATGGCGCGAGGGTTCGCGCTCGCCGAAAAGCTCGAACACCACCATCCCCGCGAACCGCACGCGCATCTTGTGTTTCTCGGCGTAGCGCCTGCGGCGCAGGGCCAGGGCGTTGGCTCGGCGATCTTGAAATCGACGCTGGCGCCGCTCGATGCTGGCGGCGTCACCGCCTTTCTCGAAGCGACGACCGAGCGCAACGTCGCGCTCTATCAACGCCACGGGTTTGAGATTACGGGCGAGATCGTCGTTCCGAGCCTGCACGTACGCTGCATGACACGCAAGCCGCGCGGCTAACCGCCCGCCTTTTCGCCACTGCTCTGCTCTTTGGTGTTCAGCGCATCGGCCAGCCGCGCCTTGGCGCTGCCACGGCGCAGCGGCTTCTGCTGGCTTTCGTGCGGGCCCCAGCCGGTAAGCGTGAGGATTTCAAACGTCGCCATTGCGCGGCCTTCGGCATCGCTGAAGCGTTGGCGATAGATATCGAACGCGCGCGCCAGAATACGGCGGCTCAAGCCGCGCGGGCTGCGCGCGCGCAGCGCGGCTGTCTCACCCATTGCGCGCAGATCGGCCAGTAGGCGCATCGGTTCGCGGTAGCGCACGGTGACGACGTCGCGATCCGCGGCGGGCAGGGCGAAACCCGCCCGTTGCAGCAGGTGTGCGAGATCCTGCAATTCGGCGAACGGCGCCACGCGCAGACCGGCGCCGCCCGTCACTTCGCTTTCCGCTTCGATCAAGGAGAGACGCAGCTCCTTCAAGGTCTCGCCGCCAAACAGCGACGCCAGCAGCAAGCCATCCGGCCTCAAGGCGAGGCGCATCTGAATCAGCGCGCCGGGCAGATCGTTCACCCAGTGCAGCGCCAGCGGCGAGACGATCAGATCGAACGCACCGGCCGCAAACGGAAGCTGCTCGGGATCGAGCTGCACCGCGCCCGAGGCAAGGTCCGCTTCGATCACGCCGCCAATGCGCGCGCGCAGCTCTGGCCGTTTCGACAGCTCATTTGAAAACAGTCCACCGCCGCCCAGCGCCAGAATGCGCTCGAAGCGGCGCGGAATGGCTTCCAGCCGGTCAGCCAGATCCGCGGCGGACCGCTGATGCAGAAAGGCGGCGTCCGCGAAGCCGGTGCGTGCGCGCCGCTTGCGCTGGCGCACAAGCCGTGGCTCGAATGGAAACATCGGGGCGGGGTCAGCCATGAGCGCACCTTATCGCGGCAGCGCGCTGCCAAGGAAACGGGGCGTGGTCTCGCGCCTTTCCGATCTCATATGGCCGCCGCGTTCGCTGCTGTCAGAGGCGTTCGTCGATCGCCCGGGCGTGATCGAACCCGCGCTCTGGGGCGAACTGAAGTTCCTGACCAGTCCTTTGTGTTCTTGCTGCGGCTTTCCTTTGCCCGAAGCGACGGCGCCGGAGGTGCTTTGCGCCGCCTGTGCCGCGAGCCGGCCCGCCTATGACAGCGCCCGCGGCGCGCTTGCCTACGATGACCACGCCCGCCGCCTGGTGCTCGACTTGAAACGAGGCGGCCGCCGGGACGGCCTGCCCGTGTTCGCCCGCTGGATGGCCGCCGCCGCCGGCGAGGCCCTCGAACACGCCGATTTCCTCGCGCCTGCGCCAATGCATTGGACCCGGCTGGCGGCGCGCAGCTTCAACCAGGCGGCGTGGCTGGCCCAGGCGCTCTCACAGGCGTCGGGAAAGCCCTGGAAGCCGGGGGCGCTCGCACGGGTGAAGCGGCGGCGCAGCCAAGCGGGTCTTTCCGCAACGGAACGGCGGCGCAATGTCGGCGGCGCGATCAAGGCGCGCGGCCGGTTCGCCGGACAAGTTGCGCTCGTGGTTGATGATGTTTTCACCACCGGGGCGACGCTGGAGGCCTGCGCCCGCGCACTTCGCAAGGCAGGTGCAGCCGAAGTGCATGCAGTGACCTTGGCTCGGGTTGTGCGTCCGACGGATATTCTTATCTGACATCGGGTTGAGTCGGAGCGCATGAAGCCAGTCACCGTCTATACACGCGCCCATTGCGCCTACTGCACGCGGGCGGTGGCGTTGCTGAAGCGCAAAGGGGCGACGATCAACGAGATCGACGGCAGCGACCCGGAGAAGCGTCAGGAAATGATCCAGCGCTCCGGCCGCTGGACGTTCCCGCAAATTTTCGTGGGCGACACCCATCTCGGCGGATGCGATGATCTGCACGCTTTGGAGCAGCGGGGCGCGCTTGATCCGTTGCTGGCAGGGACCTAATGCGCAAACTTCGCGTCGCAGCCATTCAACTTCGCTCCGGCATCGAGCCGGCGGCGAACCGCGCCCAGGCGCTGCCCTTTCTGCGCGAAGCCGCAACGGCTGGTGCGCGCTTCATAGCAACGCCTGAGAACACGCTGCGCCTGGACCGTGACCGCGCGCGCATGCTGGCGGCGGTGGGGCCGGAAGAAGGTGATCCGGAGTTGAAGGCCTGGGGCCGCGTGGCGCAGGAACTCGGCGTATGGCTGCTGCTTGGCTCCGGCGCGATCGCCACCGGCGCAGGCAAGGTGTTCAACCGTTCGTTCGTGTTCAATCCGGACGGCAAGGTCGCGGCGCGCTACGACAAGATCAATCTGTTCGACGTGACGCTTGGCGGCGGTGAGACCTATCGTGAAAGCGAGACCGTTGAAGGCGGCGGCAAGGCCGTGCTGTTCGAAGGGCCGATGAGCGCCAAGATCGGCCTCACCATCTGTTACGACATCCGCTTCGCGCCGCTTTACACAGCACTCGCGAACGCCGGTGCAGAGATCATCACCGCGCCGGCCGCCTTCACCGTCCCGACTGGGCAGGCCCATTGGGAAACGCTCCTGCGCGCGCGGGCCATCGAAACAGGGGCGTTCGTGATCGCTCCGGCCCAAGGCGGGCGCCACGAGGACGGCCGCGCAACCTGGGGGCATTCGACCATCATCGATCCCTGGGGCAAGGTGCTGGCCAAGCTCGATCACGACGAACCCGGCGTGATCGTCGCCGATCTCGACCTCGACGAGACGGTGGCGGCTCGGGCAAAGATCCCGGCTTGGCAGGGCGGGCGGGAGTTCAGCGGACCATGATCCGTTACGATCTTCGTTGCGAGAATGGCGACGAATTCGAGGCGTGGTTTGGCTCGATCGCCGATTACGACAAGCAAGCAGATGCCGGCTTGGTCGAGTGCCCGCATTGTGGCTCCAAGAGCGTCAGCAAGGCGCCGATGGCGCCCGCCGTGGTGACAGGCCGTTCCAAGGATGCGCGCAAGGAGCGCGCAGTGGCGATGGCGATGGCGGCCAAGGTGCGCGAGCACATTCGCGACAATTTCGACTATGTCGGCGACAAGTTCGCCGACGAAGCGCGTAAAATGCATTCCGGCGAGGCCGACGAGCGCCCGATCTGGGGCGAAGCTACGCCAGAGGAAGCTGAGGCCTTGGCGGAGGAGGGTATCCCCGCCGCGCCGCTGCCGGCTGATCTCTCCCCAGCGCCGCCAAAGAAGCTGAACTGAAGCGCTTGCTTTCGATCAATGCAGCGGAGGGCCCTATGTTGCTGACTGGCAACGTGGATTCCCGTCTCCTCGCCTACGCTGAACAGAGCGCGCCGCGCTATACGAGCTACCCCACCGCGCCGCATTTCGAGCCGGCGGTAAACGGCGAGGTGTTCGGGCGCTGGCTCGGCGAGTTGGCCCCGGACGCCAGCGTCTCGCTCTACTTGCATTCGCCGTACTGCCAGCAGATGTGCTTCTATTGCGGCTGCCACGCTTTTCTGGCCAAGCGCGACGAGCCCATCGCCGACTATGTCGAAGCCATCGTGCGCGAGATCGAAACGGTTGCGCGTGCCAGCGGCGCCAAGCGCGTCGAGGAAATCCATTGGGGCGGCGGCACCCCCAATACGCTGAACGCTGAGCGTTTCGAGCATATCAACGCAGTGCTGCGCCGTGAATTCGACCTCTCCAGCGTGGCGCGCCACGCTATTGAGATTGATCCGCGCATCCTTAGCAGAGATCAAGCGCAGGCCTTCGCGCGCTGCGGCGTCAATCGCGCTTCGCTCGGCGTGCAGGACCTCGATCCGCAGGTGCAAGCTTCGATCGGCCGCGTACAGCCGCTGGAGGTGGTGGCGGAGGCGGTCGGTCATCTGCGCGAGGCGGGTATCGACGCACTCAGCTTCGACCTCATGTACGGTTTGCCGGATCAAACCGTCGAAAGCGTGAAGCGAACGGCTGAGCAGGCGCTCGCTTTGCAGCCGGCCCGGTTTTCCGTGTTCGGCTACGCCCACGTGCCCTGGTTCAAGACGCGGCAGCGCCTGATGAACGCGGACGCGTTGCCCGGCGCCGCCCAGCGCTTCGAACTGGCCGAGACCATTCGCGATACGCTGGCCGCCGCTGGCTATGTCGAGATCGGCTATGACCATTACGCCCGTCCCGATGATCCCATCGCCGTCGCCGCGTCGGCCGGAGCCCTGCAGCGCAATTTTCAGGGCTTCGTCGAGCACGCCTGCGACGCCCTGATCGGCCTTGGCCCCTCCGCCATCTCGACCCTGCCGCAGGGCTACGCGCAGAACGAGCCAGAGGTTGGCGCTTGGCGGACGGCTGTCATGGACGGGATTTTCGCCACCAAGCGGGGCAGGGCGCTCACCGCTGAGGATCGCCTGCGGCGGGAACTGATCATGCGGCTCTTGTGCGACTTCCGCCTCGATCTCGGCCCCTATGGGGGGGCGGCCGCCTACCAGCAGGAACTGGAAGAACTCAGTCTGCTGGCCCGGGACGGCTTGGTGGTCCTATCCGGCGACCTCATCACCATCCCCGCAGAGGCCCGGGCGTTCGCTCGCCTCGCCGCCCAGGCGTTCGACGCTTACCGCCAGCAGGCCCCCGCCCGGCACTCAGCCGCGGTCTAGGCCGGTTGCGCGGAGGGCGCGGTCTCTCTATATCCCCGGCTCACTTCGCACGCGGGAGCGGCGGGGCGGTCTAAAAGCGGCCGTTTCCTCCATCCGGTCCAGATAGCCCTTTTGGGGCGACCCTGGGTTCTCCTGCGGCGGCAAACCGGAAAAGGAACGAAACATGGCGCTGCCCGAATTCAGCATGCGTCAGCTCTTGGAAGCTGGCGCGCACTTTGGTCACCAGACCCACCGCTGGAACCCGAAGATGGATCGCTACATCTTCGGCGAAAAATCCAACATCCATATCCTGGACCTGTCGCAGACGGTGCCGCTCTTGCACCAAGCGCTGCTGAAGGTGCGCGAAGTCGGCGCCAATGGCGGACGCGTGCTGTTCGTCGGCACCAAGCGCCAAGCCGCAGATCACATCAAGGCCGCTGCCCAACGCTGCGCGCAATATTACGTGAACTCGCGCTGGCTCGGCGGCACGCTGACCAACTGGCAAACGGTGTCAAAGTCGATCGCCCGCCTGCGCGAACTCGAAGCGACCCTCGCCGGCGGCGCCGTTGGTCTCACCAAGCGCGAGGCGCTCAACCTGCAACGTGAGCGCGACAAGCTCGATCGCTCGCTCGGCGGCATCGCCGCGATGGGCGGCATCCCGGACCTGATGTTCGTGATCGACACCAACAAGGAAGCGATCGCGATTCAGGAAGCCCGCAAGCTCGGCATCCCGGTGGTCGCCATTGTCGACTCGAACTGCGATCCGGATGAAGTCACCTTCCCGATCCCGGGCAATGACGATGCGGCGCGCGCGATCCAGCTCTATTGCGATTTGATCGCTGACGCTGTGCTCGACGGCCTCACCGAAGGCCAGGTGCGCGGCGGTGTCGATATCGGCGCTTCGGCGCGTCCGCCGGTGGAACCGGTGGTGCGTGAACGCACTCCGGTCGAAAGCCCGATCGAGGGCCCGACCGGCGCGAACTACTGACGCTTAGACCCTAGGAGTACGAACATGGCGGAAATCACCGCTGCGCTGGTCAAGGACCTGCGCGAAAAAACCGGCGTCGGCATGATGGACTGTAAGAAGGCGTTGGCTGAAACCGACGGCAATCTCGAAGCCGCCGTCGATTGGCTGCGCGCCAAGGGCTTGTCGAAGGCCGCGAAGAAGGCTGACCGCGCCGCCGCTGAAGGCATCGTCGCCATCGCGCTCGCCGCCGATCACGGCACTGTCGTCGAGCTCAACTCGGAAACCGATTTCGTCGCCCGCAACGCCGACTTCCAAAAGGCAGCCGGCAGTTTCGCCAAGCTGGCGCTGCAAGCGGCTGACCACCAGGCGCTTCTCGATTCCGTGCATGAAGGCCAAAAGGTCTCCGACGCCGTGACGCAGCTGATCGCCACCATCGGCGAAAACATTACGCTGCGCCGTTCGGCGAAGCTCTCGGTTCAGAACGGCGTTGTCGCCGCTTACGTCCACGCGAAGGTCGACGGCGCCGATCATCTCGGCCGCATCGCGGTTCTGGTCGCGCTGGACTCCACCGGCGACAAGGGCGCGCTGGAAAGCTTCGGCAAGAAGGTGGCGATGCACATCGCATCGGCCAATCCGCTGGCGCTGAGCGAGACGGAAATTCCGGCCGAACGCGTTGAACGCGAGAAGACCGTGCTGCTCGAGCAGATTAAGGAAGACCCCAAGGCGCAGGGCAAGCCGCAGCAAGTGTTGGACAAGATGCTCGAAGGCCGCATGCGCAAGTTCTTCGAGGAATCGGTGCTGACCAAGCAGGCGTTTGTTCTGAACCCGGATCAGACGGTCGAGGCGGCGGTCAAGGAAGCCGAAAAGGCGGCCGGCGCCCCGATTAAGATCGCCGGCTTCGTCCGCTTTGCCGTGGGCGAGGGCGTGGAGAAGCGCCAAGACGATTTCGCGGCCGAAGTCGCTGCGATGACCGGCAACTCCTAATCGCCGGCATACAAACCGAAACGAGGGGCGCGGAGCGATCCGCGCCCCTTTTCGCTGCACAAAAGCCCGCGAAAATCACGCCGCCTTCGGCTGACTTCGCCTCGGACCCTGGTCTATAGGTCTATTTCATGAGTTCAGCTGATCGCTCCGCCGCCCCGCGCACCTACAAGCGGGTGCTCCTGAAAATCTCGGGCGAGGCGCTAATGGGCGAGGGCCAGTACGGCATCGACACCAATGTCTGCGACCGCATTGCCCAGGAGGTGCTGGATGCGGTGAAGGGCGGCGCCGAGGTCTGTCTGGTCATTGGCGGCGGGAACATCTTCCGTGGCGTGCAGGGCGCGGCCAAAGGCATGGAGCGCGCTAGCGCCGATTATATGGGCATGCTGGCGACGGTGATGAACGCGCTCGCCATGCAGAACGCCATCGAGGGTCTGGGCGGGGATGCGCGCGTGCTTTCGGCGATCCCGATGGTGACGGTGTGCGAGCCGTACATCCGCCGCCGCGCAATGCGCCACATGGAGAAGGGCCGCATCGTCATCTTCGCGGCCGGCACTGGCAATCCGTTCTTCACCACCGACACTGCCGCCGCGCTGCGCGCGGCTGAAATGGGCTGCAACGCGCTGCTCAAAGGCACCCAGGTCGACGGCGTCTACACCGCCGATCCCAAGAAAGACCCGACCGCGACGCGCTACGATACGCTGAGCTATCACGAAGTGCTGGCGCGCGACCTGAAGGTCATGGACGCCTCCGCCATCAGCCTTATGCGCGACAATGGCATCCCCATCGTCGTATTCTCCATCCACAAGCGTGGCGGCCTGGCTGATGTGCTGGCCGGCCGCGGTGTCTGCACCACCATCACCGACTAGGACGAACACCCATGGCTGCTCCCGCGCCCTTCAAGATCGACGAATACAAGAAGCGCATGGATGGGGCGCTGACCGCGCTCCAGCACGAGTTCGGCGGCCTGCGTACGGGCCGCGCGTCGCCGCAATTGCTGGACCCGATCACGGTCGAAGCCTATGGCGCGGTCTCGCCGCTGACCTCGGTCGCGAGCGTCAGCGTGCCCGAGCCCCGCATGATCACGGTGAACGTGTGGGACAAGGCCGTCGTCGCCGCCGTCGATAAGGCGATCCGTTCGGCCAATCTCGGTCTCAACCCGATCGTTGACGGTCAATCACTGCGCATCCCAATTCCCCCGCTTACGGGCGAGCGCCGCCAGGAGCTGGCCAAGGTCGCCGGCAAGTACGCCGAGCAGCAACGCATCGCCGTGCGCAATATCCGCCGCGACGCCATGGACCATTTGAAGAAGCTCGAGAAGGACCACGCCATCAGCGAAGACGAGCACAAGAAGCTCGGCGCCGAAGTGCAGAAGGCGACTGACGATCACATCAAGAAGGTCGATGATCTGCTCAAGCACAAGGAAGAGGAGATCATGCAGGTCTGATCCTGCAGCCCTCGTGATGGCGCAGCCTGCCCCTGACACCGCGCCGGCGCCCGCGCCGCGCCACATCGCCATCATCATGGACGGTAACGGCCGCTGGGCGAAGCTGCGCTCGCGGCCGCGCACCTTCGGGCACGCTGAGGGCGTCGAGGCGCTGCGCCGCACCGTCGAAGCGGCGGGCGATCTCGGCGTCGAATACCTGACCGTGTTCGGCTTCTCGACTGAGAATTGGCGCCGCCCGATCGAAGAGGTGAACGCCCTGTTCGATCTGCTGCGCCTTTATGTGGCGCGCGATCTGGACAGGCTGGTGCGCGAAGGCGTGCGCGTGCGCATTATCGGCGAACGCAATGGCCTGCAGGCCGATATCGCGTCGATCATCAACGACGCCGAAGCGCGCACGCGCCATAACGACAAACTCAATCTCATCATCGCCTTCAATTATGGCGGGCAGGATGAGCTCGCCCGCGCTGCACGCCGCGCCGCCGAGGACGCAGTCGCCGGCAAGATCGCGCCGGCCGACATTAATCCGGACACGTTCGCCAAGTATCTTGATACTGCCGACATGCCGCCGCCGGATTTGCTGATCCGCACCTCCGGCGAGTTGCGGTTATCTAACTTCATGCTGTGGCAGGCTGCGTACACGGAACTCGTGTTCGTCGACGTGCTGTGGCCCGACTTCAACAAGGACGCGCTGCAATCGGCGATCGCGGAATATCATCGCCGTGAGCGCCGCTTTGGGGGATCTGATCCTGCCAAGCCGTGACGAGGCGAGCACGGGCCAACGCGAAGGCCACGACTGGTCCGATCTCGGTGCGCGTATCGCGTCGAGCCTCGTGCTCGCCACTGTCGGGCTGGCTGGGGCCTATTTCGGCGGACCATGGCTCGCGGCGGTTTGCGGTGCTGCAGTCGTTGCGATGAGTTATGAATGGGCGCGCATGAGCGAGCCCGAGGCGACGCAAGCCGCTTTTGTGTTTGCACTCGCCGGCTCGCTGGGCGCGGTATTATTCTCTAGCTGGCGCCACCTCGATTATGGCGTCGCTTGGCTCGCCGTCTGCCTCATCCTCTCGGCCTTGCGCAGACGTACGCTCACCGGCGTGATCGAGACCGTTGGCGGGGCCCTCTATATCGGCCTGCCGTGCGCGCTGTTCTTGTGGCTGCGCAATCGTGAGCCGGATGGCCTCGAAACCATCGTCGCCTTGTTCGCCATCATCTGGGCGTCCGACGTCTTCGCCTATTTCGGCGGCAAGCTGATCGGCGGGCCGAAGGTCGCCGTTGGTCTCTCGCCCAACAAAACTTGGTCGGGGATCGTCAGCGGCGCGCTCGCCGGCGCGCTCGCCGGTTATGGTTGCGGCTACCTCTTCCAAGTTCCGGCCAGCCTGCACCTGGCTTGGCTCAGCATCGGCCTGGTGGTCGGCTTTACCGGCCTCATGGGCGACTTGTTCGAGTCGTTCCTGAAACGCCGGTTCGGGGTGAAGGACGCCAGCCGCCTCATTCCTGGTCATGGTGGCGTGCTTGACCGCATCGACAGTCTGATCGCCGCAACTATCCTGGTCGGGGCGGTTCTGGCATTTGGGCCGCCATCCTTGTCTCCTTTGTTCGGCGCCGGACTGTGACCTCATCTCCTCGCACCGTTTCGATCCTTGGCGTCACCGGCTCTGTCGGCCAGTCGACGCTGAGCGTGATCGAAGACTTGCGCGGGCAGGGGGCCGAGATCGAAGTCGCCGCTGTCACCGCCGGTGGAAATCTGCCGGCGCTGGCAGACGCCTGCCGGCGGCTACGGCCCAAATTCGCTGCGGTCGCCGATCCGGACGCCCTGGCGCCGGCTCGCGAGGCGCTCGCCGGGCTTGGCGTCGAGGTCGGGGCCGGACTGTCCGCCCTTGAGGAAGCCGGGGCGCGGCCGTCAGACTGGATCATGTCCGCCATTGTCGGCGCGGCCGGGCTCGCCCCGACGATGGCGGCGGTTCGCCGCGGCGCGGCGGTGGCGCTGGCCAATAAGGAATGCCTGGTCTGCGCCGGGCCGCTCTTCATCGAGGCGGCCAAGACGCACGGCGCGCGGCTGTTACCGGTCGATTCCGAGCACAACGCCATTTTTCAGGTGATGACGCACCCTGACAGGGTGGAGAAGCTGACCCTGACCGCCTCCGGCGGCCCGTTCCGCTCCGCGACTTTGGAGGCGATGGGCCGCGCCACCCCGGACCAAGCCTGCGCCCACCCCCGCTGGAGCATGGGCCGCAAAATCTCGGTCGACAGCGCCACCCTGATGAACAAGGGGCTCGAGCTGATCGAAGCGTCCTATCTATTTGGTTTTCCGGAAGAAAAGATAGACATCATCGTTCACCCCGAGAGCGTCGTGCACTCCTTCGTCCATTATGTCGACGGCTCAGTCCTGGCCCAGCTCGGCACTCCGGACATGCGCATTCCGATTGCCTATGCCCTGAGCTGGCCGGATCGGGCGCCGGTCTCCACGACCCGGCTCGACCTTGCGACGCTGGGTGCGCTGACCTTCGAGGCGCCGGACGCACAGCGGTTTCCGGCCCTCGACCTCTGCCGTCAGGCGCTCCGGGCTGGGGCGGCTACAACCACTGCGGTATCGGCGGCGAACGAAATCGCCGTTTCGGCGTTCTTGGACGGTAAGATCGGGTTCCTAAACATCTGCCGTGTCGTGGAAGAAGCGATGACCGCGCTCGATCGGTCGGACCCAGGTCTCATCGCAAAATCGCCCACATCCTTCGATCAGGTGGCGGCGGTGGATCAGGCCGCGCGCGGCGCGGCGCAACGGATTGCGGGACGTCTGGCGGCGGCCTAAAGGCAAAGAGCGCGCAACCAAACCCATAATAGGCGCGGGAAGGAAGACGTAAGAATGCCGGATGTGCTGCAAGGCGTCCAAAATCTACTTGTCTACGCCGGCTCCTTTGTCGTCGTTCTAAGCGTTGTCGTCTTCGTCCACGAGTTCGGCCACTTTCAGGTCGCGCGCTGGCGCGGCGTGGCGATCGACACCTTCTCCATCGGCTTCGGCAAGAAGCTGCTCAGCTGGCGCGACAAGCAGGGCGTGGAGTGGAAGATCGGCGCACTACCGCTTGGCGGCTACGTGAAATTCGCGGACGACGCCGACGCGATGTCGAGCGCGCCACGCGAGCGAATCGAAGACCCGGCCGCCCTGGCCGAAGCGCGCGCCAGAGGCCTCTTTCACGCCCAACCGCTGCTGACCCGTTCGCTCGTGGTCGCGGCGGGTCCGTTCACCAACTTCATCTTCTCCATACTCGCATTCGCTTCGATCGCGTTGATTGCGGGACACGACGTCACCGACATCAATAGCGTGCCCGCGCGTATTGGCAGCGTCGCCCAAGGCAGTGCGGCGGCCGCGGCGGGCATCCAGTCCGGCGATGTGATTCGCGCTGCAAACGGGCAACCGGTTGCGAACTTCGCCGCCTTGCAGGCCCAGGTGTCGCGCTCGGCGGGAACCCCGATCGCGTTGCAGATCGACCGCAACGGCCAGACGCTGAACCTTAACGCAACGCCCCAGAGCGTAAGCGCACGCGACGAACACGGCCGCGTCCAGACGCGCGGAGTGCTCGGCGTGATCGGCCCGATGTTGCTGCCGTCAGAGCGCGTGATTGAACGCTATAGTCTGGTCGAGGCGCTCAATGTCGGCGCCCGTAATACCTGGGGCATCATTTCTCAGACTGTGTCCTACATCGGCGGCGTCTTCAGCGGCCGTGAGTCCGGCGATCAGATCGCGGGACCGCTCGGCATCATCAATGTGTCAGGCCAAGTCGCCACCTCTGCGTTGAGCGGACCAGATGGGGGCGATTGGGGAGGACGCGCCGGTCTTTTGGCGCTTTCGCTGCTTGGCCTTGCAGCGGTCCTCTCCGTGGCGGTGGGTTTTGTGAACCTGTTGCCGATTCCGGTGCTGGATGGCGGGCATTTGCTATTCTACGGCATCGAAGCTGTGCGGGGCGGCAAGCCGCTCCCGCCGGCGGCGCAGGAATGGGCGTTCAGAGCCGGATTCGCCGTGATGGCGAGTCTGTTCTTGTTCGCCACCTGGAACGACATCACCCGGCTCTTTCCGGGTGCGCAGTAACAGCGCCACGTCCTTGTCTTTCTAAGCGGGATAGGCTCTTAAAAACACGCGGCGCGGGGGAGCGCCGAAGCGTCGAGGGCATAATGAAGCGGGTTCTGCGAGATGTTGTGCTCGGCGCGGCTTATGGCGTCGCCACTGTAGGCGCCGGGGCCGGTGCATTGCTTGCAGCGTCGACGGACGCTTATGCGCAAGAGGCTCAGCGCGCAGCCACGCCGCCAGCCGCACAGCCATCCGGCCAAGCCATTCGCCGCGTTGTCGTCGAAGGCAACCAGCGTATCGAGCCGGCGACTATCACATCGTATCTTCTCGTTCGCCCCGGCGACACGTTCGATCCCGAGCGCATCGACCTTTCGCTGAAGACGCTATTCGCCACCGGCCTCTTCGCCGACGTGCAGATCGAACAGCGCGATACGGACTTGGTCGTGTCGGTGATCGAAAACCCGATCATAAACCGCGTCATCTTCGAAGGCATGCACACGGTTGACGAGAGCGATCTCGAAGACGAAGTGCAGGCGCGCCCGCGTTCGGTGTTCACCCCGGCGCGCGCGCAAGCCGACGTGCAGCGCATCATCGAAGTCTATCGCCGCGCCGGCCGCTTTGCGGCACAGGTTACGCCCCAGGTCCGCGAACTGGATCAAAACCGCGTCGATCTGATCTTCGAAGTCGACGAAGGTCCTGTTACCGGCGTTCGCGATATCAACTTCATCGGCAACGATGTGTTCTCGGATCGCGCCCTGCGCGACACCATCGTCACCGCCGAGTCGAGCTGGTGGAATTTCTTCCAGAGCAACGACAATTACGATCCGGACCGTCTTGAGTACGATCGCGAACAGCTTCGACAATTCTATAACAACCGGGGTTACGCGGACTTCCGCGTGGTTTCCGCCGTTGCTGAGCTGACCCCTGACCGGAAAGACTTCTACATCACGTTCTCGGTGGACGAGGGCATCCGCTACGAATTCGGCGATGTCCGCGTCCAGACTGAACTGAACCGGCTGCCGCCCGAACTATTGCGCGCGGCGATCCCGATCCGGCCGGGCGAAGTATTTCGCGGCGAACTGATCGAAGACGCCATCGACGCTATGACATACTTGGCCGGCAGCGTCGGCTACGCCAACGTCGTCATCACGCCCAACATCGAACGCGACCGCGAAAACCGCGTCGTGAACATCACTTTCGAGGTCAACGAAGGTCCGCGCGTTTTCATTGAGCGCATCGACGTCGTTGGCAACACGCGGACCATCGATCGCGTCATCCGGCGCGAAATGCGCGTGAACGAAGGCGACGCCTTCAACCGCGTTCTGCTCGACCGCTCACGTCAGCGTATCCAGTCGCTCGGTTTCTTCAAGGACGTCACGGTTGAAGACAGCGACGGCTCCCAGCCGGACCGCTCGGTCGTGACCGTTACGGTGGAAGAGGAATCCACCGGCGAACTCGCATTCGCTGCGGGCTATTCTTCAACCGACAGCTTCCTGTTTGACGCCTCGATCACGGAGCGCAATCTGCGCGGACGTGGCCAGTTCCTGCGCCTGCGAGCCTCGACGAGCCAGCAGCGTCAGCAGGTTGATCTGCGCTTCACCGAACCGCGTTTCATGGGCCGCGACCTGTCGGCCGGCATCGACCTCTACTCATTGCGCACTGACTTCCTCTCGCAATCCTCGTTCGAAAACCAATCGACCGGCATCGGATTGCGCGCGGGTTTCCCGCTGTCCGAGCAGTCCGGGATGAGCCTCACGTACTCGCTCATTCAGGACGATACCCAGATCGCTGGTTTCTTGGTCGATCTTGATGGAGCGGGACCGGGAACCGCGACGGGCGACCAGTGCGACATCGGCAACGTGGCGCGGCCGATCCTGTGCGATCAGGAAGGCACCTTCCTTACCTCGGTGTTCGGCTATGCGATCAACAGCGACCACCGCAACCAGCCGACCCGCGCCACGCGCGGGTTTGACCTGCAGTTCAGCCAGGATATTGCGGGGATCGGCGGCGACGTAAATTACCTGCGCACCGAACTTGAAGGCGGCATTTATTACGGCCTGCCATGGGGCTTCCGCGCCTCGTTCCGCGGCAACGCCGGCTACATCATGGGGTGGGGCGGCGACGACGTCCGCATCAATGACCGCTTCTTCAAGGGCGGTTCGACCTTCCGCGGCTTCGATGTCGCGGGGATCGGGCCGCGGCAGCTTGTCGTCAACACGAGCGGCGCAACCGAGGTGGTCGGCGACGCAATTGGCGGCAACGCTTTTGCAATCGGCACGCTCCAACTCGACGTGCCAGTGCCATTGCCCGAGTCGTTCGGCATCGGCGGGGCGTTGTTCGTCGATTTCGGCACGCTTGGAGTTGTCGACTCGGCGGCGCGCAGAACTGTCGCGGTTGATGCAGACTCGAATCTGATCGTCGATGACACGGCGAGCCTGCGGGCGGCTGCCGGTATCTCGGTCTTCTGGGATTCGCCGTTTGGCCCCGTGCAGTTCGATTTCTCGCAGCCTCTGCAATACGAGGACTACGATCGGCGAGAACAGTTCCGGTTCTCGACCCGGACCCAATTCTGAGGAGAAGCACATAATGCGTGCATTGAGTATGGTGACTGCGGCGGCGATCGCGCTGACCGCTGTATCGGCTACGTCCGTTGCCTACGCGCAGCGCCGCGGCAATAACCAGTCGGCCAGCGTGGTGGCGGTGAACCTGCAGCGTGTCTTGGCGGAATCGGCGATTGGCCGCGACTATTCGGCCCGCTTGGCTCAGGTGCGCCAGCAGATCACGACCGAAGCACAGGCGCTCGCGCCGGAACAGCAAAGCGTCCAGCAGGAAGCGCAGCGGCTGCAGCAAGCCACGCGCAACCTCACGGCTGAGCAGGTGCGGAATAACGCGTCGCTGAGTTCGCAGCTGCAGGCGTTCAACCAGCGCCGCCAACAGCTGACGGTGCGCGAGCAAGGGCTCCAGGGCGACTTCGACTGCACGCAGATCATCACGCTGCGGACGTTGATGACGCAGATCAACCCGGTGGTGCAGGCTGCCGCGCAACAACGCGGCGCCGGCGTCATCGTCGATGCGACATCGGCGGTCTATGTCGCTCCCGAGTTCGACATCACCACGACCGTCATTCAGCAGCTCGACCAGAACCAAGGCACCCGCACGGCCACGGTCGCGCGCCACGCGGTCGCAGAATGCCAGCCGCAGCAGCCGGCGGCGGGCCAATAAGAAGGACCGGCCCGTGACACGGGCCGCCTTCGGCGCCAGCATAGGCGCCGTATGATAGATCAACGTTTCTACGAAGCGCTCGGGCCGGTGACGGTCCGGGCGCTTGCGCCTTCCTCGGAGCTGGGAGGGGACGGCGAGCATAAGATCACAGGCGCGGCCCCCGCCGAACGCGCCGGTCCCAACGACCTCTGCTATTACGAGGGCAAGAAAGGGGCGCCCCTAACGAGCGCGCCGGGTGCATGCATTATCGCGCCGGTGCAGGCGCACTTGGCGCCGGAGGCGTCGGCGCTGATCCTGTCCGACCGTCCGCGCAGTACATTCGCGCGGCTGGTCCCGCAGTTCTTACGCCCGCGCGTGTTCAACGCGGGAGCGGCGATTGACGCAAGCGCGCAAATCGAACAAGGCGCGCGCATCCTGCCGGGTGCTGTCATCGGCCCTGGCGTGCAGATTGGCGCAGGCGCCGAGATCGGTCCCAACGCGGTGATCGGTCCGGGTGTTACGATCGGCCGGCGGACGCGGATTGGCCCGCGCGTCTCGATCGGCTTTGCCCTCATCGGTGATGACGTGAACATTCTCGCGGGAGCGGTGATCGGGGAGCAGGGCTTTGGCGTCGCCGGCGATGCAGCGGGCCCAATCGACGTGCCTCACCTCGGACGCGTGATCATTCAGGACCGCGTCACCATCGGCGCGAATTCCACGATCGATCGCGGCGTGTTCGACGACACCGTGATTGGCGAAGACGTGAAGATCGATAATCTCTGCCACGTCGCCCATAATTGCAGCATCGGCCGGGGCTCGCTGATCGCCGCTTTCGCCGGCATTTCCGGTTCCACCAAAGTTGGCGATGGCGTCACGATGGGCGGACGCGTCGGCGTGGCCGATCATCGCACCATTGGCCCTGGTGCGACCCTTGCGGGCGGCGCGGCCGTGTTCCAAGACGTGCCCGCAGGCGAGGTTTGGAGCGGATATCCCGCAAAGCCGCTGCGTAAATGGCTGCGTGAGGCGGCATGGCTAAGCCGCAGAGCGGCAGGGGCGCGCGATGAAGGCAAATGATTTGACCGAGATGCAGAAGACGGCAGACGACGTGATCGAGATCGGCGAAATCCTGCGCCGCTTGCCGCACCGCTATCCGTTCCTGCTGGTCGACCGTGCTGTCGAATACGTGCCTAACAAGTCGATCCGCGGCATCAAGTGCGTGACCATCAACGAGCCGTTCTTCCCTGGGCACTTCCCGGGTGCGCCGGTGATGCCCGGCGTGCTGCAGATCGAAGCTTTGGCGCAAACTGGCGCCGTGCTGATGTCTAAGACGCTAGACGCGGACATCTCCAAGCACATCATCCTGTTCATGTCGGTCGAGAACGCGCGCTTCAAGCGGCCTGTGATGCCAGGCGATGTGATGGAGATGCCGGTCGAGGTGCTGTTTCAACGCCGCAATATCTTCAAGTTCCGCGGCCGCGTCGAAGTGAACGGCGAACTCGCCACCGATTGCGAATTCGCCGCCATGAAGGCTGATCGTCCAGAGTGATCCCGTGAGCGCAAAAATCCATCCTACCGCCGTTGTCGACGACTCGATCGAACTCGGCGCCAATGTCGAGATTGGCCCCGGCTGCGTGATTGGCCCGAACGTGAAGCTGGGCGATGGCACACGCCTCATCGCGCACGTCTTCATCGAAAGCCACACCGAGCTCGGCCTCAACAACACCGTGTTCCCGTTCGCGGGCCTCGGCGGCACGCCTCAGGATCTGTCCTACAAGGGCGAGCCGACACGCCTCGTCATCGGCGACAACAACGTCATTCGCGAGCACGCCACGCTGCACCGGGGCACTGCGCGCGGCCGCGCCGTCACCACCATCGGCAATGATTGCCTGATCATGGGCAATTGCCACGTCGCGCACGATTGCATCGTCGGCAACAATGTCATCATGGCGCAGACGGCGACCATTGGCGGCCATGTTGTGGTCGGCGATTTCGCCTTCCTGGGCGGCCTCTCCGGCGTGCACCAGCATGGCCGCGTCGGTCGCCACGCCTTCGTCGGCGCCTCGGCGCTGATGACGACCGACCTCATCCCGTTCGGCTCCGCCATCGGCAACCACGCGCACCTTGGCGGGCTCAACGTGGTCGGCCTCAAGCGCCGCGGTTTCACGCGCGATCAGATCCACGATCTTCGCGCCGCCTATCGCCTGTTGTTTGCGGAAGAGGGCACCTTCCAGGAGCGCATCGAAGACTGCGCTGAGATCTATGCGAACAACCCGCACGTGATGGAGATCGTCGAGTTTGTGCGCGCTGACTCAGCGCGCCCGCTCTGCATGCCGCGAGACTGACCATGGCCAGCTGGCGCAAACTCGGCGTGATTGCAGGCGGGGGTGAGTTGCCGGTCGTGCTCGCCGAGCATCTCGCCGCTTCGGGACAGCCCTATTTCATCGCGCGTATCGAGCCGATGGCGGATGACGCCTTGGCCCAGCACCCCGGCGCTGCACATGGGCTCGGCGCCATGGGCGCGCGGATGCAGGCGCTGCGCGAGGCGGGGTGCGACGCCATCGTGTTGCTCGGCCAAGTCGCACGTCCAGACATCAAGACATTGCAGTTAGACGAAGCGGCAATGGCGATGCTGCCAGCTATCTTGGCC
Organism: Hyphomonadaceae bacterium; assembly: GCA_016791385.1. Classification (GTDB taxonomy): domain Bacteria; phylum Pseudomonadota; class Alphaproteobacteria; order Caulobacterales; family Aquidulcibacteraceae; genus Vitreimonas. Next base: position 41,533 of record JAEUMR010000055.1, read on the forward strand.
GCGATGCCGCAGGGTGATGACGCGCTCTTGCGTGCGGTTCTCACCGAACATGAGCGCGCTGGCTTCCGCGTTGTCGGCGCTGACGAAGCAATGTCCGAACTGCTTGCACCGGCAGGAACGTGGGGAGGGGTATCGCCGACGCCGGCGCAATTGGCAGACTTGAAGAAAGCGGCACGCGTCGCCGCCGCTGTCGGCGAATTCGACATCGGCCAGGGCGTCGTCGTCTGCGACGGGCTCGTGCTGACGGTCGAAGCGCAGGAGGGGACGGACGCCATGCTGCGCCGCGCAGCGGAGCTGCCGGCCGCCATCCGCGGCACAGCCGAGCGGCGGCGCGGGGTGCTGGTGAAGCGGCCAAAGCCCATTCAGGAACGCCGCATTGATCTGCCCACCATCGGCGTGCGCACAATCGAAGGCGCCGCTGCCGCTGGTCTTGCCGGCATTGCCGTCGAAGCGGGCGGCGCGCTCGCCGTGCGCCGCGCCGACATTATCGCCGCCGCCGATCGCGCCGGCCTGTTTGTTTACGGCTTCACGCCGGCGGAGATCGGCGAGACTTGAGTACGAAAATCTTTCTCGTCGCAGCGGAATCGTCAGGCGACGCGCTCGGCGCCGATCTCGCCCGCGCGCTGAAGCAGCGCGACGCGCGCATCGAACTCGTCGGCGTTGGCGGCCCGCTGATGGCGGAAGAAGGGATCGAGAGCAAAGCCGACATCAAAGGCCTTGCCGTGCTCGGCTTCATCGACGGCCTGCTGGCCTATTCACGCGTGAAGCGCGCGGTAGCGGCCACAGTTGCTGCGGTGCTGGAAGCCAAGCCTGACGTCGTCGTGTTGATCGATTCCTGGGGTTTCACGCTGCGCGTGGCGCAGGGCGTGCGCGCAGCCGCCCCGCACATCAAGCTGGTGAAGTATATCGGCCCACAAGTGTGGGCGACGCGGCCCGGCCGCGCCAAGACGCTCGCCGCTGTCGTCGATCATCTGATCTGCATCCACGATTTCGAGACGCCATTCTACGCGCCCTACAATCTTCCCTGCACCGTGTGCGGGCACCCCGCGCTCGGCCGCTTCAAGCCCGGCGATGGCCCGGCGCTGCGCGAGCGGCAAGGCTTCAAGCCGGACGACAAAGTCGTGCTGGTGCTCCCAGGCAGCCGCTCCAGCGAGATCCGGCGTGTGGGACCCACGCTCTGGCGCGCTGCCGAACTCCTCGATCGCGACCGCCCCGATGTCCGCTTGATCGTGGTCGCCGCGCGGTCGGTGCACAAAGCCGTCATTGAGCAAGCCCCGGCTGCGGCGCGCGTGATCGACGAACGCGAGAAGGAAGACGCGTTTGCGGCCGCCACAGTGGCGCTCGCAGCATCGGGCACGGTGACGACGGAGGTGGCGCTGCAAGGCACGCCCGTGATCGTCGGTTACAAGCTTGGCTGGATCACCTGGGCGCTGGCGCGCGCCTTCTTGTTCAAGGGCAAGTATGCGACGTTGATGAACGTGGCCGCAGACGCCGAGGTCGCGCCCGAATTCATCCAGACGCGCTGCACGCCGGAGAACATCGCCGTGGCCGCTGCGCCGATCATCGACGACCCGGCAGCCCGTGATGAGCAGGTGCGCCGCCAGGACGAAGCGTTGGCGTTGATGGGAAGAGGCGGGACGCCGGCGGCGGAGATCGCCGCCGACGCCGTGCTCAAGGTGCTGAGCGATCAGGACCGGCGCGAAACCGGCACGTAATCGCGGCGCGGCGCGCCGGTATAGACTTGACGCGGACGGCCGATCTTCTGGCTTTCGTCTTCCATCATCTCAGTCCATTGCGCGATCCAGCCGACGGTGCGGGCGACGGCGAACAGCACGGTGAACATGGACGTCGGGAAGCCCATCGCACGCAGCGTGATGCCCGAATAGAAATCGATGTTCGGATAGAGCTTGCGCTTGACGAAGTATTCGTCGTGGAGCGCGATCTTTTCCAGCTCGATCGCGACTTTCAGCAGCGGGTTGTCTTCCGCGCCCACTTCCTTGAGCACCTGGTGGCAGAGCTTCTGCATAGCCTTCGCGCGCGGATCGTAGTTCTTGTAGACGCGGTGGCCGAAGCCCATCAGGCGCACATCAGAATTCGGATCCTTCACCTTGGCGATGAAGTCCGGGATGTTGTCGACGGTGCCGATTTGCTCAAGCATTTTCAGCGCCGCTTCGTTGGCGCCGCCATGCGCGGGGCCCCACAGGCAAGCGATGCCGGAAGCAATGCAGGCAAACGGGTTGGCGCCGGACGAGCCGGCCAGACGCACCGTCGAGGTGGACGCATTCTGCTCGTGATCGGCGTGCAGGATCATGAACACGTCCATTGCGCGCGCCATGACCGGATTGACCTTGTAGTCCTCGGCCGGAACCGCAAAGCACATGCGCAGGAAGTTCGAGGCGTAGTCGAGTTCATTGCGCGGGCTGATGAAGGGCTGGCCGACCGAATATTTGAACGCGCGCGCTGCGAGCGTCGGCATCTTCGCGATCAAACGGTGGCTAGCGATCACGCGCTGCTTGGGATCATCGATGTCGGTGCTGTCGTGATAGAAGGCTGAGAGCGCGCCGACCGTACCGACCATGACCGCCATCGGGTGCGCGTCGCGGCGGAAGCCTTCGAAGAAGCGATCGAACTGGGCGTGCAGCATCGTGTGATAGGTGATGTTCTGCACGAACTTCTTGAGTTCGGCTTCGGTCGGCAGTTCGCCGTTGGCCAAGAGGTAGCAGACTTCGAGGAAGGTCGAGTGCTCGGCCAATTGGTCGATCGGATAGCCGCGATAGAGCAGCACGCCTTCATCGCCGTCGATATACGTGATCTGGCTCTCGCACGACGCTGTTGAGGTGAAGCCCGGATCGAACGTGAAGAGCTTTCCGTCGCCGTACAGCTTGCGGATGTCGATGACGTCAGGGCCAACCGAGCCGCCGTAAACAGGCAGTTCAAGCTGCTTGTTGTTCACGGTGAGCGTGGCCGAGGGTTTCTTTGTCAGTTTGCTGTCCATTGGCCTGTCCTCACACCTGATCCTTGATGCGCGCGAGCGCTTCTTCACGTCCCAAAAGTTCTAAGGTCTGCCCGAGATCGGGCGACGGCGCCCCGCCGGTGAGCGCCGCCCGCAAGGCCGGCCCAATTTGGCCCAAGCCAACGCCCTCATCGGTAGCGAAAGCCTTAAGCGCGGCGGCCAGCACTTCGTGTTCCCACGCATTTTGCGCTTCCAGCTTGTCGCTGAGGCGCTTCAAGCGCTGACGGGCTTCATCCTTCAACAGCCCCTTGGCCTTGTCGTCGAGCGAAAGCGGGCGCTGCGCCAGCAGGAAGCGCGCCTGTTCGGCCAGGTCGGGGATAGTCTTGGCGCGTGTCTTCAGCAGCGGCATCGCGCGGCTGACAGAACCCTGCGCAACTTCGCTGAGCGTCACGCCCTGACGGCCAAGGTGTTCGAGCAGCAGCCCCATCAGTCGCGTATCATCCGCCAGCGCCATGAAGTGTGCATTGACCGAATCGAGCTTCTTGAAGTCGAGCCGGGCCGGCGCCTTGCCGATATGGGCGATGTCGAACTGCGACACAGCCTCCTCCTTAGTGAGGATATCGTCATGGCCGGGGCTCCAGCCAAGGCGCATCAGATAGGCGTTCATCGCTTCGGGCAGATAACCCATGTCACGCCACTCATGCACGGCCTGCGCGCCATGGCGCTTGGACAGCTTCTTGCCGTCTTCGCCATGGATGAGCGGAACGTGCGCAAACTTGGGCGGGGTCCAGCCCATCGCCTGGAAGATCGGAATTTGCCGCGCGGCGTTGGTCAAATGATCGTCGCCGCGGATGACGTGCGTGACGCCCATATCGTGGTCGTCGACCACAACCGATAACATGTAGGTGGGCGTGCCGTCGGCGCGCAGCAAGACGAGGTCGTCGATATCGCGCGCCTTGATCCGCACATCGCCCTGGATCAGATCGGCGTTGAGAATCTCGCCCTCATCCGGCGCCCTCAAGCGAACCACGAACGGCGCATCCGGCGAAGGCGGCGCCTTGCCATCGCGATAGATCGAGCGAAGCGCACGGCCTTGCGCGTGCGCTTCGGCGCGCACCGTTTCCGCCTCTTCTGCGGTCATGTAGCAGCGGAACGCGGTGCCGCGTTCGATCATGGCTTCCGCGGCCTCGCGGTGCCGCGGCGCGCGCGCGAACTGATAGGTGATCTCGCCGTCGTACTGCAGGTCGAGCCAGTCGAGGCCCTCGATGATCGCCGCGATCGCTTCCGGCGTGGAGCGGGCACGGTCAGTGTCTTCGATCCGCAGCAGGTATTTGCCGCCCATTTTGCGGGCAAAGAGCCAATTGAAGAGCGCAGTGCGCGCCCCTCCGATATGAAGGTAGCCCGTCGGGGAGGGGGCAAAGCGCGTGACGACGCTCATCGCGGGGAGCGGAACCAGTTCAAAACGCGGGCGTGTTAGCACGCGCAACATGGTTTCTCCTAGCCATGTGCTCGCCACTATGTTCGCGCTCCAGCGCGACCGCTGGCTGCTCTGGCTCGCCCCGGCTCTGATCCTGGGGGCCGCAGCCTGGCTCCTGGCCCCACAGGACCCGCCCTGGTGGGCCGGAAGCGTGCTGACTGGCGCGGGGATCGCCATCTGCGTGATCTGCGCCGCCTGGATCAGCCACGAGCCCAGGACTTGGGAGAAAGCGGCGCGGGCGGTTCTGGTCTCGTTCGGCGCGCTGGCCGTCGCCGCGGGGCTCGGCGCGGTCGCCGCCCAGCTCCGCACGGCCATCGTTGCCCAGCCCGCCTTCATGGAGACCGGCCAAGCCGTTGTGGTCGAGGGATGGGTGGTTGCGAACGAGCCGAGCCAGGCGGGCCCAAGGTTGCGCCTGCTGACCCGTTCGATCGAAGGGGCGCAGACGCCACCGCGCTATGTGCGCCTCGCCGTCGCCCAGGCCGGCGTGCTCACGCCCGGGCGCGCCGCCCGCTGCCGCGCCGTGCTCGGCCCGCCCGCAGGCCCGATGGCGCCCGGCGCCTATGACTTCGCCCGCCGCGCCTTCTTCGAGCGGCTTGGCGCTACCGGGTTTGCCTTTGGCCGCTGCCGTCCGGCCGATTTCGGCGCGCCCCCTGGTTGGTTCGATCGCCAGCGTCTGGCGCTCGCCGCTGTCCGTTCCGATCTGGCCGCTGCCATCTACGCGGCTGCGCCGACGCGTGGCGGCGCCATCGCCGCGGCGCTGGTGACTGGCGACCGTTCTTCTGTCGACACCGCGACGAACGATGCGCTGCAGAATTCCGGCCTTGGCCATCTGCTCTCGGTGTCGGGCATTCACATGGGCGTGGTTGGCGGGCTCGTGTTCGCGGTGCTGCTCTGGTGTTTGTCGCTGATCAGTCCGATCGCGCTGCGTTTCCCAGTGAAAAAGATCGCCGCCGTCGGCGCGCTGATCGTGCTCGCGGCCTACCTGATCATCTCAGGATCGAGCGTGCCGGCGTTGCGCTCCTTCGTGATGGCGTGCGTCGCCTTCGGCGCCATCCTGCTCGACCGGCCTGCGATCTCCATGCGCGGGCTCGCGCTCGCGGTGCTGATCGTCGTGCTGATCTTTCCAGAATCGGTGCTCGAACCGGGCTTCCAGATGTCGTTCGCCGCCACGATGGCGCTGGTGGCGTTGTTCGAAATGCTGAAGCGTGCGCCGCACGAGCCGGCTCTACCGACGCCCGGCCCGCTCATCGGCGCTCTGCAAGCGATCACGCGCGGCATAGGCGGGGTGTTGCTGATCTCGTTCGTCGCCGGGCTCTCGACCGATCCGTTCGCGATCTACCACTTCCAGCGCTTCGCCATTTATGCGCTGCCGGCGAACCTGATCACTGCGCCGATCATGTCGTTCCTGGTGGCCCCGCTTGCCGGGGCGGCGGCGGTGCTGGCCCCGTTTGGCCTTGCAGATCCGGCATTGCAGCTGATGGCCAGCGCACTCGATCTGGTTGCCGCAATTGGTCAGACCTTCGGCGATCGCCCCGAAGCGGTGCGCGCCTTGCCGCGACCGCCGGACGCGGCGTTTGCGCTCTGTGTTTTCGCACTGGTGTGGGCATGCCTTTGGCGCGGCGCGCTGCGCTGGATCGGCGCCGCTTTCTTGGCCGCGAGTGTTTGGCTCTATCTCGCCGCGCCGCAGCCGCTGATCGCGTTCGACAGCGATCTGCGCGCGATCTACGCGCGCGCTGGAACGAACTGGGTCGCTTTGGCGAGCGGCAGGAGCACATACGCGCGCGACCGGCTCGGCGCGATGCTCGGGCTTTCACCTCCGGAAATCGAGCGCCTGGCGCCTCCGGAGCAATGCTCCGACACTCTGTGTGTGCTCGATCAGCGGCGGGGCGTGGCGTTCGCGCGCGATGCGAGCGGCCTTGTGGGCGCTTGCGGGCGGTACGGGATCATCATCACGCGTGAAAGCGCGCCAGAGGGTTACGCCACGCGCTGCAACGTGCGCACCCTCATCGACCGCGCGGACCTAGACCGCCTGGGCGGCGCGATCATCACCGCACAAGCCGGCGAATTGCGCATCGGCCGCGCCGCGCCTGCAAACGTTGAGCGCGCCTGGACGCCGCGCACGACCACGCTTGATCAAGAATAGCGGCGGATCATCGCCACCAGCTTGCCTTGGATGCGCACGCGGTCCGGTCCGAAAATGCGCGTCTCATAGGCCGGGTTGGCCGCTTCCAGGGCGATCGAGTTGCCGCGCTTGCGCAGCCGCTTCAGCGTCGCTTCCTCGGCGTCGATCAGCGCGACGACGATGTCGCCGCTGTCAGCAGTGTCGGTGCGTTTGATGATCACGACGTCGCCATCAAGGATGCCGGCCTGGATCATCGAGTCGCCTTTGACTTCGAGCGCGAAGTGATCGCCCGAGCCGAGCAAATCCTCCGGCGCCGAGACGCGTCCTACTTCGTGCTGCAACGCCTCGATCGGCACGCCGGCGGCGATCTGGCCAAGGATCGGGATGCCGCTGCTGCTGCCGCGGGGTTCGCCGACGACGGACGGGCGGAATGCGCCGCGGCCCTTGGGCGGCGCGGCTGGGGCAGCGGAATCCGGCAGCTTCAGCACTTCGAGCGCCCGCGCCCGGTGGGGCAGGCGGCGCAGGAAGCCGCGCTCCTCAAGCGCCGTGATCAGGCGGTGGATGCCGGACTTGGAGGCGAGATCCAGCGCCTCCTTCATCTCGTCGAAGGACGGCGAAACACCCGTCTCCTTGATCCGCTCATGGATGTAGAGAAGCAGTTCTTTTTGTTTCGCTGTCAGCATGACCTGAGACCAAATGGTGAACGACGTCGCGTTCTATATCCGTTCCCAGATCAACGTCAAGTCTAGTTGGGTTAACGGGCCAGTAGTGCTCGGGTCGCCGCCGTCACATCTTCTTGCCGCATCAAACTCTCACCGACGAGGAACGCCCGCGCCCCCGCCGCTTCAAGCCGGGCGATGTCAGCGGGGGTGAAGATGCCGGATTCGGCGACCAGCAGGCGGCCCGCGGGGAGCAACCGCGCCAGTCGCTCGGTCGTGCCGAGGTCAGTCTCGAACGTGGCAAGCGAGCGGTTATTCACTCCGATCAGGGGCGCATCAAGTTTGAGCGCGCGTTCAAGTTCTTCCTGGTCATGCACTTCGACCAGCGCATCCATGCCAGACGTGGCGGCGGCCTGAGCCAGATCAAGGGCAAGCGGGTCATCGACCGCCGCCATGATGATCAGGATGGCGTCGGCCCCGATCGCGCGGCTCTCGGTGATCTGCCAAGGATCGACCATGAAATCCTTGCGCAGCACGGGCAAGTCGCACGCCGATCGCGCGGCGATCAGATAGTCTTCGTGTCCTTGAAAGCTTGGCGCATCGGTGAGCACGGAAAGACACGCCGCTCCGCCCTCGCTGTACGCGCGCGCCAAAGCCGGGGGATCGAAGTCCGGTCTGATCAGCCCTTTGGAGGGGCTTGCCTTCTTGATCTCTGCGATCAGCGCAGGGCGCGCGCGTTGCGCGGTGAGCGCGCGATGGAAGCCCCGGGGCGGCGTTTGTTGTGCGGCGCGCTCACGCAGCGCAGCGAGCGAGGCCGCGCTCTTTCGCGCCGCCACTTCCTCACGCTTGTAGGCGATGATGTGGTCAAGCACGCTCATGCGGCGCTCCGGGTTACGTCGATCAGGCGCTCCAGCGCTTGGCGCGCCGCGCCGCTATCGATCGAGTCTGCAGCAAGGGCGTGGCCTTCCTCAATCGAGGAAACACGCCCAGCCACGAACAAGGCCGCGGCTGCGTTGATCAGCACCGCGGCGCGATGACCAGGGCGTCCTTGGCCGGCGAGCAGCGCCTGCATTTCTTCGGCGTTTTCCCCCGCCGTGCCGCCCCGCAGATCGGGATGCATCTCTCCCTGCATGCTCGCGCGCTGCATTGTGATCGCACCATGGTCGAGCATCGCGACGTCATTGGCCTCTTTGCCCGCGGCGGAGAGTTCATCGAGCCCGCCCGCGCCATGCACGACAAACGCGCGTTCGCAGCCGAGCGCTTGCAGCGCGCGCGCGACCGGTTCGGCGAAATCGGCGCTGAATACGCCGACAAGCTGGCGCTTCACGCCGGCGGGGTTGGACAGCGGCCCAAGCAGATTGAAGAGCGTGCGCTTGCCGAGTTCTCGCCGCGCCAGCGCCACGTGGCGCATGGCCGGGTGGTGGTTCTGGGCAAAAAGGAACGCCACGCCCGCCTCACGCAGGCTGCGCTCCAGCGTTGCGATATCGCCCGTCAGCTTCACGCCAAGCGCTTCGAGCACGTCCGCTGCGCCGGATTTCGAACTCATCGCCCGATTGCCGTGCTTGGCGACGACAACACCGCTTCCAGCCGCCACGAAAGCGACGGCGGTGGAGATGTTGAGGCTGTGCGCGCCATCGCCGCCGGTGCCGCAGACGTCGATAGCCCCGTCCGGCGCCTGCACGGGCAGCATGCGAGCGCGCAAGCTGCGCGCGCCGCCCGCGATCCAGAGCGGATCATGCATGTGCGGGATGGTGAGCGTCAGGAAGCGCTTGATTTCCTCGTGTGCGGCCAGCCCCTCCATGATTTCGGAAAAGGCTGCGTCGATCTCGGGAGGCGAAAGCGCGCCGTGCTCAAGCTTGGCGTTGAGATCGGCGAGGCTCATCGCAGCTTTGCCGCGCTGAGGAAGTTGGCGATGATCGCATGCCCATGCTCGGAGGCGATCGACTCGGGGTGGAATTGCACGCCAAAGATGGGCCGCGTCTTGTGCGACATGCCCATCACTTCGCCGTCGGCGGTTTCTGCATCGATGCTCAGGCACGCCGGGAACGTCTCGCGCTTCACCGCCAACGAGTGATAGCGCGTGGCGTTGAACGGGGAGGGCAGACCGCGGAACAACCCAGTGCCGCGATGGGTCACTGGCGAGACCTTGCCGTGCATGATCTGGCGCGCCTGCACCACGTCGCCGCCGAACGCTTGCCCCATCGCCTGGTGGCCGAGGCATACGCCGAAGATCGGCAAATCCTCCGGCGCCTTGGCCAGGAATTCGAGGCAGATGCCGGCTTCGTTCGGCGTGCACGGCCCGGGCGAAAGGATCACCGCCGCGGGCTTCTTCGCCAGCGCTTCTTCGACCGTCAGCGCATCATTGCGATGCACCTCGGCCGGCACGCCGAAGTCTTCCACGTAATGGACGAGGTTGTAGACGAAACTGTCGTAATTATCGATGACGAGGATCATGGCTGCGCTCCCGGCGCATGAGGACGAACGAAGGGCTTCAGGTGCTTTCGTTCGCGCGCCATCGCGGAGCAGGGGAGTGCCAGTGCATCATCGTGGCCGGACCTTAGCGGAATTTTTGCGGCTGCAAACAGGCTTCGCTCAGACGTAACGCCACGCCTCGGCCGCAGCCCGGAACAGGGCGCGCGACTTGTCGAGCGTCTCCTGCAACTCGGCCTGGGGGTCGCTATCGAGCACCACGCCGCCGCCGGCTTGGACGCTGAGCGTGCCGTCTTTCACGATGCCGGTGCGCAAAGCGATGCAGGTGTCCATGTCGCCCCCGGCGCCGAAATAGCCGACGCCGCCGGCATAGACGCCGCGCTTGTGCTTCTCGACTTCGTTGATCACCTCCATCGCCCGCACCTTCGGCGCGCCGGTGACGGTGCCGTGCGGAAAACCAGCCAACAGCGCGTCAAGCGCGGTCAGACCCGGGCTCAACTCGCCCTCAACGTTGGAGACGATGTGCATGACGTGACTGTAGCGCTCGATCGTGAACGCCTCCGTCACCCGCACATGCGCCGAACCGGCGCCCGCTGTCGCCGCATTGTGGCCTTTCGGTGCGCCGCGGATGGCGACCCGTCCGAGATCGTTACGGGCGAGATCGACGAGCATCAAGTGCTCGGCGCGTTCCTTGGGATCGGCGAGCAAATCCTGCTCGAGCGCCTGGTCTTCAGCCGGGTCGGCGCCGCGGCGGCGCGTGCCGGCGATCGGCCGGATCGTCACCTTGTCGCCGCGCAGGCGCACCAGGATTTCCGGGCTTGAGCCGACCAGCGAGAAGCCGGCGAAGTTCAGATAGTAGAGGAACGGCGAAGGATTGAGCCGCCGCAGCGCACGATAGAGCGCGAACGCCGGCAGCGGGAAGGGCGACGAGAAGCGTTGGCTCGGCACCACCTGAAACACATCGCCCGCACGCGCATAGGTTTTGCACGTCTCCACCAGCGCGCGGTATTCCGCCGGCGTCGTGTTCGAGACGGGCGCTGGCACCTCCACCGGCTCTGGTGCGCGATGCGGTGGCAGCGCTGCATCGAGCGCCTTCACCAGCGCCTCTAGGCGCGCCTGCGCCGCCGCGTACGCATCGGCAGCTGAGACGCCCTCGGCGCGCCGCGCTGGCGTGATCAGCGTAATTTCGCTGGTGACGTTATCGAACACCGCGACGATGGTCGGCCGCACCAGCAGCGCCTCGGGCGTGCTGAGCGGATCGGCTTCTTTCTCAGGCAAGCGCTCAATGTAGCGCACCATGTCGTAGCCGAGATAGCCGAACAAGCCCGCCGCCATTGGCGGCAAGCCCGCGGGCAGCTTCAGCGCTGAGACATTGATCAGCGCGCGCAAACTCTGCAGCGGGGGCTGCGCCTCATCTTTGAAGTCGGCATCGGCGAAGCCGCCGCTGCTTGTCTGCGCCCGGCCGTTTTTTACGCGCCAAACCAGATCTGGCGCTACTCCGATGATCGAAAAGCGGCCGCGGAAATCGCCGCCCTGTACGCTCTCGAGCAAGAATACGCCCGGAGTGTCAGCGCCGATCTTCAGCAGCGCCGCGACCGGCGTCTCCAGATCGCTGATGCGCTTTGTCCAGACGAGGCCGCCACCGCTCTCATAAGCGGCGGCAAACGCCTCGGGCGATGGCTCGATCGCCGTCGGCGTCATTGCTGTTCGTCGTCGGCGTTCTGCGAGGGATACATGCGGCTCAGCAATTGGTCGTTGCGGCGTACCTGCGCTGCTTCGACCACCTGCGCCTGCAGCGCTTCGCCGAAAGAATTGCTGATCGATTGCTGCAGCTGCGCGCGCGCCGCTTCAACGACCTGAGGCGCCGCGGCGGGGTCAGGGCGATTGATGTGCTCAACCACCGCCGCGAGAACAGCCTCGCCATCGACTCGCAGATCGGTGACGACCGCACCTTCCGCGCCGTTGAAGATCTGAGCGCCAAGGCCGCGCGATGGAATTTGTCCCGCCATCTGCCGATTGATCGCCTGCGAGCTGATGCGGATCTGGAAGCCCGCCGCGCGCGCGGCTTGCGCGAACGGCGTGCCGCCACGAACGGCTTCGGCGAGATGAGCGCCGGCTTCGCGCAGCCGGTTGGCGCGCTCGCGCCCGATCCAGGCCGTTTGCAGGTCAGCGCGAACCTCCGCGAACGGACGGGTTGATTCAGGGATGATGCGGTCGACGGTCACAAGCACGTCCGCATCGCCCACCGGCATGAAGTCGCTGGCTTCGCCTTCCGGCGTCTGGAAGGCGGTGCGCAGCAATTCAGCCTGATCAGCAAGCGCGGCGACGGGTGCGCCGCTGCGGTCTTGGCCTTGCGCCGTTGTGGCGGGGACCGTCACCACCGCCAGTCCGTTTTGCCGCGCTGCGTCAGCGATCGCCGTGCCTGCGGCGCGGGCGTCTTCGAAGGCGCCTATTGCCGTGTTGAGCAGGTCGGACGCTTCTTCCTGGGCGATTGCGGCGCGCAATTCAGCGCGTTGCGCCTCGAAGCTCGGCTCCACTGCCGGCGTTAGCGCAGTGACTTGGATCACCACCCACGGCGAGAGTTCGCCCTGCACCACGCGTGGGGCGCTGCGCGGTTGGGTCGTGAACACCGCCTCGGCGACGCGCGAATCCGGCACGTCCGTGCGGGCTTGGTTTTCCCCGCGCGTGGCTTGCACGCCCAGCGCGGACGCAATCGCTTCCGGCGTTTCCCCGCGCGCCAAGCGGGCGGCGGCGTCATTGGCTTGGGCCTGGTTTTGCGCGGCGATGCGCACATAAGAGCGCTTCTCCGGCTGCGTCAGCGCCGCGCGGCGCGATTCAAATTCCTGGCGGATGCGTTCGTCCGGCACGTTCACACGGCCCACGAAATCACCGACGCGCGCATAAACGAGCGTCAGCGCGCGGAATTCAGGCACCCGTAATTGTTCGGCGCTTTCCTGGTAGAAGGTCTGCAGCTGCGCTTCGGTCGGGGCCGCGATCGTGCCGGCGACCGAGGCGGGCGCTTCGGCGATCGTCACCGTGCGCGTTTCGCCCTGATAGACGAACGCCAACTCGCCGAAGCTTGATGGCGCGCGGATGCCGGCGACGAGCGTGCCCATCAGCATCTGCGTGGTCATGTCGCCGCGGATATCGTGCTCGAACTCGCTCTGGCTGTAGCCAAGCGTGGCGAGGAATTGGCGATACGCATCTTGATCGAACGCGCCCGTCACCGGGTTCAGAACATTCGGAATTTGGCGGATGCGCTCGGCCACCTGGCGGTCGCTGGCGGCGACGCCGACCTTCTCGGCGTAGGAGTACATCGCGTTGCGGGCGATCAGCGATTCCAGCAGCCGGCGGTGCAGGCCGGCCTGGATCGCTTCTTCCTGGCTGATGTTATTGCCCTGGTTGCGCTCGCCGCGCAGCGTCAGGTCGAGTTCGCGCGACAGCATCGCCGGCGTCACCTTCCGCCCGCCCACGTCAGCGAGGTTCTGCGAACCGACGCCGCGGAACACGTCATTGATGCCCCAGATCGCGAAAGCGACCACCAAGAGGAACAGGAGCACGTACGCGACGATGCCGCGGGTGAGACTTCGCAATTGTGCCAGCATGTGAAGGTCCGGTAAGGCGTGAAGGCGCCGGACAATAGAGAGGCCCCACAGGCGGGGCAATTGGGGGCCGGCGCCTAAGGGGAGGCTTATGGCCGCGCTCAGACCGCTGATTGCAGGCAATTGGAAAATGTATGGCCGCCGCGCGGACCTAGCCGAGATTGACGGCCTGTGGAAACGCGTGGGCGCCTCAGCGCGCGCGCTCGACGTGCTGATTTGCCCGCCCGCCCCCTACGTCGCTGCCGCCGCCGAGGCCGCGAAGGGCGGGGAGGTCCAGATCGGGGCCCAGGATTGCTGCGCCGTGGCCGAGGACGCCGCCCGTACCGGGGACGTCAACGCGGCCATGCTGGCCGATGCCGGCGCGCGCTACCTGATCGTCGGCCACTCCGAGCGCCGCTCTTTGCACGGCGAATCCGACGGGCTAGTGCGCCGTAAGGCCGAAGCGGCATTCGCCGCAGGCCTTATCCCCATCATTTGCGTCGGCGAGACGCAGGCGGAGCGCAATGCTGGCAAATTGGCGGAAATCGTCAGCCGGCAGGTGCGCGAGAGCACCCCAGCCGAAGGCGGACCGTTCGTAATCGCCTACGAACCCGTCTGGGCGATCGGCGGCTCGACAACGCCGACCATGGCGGAAATCGCCGAGGTGCATGCGCTGATCCGCGAAACCCTGAGCGGGAATTTCGGCGCGCGGGCGAACGAGACGCGGATTCTCTATGGCGGCTCGGTCAATCCGAAGAACGCAGGTGAAATTTTCGCCGTCGGGGGGGTGGACGGGGCGCTTGTGGGGCGTGCGAGCCTGAAGGCCGCGGATTTTGCGGCCATAATTCTGGCTCACCCGGCTGCACGGTAAGATGCAGCCAGACGCACTGGCGTTTATGCTGGGCGTCGGCTATTGAGCGCCCTTTCGCGCGCGCCCGTGTTGGCGCGGGCGGACGGCTTGGGAGACGGCAGGACACATGCAAATCGTCATTCTCAGCATTCACTTGCTGGTTTGCCTCTGCCTGATCGGCCTTGTTCTGCTGCAGCGCTCCGAGGGCGGGGCGCTCGGCATGGGCGGAGGCGGGGGCTCACTGATGAGCGGCCGCGGCGCCGCCGACGCGTTGGCCAAGATGACCCAAGTCGCCGGTTTCTTCTTCCTGGTGACGTCGCTGTCGCTGACTGTGCTTTCCGGCGCTGCTTCTTCGAGTTCGGGACGTTCGGTGTTCGACACTCTGCCGCAGCAGACCGCGCCGGCCAGCACCGCCCCGGCCGCCGCCGCGCCGCCCGCAACCACGACCGCGCCGGCTCCGCAGCAGCCTGACCCTACGCAAAGCCAAGCCGAACCCTCGACCCAGCTGGCTTCGGCGATCATGCCCGGTCCGGCGCCCGCCGCAGCGGCGCCGTCGGCGACGACCGCCCGGGCCGCGCCGCTGGAAACCCGTCCAACACCGCCGGCGGCCAGCAGCACCCCGCGCTCAACCCCGGCGTCCGCCCCCGCAACGACCCGCGCTACGCCGCCTCCGGCGCAGCAGCGCACGGCCGCCGTGACGCAGCGCCCGGCTACCACGAACAACCAGCCGCTCGTGCTGCCCAACACTTCGGGTGCAGCTTTGACGTTGGATAATAGCCAGCTTGAGCCCGAATCGGGCGAAGCTGCGCGTTTGGAAGCCGTGCGGCGCGAACGCGCCGGGCCCGATCAATAAGCCGCTCGCAGAAGCCGGCTAGGGCAGAACGCGGCCGGGCTGATTTGGAAGGATAATGGCGCGCTACGTGTTTATTACCGGCGGCGTGGTCTCTTCCCTTGGGAAGGGGATCGCCTCCGCCGCTCTCGGCGCTTTGCTTCAAGCCCGGGGGTACCGCGTCCGTCTCCGCAAGCTGGACCCGTATCTCAACGTCGATCCGGGCACGATGAGCCCGTATCAGCACGGCGAAGTGTTCGTCACCGATGACGGCGCCGAGACCGACCTCGATCTCGGTCACTATGAGCGCTTCACCGGCGTGTCGGCCACCCAGGCCGACAACATCACCACTGGGCGCATCTATCAGGAGATCATCGCCAAGGAGCGGCGCGGCGACTATCTCGGCGCCACGGTCCAGGTGATCCCGCACGTCACCAACGCGATCAAGGAATTCATCCTGTCCGACCACGGCGGCGCCGATTTCGTGCTGTGCGAGATTGGCGGCACGGTTGGCGACATCGAAGGCCTGCCGTTTTTCGAAGCGATCCGCCAACTCGGCCAGGAGCTCGATCCCGGCCAAGCCGCCTTCGTGCACCTGACGCTGCTGCCGTACATCCCGTCCGCGGGCGAGATGAAAACGAAGCCGACGCAGCATAGCGTCAAAGAGCTTCGCTCGATCGGCATCCAGCCGAACATTCTTCTTTGCCGCTGCGATCGCCCGATCCCGGAAGACGAGAAGAAGAAGATCGCGCTGTTCTGCAACGTGCGCGAAGGCGCAGTTATCGAAGCGCGCGATCTGCCAACGATCTACGAAGCGCCGATGGCTTACCATCGGGCCGGGCTCGACACCGAGCTGTTGAAGCATTTCGGAGTCACCGTCGCGCCGCAGCCTGACATGGGCAAATGGGAGACGATCGTTCAGCGTCTCAAATCGCCGGACGGCGAAGTCACGATCGGCGTCGTCGGCAAGTACACCGAGTTGAAGGACGCCTATAAATCGCTGATCGAAGCGCTGCATCACGGCGGCGTCGCCAACAACGTCAAGGTCAATATCCGCTGGATCGAAAGCGAGCGCTTCGAGGAGCGCGGCGACGCCTGGCACGAAGATCTCCATGGCGTGCACGGCATTCTGGTGCCTGGCGGCTTCGGCGAGCGTGGCTCCGAGGGCAAGATCGCCGCTGTCACTTTCGCGCGCGAACACAAAGCGCCGTTCTTCGGCATCTGCTTCGGCATGCAGATGGCCTGCATCGAAGCAGCGCGCAATCAAGTCGGCCTGAAGGGCGCGAGTTCAACCGAGTTCGGCCCCGCCAAGCATCCGATCGTCGGCCTGATGACCGAATGGCTGAAGGGCAACGAACTCGAAAAACGCAATGCTGCGGGCGATATGGGCGGCACCATGCGCCTCGGCGCCTACAAGGCCGCGCTGCAGCCGGGCAGCCGCGTCGCCGAGATCTACGGCGATGTCGAGATCAGCGAGCGCCACCGGCACCGCTACGAAGTCAACACGAAGTATCGTGAGAAGCTCGAAGAGGTTGGGCTCATCTTCTCCGGCATGAGCCCCGATGGCGTGCTGCCCGAGATCGTGGAGCGGCACGATCATCCCTGGTTCATCGGCGTGCAATATCACCCAGAACTGAAGAGCCGGCCGTTCGAGCCGCACCCGCTCTTCGCCAGCTTCATCGCCGCGGCGGTGGAGCAGAGCCGGCTGGTGTAGTGATGCAGCAGGGCGGCGCAGACACATCCGGTTCGGCGCTTGCGCTGCTTCTGCTGATCGCAGCCGTGGTCGGCTGGCTCGGCATCCGCGCCATGATCCGACAGCTGCGCGCCGGCAAGACGCAAGCGGCCGTGCGCGGCGATTTCTCCGCTTACGCGCTGGAGGCCCTCGCCAACGCCGCGCGCATCGATGGCCGCATCAAGGATACCGAGCGCGCCGCGATCGTCGCCTGCATGGGCGAAATCACTGGCGCTGCATTCGATGCCGCGCGCGTGGAGGCGGCCCTCAATCAAGCGCGGCTCAACAAAGCCGAACTTGTCGCCTACCTGCAAGCGCACTCGAACGCCTTCACGCGCGAGCAGAAGATGCAATTGCTGAAGGCGCTGCTCGCGGTGCTAACCGCCGACCAGGATTTCGACGAGGCTGAGCACGATGCGCTGGTCGATTACACCAGCGCGGTTGGCTTTGACCGCCAGAGCGCGCCGCAGATGCTGCGCCGTCTCGCTGGCGATTTCTCGCGCGGGAACATCACCTAGGCATCCCAGATTGGGGCCAGCTGCATCCAACGCGGCCCTCCTGCGCATCCCTCCAGCAAAGGCGCCTTGGGCGAGGTCCCGGCGCGTCTAGGTTTTGAGAGGGGAACAGACATGAAGCGGATTCTCGCGCCCTTGGCGATTTGCGCCGCGCTGGCCAGCCCGGCCATGGCCGAACAGCGCGCTCTTTCCGGCTTCACCGGCGTTTCCGCCAGTGCCGGGACGGAAGTCGAAGTGGTCGTCGGACCTGCTTTCAGCGTCGATGTCAGCGGCCGCGACGCCGCCCGCATCACCACCCGCATCTCCGGCTCCACCCTGGTGGTCGAGCCCGTGCGCACAATGTGGTTTCAGGCCGGCCCGCGCGACGCCCATGTTCGCGTGACCATGCCTGCTGTGCGTTCGCTAGAGGCATCCAGCGGCGCTGATTTGCGCGCCTCCGGCCTCAATGGCGGCGATGTCAGCCTCGACTCGTCCTCAGGCGCCGACCTTTACGCCAGCGGCGCCTGCGCCAGCTTCACCGCCGACGCCTCCAGCGGCGCCGACATTCATGCGCAGGAGCTGCGCTGCGAAAACGGCAGCGTCGATGTCTCGTCCGGCGCGGATGCGCGCGTGTACGCGAGCGGCAGGCTCAACGTCGATGCGTCGAGCGGTGGCGGTGTCGTCGCCTACGGCAATCCCGGCATCGGCAATATCGATCTTTCGTCCGGCGGTTCGCTGCGGCGCGCAAACTGAGGAGAGGCTCTGTGCGCATTGTCCTGATCACGTCGGCGGCTCTGGCCGCCCTCACCATGAGCGCGTCTGCTGACACGCGCGATATCTCTGGCTTCACCGGCGTCGGCGTGAGCGATCACATCGCCGTTGAGATCGCCACTGGGCCCGCATACACGGTCGAGGTCACAGGCAGCGACGCGGCGCGGGTTCGCACCCGCGTCGAGCACGGCTCACTGCAAATCTCCGACGCGCGCCGGCCTTGGTTCGGCCAGGCGCCGCGGCTTGATGCAACAGTACGCATCACCATGCCGCGGGTTGAGCGGCTGGCCGCCGCGCGCGGCGCCGAGGTGGCGGCCCGGGACGTTAATGCCGACGAGCTGTCGATCGCCGCGGCCATGGGCGGCCAGCTCGAGGTGTCCGGCACATGCAGCGCCCTGTCTGCGGCTGCGGCGATGGGAGGCGTGATCGACGCCGGTGAGCTTCATTGCGCCACCGCCGAGGTCTCCGCCGCAATGGGCGGGGCCGCCGAAATCTATGCCAGCCAAAGCTATGAGGCGTCGGCCGTGATGGGCGGCGCCATCGACATCGCGGGCGAGGCCCAGCGCGGCGAGGTCAGCACCGTGATGGGCGGGGCTGTCCAGCACCACTAAGCCGGGGCAGGGGCCTCAGTCCGAGGCCGCTGCACCCTTGCCCAGGCGGGCGCTTTCCTCTATCAGCGCCGCTTTCCCGCGCCCAAGCGGGACCCAGGAGTTTTGCGGCCATGGCCGTTCCGAAGCGAAAAACCTCTCCCTCCCGCCGGGGCATGCGCCGGGCGCACGACAAGCTGTCGAAGAACACTTACGTCGAGGACGCGGAATCGGGCGAACTGCGCCGTCCGCACCATATCGACCTGAAGAGCGGCCGTTATCGCGGCAAGCAAATCCTGAAGCCGCAGGAAGACTAAGCCTTCCCCAAACCGGTAGGAGCACCGCGTAAGGCGCATAGGCGCCTTGCGCCGCTTCTGCTTGCCTTTTGCGCCCGCTGGGGCTCCAAAGGCGCCATCCAATTCTCAGCCTGAGAGAGCCCGCCATGACCGGCATCGCCGACATTATCGGCCGCGAAATCCTTGATAGCCGCGGCAACCCCACCGTCGAAGTCGATGTCTATCTGGAAGACGGCGGCTTTGGCCGCGCCGCGGTTCCCTCGGGCGCCTCGACCGGGGCGCACGAAGCTATCGAGAAGCGCGACGGCGAGCCGGACCGTTATCTTGGCAAGGGCGTCCGTGACGCCGTCGAAGCGGTCAATGGCGAAATCTCCAACGCCATCCTCGGCATGGACGCCGAAGAACAGCGCCGCATCGATCGCGTGCTGCTCGAACTCGACGGTACGGAGAACAAAGCCCGCCTTGGCGCCAACGCCATCCTCGGCGTCTCGCTCGCGGTGGCCAAGGCCGCCGCCGCTAGCAACGCGATGCCGCTGTTCCGCTATCTCGGCGGCGTGCAGGCGCGCGTGCTGCCGACGCCGATGATGAACATCGTCAATGGCGGCGCCCATGCCGATAATCCGATCGACATCCAGGAATTCATGATCATGCCGGTCGGCGCGGAGACGATGGCCGACGCCGTGCGCATGGGCGCGGAGGTTTTTCACACGCTGAAGAAACAGCTGAAGGACGCCGGCCATTCCACCAATGTCGGCGATGAAGGCGGCTTTGCCCCGAACCTCGCCAGCGCCGACGAAGCCATCGGCTTCATCCTCAAGGCGATCGAGAAGGCCGGTTACGCGCCGGGCGAAGACATTGCGCTGGCGCTCGACTGCGCCGCCACCGAGTATTTCAAGAACGGCAAGTACGTGCTGGAAGGCGAAGGCAAGACGCTCTCGCCGGAACAGAACGCCGCCTATCTCGCCGATCTCGTCAACCGCTATCCGATCGTGTCGATCGAAGACGGCATGTCGGAAGACGATTTCGACGGCTGGCGCGCGCTGACCGAACTGGTCGGCGACAAGTGCCAATTGGTTGGCGACGACCTCTTCGTCACCAACATGAAGCGTCTTGAGATCGGCTTCGAGAAGGGCCTCGGCAACGCCATCCTGATCAAGGTCAACCAGATCGGCACGCTGACCGAAACGCTCGACGTGGTCGAAATGGCTCAGCGCGCCGGCTACTCGGCCGTGATGAGCCACCGTAGCGGCGAAACCGAAGACGCCACCATCGCCGACCTCGCCGTCGCCACCAATTGCGGCCAGATCAAAACCGGCTCGCTGGCGCGCTCGGACCGCACCGCCAAGTACAACCAGCTGATCCGCATTGCCGAGATGCTGGACGATCAGGCCGAGTACGCGGGCGCGGGGACCATCGTCGGACGCTGAGGGCGCCGGGTCGCGCTTAAGCGCCGCCACGGCCGCCTTGGCGCGGCCTGGCGTCTTGCGATGAAGCCCCCTGAAAGTGAGAGGCGGGGCGCGTGGGCTGCGCCTGGGTAGTTCAAAGTGACGCTGCTTGCGGCAGCGCCGCGCGCAGCGCACGCGCCCCGTCGTGATTGTTTTGCATCGGGTCCTCACGGCGGGTGTTTCACCGCTTAGATGCGGATCCCCGGCGGCGTGCAGGGAGCGGCCAGCTCCTGGTCCCCGGCGTTTTCAGGGGTCTTCCGCGCCGGCTCTGGTTCTCGTTCGAGCAGCCTCACGCTCAATCACGTCCCGCACGTTCAAGCTGTTCGGCTAGCACATGAACCTCTCTTGTGCGGGATGGGTGCAGTATCGCGCAGGTTTGGCGGTGTGGGATAGATTTTCGCAAGGGCGTGGTGTTTTCATGGTGGGGCCAATGTTGGCCCGGAACGCATGTTGCGAGCGGACCATTTGGGGGCGCGTTCAGACTGCCTGTGCGGAGGCAAGGGCGTTGAAGAAAATTCTGCATGACTGGGTTGGTTTTGTAGCCGCGGCAATGGTAATTGCGGCGGCCCTCTACTTTCTATCGCCCTGGGTTGAGGGCCTCATCGGCTCGGAGCGCACCCGCATTTTGCAGATCGTAATCGTAGCGCTGCTTGCGATCCGCGGGCTGGGCTACCTCTTGCGCTTCCTGGGCATCATTGTGTGGCGCGAGGACTAACGTCCGACATTGGCCAGAGCGGACATTCGCTAGTCCCACCAAACAATGATGTGACATTCTCCTGGGGCACACGCTGCGCTCGTTCCTGCCACGTCGTTGACGACGTCGCTCAGCGTCACCGGATCGACAGTGTCAGGCTCAAGGTGGTCAAGCCGGGCGGCAATGTCGTCCGCATCAAGTCGCGTGCGAACGAGTATCTCGTCGGAATGCGGCCAAGCGGATTTCCAGTCATGCTGCTTTGCCAGAACCCATACACCTGAAACCTCAGGATCGCTGCGCAGCTTAAGCAGGGTCTCGTAGAAGGCTGCTATTCCCGGATGTCGTGGCAAGTTGCAGCCGAGTGACCCTGCGTCGTCATTTCCATCAAAGAACAACTCTAGGGGCACGAGCGGCGCTGGCCGGTAGCAATCTTGTTCGTCGATGTACGGCTCCAACAACTTCACAAGAGCCAACCGCTTTGGTTCGTCCGGCATCCAAAACTCCGTTGGCGATTGTTAGCGCGACTGAAGCTCGATGTCCGCCTCCGGCGAAAAGCGAAAATGCTTTCCAGTCAAAATCTAGCGTACCGGAAAGTCGAAATACGTTTCCGGGTGCGGCTCGCCGTTCAGCGTGAAATGCCACCATTCTTCGCGCAGCGACCTGAAGCCGTGCGCGAGCATAGCGGTTTGCAGCGCCATGCGGTTGGCGCGCGCTTGCGGAGAGACGCTCTGATCGCCCGGCCATGAGCGCGGGTCGAACAGATCGAACGGCGTCCCCATGTCGAGCTCCGCGCCGGTGGCGAGGTCGATCAAAGTAAGGTCAACAGTCGAGCCGCGTGAATGGCCGGAGCGCTCCGCAATGTAGCCAAGCTCGAACAGCTGGCTCTTATCGACGTTGGGATAGAATTCGGCGCGCATGGGCTGATCGTCGAGATCGCGGGCCCAGGCGGCGAAGTCGGCCACCGCGCGCGCCGGCCGATAACAATCATAGACCTTGAGGCCGCGCCCAGACGCGGCGAGGTCGGCCTGCACCGCAACCAACGCCGCCGCCGCTTCGCGCGTCAGCAAACATACAGGGGCTTCGTAGCCCACAATGGGCCGGCCGACGAAATTGTGTGCGCCTCCATAGCGCATCTCCACCACGAGACCCGGCACGACGGAAGCCGCATCGACAAAGCCGCTCGGGCGTGCTGCAGGCGCCGACGCACACGCGCCTAGGGCTAACGCGAGCGAAAGCAGCGCCGCGCGGATCATCCGGCCTTCTGCGCCAACGCGCTCTTGTGCGAACCCCAGAGCAGGTACACGGGGATGCCAATCGCCATCCAGATGAAGAAGCGTTCGATGGTGCCGCTGTTGAGGCTGGAGAAGAGATAGAGGCAGCCGAGGATCGCCGCGGGCGCGACGATCCAGGCGAGCGGCGTGCGGAACGGGCGTTCGAGGTTCGGCTCGCGCCGGCGCAGCACCATCAGCGACACCGCCACGGCGATGAAGGCCGCAAGCGTGCCTGCGTTGGCGAGCGAGGCGATCTCGCCGAGGGTCAAGAGACCCGCCAGCGCCGAGCACACGATGGCGGTGAAGATGGTCATGATCACCGGCGTGCCGAGCTTGGAGTGCACCCGCGCCCAGGAGCGCGGCAGCAAGCCGTCGCGCGCCATCACGTAGAAGATGCGCGTTTGCCCATAGAGGAACGCCAGAATCACGGTTGGGATCGCGATCGAGGCGACGCCGCCGATCACCGCCGCTGCTTCCGGCTGATCGAGCGAACGTACGATCAGCGCGATTGGCTCGCCGCTGGCGGCGAAGCCGCGGAAGTCCATGGCCCCGATCGCTGCCGCGCCCACCGCCATGTAGAGCAGCGTGCAGATCAGCATCGAGCCGACAATGCCGATGGCGAGGTCGCGGCCCGGGTTCTTGGTTTCCTCCGCCGCCGTCGACACCGCGTCGAAGCCGTAGAAGGCGAAGAACATCACCGCTGCGGCGGCCATGATGCCGGTGTTCGTGCCCGTCTGCGTCGGCGTTGAGCCCCAGCCGAACGGCGCGAACGGCGTGAAGTGTGAGATGTCGAAGGCGGGCAGGGCGATGACCAGGAACAGGATCAGCGCCGCGATCTTCAGCACCACGAGCGCCGAGTTGACCCACGCGCTCTCGCGCGTGCCGAGGACCAGCAGGCCCGCGACGACGAAGATGATGAAAACGGCCAGCGGATTGAAGTGCATCGCGTGGCCGGCGATCTCGCCGAACGGCAACATTTGCGGCACGTCGATGCCCCAGCCCGTAAGCAGGCCCGAGGCGTAGCCCGACCAGCCGACCGCAACCGCGCTCACCACCACCGAATATTCCAGGATCAGCGCCCAGCCGACGATCCAGCCGACCAGTTCGCCGAGCGCGGAATAGGAATAGGTGTAGGCGCTGCCGGAAGCCGGCATCATCGTCGCCAGTTCGGCGTAACAGAGCGCTGCGCAGGCGCAGACGAGGCCGGCGACGCCGAAGGAAACGATCACGCCCGGACCGGCCATCCCCGCGCCTTGGCCGATCAGCGCGTAGATGCCCGCACCCACGATCGCGCCGACGCCGAGCGCCACCAAGTGCGGCCAGGACAGCGTGCGCTTCAGCTCTTGGTGATGATGCGGCGCCTCGATCGGCTTGCGTCTATTCCAGAATGCCATCGGCTCCCCCTGAGGCCGGCATTGTTGCGTAGTTCGGGGCGGCGCGAAATGACGAGGTGACGAGCAGCGGGGGTGCGTGAGCCGGCGTCGTACTTTCGCGGCCGCGCGGGGGGCTGCGAACACCCAGAGAACAGAATCGTTCTGACTTCGCATCGAATGTTTGTTTCGGCTCCGCGCTGCAAATTTTTCCTAGCGCCCGGCGCACCATGTCCTGTGTGTGCGCCGTTGAGAGCGACGCAAGCACTAGCGGGTTCCGGTCTAACCCGCTGATTTTATGCAAGAAGAACAAAAACAGAATGATTTTGAGTCTTTACGATTCTTTTACCGAACAGAATCAGCGTGCCTGCCGAATCGGGTGTCGGCATGGGAAATCGGGCTTCAGTGGCGGTGAGTGTCGGCCTCGGCGCCGCCATTCTGTACCTCGGCGCGCACGCTGTGACGGGCCGCCAAGGCCTCGTCGCCTATGTCGATCTGCAGGCGCAAGAACGCGCGCTTGAACAGCGTGTGGCCGCGCTCGAAGGGGAGCAAGCGAATCTTGAAGCGCGCGCGGCGCGGCTGCGTCCGGCGTCGCTCGACGCCGACTATCTCGACGAACGCGCGCGCATCACGCTGGCGGCCGGCAACCCGGACGAGATCGTCTTCCGCCTCGACTGATCTTTGCCGCGCTGCAGCAACGCAAAGCTTCCTAGCGAGCCACGTCAATCCCGCATAAGAGGAGCGCGCCTCGGTCCGTGGACTTCGGGCGCGCATGCTGGATTACGTGACGGCGGAGGAACTTCGACGATGGCTCAAGCTGCCCAGAAGCCGAACGGCAAGCATACTGCTGAAGCAAGCAAGGACGAGCTGTTTCAATATTACCGAGACATGCTGTTGATCCGCCGCTTCGAAGAGCGCGCCGGCCAGCTTTACGGCATGGGGCTCATCGGCGGCTTCTGCCACCTCTATATCGGCCAGGAGGCGGTTGTCGTCGGCATGCAGGCGGCGCTGAGGGATGGCGATCAGGTCATCACCGCCTATCGCGATCACGGCCACATGCTCGCCGCCGGCATGAGTGCGAACGGGGTGATGGCCGAACTTACAGGCCGCCGCGACGGCTATTCCAAGGGCAAAGGCGGCTCGATGCACATGTTCAGCATCGAGAAGGCGTTCTATGGCGGCCACGGCATCGTCGGCGCGCAAGTCTCGCTCGGCACCGGCATCGCCTTCTCCAATAAATACCGCAAGGACGGCAAAGTCTGCCTCACGTACTTCGGCGACGGCGCCGCCAACCAGGGCCAAGTGTACGAGAGCTTCAACATGGCGAGCCTTTGGAAGCTGCCTGTTGTCTACATTATCGAGAACAACCAATACGCGATGGGCACCGCAATCCAACGCTCGTCCTCGGAAACCCACCTCTACAAGCGCGGCATCAGCTTCAATATTCCTGGCGAAGAGGTCGACGGCATGGATGTCGTCGCCGTGCGCGAAGCGGGCAGGCGTGCAGTTGAGCGCGCGCGCGCAGGCGAGGGGCCGTATCTGCTGGAGATGAAGACCTACCGCTATCGCGGTCACTCGATGTCCGATCCGGCCAAGTACCGGACCAAGGAAGAAGTCGAGGCGATGAAGACCAAGCACGATCCGATCGAGCACGTGAAGAAGCTGCTGATCGATGCTGGTTACGCCAGCGAAGAGGAACTCAAGAACATCGATCGCGACATCCGCGCCGTCGTCACCGATAGCGCCGAGTTCGCACAAAAGAGCCCAGAGCCCGATCCGAGCGAATTGCTGACGGATGTGTACATCGAGGCGTGAATAAGCAGGGGGAGGAAACAACAATGAGCATCGAACTCACTTATCTTGCCTACACCATCGCCGTTTTCTTCGTTGTCGTGCTGGCGCAGGCGACCACGGGGATCGCCAATAATGGCGGCGCGGCCATGGCCAATGCGCGCGATAACCTGAAACCGCCGACAGTGATCCAAGCGCGCATGAAGCGCCTGACCGACAATTTCCGTGAAAACCTCTGGTTCTTCACTCCGCTCATCCTGATCGCCGCCATCTCGAACATCTCCAATCAATGGACCGTTCTCGGCGCGCAGCTCTTCTTCTGGTCGCGCCTCGCGCACGCGGTCTGGTACGCGTTCGGCTGGCCGATTGTCCGTCCGCTGTTTTGGCTCGCCGGCGTGATCGCTTGCGTCCTGATCTTCCTTGCTCTGTTCGGGATTCTCGCCTGATGACGCAAATCCTCATGCCTGCCCTCTCGCCGACGATGGAGGAGGGCAACCTCGCCAAGTGGCACGTGAAGGTGGGCGATGCGATCGAGCCTGGCCAAGTCATAGCCGAGATCGAAACCGACAAGGCGACGATGGAAGTCGAAGCCGTCGATGAGGGTACGGTGACGGCGCTGTTGGTCGAAGAAGGCGCGCAAGGCGTGAAGGTCAACACGCCAATCGCCGTGCTCGACGATGGGAGCGCTCGCGCTGCAACTCCTCCTCCGCTTGCGGGGGAGGTCCGCGCGAAGCGGGGGGAGGGGGGCCGCCCCCTCAGTCAGCCCGCTACGCGGCCTGACAGCTCCCCCGCACGCGGGGGAGCATCAAGTGCAACCGATCCGGAAGTTCCGGCTGGCGTACAGATGGTGAAGATCACCGTGCGCGACGCGCTCCGTGACGCGATGGCGGAAGAAATGCGCCGCGATCCGGACGTCTTCCTGATGGGCGAGGAAGTCGCGCAATACCAAGGCGCTTACAAAGTCAGCCGCGATCTGTTGCAGGAGTTCGGCCCCGAGCGCGTGGTCGATACCCCGATCACCGAGCATGGCTTCGCTGGCCTGGGCGTGGGCGCGGCGATGTCGGGCCTTAAGCCCATTGTCGAGTTCATGACTTGGAACTTCGCGATGCAGGCGATCGACCACATCATCAATTCCGCCGCGAAGACGCTCTACATGTCCGGCGGTCAGATCAAATCCTCGATCGTCTTTCGCGGCCCCAATGGCGCTGCCGCGCGCGTCGCCGCGCAGCACAGCCAGGATTACTCGTCCTGGTACAGCCACGTGCCCGGCCTGATCGTCATCGCCCCGTACGACGCGGCCGACGCAAAAGGTCTGCTCAAAGCCGCCATCCGCAATCCGAATCCAGTCGTCTTCCTCGAGCACGAAATGCTCTACGGCCAGGAATTCGAGATCCCGGATGTGAAGGATTGGGTCGTGCCGATCGGCAAGGCCAAAGTTCGCCGCGAAGGCGGCGACGTCACCATCACCGCGCATTCGCGCATGGTGGGGTTGGCGCTGAAGGCTGCCGAGCAGCTTGCAAACGAAGGCATCGAGGCCGAGGTGGTGGACCTGCGTACGCTGCGTCCGCTCGACACCGCCACCATCGTCGAAAGCGTGAAGAAAACCAGCCGCCTCGTCACGGTTGAAGAAGGCTGGGGCCAGAATGGCATCGGCGCGGAAGTCGCCGCGCGCGTCGTCGCCGAAGCGTTCGATTACCTCGACGCGCCGCCCGCGCGCGTGCACCAGGTCGATGCGCCGTTGGCCTACGCCGCCAATCTCGAAGCGCTGGCGCTGCCGAGCGTGGAGAAGATCGTCGATGCCGTGAAAGCGGTGACCTACCGGAGCTGAACATGAAGCGCGTCGTGCACTTCGAAATCCACGCTGACGATCCCGCCGCCTGCGCGCGCTGGTACGGCGCTCTGTTCGGCTGGACGATGCAGGAAATGCCCGCGCTCGATTATTGGCTGATCAACACCGGCGAAGGCCCTGGCATCAGCGGCGGCATCGTTCGCCGCAAAGGCCCCAAGCCCGCGATCGGCGCGCCAGTCTCCTCGTTCGTCTGCACCATCGGCACCGACACGCTCGACGCCGATTTCGCCGCCGCGCTCAAGGCGGGCGGGGTTGAGGCGCTGCCGAAGACGCCGATCCCAGGCGTCGGCTACATCGCTTACGTGATCGATCCGTTCGGCAACATTTTTGGCCTGCACCAGGCCGATCCGAACGCTGGCCGCCCATGACGCTTGCCAAAGCAGGAGAGACGCCATGACCGAAGGCGAAGTGATCGAGCAATTGATCGAGTTCACCTCCATCCTGCTGCTGGGCGTGTCGCTGATCTTCAGCATCGTCTCGGCCTACGTGGTCGCGCTCAATTATTTCATCGGCTCGGCCAATCTTGCTGCGCGCATCGCCAGCTTCGTGTTCATGACTCTGGTGCTCGGCATGCTGATGGCGACGATGGCCGGCGCTTCCTCCACGCAAGCGGGCCTGATCGCTCGCCTGCATGAGCTTGACGCCGCCGGCCAACTCACCGCCGCTGGCCGCGCCGCGCTGGCCAACGCCACACCGGAAATCATCGGCGTCGTCACGCATCATGCCTACAGCATCGACCAGATCGTGCTCTTGTGCGCCTGGGTGGGCATGGGCGCGGTGTATCTGGGCCTTGGCTATCTCACCTTCTTGCACCGCTGGCGCCCGGACGTGATCAACGTTTCGGTGCAGCCCAAGGAAAGACGCACCGCATGACCACGCAAATCACCATGCCTGCCCTCTCGCCGACGATGGAGGAGGGCAACCTCGCCAAGTGGCACGTGAAGGTCGGCGATGCGATCGAGCCTGGCCAAGTCATAGCCGAGATCGAAACCGACAAGGCGACGATGGAAGTCGAAGCGGTCGATGAGGGCGTGATCGAAGAATTGCTGGTGCCCGAAGGCGCGCAGAACGTGAAGGTCAACACCCCGATCGCGCGGCTGAAGGGCGAGGGTGAAGCGAAGACGCCGCCGAAGCAGCAGGCTCAACCGCAACCTTCCCCCCGTGCGGAGGAGGGCAAGGTGGGCGCCGGCGCGGCCAAGTTCAGCACCCCCACCCCCGGCCCCTCCCCGCAAACGGGAGGGGAGAGAATATTCGCTTCGCCGCTGGCGCGACGGCTGGCCAAGCAAGACGGCATCGATCTATCCGGCCTGCATGGCTCCGGCCCGCATGGCCGCATCATCAAGCGCGACATCGAAGCGGCGCTGAAGGCGCCGCGGCCGCAGGCTGCCCCGGAAGCGCGCGCGCAATCGCGCGAACTCACCACCGGGCGCGAGGCGCGCAGCGAGACGCCGGCGCTGCGCCGTTCGCTGGAGCAGATGGGCATCCGCGCCGGCAGCTACGACCTCGTGCCGCTCGACATGATGCGCAAGACCATCGCCAAGCGCATGACCGAAAGCTTCCGCGATGTGCCGCATTTCCCGCTGACCATCGACATCGAGATCGACGCGCTGCTCAAAGCGCGCGGCGAGATCAACAAGCGCTTCGGCGACAACGGCGTGAAGATCTCGGTCAACGACATGTGCATCAAGGCCGCTGCCCTGGCGCTGAAGCTGGTGCCGGAATCCAACGCCAGCTACACGCCCGATGGCGTCGCCATGCACCATCACGCCGACATCGCCGTCGCCGTGGCGATCCCCGGCGGCTTGATCACGCCGATCATGTGGGCGGCGGAAACCAAGGGCCTCGCGCAAATCAGCGCCGAGATGGCCGATCTGGCGCAGCGTGCGCGCGAAAAGAAACTGCGGCCCGAGGAATTCCAGGGCGGCACGTTCTCGATCTCGAACATGGGCATGCTCGGCATCAAGAGCTTCGCTTCGATCATCAACGAGCCGCACGGCATGATCATGTCGATCGGCGCGGGCGAGAAGCGCCCAATCGTCAAGAACGACGCGCTGGCGATCGCGACAATGATGACCGTCACCGTCACCTGCGATCACCGCGTCGTCGACGGCGCGCTGGGCGCCGCCTTCCTGAAGGCCTTCCGCAGCTTCCTGGAAGACCCGATGGCGATGTTGCTCTAACGCTCCGCGCTTGACGGCGCAGCTTATCCCAGGTCCATTCCGCCCGCGGGCGAGGGGGCATTCATGGGCAGCATCAGCGCACAGCTCGATCTTCTGGCGGATCGGGCCAGCGATCTGTGGTTCTTGGCGCTGGTCGGCTCGTTCTTCGTCATGATCTGCGAAGCCGCCAAGCCCAAGCGCGCCGAAGGCGAAGCGCGCGAGGCGACCGGCGCGCTCGGCGTCTGGATCGGCATCCTCAGCCTGCTGACGCCGCTCTTGCTGTTCGTGCACGCCTTTCTCACCGCGCAGGGCTCGCTGATCGCCATCATCGTGCTGATCGGCGCCGCCATTATCGGCGCCAGCCTGATCGGCTGGATCATCAGCGCCGCAGCGAAGGATTTCGGCCGCGTGCTCAATCGTGCAGCGCCGATCCTGGCGCTCGCCGTGTTCGCGCTGACGCTCTATGTGACCTGGGACAGCGTCTTCGCCTTCATCGGCATTTTCGTGGGCCGGCGATGATCTCGCTCTTCCTGGCTTCGTTCGTGACCTTCTTCGTCGCCATCGATCCAGTGGCGATGGCGCCAATGTTCACGACCATGACCTCGCGCATGAGCCCCGCCTGGCGGCGGACCATGGCGTGGAAATCGGTCGCCATCGCCACCGGCATTCTGCTCTCGTTTGCCTTCGGCGGCGCCTGGCTCTTGGCGCAGATCCATGTCTCGATGGATGCGTTCCGCATCGCCGGCGGCTTGCTCTTGTTCCTGATCGCCGTCGACATGCTGTTCGAGAAACGCAGCGAGCGGCGTGAGGAGCGCGCCGAGCAGGTGGCCGCGCATCAGGCCGAACACCCCGAGCACCAGGACGACATTTCCGTTTTCCCGCTAGCGATCCCGCTCATCGCCGGCCCCGGCGCCATTGCTTCGATCATGTTGTTCTTCGCCCAATATCCCGGCGCGCTGGAGCGCGCGCTGGTGCTTGCCGGCGTCGCCACAAACCTCGCGCTTTGCCTGATCGCCTTCCTCGCCGCCGGCCCGATCGCGCGCGTGATGGGCCCCACCATCGGTTCGATGCTGACGCGCGTGTTCGGCATTCTGCTGGCCGCGCTGGCGGCGCAGTTCGTCGTCGACGGCATCCGCAACGCGTTCGGCATCGGCGGCTAGCGCCGGCGCAGAGCAGGCGCGCCAATCCGCGCCTTCACCTTGCGTGCGAGCCTGCTAAGTACAGAGCATGAGCAACAGCTTCGACCTCATCGTCATCGGTTCCGGCCCCGGCGGCTATGTCACCGCCATCCGCGCCAGCCAACTCGGCTTGAAGACCGCCATCGTCGAGCGCGACAAGCTCGGCGGCATTTGCCTCAATTGGGGCTGCATCCCGACCAAGGCGCTGCTGCGCTCGGCGGAGGTGTATCGCAACTTCCAGCACGCCAAGGAGTTCGGCCTCACCGCTGAAGCCGTCTCGTTTGATCCGCAAGCGGTGGTGAAGCGCTCGCGCGGTGTCGCCGACCGGCTATCGAAGGGCGTCGGCTTCCTGATGAAGAAGCACAAGATCACCGTGATCGAAGGCGAAGCGCGGCTTGAGAAGGGCAGCGCTGCGCCGAAAGTCATCGTCAAAGATCAAGCCTACGAGGCTAAGCACGTCATCCTCGCCACCGGCGCACGGGCGCGCGAGATTCCCAGCGCAGGCCTCAAGGGCGACGGCAAGCGCATCTGGACGTACCGCGATGCGATGACGCCGCCGGAATGGCCGGACTCGCTGCTGGTGTTCGGTTCGGGCGCCATCGGCATCGAGTTCGCCAGCTTCTACGCCGCCTTCGGCGTCAAGGTGACGGTGGTCGAATTGCTCGATCGCATCTTGCCGGTCGAAGACGAAGAGATATCCGCTTTCGCCAAGAAGCGCTTCGAGAAAGAAGGGCTGAAGCTGCTCACCTCCACCGAGGCGAAATCGCTGAAGGCCAATGCGAACGGCGTCGAGGCGATCATTTCATCGAAGGGCAAAGAAGAGACGCTCACCGCCTCGCACGCCATCGTCGCAGTCGGCATCACCGGCAATGTCGAGAACCTGGGCCTCGAAGCGCTGGGCGTTCAGGTGGAGAGGGGCCACGTCGTCACCGATCCGTTCGGCAAAACCAATGTCGCCGGTCTCTACGCTATCGGCGATGTCACCGGCGCGCCCTGGCTGGCGCACAAGGCCAGCCACGAAGGCATTATTTGCGTCGAAGCCATCGCCGGGCAGAAGCCCGCGCCGATGCTCAAGGAACGCATCCCGGGCTGCACCTATTCGCACCCACAGATCGCCAGCGTCGGGCTTACCGAAGCGAAGGCGAAAGCGGCGGGGCGCGAGGTGCGCGTGGGCCGCTTCCCGTTCGTCGGCAATGGCAAGGCGATTGCGCTGGGCGAAGACCAGGGCCTCGTCAAAACCGTGTTCGACGCCAAGACTGGCGAATTGCTTGGCGCCCACATGGTCGGCGCCGAAGTCACCGAACTGATCCAAGGCTACGTGATCGCGATGAACGCCGAAGTCACCGAACACGAACTGATGGACACCATCTTCCCGCACCCGACGCTGTCAGAAACGATGCACGAAGCGGTGCTGGATGCGTACGGGCGGGTGCTGCACGTTTAAAATATGGAGCGCCGGCGTCCTCGCCGGCATCCACGCGAAGCAGGGGACTCGCACCTTAGCGTTTGTGCGAAGAAGGCCGGCGAGGACGCCGGCGCTCCATGCTCAAGCCGCCTTCGCTTCCGCGAAGCGCTCCGCCGCCATGCGTTGCAGCACGACGTAATCGGTCTTGCCGCTGCCGAGCACCGGGATCGAGTCGATCGCCACGATCCGCTTCGGCGCCGCCAGCTCGCTCGCGCCATGCTCCCTGCACCAGGCTTGCAGCGCATCTGTGCTCGCATCGACGCGGTCGGTGAAGAGGATGATGCGTTCGCCCTTGCGTGAATCCGGCAGCGCCACGGCGGCGTGCAGATTGTCCGGCCACACATGCGCGGCGTAGCTCTCGACCGCGTTCAGCGACACCATCTCGCCGCCGATCTTGGCGAAGCGCTTCACGCGGCCAAGGATGGTGACGTAACCATCGGCGTCGACATCGACCACATCGCCGGTGTCGTGCCAGCCGTCCGGCAGCAGATCGATGCCGAACGGTTTGGTCGGATCGAGATAGCCGCGCATCACGTTGGGGCCGCGCACATAAAGCTTCTGGCCGCCATCGATGCCGGGCACGGGCTCAAGCCGCCATTCCAGGCCGGGCAGGAATTGGCCAACCGTGCCGTGCTTGTTGTGCAGCGGCGCGTTCACCGCGATCACCGGCGAGGCTTCGGTGGCGCCGTAGCCTTCCAGGATCTCGATATCGAAGCGGCGCTTGTAGAGTTCGCGCGTCTCGTCCTTCACCCGCTCGGCGCCGCAGACCATGATTTCGATCGAGGAGAGATCGCCGTCGGCGGCGTTGCGCGCATATTGCTGCGCGAAGGTGTCAGTGGCGAAGAAGACGTTGGCGCCGGTGTCTTTGATCAGTTTCGGAATTTCCTTCACCTGCAGCGGCGAGGGAAACAGGAACGTCTTGTGGCCGGTAAAGATCGGCAGCAGCACGCCCCCGGTCAGGCCGAAGCAATGGAACATCGGCAGCGGACAAAAGAACGACCATTTCGGATCGAACGGAATGTGCGCGTGCGCCTGCTCGACATTGGCGACGATATTGGAATGGCTCAGCACCGCCCCCTTGGGCGTGCCATACGAGCCCGAGGTGAAGAGGATGACGCCGGTGTCGTCCGGATTGGCCTTGGCCGCGAAGACGCGCGGAAAGAAGCTCTTCACCAGCGCGACGATTTTGTCGCCGAAGTCGACTTTCTCGCGAACATCTTCGAGGTAGATGAGCGTCGCGAACTTGGAGAGCTCGGCCTCCAACGCCTCCAGTCTCGCCATCTGGATGAAACGGCGCGAGGTGAGAATTTTTCTGACGTTCGCCGCTTGGCAAGCGGCCTTCAGGTTCATCGCACCGGCAGTGAAATTCAGCATCGCCGGCGTGCGGCCGGCCGCATGGCAGGCGAAGAACACCACCGTACAGCCCGCCCCCGTCGGCAACAGGATGCCGGCGGTCTCGCTCTTGCGGATCAGCGACTCGATCTTGCCGCCGAGCGCGAAGGCGCCGCGGACGATGTCGTCATAACTGAGGACTTTGCGCTCGTGGTCTTCGAGGATCGGGTGCTTGCCGCCCTTCGCGTCGCGCGCTCTGAGCAGGGCTTCGAACAAGGTGACGCGGGTGCGCGCCAACTCGAACGGACTATGCGCCATGAGACGAATGCCTCCGAAATGACCGACCGGCGTTCCCGTGGAGAGCGCCAATCCCCGTGATTATTGTTTCACAGTTGTAACAGAGCCTACCGGGGGCCGGGGCGGTCGGCAAGACGGGGTGCGGCGCAGCGTCCAGTGCATGGATGCCCTGCCGCGGCGGCGTTGCGGGCGAGCCCGGCGCGCCTGATATTAGCGCGGTGCCGACACTGATCGATATGCGCCAGGAAGGCGAAAACGGCGGCGAAGTTCGCCCGCGCCACCCTGAAAAGCAGGGCAGGCCCGATGCGCCGAGCCCGCGCAAGCCCGACTGGATACGGGTCAAGGCGCCGACGAGCGCAGGTTACCACCAGACCAAGGCGCTGGTGCGCGATCTCAAGTTGCATACGGTGTGTGAAGAAGCCGGCTGCCCCAACATTGGCGAGTGCTGGGCCCAGCAGCACGCCACCTTCATGATCCTCGGCGGCATCTGCACGCGGGCATGCAGCTTCTGCAATGTCGCCACCGGCAAGCCGTTGCCGCTCGACGAGAGCGAGCCGGAGAACGTCGCAACGGCGACGGCGGCGATGAAGCTCAAGCACGTCGTTATCACTTCGGTCGATCGCGACGATCTCGAAGACGGCGGCGCCAATCATTTCGTGCGCACGATCAAAGCCATCCGCGCCGCGGCGCCGGACACGACCATCGAAATCCTGACGCCGGACTTCCTGCGTAAGCCGGGCGCGGCGGAGAGCGTGATTGATGCGGTGCCTGACGTGTTCAACCACAATCTCGAAACCGTGCCGCGGCTCTATCACTCGATCCGGCCCGGCGCGCGCTATTATCAGTCGCTGCGCCTGCTCGACTCGGTGAAGTCGCGCGATCCGAACCAGTTCACCAAGAGCGGGCTGATGGTGGGCCTTGGCGAGACGAAAGACGAAGTGCTGCAGGTGATGGACGATTTGCGCGTAGCGAACGTCGACTTCCTCACCATCGGCCAATACCTGCAGCCCACCAAGAAGCATGCCGCCGTCGACCGCTTCTGGACGCCGGAGGAGTTCAAGGCGCTCGAAACCATCGCTTACGCCAAGGGCTTCCTGATGGTTTCCGCCTCGCCGCTGACGCGCTCCTCGCACCACGCCGGCGAAGATTTTGCGCGCCTCAAGGCTGCGCGCCTGGCGCAAGCATCTGCATAAATGGCGCGCACGACCATCAGCGCTGAGCGCATCCTGCCGTACCCGCCGGCGGATCTCTGCCGGCTCGTGGGCGATGTGCGCGAGTACCCGCAGTTCATTCCCTGGCTGCAAAGCCTGCGCGTGGTGAAGGACGAGCCCCGTCCCGAAGGCGGCTGGGAAGGCGTCGCCACTGCCGTCGTCGGCTGGAAGGCCATCACCGAGCGCTTCTCAACGCGCGTGCGCTGCGAACCTGCGAAGGGGGAGGTGGACGTGGCGCTGGTCAGCGGTCCGTTCCATGCACTCGACAACAGCTGGCGCTTCGAGTCGCATGGCGAGGGCTCACGCGTGCGCTTCCGCATTTCCTACCAGTTCAAGAACCCGGTGCTGCAAGCGCTGGTCGCGGCGAACAAGGACAAAGTGGCCGCGCGCGTGATGAGCGCTTTCGAGCGCGAAGCGAAGCGGCGTCTGGCTAGGCCAGCAACCGCGTCATAAGCGCAAGCGCCGCGAGCGCCGTCTCGGCCTGCACCCGTTGGCGGCCAATATCGCCGAAGCGGCGCTCCTCGTGCAGCCGCGGCCCGCCGCGCAGCGCCGCGGCTATGTGCACAAGCCCGACTGGCTTCTCGCCGCTGCCACCGCCTGGACCGGCGATGCCGGTCACGGCCACCGCAACGTCAGCCGGGCTGTGCTTCAACGCGCCTTCGGCCATCGCCAGCGCGACCTCCTGACTGACCGCGCCTTTGCGGGCGATCAGTTCGGCCGGCACGCCCAGTTCCTCGGTCTTGGCTTCGTTCGAGTACGTAACGAAGCCGCGCTCCACCACATCGGAGGCGCCGGCGGTGGCCGTCAGCGAGGCGGCGATCAACCCGCCCGTGCAGCTCTCGGCCAAGACGATGCGTCGTCCGCGCGCTTTGGCGAGGTCGAGCACGGCGGCGGCTTCCTGCACGAGTCTTTCGGCTATCATGCCTGGAATTGGATACCCTGGCGCTGGCCTTGTCCATTCCCAGGAATCGCCTGCGGTGGCAGAAGCCCCGGGCTGAGGGATTTGACATGCAAGCATTATCACGCCGCGCCGCCGCGCCTGTCTTCGCGCTGGCGATGTTTTCGAGCGCCGCGCTGATCTTCGTGCTGCAGCCGCTGTTCGCCCGCATGGTGACGCCGCTCCTGGGTGGCTCGCCCGCGGTCTGGAACGCGTCGATGGCGTTTTTCCAGGCGGCGTTGCTGGTAGGGTACGTCTATGCGCACCTGCTGGCGCTGGTGCGCGACCTTCGCGTTCAGGCCGGCGTGCATGTGGCGGTGCTGCTCGTCGCTTGGCTCGTTCTGCCGGTGCATGTGACGACATTGCTGGGCGAACCGAGTTCGGAGCACCCTGCGCTTTGGCTCGTTGGCGTGCTCACGCTGTCTGTCGGCGCGCCGTTCGCAGCGGCCTCTGCGACTGCTCCCTTGCTGCAAGCCTGGTACGCCCGCACCGGCCGCGCTGACGCGCACGATCCCTACTATCTCTACGCCGCCAGCAATCTCGGCAGCTTCGCCGGACTGCTTGCATATCCGGCGCTGATTGAGCCTGCGCTCGGCGCCCATGCGCAGAGCGCTGCATGGAGCGTCGGCTATGTGATTGTCGCGGCGCTGATCGTGCTGTCGGCGGCGATGACCATCAGCGCGGACGGGCCTGCGCCCGAGCGCTCGGAACGGCCGCAGGGCCATGCGAGCTGGCGCGAGCGGCTCTATTGGATCGCCGCTGCGGCGATCCCCTCGGCGCTCACCCTCGGCGTGACGTTGCACATCTCCACCGATGTCGCTTCGGCGCCGATGTTCTGGGTCGTGCCGCTGGCGCTCTACCTGGCCACTTTCGTCATCGCCTTCATGAAGAACAGCGCGAAGGTCGAACCTTCGACGCTGCTCATCCATCCCGTCGCGGTCGCGCTCCTGGTGATGTCGTATTACGCGTCGGAGAACTGGATCGGCTCGGTTTCGGGCATTTTGGCCGGGTTCTTCTTCAGCGCGCTGATCTGCCATTTGGCGCTGTCAGCCTCGCGCCCGAGTGCTGACCGGCTGACCGAGTTCTATCTGTTTGTGTCGCTCGGCGGCGTCATCGGCGGCGCGTTCGCCGCGTTCCTGGCCCCCGTGATCTTCAACAACGTCTACGAATATCCGTTGGCCTTGGCCGCCGCGTGTCTGTTCCGGCCGCGCGAGGGAAGCACGATGCCGCGCGTGACCGACGCGTCTGTCGGCGCCGCCGGCATCATGGTGGTCGGCGCGCTCGTGTTGATGCGGCTCGATACGCTCGACGCGGTCCTTGTCCTGGCCGCGCTCGGCGCGGCGGCGGCAATCGTCGCTGCCGGCTGGGGTGACGACAACCGGCCCGCGCCAATGCGCTATTTCTTCCTCGGCGCAGGATTTGTGCATGCCGGCTTGGTGATCTGGTGTGCGTTCAACAATGCGGGGGTATTCCTGCGCAGCGTCATCGACAACAAGCCGCACATCGACATCGCCGCCCCCTGGGGGGCCGTGCTGACCATCTCCAGCTTGTTGATGCTGATGTTTGCGGTGCATGGCACGGTGCAGCCGCGCCGCAACACCAAGAACGTGCTTGGCGATTACGCGTACGGCGTGGCCATCCCGACTCTTCTGTTGCTGATCGTGCTCGTGCTTGTCGGGCAGGGTCTTGGCCCGCCCTTGATGATCGCGCTGGGGCTCAGCTTTTGCGGCCTTGCGATTTTCCTCAACCGCGGACGGCCGATCGTCATGGCAGCGCTGGTGCTGTCGTCGTTCTTGATCATCTTCCTCGAAGACGCGCGCGGGGGTCGCATCATCACGCAGGAACGCAGTTTCTTCGGTGTTTTGCGGACGCGTGTGGTGGAGGATAGCGACGATCCGCGCGTGCCGCCGCTCCGCATCTTGATGCACGGCACGACCATTCACGGCGCCCAGCTCGCCGCGCCGGGATACACGCGCCAGCCGTTGACCTATTACAATCCACGCACCGCGCTGGGTGAAGCGATCCTTGCGGGCCTCAGCACCGCCGACACCGCCAACATGGCGCTGATCGGGCTTGGCGCCGGCTCCAGCGCCTGCCTTACCCGGCCGCAGGATCATCTCACCATCTTCGAGATCGACCCGGCGGTGGTGCGCCTGTCGGCGATGCCGGGGGGTGATTTCACCTACGTGCCGGAGTGCCAACCCCACGCACGCGTGGAACTCGGCGATGCGCGTCTGCAAATCCGCGAGGAACCGGACAATTCGTATGACGTCATCGTCGTCGATGCCTTCTCATCGGACGCCATTCCCGCCCACCTGCTGACGCGTGAAGCGCTGGCGCTTTATCTGCGCAAGGTGAAAGACACCGGCATCGTCGTGCTGCATTTGTCGAACCGCAATCTCGCGCTGGTGTCAGAAGCAGCGCGGGTTGCGCGCGATCTGCACGCCCCGACGCTGTTCCGCATTAGCGAGCGCTTCCAGCAGCCTTATGTCTCGTATTACGGCGGCCTCGCGGCCAGCGTGATGATCGTCGCGCGCTCGCCGGAGACGCTGAATCGCCTGCAATTGCCCAGTCACGATTGGCGCATGTTCGAGGCGCCGTCAGGCCCGGGCTGGACCGACGATTACATCAATATGCCGCGCGCATTGTGGGAAGGGCTAACCGGGGCTGAGGAATGCCGGCTCTATTCCTATCTTGAGCGCTGCGGAGGCGGCGCTGCGCAGCAGACGGCGCCAAACGCGCCTGCGGCGCCCAACTAGCGGCGGCGCTCCAACGTCGCCGTTGCCTGCGCAGCGAGGCCTTCTTCACGGCCCAGGAAACCCATGCGCTCGGTGGTGGTTGCTTTGACGCTGACGCGTTCGACAGGGAGCCCAAGCACTGCGGCGGTGCGGGCGCGCATAGCCTCGCGGTGCGGCCCGATCTTCGGCCGCTCGCAGAGGATGGTCACGTCGACGTGCAGAATGCGTGCGCCAGCGGCTTCGGCCAGTTCGCGTGCATGACGCAGGAAGCGTTCCGAATCCGCGCCCTTCCAGCGCGGATCGCTGGGCGGGAAATGGGCGCCGATGTCGCCCTCGCCAAGCGCGCCCAAGATCGCGTCGACAAGTGCATGCCAGCCCGCATCGGCGTCTGAATGGCCGAGCAATCCCTTGTGATGCGGGATGCGGACGCCGCAGAGCGTGACGTGATCGCCCTCGCCGAAGCGATGCGCATCGACGCCATTGCCGACACAGGTGAAGCGTTCGCCGCTCATGAGCGTTTCGATCACCGTGATGTCCTCCGGGTAAGTCAGCTTCATCAGCCGCACGTCGCCGCGTACGAGTTGTGTTTCACCGCCATAGGCGCGCACCACCGACAAATCGTCGGTGAAATCGGCGCCCGCGGCGGCGTAGGCGGCGCGCAGCACGGCGCCGCGAAACGCCTGCGGCGTCTGCACCGCGTGCGCGTCTGCCCGATCAATCGTCTCACGCACGCGCCCTGCTCCGTCGCTGCGTAGCAGGGTATCGGAGAGGGGGAGGGCAGGGGCGACTGCATCGGCGCCCTGCTGCACTTGCTCGACTAAGGTGCGAACCATCGCTGCCGTCAGCCCCGGACGGGCGGCGTCATGCACCAGGACAGTGTCCGCATTGCTCGCCGCGGCAAGCGCGGCGCGAACCGACGCTGTGCGGGTTGCGCCGCCATTCACGAAATCGACCTTCCAGGCCGCAAGCGCTTCCCGCGCGCGAGCTTCCTGGTCCGGCGCTATCGCGACCACGATCTGCTCGACCCCCGCTTCCGCGAAGGCCGCCACAGACCAAGCCAGTACCGGCCGGCCGAGCAGGGGCCAGAATTGCTTCGGCGTGCCCCCGCCTGCCCGCTGGCCGGAGCCGGCTGCGACAATGATCGCGGCGGTGCTCATCGTCTGGAGAATTCCTCGCGTTCGTGTTGCATTGCAGCATAAACCCTTGGCGCCCGCTTTTTAGGCGCCCTAGGGTGGGGATGCAAAGGGCAGGGCCATGTTTGGTTTGAGCCAGTTCAGCCGCCACGTCACGTCTGCGCGCCTTAGGGGGCGCAGATGAGCGATACGGCGCTGCTCCCACTGGGCCGGATTGCCGGACCGGATGTCGAGCGTTGGCTCGAAGCGCTGCCGGCTCCGGTTATCGGCGTCGCCCCCGACGAACGGGTGCGCTTCCTGAACTCGGCCGCAGCTGACCTGCTCACCGGAATAGGGCGCGGCATCCTCGGCCGGCGCCTCGATGAGATATTCGGCCCGGACGCGCCCATCATCAGCCTGGCCCGCCGCGCCCTCAGTGGCTCGACCGGCTTTGCCGAAGCCGACGTCGCGCTGATGGGCCCAGGCTTTGCGCTTGGCCATGCTTCGGTCGCGGCAAGCCCGGTGGGCGAACACGGCTATATCGCGCTCGTCATCACGCGCCAGCCGCGCGCACGGCATGCGCCGCCGCTGACGGGCGCATCGGCCGCGCGCACGCTGGCGCATGAAGTGCGCAATCCGCTCGCCGGCATCCGCGCTGCAGCGCAGCTCATCTCGCGCGGCGACGATCCCGATGCGGCCGCGCTCGGCAAGCTCATCTGCGACGAAGTCGATCGCATCCGGCGGCTCACCGATCAGATCGATCCAATGGCCGGCATGGCGCCGCCAAACTTCGAACGCTTCAATATCCACGAAGCGCTTGAGCGCGTGCGCATGCTGATCGGCTCCAGCGCGCCGGACGTGATGATCCGCGAGCGCTACGATCCGAGTCTGCCGCTGGTCACCGGCGATCTCGATCAGCTGATCCAAGCTTTCCTGAACATCGCTAAGAATGCAGTCGAAGCAGTGACCGGCCAGCCTGACGGCGAGGTGGCGCTGGTGACGTCCTATCGCCACGGCGTGCGCATTCGCTCTGGCGCCAGCGGGGCGGCGCGCACGCAGCTCGAAGTGCAGATCATCGACAACGGCCCAGGCGTCTCGCCTGAGATCGCTGAGCGTCTGTTCGAAGCCTTCGCCACCACCAAGCCGAATGGCATGGGCCTTGGCCTCACCGTCGCCGCCGACATCATCGCCCGCCACGATGGGCGCATCGAAGTCACCAGCGCGCCGGGGCGCACCGCTTTCAGAATTCTCCTCCCGCTCGATACGGATGAACGCTCATGAGCGCACGCGTACTGCTCGCCGATGACGATGCTTCGCTTCGGTTCGTGCTGTCGCAAGCGCTGAGCAAGGAAGGCTATCAGGTTCGCGCCACCAGCAACGTGTCGACGCTGGCGAAATGGGTGAAGGAGGGGGAGGGCGATATCGTCCTCAGCGACGTCTATATGGGCGAGGAATGCGTGTTCGACGCCCTGCCCGATATGCGCATCGCCCGGCCCAACCTGCCGATCATCGTCATGAGCGCACAATCGACGGTGAGCACCGCCCTCTCCGCGGCGAGCGCGGGCGCGTATGATTACTTGCCCAAGCCGTTCGATCTCGACGAGCTGATGCAGGCGCTGAGACGCGGCCTTTCCGGCGGACCTGATCCGAAAACCCGCGCGCAGACTTCGAAGGCCGAGAAGGAAGAAAAGCTGCCGCTGATTGGCCGGTCGGCGGCGATGCAGGACGTCTATCGCGTGATGGCGCGCGTGGCCGGCTCCGACCTTACAGTGCTGATCGAAGGGGAGAGCGGCGCAGGCAAAGAGCGCGTGGCGCGCGCCATCCACGATCACAGCCGCCGCGCTAAGGGACCGTTCGTGGCTGTGAGCCTCGCCGGCATCGGCGCGCGGCAGATCGAGACGGATCTGTTCGGCGGCGGCGGCAAGCTCGAGCAAGCGCGCGGCGGTACGTTGTACTTGGAAGACATCGACGAGATGCCGACGGAATCGCAGCTGCGCTTTGCGGCGATGCTGCAATCAAGCGAGGCTGAAGAGGCGGATGTCCGCCTGATCGTCGCTGCGCAGCGCAATCTTGCAGCGCTCGCGCGCCAGGGTGCGTTCCGCCAGGATTTGTTCTACCGCCTCAACGTCGTCACCATCCATCTGCCGCCGCTGCGTGACCGGCTCGATGACGTGGGAGACCTCGCACGCGCGTTCTTGCTGCGGGCCAAGCGCGAAGGACTGCCGGAGAAATCGATCGACGCCGCCGCAGTCGAACGGCTGAAGACGCACGCCTTCCCGGGCAATGTGCGCGAGCTTGAGAACATGCTGCGCCGGGCCGCGGCGCTCAGCCCGGCGCCCGTGATCACTGACCGCGACATCGCCCAGCAACTCGGCGCAGCGGCGGCTGCGCGCGCCCAAAGCGATAGTCCCGATGAGAGCTTCGAAGCCGCCGTCTCGCGCCGGCTGACCGAAGAATTCGGCATCGCGGGCGCCGACCTGCCGGTGGCAGGGCTTTATGACCGGCTGCTGGCCGAGCTTGAACGGCCGCTCATTTTGCAGACCCTGAAGGCCACCGGCGGCAATCAGGTGAAGGCGGCTGCCGTTCTCGGCATCAACCGCAATACCCTCCGCAAGAAAATCCAGTCGCTGGGACTGCCCACTGGGAAGGGCGATTGACGCCAGTGTGATTTCTCGCCACACCCATGTTGCCAGAACGCAACATGAGGCCCCCGGCCATGGTGCACCAAATCGCAGCGCAGCCGGCTGAGTCGGCTGTCCTCAGCGACCGCCCCCAGGGGCGGAGCACCATCGCATTTATCGTCGGCATGGCCATCGCCGGCCTCCTCACCGGCTCCGCCACCATCATGCTGCTGATGGGGGAGGGCTTGGCCGGCGAAGCCAACACTGCGGTTGGCGCGCTGCTGATCGTCAGCCTCGTCATTTCGGCAGCCCTGGCCGGCATCCTGCTGCATCGGCTGATGCGGGTGGCGCGCGCCTGGCGCGCCTCGGCCACGGGCGCACGGCTGCACGTCCGTTTCGTCACCCTGTTTAGCCTCGCCGCTCTGGCGCCGGCGATCATCGTCGCGGCGTTCCTGGGCTTCACCTTCAGCCAGGGCGTCGAGCGCTGGTTCAGCCAGCGTGTCGAGACCACGATCGAGAACGCGGCCAATGTCGGGCGCGCTTATGTCGACCTCGCCTCGGGCGGCATCAGCGGCGAGGCCGAGGCGATGGCGGTCGATCTCAATCTCGCTCAGCGCGGCTTGGTTGAGGAGCCGCAGCGCTACCTTTCATTTCTTGCCGCGCAGGCCGAGCGCCGCGACCTCGTCGCCGCTTATGTCATCGACAACAGCGGCCGTGTGCTGGCGCGCGCCGAGCGCGATGGCTCGCTTGGCTATGTTGCGCCGACGGCCGAGGCGTTCGCGTCCGCCAATCAAGGCGATGTCTCGGTGCAGTTCGATCAGGCGCAGGACCGTGTCCGCGCGCTCTACCGGCTCACCGGATACAACGACGCTTATCTGTACGTCTCCCGGCCGGTCGAGCCCGGCTTGGTTGCGCGGCTGCGTGCATTCGATGAATCCGTGGTCGATTATCGCAATGCGCGCGAACAACAGGGCGCGCTGCGCGGGCTGTTCGGACTGGCCTACTTATCCACAGCCTTGATCGTACTGCTCGCGGCAGGGTGGGTCGGACTGACCAGCGCCTCGCGCGTG
This sequence comes from Hyphomonadaceae bacterium, assembly GCA_016791385.1. GTDB lineage: Bacteria > Pseudomonadota > Alphaproteobacteria > Caulobacterales > Aquidulcibacteraceae > Vitreimonas. The sequence goes on from JAEUMR010000055.1 coordinate 84,854, forward strand.
GCTGAACCGATCGGCCGTCTTGTCGGCGCCGCACGCCGCGTTGCCTCCGGCGACTTGAAAGCCCGCGTCACCGTCGGCGAAGAACGCGACGAAATCGACGCACTCGCGAGCGCGTTCAACTCAATGACGGAGCAGCTCGAAACGCAGCGGCGCGATCTGGTGTCGGCGCAGGAGCAGGCGGAATCGCGCCGCATGTTTATCGAAACGGTGCTGGGCGGGGTTAGCGCCGGCGTTGTCGGCCTTGATCGCGATGGCCGCATTACCGCGGCCAATCGCTCGGCCGCGCAGCTGCTCGGCTATGGCGACGGCAACATGGTGGGCCGGCGTCTGATCGATATTGCGCCAGAGTTTTCCGAACTGCTCAATCAGCCCGCGCCCACGACAGAAACACCGCCGCAGCGCGTCGACCTCGTGCGCGAAGGCGGCAGCCTGAATCTCAGCGTACGCATGAGCCCTGACGCCGAGCGGGGCCTCGTGTTGACCTTCGACGACATGACCAAGCTTATTTCCGCCCAACGCCAGGAGGCTTGGAAGGACGTCGCACGCCGCATCGCGCATGAGATCAAGAACCCGCTAACGCCAATCCAGCTTTCGGCAGAACGGCTGCGCAAGAAGTATTCGAGCGAGATCACCTCGGATCCCGACACCTTCGCCAAGTGCACCGACACGATCCTGCGGCAGGTCGCCGATATCGGCCGCATGGTGGACGAGTTCTCCTCCTTCGCGCGCATGCCGACGCCGAAAATGTCGTTCGCCGACATGAGCGATATCGCGCGCTCGACCGTGTTCGGACAGCGCCTTGCCTTCGCCGACATGCGCATCGAGGTCGAGGGCGTGGACAAGCCGATCGGGCTGGTGTGCGACGAGCGTTTGATCGCGCAAGCGCTGCTCAATCTGATCAAGAACGCAGCTGAAAGCGTGCAGGCGCGCCGCGCCCGCGACGGCGAGCCGAAGGACGGCTTTGTGTTGCTGCGGTTGCGTGATTTGGACTTCGGCGTGCAGTTCGAGGTGATCGATAACGGGTTGGGCTTCCCGGAAAAGGATCGGCACCGCTTGATCGAACCGTACGTGACGACACGCACCAAGGGCGCCGGCCTTGGCCTGGCCATCGTTGCGCGCATCGTTGAAGACCACGGGGGGCTGATTGAGTTGGACGACGCACCCGGGCCAAATCCCGGCGCCGTCGTCCGTTTCGTTCTTCCAAAGCGTGGCGAAGAGCCAACTGAACTCGCCTCAGAACATGGCGCAGGAGCCCAGTAGATGGCGCAGGATATTCTCATCATCGACGACGAAGCGGACATCCGCGACCTCGTCTCCGGCATTCTCGAAGATGACGGACACCAAGTCCGTGCAGCGCGCGACAGCGATGAAGCAATGGAGGCGTTCCGCCGCCGCAAGCCTTCGCTGGTGGTGCTCGACATCTGGCTGCAAGGCAGCCGCATGGACGGCCTCGAACTCTTGAGCATGTTTAAAGAGATCGATCCGGACATGCCGGTGGTCGTGATCTCCGGTCACGGCACGATCGAGACGGCGGTCGCGGCGATCCGCAAGGGCGCCTACGATTTCGTCGAGAAGCCCTTCACCGCCGACCGCTTGCTGCTGGTTGTCCAGCGCGCGCTCGAAGCGGCGCGGCTTAAGCGTGAGAATATCGCGCTGAAGGCGCGGTCGGCGGCCAGTGATGAGCTGATCGGCTCCTCCCCGGTGATGGCGGCGTTGCGCAGCGCCATCGACCGGGTGTCGCAGACCAATTCGCGTGTCTTGATCAATGGCCCAGCGGGCTCCGGTAAAGAGCTGGTCGCGCGTCTGCTGCACGAACGCAGCCCGCGCGTAGGCGGTCCGTTCGTCGCCATCAACGCGGCCTCGATTGCACCCGAGCGGATGGAAAGCGAAATCTTCGGCGAAGAGGGCCCCGATGGGCGTCCGCGCAAGATCGGCGTGTTCGAGCAAGCGCATGGCGGCACGCTGTTCCTCGACGAAGTTGGCGATATGCCGCTTGAGACGCAGTCGAAGATCTTGCGGGTTCTGGTCGAGCAACGCTTCCGCCGCCTCGGCGGCAGCACCGACGTGCAGGTGAACGTGCGCGTTGTCTCCTCCACGTCCCGAGAACTCAGCGGCGACATCGAAGCCGGGCGCTTCCGCGAGGATCTCTACCATCGCCTCAACGTCGTGCCGCTGCGCGCGCCGAGCTTGGCTGAGCGCCGCGACGACATCCCAGAACTGGCCGGCTATTTTGTCGGCCGCCTAGCGGGGATGTCCGGCGTGCCTGCGCGGCAAATCGGCGAGGACGCGCTCGCGGCGCTCCAGGCTGCGGACTGGCCGGGCAATGTGCGTCAGCTGCGCAACGTGATCGAGCGCATCCTCATCCTCGCCACCGGCGATGTGGCGACGCCGGTCACCGTCGACACGCTGCCGCCTGAAGCCTGGCCGCAGGCTGGCTTCTCCAAGCATGATGGCTTGCAGGAAGTGATTGCACTGCCGCTACGCGACGCGCGCGAGCGCTTTGAGCGCGAATATCTCAACGTGCAGATCACCCGCTTCGGCGGCAATATCTCGCGCACCGCCGCCTTCATCGGCATGGAGCGCTCGGCCCTGCACCGCAAGCTCAAGTCGCTCGGGGTTGAGCCGCCGGGACGCAACGGTCAGGAAGCTGAATGAGGCGCATCGCCTACGTCAACGGCGTTTATCTGCCTGCCAATGCGTCGGCCCTGTCCGTGCAGGAACGTGGCTTCCTGTTTGGCGACGGCATCTACGAAGTGTGGGCCGTGCGCGCCGGCAAGCTGTTCGACAACGCGGCGCACTTGGCGCGCTTGAAGCGCTCGCTGCAGGAGGCGCTCATAGCAGCGCCGATGAGCGAGGCGGCGCTGATGGCAGTGATCGGCGAAACGCTGCGGCGCAATGGCGTGCGTGACGGCATCGTCTACCTGCAGATCACACGGGGCGCCGCCCCGCGCGATCACGGCTTTCCGCCGTCCGGTACGAAGCCGACCGTGGTTGTCACCGCCTCCTCGATCAGCCCCCGCCTCTCCGATGCGCGCGCTGAGAAGGGGGTTGCCGTGATCACACTGCCGGAAGCGCGCTGGGCGCGCTGTGACATCAAGACGGTCAACCTCCTGCCCAACGTGCTGGCCAAGCAGCAGGCGCGTGAGGCTGGGGCGTTCGAGGCTTGGTTCGTCGACAGTGATGGATTTGTGACGGAAGGCGCATCCACCACGGCATGGATCGTTGACGCACAGGGGCGCATCCGCACGCGCGATCTTTCCAATCGCATCCTGCATGGCGTGACGCGTGCGGCGATTCTTCAGCTCGCGCGCCAGCGGCAGATGAGTGTCGTAGAATCGCCTTTTACCCCAGATGAGGCAAAGGCGGCGCGCGAGGCGTTCCTTACCGCCGCTGGAACTCAGCTTTGTCCAGTAATCAGTATCGATGGCGCAAGAATTGGCGATGGTGAGCCCGGTCCGGCAGCAAAAGCGCTGCGCCAGCTATATTTTGCGTCACAATGCTGATGGGAATTGAAACATAGGCGGAACTTGGTTGGCGCCGCGGCTGCGCCCGCCTATAGCTCCATGCTGCAGCTGCGCACGCGTCGCGGCATAATAGGCATGGGGCTAAACCATGGAAAAGAAACAAAACCTCCAGGACACGTTCCTCAACGCCGTCCGCAAGGCCAAGACTCCGCTGACAATCTTCCTGGTGAACGGCGTTAAGCTGCAGGGCGTGGTGACTTGGTTCGACAACTTCTGTGTGCTGCTGCGCCGCGATGGGCAGGTGCAATTGGTCTATAAGCACGCGATCTCGACGATCATGCCGGGCGCGCCCGTGCACCTGTATGAAATCGACAAGGCGGCAGATGAAGCCGACGCCTGAGGCGCTCGAAAAAGACATCAACAGGGCCGTAGTTCTGCGCCCTCTGCCGAGCGCCGCTGAGACGGCGCGCCACGGCGAGGCGCGTTTGCTTGAGGCCGTGGGCCTTGCTCAAGCGCTCGGGCTTGATGTGGCGGCTGCAGAAGCGGCCCCGCTCCGGCAGATCAGCCCACGGACCTATTTCGGTTCGGGGCGCGTAGAGAAGCTGAAGCAGCAGAGCGAGGCATTGGGCGCAGGCGTCATCGTCATCGACGGCGCGCTCTCGCCTGTGCAGCAGCGCAACCTCGAGAGCGACACCGGGGCCAAGGTGATCGACCGCACCGGGCTCATCCTCGAAATCTTCGGCCTGCGCGCACAGACGCGCGAAGGCCGGCTCCAGGTCGAGCTGGCGCGCCAGCAATACGAGCGCTCGCGCCTGGTGCGCACCTGGACGCACTTGGAGCGTCAGCGCGGCGGTCTTGGCAAGACCGGCGGCCCTGGCGAAACGCAGATTGAACTCGACCGCCGCATCATCGCCGACCGCATCATCAAGCTGAAGCGGGAGCTGGATGACGTCCGCCGCACACGCGGCCTGCAACGGCGGGCCCGGGCCCGCGCAGGCCTGCCGGCCGTGGTGCTGGTCGGCTACACGAACGCTGGCAAGTCGACGCTGTTCAATCGCCTCACGCACGCGGGCGTGCTGGCCAAGGACATGCTGTTCGCCACGCTCGATCCCACAGCGCGGCAAGTGAAACTGCCGAGCGGGCGCGCCGTGATCATGAGCGACACCGTCGGCTTCATCTCCGATCTGCCGACCGAACTGGTGGCCGCGTTTCGCGCCACGCTGGAGGCCGTGACTGAGGCGGATTTGCTGCTACACGTACGCGACATCGCCCACGACGAAAGCGAGCAGCAGCGCGCTGACGTGCTGAAAGTGCTGGAGCAATTGGCGAAGGACGCCGGCGGTAAGGCGCCGCCGGTGCTCGAAGTCTGGAACAAGATCGACCAGCTGGATGACGCAACGCGCGAGGCGCGGCTGCGGCGGGCGCGGGCGATGGACGAGACCGGGCAGGGCGCCCTGCCCCCAGTTGCGATTTCCGCGGTCACGGGGGAGGGTGTCGATACGCTGCTTGCGGCAATCGACCGGGCAGCCTTCTCGGCCACGCGCGTCATCACCCTCACCTTGCCCCCGGACGATGCTGGCCGCATGCGTGCGCAGATCGCAGCCGCTGGGCGCATCCTCGAAGAACACACCGATGATGATGGCGCGCTCACGCTGCGCGCGGAACTGCTGGTCGCCGACGCCGCCCGCTTCGCGCCGTCGGAACCCCTACCCGAAGAAATCCGGCCAGCGGCGGAATAGGGCAGACGCCGCAGCGTGACGCCGCGGGTATGCCGATTCTAGCTTCTGAGCCGCTCCCGCAGCTCCGCCGCGAACACGCTTAGCGTGTCGTCGCGCGCGCCCATGACGACGATGCGGTCGCCGGGCTCGGCAAGCTCGATGAGCTTGTCGCCACACGCAGCGCGCTCAGCGAACGCCAGCGCCTGCAGGCCGCGCGCACGTATGCCCGAGACGATGTGTTCACTGGTGACGCTGCGGTCGACGGTGCCGCCGAAATAGACCGGGTCAGGCATGATCAGGATGTCGTCGTGGGCCATGTGCTTGGCGAACACGTCGATGAATTCGTTCTTCATCAGCTTCAGCGGACCAAAGCCGTGCGGTTGGAACATGACTAGCAGGCGGCCCGGGAAAGCGTGCAACGCGGCGAGTGTGGCTGTGATCTTGTCGGGGTTGTGGGCGAAATCGTCGATAATGGTGACGCCCTTGGCCGTGCCGACGACCTCAAGCCGCCGCTTCGTGCCGGAAAAACCCTTCAGCGCTTCAGCGGCATCCTTGAGCGGCAATCCATACGCTCGCGCCGCTGAAAGCGCCGCGAGCGCGTTGGAGACGTTGTGCTCGCCAGGAACCGCGAGGTCGACGGTGGCGCTCTGGCGGGTGTCTTTCTCCAGCACGTCGAACGAGACGCCGTCGGGCGCAAGGCGGATTGCCACGCAGTGCAAATCGGCCAAGCCCGAACGCAGCGCGTAGGTGCGCGTGCGCACCTTGGCCGCCAGCACGAGCGCGGCGGTTTCTTCGTTGTCGAGGTTCAGCACCGCGATCTCGGCGCGGTTGACGAAGCCGGAAAACAGCGCCCGCAGCTCATCCATGCTCTTGTGGTCGAGCGCGATGTTATTGACGACCGCGATCGTCGGCTCATAGCGCGCAATCGAGCCATCGCTTTCGTCGACTTCGCTGACGAAGGCATCGCCCTTGCCCACCAGCGCAGAGGCGAACAGCGCATCGGGCGTGACGAAGTTCTTCATCACGGCGCCGTTCATCACCGTCGGATCGCGTCCGGCCCGATGCAGCAGCCAGGCGATCATGCCGGTCGTGGTCGACTTGCCGCTGGTGCCGGCGACGCCAATGCGGACCTTGGCCGCGTTGAACAGTTCCGCCAGCAGCTCCGGCCGCTTCATGTCGCGCGCGCCGACGCGCTTGGCGGCGGCGACGTCACCGACCGTGTCTTCCACCGCAGCGGAACGCACCAGGATTTGGTCGGCGCTGGTAATGCCCGAGCCGTCTTGCGGGAAGAGGGCGATGCCTTGGCTCTTCAGGTACTCAAACTTGGCGCCGAGCCGGCCCTGGTCGAGCGAACGATCCGAACCGGCCACCTCCACGCCCTTGCCGCGCAGGATCAACGCCAAGGGCAGCATGCCCGAGCCGCCGACGCCGCTGAAGAAATAGGATTTGGCCTGACTCATCAGCCCCGGTTATGACGAGAAACGACGCTCACCGGCAAGGACGCGAACGCAGAGATATGGCGCCACCAATCCGCATTGGCGTTGTCGCGCCCGGGGGGCGCATCGAACCGGCCTTGGCGGAGCGAGTGAAAGCGTTCGCCGCCGATACGTTTCTGGATCAGGCGCCGGATATTGTTTTTCACCCGCAATGTTTTCTCAGCGCCGGACATTTCGCCGGCGACGACGAGGCGCGCCTGAAAGCCTTCGTCGAGGTCGCCAACGATCCTGCGTTCGACGCCATCTGGTTCGCGCGTGGCGGCTACGGCGCCTGCCGCATCGCCGAGGCGGCGCTGGCGCAGCTCAACGAGGCGTCGCGCAAGAAGACCTATCTCGGCTACAGCGACAACGGCGCGATCCTCGGCGGGCTCTATGCGCGCCGCTACGCCCATGTCGCGCATGGGCCGATCCCGGTGGACATGACGCGGGCAGGGGGGGAGGCGGCGATCAAACGCGCCCTCGCCTGGCTGATCGAGCGTGCGCCGGAGAGCGTCGAACTCGGCCTGATGTTCGACAGCAAGGCGGCCGCCTTCAACATTACCGTGTTTCAGTCGCTGCTAGGCACCTCGCTGGAGCCCGATCTGAGCGGCCACGTGCTGATGCTCGAAGATGTTGGCGAGTATCTCTACCGGCTCGACCGCGCCCTCTTCCAAATTACGTCTTCGGCCAACGTGCGGAGCGTGAAGGGGATCAAGCTCGGACGCATTCTGGATGTGCCGGAGAACGACCGTCCGTTTGGCGCTACGGCCGAGGAGATGATGCGCTATTGGTGCGCCAAGGCTGGGGTTGCTTATCTCGGCCGCGCCGACATCGGCCACGACGTCGAGAACAAGATCGTGCCGTTTGGCGCGAGGCGCGTTTAGGCCTTCGGCTCGTAGCCGAGATAGCCGCGCTCGACCATGCGCCGCAGCGCTTCGTAGGCCTCGGTGAGTTCTTCGTACGCTTGGCGCAGCGAAGAGAGCTGCCGCACCTGATCGTCGGTAATCGTGGAGGAGGCCTCAGCCATCGCTGCGGCGGCGCTGACCCAGCGGGCGCGCGCCGTGGCGGCGGCGATCGCAAGGCGCTCGAACTTGGCCAGCTCGATACGGCCGAGCGCTTGCGCGACCACGGCCTGGTTGGCGGCGTAGGCGGTGAAGTCGATCTGTTCGAGGTGCCCGCGCAGCCGGCGTTGCTCGGCAGGATCAAGCGCCGGCTCGGGCTCGAAGTGTTCGCTGCGAAAGCGAGCAGTGTTCGTGACAATGCTGGACATGGACCACCGATCCCGGCTCACCTGCTGCTGAGCCATTGCCAGAAGCTTGCAGCCGCGGGAGTTAAGAGCGGGTTCTCCTAACGGCATTAAGGCGGTTAATGGCCGGAAAGACTTAGCGCGCCTTCTCAGCCCGCTTGGCCTCAAGCCACAGCGCTTCCATCTCGTCGAGCGGCTGCGGTCCGGTACGGCCCTGTTGGTTCAGACGCTGCTCGATGTGCTGGAAGCGGCGGGTGAACTTGGCGTTGGCGCGGCGCAGCGCTTCCTCGGGGTCGACCTTCAGCTTGCGGGCGAGGTTGGCCATCACGAACAGGACGTCGCCCATCTCTTCGGTGAGCGCTTCGTGATCGCCACTGGCGCGCGCTTCCTCGAGTTCGGCCAATTCCTCATCGAGCTTGACGAGAACCTCGTCAGGCGTCGGCCAATCGAAATTGATGCGGGCCGCGCGCTTGGTGAGCTTCTCAGCGCGCATCAGCGCGGGCAGGGCCATCGCCACATCATCCAACAGCGACGCGCCCTTCGCCGCCCGCTTCTCCGCCTTGAGCGCCTCCCAGGCCTTGGTCTGTTCTTCGGCGGTGCGTTCGATCTTCTCGCCGAACACGTGCGGATGACGCTCGATCATCTTGTCGGCCAGCGCCTGGGCCACATCGCCAAAATCGAACGCGCCTTGCTCCTCGGCCATGCGGGCGTGGAAGGCGACCTGGAAGAGGAGGTCGCCCAGCTCCTCCTTCAGCGCCGCCAGATCCTGCCGCTCGATGGCGTCGGCGACCTCGTAAGCTTCTTCGATCGTGTAAGGCGCGATGGTCGCGAAGGTCTGCTCAATATCCCACGGACAGCCGTGCTGCGGGTCCCGCAGACTGGCCATCACGTCCAGAACGGCCTGAGTGGAGGCGGCGTTTCGGGCGTGACGATCTTCTGTTTCCCGCACATTTTCAGTGGGTTCCGCGGACATGCATTTCTCGCATAAGATAGATTATGAGAAGCAATGCGGCGACTCAGACCGGAAATTCGCCACGCCAGCCATCGTAGCCGGGTTCGACCCCTGTCGGCAGCTTCGCTTTGAGCGCCGCGTAGTCGAGATCGATGTGCATGTTTGTCAGCACGGCGTGCGCCGGCCTCAGCCGTTCAATCCACTCCAGCGTCTTGGCCAAGTGCGTGTGGGTCGGGTGCGGGGTCTCGCGCAGCGCATCGACAATCCAAAGCGAGAGGCCGCCGAGTTCGGCGAAGCTTGCTTCCGGCATGTCGACAAGATCGTTCGAGTAGCCGACCGGGCCGACGCGAAAGCCGAGCGAACGCGAGAAGCCGTGATCCTGGTCGAGCGGCAGCAATTCGAGCTTGCCGCCGGCGCCATCGACGACGAGCGGCACCAGCGGCGAGATATCGCCGGCGTTGCGCACGATCGCGGGATAGCCGCCCAGATTCTCGAATGCGTAGCCAAAGCGGCGCATGAAGGTGCGCTTGCACGGCTCGTCCATCCAGACCGGGATCTGGCGCCGGTGCTTGATGGCGAAGGCGCGGATGTCGTCGAAGCCATTGGTCTGATCGGCGTGATCGTGGCTGATGACGACAGCGTCGATGTGCGAGGGCTTCGCTTGCGCGAGTTGCAGGCGCAGATCGGGCGAGGTGTCGATCAGCACCGTGGTCGCCTCTTCCGCCGCGCCTGCCTCGCCGCGCCATTGCTGCAGCAGCAGCGAGCAGCGCGAGCGGCGGTTCTTTGGCTCGCTCGGGTCGCACTTGCCCCAATCGCCGGTCGCGCGCGGAACGCCGCCGGAGGAACCGCAGCCGAGCAAGGTGACGCGCAGGGTCGCCATCAGCTGGGCCTCGCGATGCTTGGGAAGAGCCGGAAGAAGTTCTCGGCGAGCAGGGCGCCCCCCTCCTCTTCGCTGAGCCCCCTCAACTTCAGCAGCGCCGATTGGACATAGGCGACGTGGAGGGGCTCACAGCGCTGGCCGCGGAACGGCATGGGCGTCAAGTAAGGGCAATCGGTTTCGACGATGATGCGGTCGAGCGGCGCCTCTGTCGCGATGGCGCGGACGTCATCGGCGTTCTTGAATGTCATGATGCCCGAGAATGAGATGTAGGCGCCGAGTTTCAGCGCGCGCCGCGCCAGTTCGGCGCCGGACGTGTAGCAGTGCATCAGGATGCGAAGAGGGCCCTTCCCCGCCTCCTCCTCCAACAGATCCCCCATCGCCTCGTCCGCTTCGCGCGTATGGATGATGAGGGTCTTGCCGAGTGCGCGCGCCGCTTCGGCGTGGGCGCGGAACACCTGCACTTGGTCGTCGTACGGACTGAACTTGTAGTGCTGGTCGAGGCCGGTTTCGCCGATGCCCACCACCTTCGGATGCGCACCGAGTTCGATCAGCTTGGCGGCGGTGAGATCGAGGTGGTCCTTCGCATAATGCGGATGCGCGCCAACGCTGGCGTAGATGTCGGCATGCGCCTCGGCGATGGCGATCACGGTGGGAAAGTTCTCGATCTTGTCACAGATCGTGATCATGCGCGCCACGCCCGCCTCGCGCGCACGCTGGATCACCGCTTCGCGGTCTCCGTCGTAGCTGTGGTGATGCAGGTTGACGTGGCTGTCGATCAGCATGGCCGGCTTCATCTACGCGCCGCCGCCGCGCGATCAAGCACGCCCACCGCGCGCGCGAGGGCGTGGCGCGGGTCCATGTCGAGTCCTTCGGCTTCGCCGCGCAGCGTCTCAAGCGCCGACCATGCCTCGGCCCAAGCCTCGCCGCCCTCTTCCACGCCGGCGGCGCGGGTCCACTCTTCCGCCAGTTCGAGTACGGCGGCCAGACGCTCGAACGGCTCGCCGCCCATCTGCTCGTAGAGTGCGCCAAGCACGGCGGCGGCTTCGCCTTTCTTAATCTGCGCAGGAGCGCGATCCAACCGCGCCGCGCCGGCATTGAGCCCTTGCGCCTTCAGCGCGATAGCGCGGCCTGGGCGGCCTTTCGCCAGCGCGACAAGGGCATCGTCATCGCCGCCAAGCGCATGGCGCACGAGATCGTCTCCCAGCGGACGCAGCGCCAAGCGGCGGCAGCGTGAGCGGATGGTCGGCAGGATCGCGCCGGGTGCGTGGCAGACGAGCAGCAACACCGAGCGCGCCGGTGGTTCTTCGAGCGTTTTCAGGATGGCGTTGGCGGCGTTGCGGTTGAGGTCGTCGACGGCGTCGATGATGGCGACACGCATGCCGCCCTCGGACGGCGCCAGCGCGAAGAAGTGTGCAAGCTCGCGCGCATCATCGACGGTGATTTCGCGCCGCGGCTTGCCACGATCGTTGAGGCCGCGCCGCAGAACGAACAGATCGGGATGCGACAGCGCGCTGACACGGCGCGCGATTGTGTCTTCCGGATCGACGTCGAATGGGCGCGGCCCGATGCTCCTGGCGCCCAGCGCGACGCGCGCGAAGCGATACGCCAACGTGGCTTTGCCTAAGCCCTTCGCGCCAGCCAGCAGCCACGCATGGTGCATCCGGCCGCCGCGCAACGCGTCGGCGAGCGCCTGCTCCTCCGCCTCGTGGCCAACATAAGAAAACGTCTCGCGCGGATGCGGCGCGTTCGGCTCGCGATCCGTTTCCGGCGTTGCTTTCTCCGCTTTCACAGCCGCGCCTCAATTTCCCTGATCGCCGCAGCGAGCACAGCCTCGCGCGGCTGCGCGGAGTCGATAATTGCGCAACGGGCCGGTTCGCGCTTGGCGATGGCGAGGAACTCGTCGCGGACGCGCGTGTGAAAGGCGCCGTCTTTCTTTTCGAAGCGATCTTCGCCCGCTTCGGCGCCGCGCGAACGGGAGAGGCCGGCGTTCGGATCAAGATCGAGGATCAAAGTGAGATCGGGCGCAGGCGCTTCGATCAGCGCGTTGAGCTGATCGAGTACGTCGCCGCGCAGGCCGCCGGCTGCGACCTGATAGGCGCGCGTTGAATCGTAATAGCGATCGCACACCACCCAGGCGCCGCGCACGAGCGCTGGACGGATGGTGCGGTTCAAATGGTTGAGCCGCGCGGCCGCGAACAGGAGCGCCTCTTCCAGCGCGCTCCAGCGATTGGCCTCGCCCTGCACCAGCAGAGCGCGGATGGCGTCGGCGCCAGGCGCGCCGCCCGGTTCACGCGTGGCCACGACCTCAAGGCCGCGCGCGCGGAGGGCTTCGGACAACGCACGTTGAAGCGTTGACTTGCCCGTGCCTTCGCCGCCTTCGAGCGTGATGAAACGGCCGGTTTTCGCCGCTGAGGTCATGCCTCTATGAAGGGCCGAACAGGGTCAGGCGCAAGCCTTCCCAGGCTCGGGCGAACCAGTTGGCGCGGCCAATGTCACGGCCTGCGACTAGCGGAAATTCCTGCCGCTCAAAGCCTGGGCCTTCCACGACAAGGCGGGCGACCACCGCGTCTTTGGCGATTGGGGCCGCGAGCGGGCCATTATAGACGATGCGGGCGCGCAGGCCGGCCTGCACGCCGCGGCGACCGCCAATGACGATGTCATGCTGGGCCATGAGCGGCACGCTTGCGCGCGAGCCGAGGCGGACTTGCGCCTGGCCGACTTCGTGACCCGCCTCTGCCAGCGTCGTCACCGCAAAATCGTTGAACGCCGCGCGCATCAGGCGCTGCGCCTCGCTGTTGCGGGCAGCCATGCTGGGCAGGCCGTTGAAGACGATGATGCGGCGTTCGCCGTTCACCAGCGCTGAGCCAACAAGGCCATAGCCGGATTCATCGGTGTGGCCGGTCTTCACGCCGTCTGCGCCAGGATAAGCGCCGAGCAGCGGGTTGCGGTTCTCTTGCGTGTGGTTGTTGTAGGTGAACGAGCGGCGCGAATAGACCTGATAGAAGTCGGGATAGTTCACCATCAGATAGCGCGCGAGGCGCGCCAGATCGGCGGACGAGATGCGTTGCTCGGGATCGTCGAGGCCTGTCGCGTTGCGGAAGCGCGCGGTGGTGAGACCGATCTCCTGCGCGCGCCGGTTCATCAACTGAACGAAGGCTTCCTCCGAGCCGGCGATGCCTTCGGCCAACACCACGCAGGCATCGTTGGCTGAGACGATCACTGCGCCCTGGATGAGGTCGCGCACAGCCACCGATGAGTTCACCGGCAGGAACATGTGCGAGCCAGACGAGGGCGCACCGTGCTCACGCCAGGCGTAGGCGCTGACTTGGAAGCGGGTGTCGTAGGTGATGCGGCCGGCGCGGAGCTGATCGAGTACGACCAGCACCGTCATCAGCTTGGCCATCGAAGCGGGCGGGATGGGCTCGTTGCAATTCTCACAGGCGAGGATGGCCCCGGTAGCGCCGTCCATGATGGTGACGTGCTGCGCCACCGCGGGCGCGGGCGGCGGCGATGGCGCACGCGCACGGCGGCGCTGTGCGTCCGCCGGCCCGGTGACGGCCACAGCCAAAGCGATCGTGATGGCGACCAGCGCCTGATTAAGTCTCATTGCTCCGCCGAATCGTGTGCGCTCTCAGCGCTGCTAGGTGAAGCAAACCGGCGCGGCGCTTTTGCGTCAACAGACGCCGTCAGCGGCTTGCGAGGATCGTCTGCCCGTATCCCATGGACGAGAGCGTCTGGCGCGCCGCAGCAGCCTCCTGCTCGCTCGCCCACGGACCGACCCGGACCCGAAACAATTCCATGCCGCTGGAGCTGGTGCGCACGTCGACGCTGACCGGGCCAGCGGCGCTGACGGCGTCGCGGACGCGGTTGGCGTTGGCGAGGTCTGAGAAGGCGCCGACCTGGACGTAGTAGCCGCCTGCGCTCGCTGCCGCCGCCGCGGGGACCGGCGCAGCGGTGCTGCTGACGGTCTGGACTGAATAGAGGGGTGCGCCGGACGGCGGGGCGGCGGGAATTTGCTCCGCAGCCGGGAGCAGGGAGACCGGGCCCCCCTCCCCGGGCGCGGCAGCTTGCTGCGGAACGGGGGTGAAGGTTGGCGCAGAGGCGGCTGTCTCGGCGGTGACGCGGCGCGGCGCCGGGCCCAGATAGCGGACATTGACGCGCGCGCGGCCAGCTTGATCGAAGCCCAGCACTTCGGCGCTGCGGTGCGACAGGTCGATCAAACGCTCGCCCACGAACGGACCGCGGTCGTTGATGCGCACGATCACTTCACGCCCATTTTCGAGATTGGTGACTTGCACCAGGCTTTGCAGCGGCAAGGTCGGGTGCGCAGCGGTCAGCGCTTCCTGGTCGTAGACCTCCCCGCTTGCGGTGCGCTGGCCGTGGAAGGTGGGGCCATACCAAGAAGCGATGCCGTTTTCGGAATAGCCGGGCTCGGGCGTGGGGGCGTACCAGCGGCCATTGGCCTGGTAGGGCGGGCCCACCTGCTCGCGCTCAAGCCAGGGCTGAGCGCCCTGCTCGCTCGGCGCGGCGGCTTCCGGTTGCGCCGCAGGCGGAGGCGGCTCGTAGGAGACCGGCGTGGGCGCCGGACGCGAGCGCGTCGCCGGACGGCGCAGATCGATCACCGCGCCGTTGCTGCGCGGCGCGGCAGAACCATAGCCGTAGGAATTCTCTCCGCCGCCTGCGAGGCCGGCGGTTTGCACCGAGCCGCCCTGGCCCGCATACGTAATCGGCGCGGGATCGGCGAATGCAGCGCCTGCGGCGCTGCAAGCCAAGAGCAGCGCGGCAATGAAACGCAGCGAGGAAGAAAGCATGAGGAGAGCCCGCGCAGTGAATGCGATGGGCCTGTTTACGCCAATGCGCGTTTAAAGCGCGTAAGCGGTCATGCTTTCCGGCAGCTTCATCACTAACGCGCGTAAAGCTTGAGCGCGCTCCGGCATTGGGCCGAAGCGCGCAGCTTTCGCTTGTTACTTGGGCGCTGACACGGGCAGATCGTTGTTCGGGCGCGGCCGCGGAGGCGGCGGGCAAGTTCCAAACGTCGCCGCGTTGGCTGGATAGACGCCACGATCGCGGAATGCGTTCTTCTGCGCGGTAGTCAGACGGGCCCAGGCGTCCGGACGCAAAGTGCACCAAGTGGTCAGGCCACGCGCACGCGCCGCCGCTTCTTCCGCTTCGCGCTGATAGAGATCGCCCTGGGCGACGGCATAGCCCTCTTCGACCATGCGCCGCGCGACGCTGAACTCTTCCCGGCCATTGCGGATGGCGGTGCAGGTGACGATGCGGTCACTGGCGCCTGCCGGACGCGGATCGGCTTCGCCTTCAAGCGCACACATCACGTAGGCGCCGTCGAGGACACGGCGCAGCGCGCGCGTGGCTTCCTCGCCGCAATCCTGCGTGCGGTTGTTGAGGCGGCAAATCTGCCCGGCCTCCGGCGCATCGATCGCGCGCAGGCGAACCAGATCGCCGTTCAGCAGCAGCGTGTCGCCACTGTAGACGGTCTCGGCGAGGACGGGCCCCGCATAAGCGCGGCGCTCTTCGCGCTGGCCAAAACCGGTGCCGACGATCGCGAGTGCGACCAAGCCGCCAACGATGGCGCCGATCATGCCGGCCATGATCGGCCGGATCGCGCGCTCCATCCCTTCGCCGGGGCGGAAGGCGACCAGCGCCAGCACCGCCACCAGAACGCCGAAGAAGAGGAAGATGTCGAACAGCGACAGGACAATGCGCGCAACGGCCGCGCCATTGCTGTCGAGCATGCGCGCGATCAGGCTGCCGCCGGGATTGCCGATGTGAGCGATGAAGTCGCCGAACGCGGTAGCAAGTTCGGGATCGCGCGCCGTGTTGCCGAGCAGCAGCCAGGCCACGACGAGCAGCAGCATGCCCCCGCCCCATACCGCCCCGCGCAACCAGAGCGCCCATTGCCGGGTGCTGACGATGAACAAGATCAGCGCTGCGATCAGCAGCAGAAACGCCAGCGTTGCCATATGCACTCTCCCCCAAACGGGCGCTCACACGGAGCGCCGGCTGAATTCTCAAGGCGGCGCGCTGATGGCGCCGTCGGATGGCGCCGCCGAAGGCGCCGATCCTTGACCGATTTCACGATTCCGCAACCGCGCCAGATCGATATCTTCCAACAGACGCGGCCTGGGCGGCGGCGTTGGAACCGATTCTGAGCGCCAGTTCTGATTGTACGCTCTAATCTGCCGTTCGAGTTCGCGTTGATAGGCCACCACAGCGTAGGCGTCCGGCCCTGGCTCTTTGCGTAGCTCGTTAAGCTGCGCCTGCCTTTGCATCATTTGATTGAGCGTGATGCCGGCAAACGCCGCGCCCGCCAGCAACAGGCAGACCACCCACAAGCGCGCCATCGTACGAATGATCAGTCCGGCGAGCGCCATCCCCGTGTGCGGGACAGCGAATAGCGTCTTCTCGTCAGTTACGCGCGGTTCTTGTTCAGCCTCTGTCATCACGAAGCCTCGGCGCGGAATTCATCGGGACGACCATGCTGTGGGTTGCACCACGGCTCAGCGCTGGCGTCGGAACATACCGGCGCCTGCGCTGCGGGCACGCAACGCAGGGCTGGATCGCTATCAGTGCGGCGGCGATCGAGTTCTGCGCGCCGCTGCTCCGTCAGCCCAGCAAGATCGCCATCGACACGCGCGCGCTCCACCGGATCGGCCACTTGGCGGCGATACGCCCGCAATTCGGACAAGCGGGCGTCAATCTGGCCGATGCGGCGATCATAGATGCGCGCGCGAATGGAACGGCACATCGCGTCCCATTGACTACGCAGATCCTCGACGCCGTCGCGGTCCGTGATCAAGGGATGCGTTTCACCGCTACGGCGGCGGCCGAGATTATCGGCGCGCACGCGTTCCAGATACTCAAGCAGCCCCTCGGCGCGCGCGTTGACCTCCTGACGCTCCTCGATCCGCTTGGCGAGGCCGACGGGTTGGCCCTGCGCATAGATGGGCGAGAATTGAGTCTGGTCGTGTCCGGGGTTCCAGACCGTCCAAACACTGAGCGCGATGGCGACGAGGCAGATCGTCAGCAATGTCAGCCAGGAGAGCAGGCCCACCGCATTCGTCGTCGGCGCATCCAGCTGCCCGGGCGGGGGGCCCTGGTAGATGATGATCGGCCGGTTGGAGTTACGAACGACCTCCGGCAACCCGCTGATATTGTCCTCAGGATCCGGCATCCTCGTTCCCCCGCTGCACGCCTAGCGCGGCGCGCCGCCACATGGGTCGGGCATGCCCGACAGCCGGAAGAAAGCACGCACCTCGTCTGACGCGGCCTCGCGGTCTCCGTAATCGAGCCGCGCGCAGCGCAGCACGTAGCGCTCGCCGTAATGCATCAGGTCTTCGAGCGGCATCGTGGCGGGAAGCGATGGGTGCACACTATCCACCAGCACGCCAGGCGAAGTCTCGCGAATGCCGCGATTGAAGGCTTGGATCGAGCGCGACCAGCTGCTCATCCGCGTGTCGCGTTCGCGTTGGCCGCGGCGGAGCCAATACATGCCTTCGTACAGCAGCGATTCCGCACGCTCGTAGCCTTGGCCGGATGCCGAGCAATAGCCCTCGTCGCGGGTGTTGCCGAACAGCATTTGCGCCAGACATGCCTGATGCCGGAATTCAGGACGCTGGGTGGTGTTGTAGGCTTGGGTGGCGAAGCTGACGGCGTTGGACCCGTCGCCGCCGCCGGCGCGATTGTTGATCAGCCGGTTCTGCTGCAGCAGAGTCTCGCGGCGGCTGAGCAGGTAGAGCCCCTCAGCGCGTCCTTCTTGGCCAGACCCTACCGGCCGTTCGAAGTAGCGCAGCACTTGCGCCGCCTTGGTGAAGGGCGGGGGATCAAGCGTGCCTTCCGAACCGAGCCGCAGATAGATGTGGCCGAGCGTCAGCCGCGCTTCGGAATTGGCGGCGTCTAGCGAGATCGCGCACTGCAACTCGCCCTCCGCTTCCGCGAGCGCCTGAGGACGCGCTTGCAGGATGTCGGTGATGGTGCGGCTGAAGAGATCTGGACTGCTGCGCCGCGCGCCCGCGAGCGGTTCGGTGAAGCGTGTGCGGGCCAGTTCCAAGTAGATGCGCGACGGCAGCTCTGCATGCCCATCCGTGCTGGCTTGACGGCCAGTGCGGCACTGCGTGTCGGGACCAGCAAGGGACAAAGCGCGCTGGTAGTTCGCGCGCGCCGCTTCGAGTTGGCCTTGCAGCACCTGTGCACGCGCCAGTGTCAGCAGCGTCAGCGGCCGGTCTGGCGCGCGCTGTAGCAATTGCACCGCCATCGCCAGCTGGCGCTGTTGCTCGCCCGGGTCGGGGATGGTGCCGACGTTCGCCAGGATGGTGCAGCCAAGGCCCCAGCTCGCAGCCGATGACGCGCCCGAGCCTGCCGGGGCGACACGGACGATGGATTCGAAGGCATATCGCGCATTCTGGAAATGGCTCACCGCGTCTGGCGCGATGTTGGCGCTGAAGCAATCGAGGCTGCCCGCCTGCCCTGCGCCGCTGCCGGCCATTGCAGCAAGGCCAGCAGTATCCTGGACCCCTGCGGCCTTCAGATGCGCGACGCCGAGTTGAAAGAATGCGCCCAGCAATTGATCGCCATTCGGAGCGACCGGAAAGCCCAGGCTGCCGATCGGTTCGGTGGCGCCAATGCCATTGCAATTGGCCGGCGACTGATTGCGGCAGGCCGCGGCGATGGCGCTGGCGACGGGGCCGAAATAATTGATAGCGCGTATCGCGTCGGCGCGGCGTTGCTCCTCATCGCGGCCCTGATGCACCAACGCCTCCTGGCCGAGCGACATGCCGAGCCAGTAGAGCCACGAACGACCGCGGCGGATTTCGGCGGCTGTCAGCCCGGTCGGATCCTCGGCTGAGCCAAGGAGCTGGGCGTCGTCCTGAACGAACACGCCGCGCAGCACGTCGAACGCACTTTCGCGGCCCGCCTCGCGCAGCTCGGCCAGGATCAGCATCGCACGCTGGTATGACACCGCCGGATCGCTGGGGCGCAGCCCCGGATTGTTGAGCAGATTGCGCGCCGCCTCGACGCGGCCGCTGGCGCGATAGGCCTGCACCAGTTCCAAGCGCGCGGCGCGTAGCTCGCGGCCGAACTGGCTCTCAAAATCCTGACCCGAATTCACGGCGATCTCGAGTTGGCGGATGGCTTCGTCCACCCCGCCCGGGATGTGGTTGTAGGCCCTGCCCGCATAGAAGCGCGCGCGCGCCGCCTGGATGCCGCGCCCCGTCGCGCCAACGCCGGCGCAGGTCTCGGCGACAGCCCGCTGGGTAGCCACGTCGTCCCAGCTCAGCGTCTCGAGCGTGCTGCGGGCGAGTTCCCGTGTGCATTGATCCGGCCGGATCCGCTGCTGCTGCGCGACTGCTGTGGATAAACCCAGAGCCCCGGCCAATACGACCGCCGCCAGCGCAAAGTGCTTCTTGCTCATGCGCGTCCCCCTCGGACCGCGAACGCGGGCCTTACTACATGGTTAACGCAAGAGGATTTCGGGATAAAGGGCCCGGTTAGATTCGCTTTATTGGAGTCAAAGGCCCGAACGCCCTGAGGGCGCGGCGGATGGGGTGGGATTCGAACCCACGGTGGGCTTGCACCCACGCCGGTTTTCAAGACCGGTGCCTTAAACCACTCGGCCACCCATCCCGCAGGAAGCGCGCGCCCTAACAGCGCGCCGAGTTCTTCGCAACTCACTAAATCGCCGGGCCTGGGCCAGGCGGGGCGTCAGCGCAGCGCGTTGACGAACGGCGCCTCGGTCTTCGCCGTGATCTCGTCGAGCGATACGCCGTCGGCAAGTTGAAGCAACTTCATGGGGGCCGAGCCGTGCTTGTCGATCTCGAACACGCCGAGGTCGGTGATGACGAGATCGACTACGTTCACGCCGGTCAGCGGCAGCGTGCATTGCTTGAGCAGCTTGGAGACGCCGTCTTTCGAGGTGTGCTCCATCACGACAACGACGCGCTTGACGCCGGCGACGAGGTCCATCGCCCCGCCCATGCCCTTCACCATCTTGCCGGGCACCATCCAATTGGCGAGGTCGCCGCGGTCGGTGACTTCCATGGCGCCGAGGATGGAAAGATCGATGTGGCCGCCGCGGATCATGGCGAAAGAATCGGCGGAAGAAAAATACGAGGTCTTCTTCAGCGCCGTGATGGTTTGCTTGCCGGCGTTGATCAGGTCGGGGTCTTCTTCGCCTTCGAACGGGAACGGGCCCATGCCGAGCATGCCGTTCTCCGACTGCAACGTAACTTCCATGCCTTCGGGAATGTAGTTCGCCACCAGCGTCGGGATGCCGATACCGAGATTGACGTAGAATCCGTCGCGAAGTTCTTTGGCTGCGCGTTGCGCGAGCTGATCACGGGACCACGGCATCAGGCATTCTCCCGATTGCGGACAGTTCGCTGTTCGATGCGCTTCTCAAAGCTGCCTCTGACGATGCGGTCGACATAGATGCCCGGCGTGTGGATTTGATCGGGATCGAGTTCGCCGGTCTCGACCAAGATTTCGACTTCCGCGACGCACTTCCTCCCGGCCGTCGCCATCATCGGGTTGAAGTTGCGGGCGGTCTTACGGAAGACGAGGTTGCCTTCCTTATCGCCCTTCCAGGCTTTGACGATCGAGAGGTCCGCCACGAGGCCGGTTTCCATCACGTAGGTCTCGCCGTTGAAGAGCTTCGTCTCTTTGCCTTCGGCCACCAGCGTGCCGACGCCGGTCTTGGTGTAGAAGGCCGCGATCCCCGCGCCTCCCGCCCGGCAGCGCTCAGCAAGCGTGCCCTGCGGATTGAACTCGAGTTCGAGTTCGCCGGAGAGGTATTGGCGGGCGAATTCCTTGTTCTCGCCGACATAGGACGAGACCATTTTGCGGATCTGCTTGGTCTCCAGCAGCAGCCCCAGGCCCCAGCCGTCGACGCCGGCATTGTTCGAAATGACGGTGATGCCCTTAACGCCGCAATCGCGCAGGGCGATGATGAGGTTCTCCGGGATACCGCAGAGCCCGAAGCCGCCGCTCATGACCGTCATGCCGTCGAAGGTGAGCCCTTCGAGCGCGGACTTGGCGTCGGGAAAAACCTTGTTGACCATCGCTGCCGCCTTTCGCGGCCCCTGTTACGGAGGCTTTCGCTGCGGCGCAACATGGATCACGCACAGTTGCGCCGGCCGCTGAGCCGGCGGCCGGCGCTTCTGCTTCGATCCTGAGGTGGATCGAGAACCTGGCCCCGGTACGAGCGAGGGACGAATAATCGCCCAGGACCGAGAGTGAATAGACACCCTCGCGCTTGAACCGGCGCTGAACGCATTGATCAGCTTGGACGAAGGCTGACGCCCCAATCCGCAAGCACCGCTTCGGTGTGGGCGCCCGTCGGCGCCGGCGGGCCCTGCACTTCGCCGGGCGTGCGCGAGAAGCGCGGCGCGGGCGCGGGCTGAACGACGCCGTCGAGTTCTACGAACGCCTTGCGTGCTGCGTTGTGCGCATGCGCCGGCGCCTCGGCCATCGACAGCACTGGCGCAAAGCACACGTCGGTGCCCTCCATCAGCGCGTTCCACTCCGCGCGCGTCTTGGTCTTGACCACCTCGGCGACCTTGGCGGTCATCGCGGGCCAGGCGCTGCGGTCCATTTGCGCGGCGAAAAGCGGGTCGCCGTTGAGGTCGAGTTTCTCCAGGAACAGCGCATAGAATTGCGGTTCAAGCGAGCCAAGCGCCACGAACTGGCCGTCCTTGGTTTCGTAGACGTCGTAGAACGGGGCGCCGCCATCGAGCAGGTTGGAATCGCGCTCATCGCTCCACAGCCCAGCGGAGCGAAAGCCGTACATCATCGCCATCATCGACGCCGTGCAGTCGGTGATGGCGGTGTCGATCACTTGTCCTTTGCCCGAACGCGCCGCCTCAAGCAGAGCCGCGCAAATGCCCATCGCCAAATAGAGAGCGCCGCCGCCGAAATCGCCGACGAGGTTGAGCGGCGGGGCTGGCGTCTCGCCCTTGCGGCCCATCGCATAGAGCGCGCCCGTGATGGCGATGTAATTGAGATCGTGGCCGGCCGCTTGGGAGAGCGGGCCATCCTGTCCCCACCCGGTCATGCGCCCGTAAACGAGGCGGGGATTGCGGGCGAGCGCCTGATCCGGGCCGAGCCCAAGCCGTTCCATGACCCCGGGCCGGAAGCCCTCCACCAGGACGTCCGCCTTCTCGATCAAGGCCAGCGCCACTGCGACATCGTTCTTGTCCTTGAGGTCGAGCGCCACCGAACGGCGGCCCCGGGCGGTGACATCGAATTTCGCCCCGCTGCGGCCGCCCTTGCGGTCAATTCGCACGACGTCGGCGCCCATGTCGGACAAAAGCATGCAGCAGAAGGGGCCCGGACCAATCCCGGCGAACTCGACGACCTTCACCCCAGCCAGCGGTCCCTTGCCCATGCAACGCTCCATTTACCTTGTTGTTTGCAAACAGTGTTCCTAGCGGCGATACGTTAGCGCGCTAGTCACCATCCCGTCGCCGGCGCCGGAGCGTCCATCTTTGCGCATTGTTGTGCGAGCCAACGACGCCAGAGCCGCCAGGCAAGGGCAGACGCTGCTTGCCGCTGCGGGAGTCAATGCCGCGGCCGTGCTCAGCAGCGCTCCCGCGCCGCAGGGCGAAGACATTTCCATTTATCCCGCGCTCGACGGCGTCGCTCCCGCTCAGTCGGCCAATGACGCTTCGCTTGTTCGCTTGATCGGTTGCCGCGCGGCGGCGCCGCCGATGATCGGCCTGCAACAGACAGCGGCATTCTCCGGCGCGGTCATGCTCGACGGCTCGCCCAAGCTGCTAGCGGCGCAACTTGAAGCATGGACGCGCCTTGCCACCGCAAATGACGAGCGCGCGCGCCGGGCCGCGACGGCGGCGTCTTTCGAGGTCGCCCCGCCCGCGCCCGCCGATTCCCGCAAACTGAAGGCGCTCTACATTGGCGCGCCCAGTTCGATGTTCCTGGCGCTTGAGCGCGTGCTGGCGGATGTGGGCGGTATCGTCGCTGCGGCCTTCTCTTCCTACGCAGGGTTTGACCACCTGCATGACGAGCCGTTCGACGCCGTGGTGCTGAATGGCGCGCAGGACGCTCAGACGGCGATCTCTCTCTGCGCTGCACTGCGCCGCAATGCGACGCTCTACCATTTGCCGACGATGGTGATCATCGCGCCTGGCGACAGCGCAACCGCGGCCGCTTCGATCGAGCGCGGCGCCTCGGCGGTCGCTGAAGCGAATACGCCCTGCGGGCCGTCGCTGGGGTGGTTGTTCGAGGCGGTTCGCCGCGAACGCCGCCGCCGCGCCGCCGAGCACGAGATGCTCGCCTATCGCGACCTGCTAGGCGACGCGCGCACGGGTCTGTGGCGGCGCGACACGTTCGAGGCGCACCTGAGCCGCCTCGCCAGCGATCATCACAGCACTGGCCGCTCGATGAGCCTTGCGGTGCTGCGCGTAATGCCGGCCCATGGCGCGCGCGCGCCAGAGGAGAGCGTGTGGCGCAAAGGCTTCGCCGAGATCGCAAGCCTCGCCAGCCGCCTGATGCGGGACGCCGATTCAGGCGCCGCGTTCGGCGCGGACCTGATCGCTATTGCGCTCCCCGCGTCGGACTTGCGCAGCGCCAAACGCACCGCAGAGCGGATTGCTTCGGTTGCCGAGTGCACCGCGTTCGCCTCAGGCGATGGCGGCGCCGGGCCGCTCGTGTTCGAACAAAGCGCCGTGGAGTTGCAGCCCGGCGAAAGCGGCGTCGGCATGCTCGCGCGGGCGCTGCGGGCGCTCGAAGTGGAAGCTATCCCGGCTTAAGCGGCCTTTTTCGTCGCAATGCGGCTCAGCGCTTCCAGCACGCCGCGCAGCGCCTTCAACCGCTGCGCCGGCTCGGGCCACCCGCCCTGCACCACCAGCTTGCCGTCTGGCCGCATCTTGAAATCGTCCGGATGCTCCTGGACGAAGCGCACCAGCGCCATCGGATCGGGGAAGCCGGTGTCACGGAAAGAGAAGACTGCGCCTTTCGGGCCAGCGTCCAACTTGGATATCTGGCAGCGGCGGCAGAGCGCCTTCAGCGCCGCAACCGCGATCAGTTGGTCGGCTTCCGGCGGCAGCGGCCCGAAGCGGTCGATCAACTCGGCGGCGAACGCCTCGCGCTCCTGATCGCTGTCGATATCGCCGAGCCGGCGATAGAGCGACAAGCGCACCGTGAGATCGGAGACGTAGTCCTCCGGGATCAGCACCGAGGCTCCGACATTGATCTGCGGCGACCAGGACTTCTCGCTGACGGTGTCTTCCCTGCCCTCGCGCAGAGCCGCGACCGCTTCTTCGAGCATCGATTGGTAAAGTTCGACGCCGACCTCGCGGATGTGGCCGGATTGCTCTTCGCCGAGCAGATTGCCGCCGCCGCGCATATCGAGATCGTGACTCGCCAAGGTGAACCCGGCGCCCAAGCTGTCGAGGGAGGAGAGAATCTTCAGCCGCTTTTCCGCAGCGACCGTCATCGCCTGCTCGGCCGCGGTCGTCAGATACGCGTAGGCGCGCACTTTCGAGCGCCCCACGCGGCCGCGCAGCTGGTACAGCTGAGCCAAGCCAAACATATCAGCGCGGAACACGATCAGCGTGTTCGCGCGCGGAATGTCGAGCCCGGATTCCACGATCGTGGTCGACAGCAGCACATCGAACGCGCCGTCGTAGAAACTGGTCATGATCTCATCGAGCGCGCCAGCGGCCATCTGGCCGTGGGCAACCGCAAACGTCACCTCCGGCACGTTGCGGCGCAGGAACTCGGACGCCTCCTCGAGATCAGAGATGCGCGGGGTGACGAAGAAACTCTGGCCGCCGCGATATTTCTCGCGCAGCAGCGCCTCGCGGACCGTCACTGCATCGAAAGCGGTGACGTAGGTGCGCACGGCCATGCGGTCGATCGGCGGGGTGGTGATGAGGCTCATCTCGCGGACGCCTGCGAGCGCGAGTTGCAGGGTGCGCGGGATCGGCGTGGCTGACAGCGTCAGCGCGTGGACCTCGGAACGAAGGTCTTTCAAGCGCTCCTTGTGCTTCACGCCAAAGTGCTGCTCTTCGTCGATGATCATCAGGCCAAGGTCAGCGAACTTCACGGTCTTCGACAACAGCGCGTGCGTGCCGACGACGATCTCGACCACGCCTTCCTCCAGGCCGGCCTTGGTCTCGTTTGCTTCCTTGGTGGTCACCAGCCGCGATAGCTGACGCACGCGCACCGGCAAGCCGCGGAAGCGCTCTTCGAAGGTGCGGAAATGCTGACGGCAGAGCAGCGTCGTGGGCGCAACGACCGCGACCTGCTTGCCGCTCATCGCCACCAGGAAGGCCGCCCGCAACGCCACTTCGGTTTTGCCAAAACCGACATCGCCGCAGATGAGGCGATCCATCGGCTTACCGGAGGCGAGATCGCCCATGACATCATCGATGGCCGCGAGTTGATCTTCGGTTTCCTCATACGGGAAGCGCGCGCAGAACTCGTCCCACAGCCCTTCCGGCGGCGAGACGGGCTCGGCCTCGCGGGTGGCGCGGAGCGCGGCGATGCGCAGCAGCTCTTCGGCCATGTCGCGCAAACGCTGCTTGGCGCGCGCTTTGCGGCTCTGCCAGGCGACGCCGCCCAGCTTGTCCAGCTGCGCGTCTGAATCTTCGGCGCCATAGCGGCTGACGAGTTCGATGTTCTCGACCGGCAGATAGAGCTTGTCGCCGCCGGCGTAACGCAGATCCAAGCAATCGTGCGGCGCGCCGGCGACATCGAGCGTCTTCAACCCTTCATAACGCCCAACGCCGTGATCCTGGTGGACGATCAGATCGCCCTGGCTGAGCGCTGCGGCCTCAGCCATCACCGCCGTCGCTTTGCGCCGCTTGCGCGGGCGGGCGAGGCGGTCGCCAAGGATGTCCTGCTCGGCGATCAGCGCAAACGCCTCGGCCTCGAAGCCGCGCTCAAGCGGCAGCACGCACAGCCCGTGCGCGCCCTTTGGCAACTGCGTCGCCTCGTGCCACGATTTGATGCGCACGACCGCTTCCACGCCGTGATCGGTGAGGACGCCCGCCAGACGTTCGGCGGAGCCTTCCGACCAGGCAGCGATGAGCACGCGCTTCTTCGACTTGGTCAGCGCGGCGATGTGCTGCGAGGCTGCGTCGAAGACGTTGGCGTCCGCGGTTTGACGCTCCGGCGCGAAATCGCGCCCGGCGCGCGCGCCAAGATCAACCTGCTTCTTTGCGTCGCTGTCGAAATGGCTGAACCGGCGCACAGGCCGCGATCCAATCGCGTTCTTCAGGGCCTCCGGCTCAAGGTAGAGCAGTTCGGGCTCAGGCGCACGGAAGGGCGCCGCGCCGCGCGCGAGAGGCGCGCCTCTGCGAGAATCGTAGTGGTCACGCGCGGTTTCCACGCGGTCCTTGATGGCGTCCTCCGCCAGCGCATCGAACGCGATCAACGCATTCTCGCCGGCATAGTCGAACACCGTGTCGAGCCGCTCGTAGAAGAATGGCAGCCATTGCTCCATGCCCTGGCGGCGAATGCGAGCGCTGACGCTGTCATAGAGCGGATCGCTGACGGCGCCGAACGCCTGCGTGAACCGGCGGCGGAATTGCAGCACGGTCATGTCGTCGAGCAGCGCCTCGCTGACTGGCGTCAGCAGCGCCTGCTTGAGCTTGCCCTTGGATATCTGCGTCTCCGGATCGAAGGCGCGGATGCTCTCAAGGACATCGCCGAAGAAATCGAAGCGGAGCGGTTCGGCAGCGCCGGGAGGAAAGATGTCGATCAGGCCGCCGCGCACGGCGAACTCACCCGGCGCACGCACCGTTGAGGCGCGCATGTAGCCGTTGACGACCAGATAGCCCTCGAGCTCCTGCATCGAGGTCTCGGCGCCGGCTTCTGCAGCGAAGGCCCCGGCGCCCATGCGCGCGCGCGGCGGAACCCGTTGCGAAACTGACGACGCGGTGGCGATCAGCAGCAGCGGAGGATCTTTCTCGCCGCGCCGCGCCAGCGCCGAGAGCGCCGCGCAGCGTTGCGCTGCGATCGCCGCTGCGGGAGAGATGCGGTCATACGGCAGCGTATCCCACGCCGGCAGGCGCAGCGTGGCCAAGCCCGGAGCGAAAAAGTGCGCCGCCGCCTCGAATTGCGCGGCGCGCGTCTCGTCGCGGGCCACGAACATGGTCACGCCGCCGCGCTGGCGGGCGGCTTCGGCGAGCGCTGCGGCGTCAACGCCCTCGGGCGCGCCGGTGACGACCAGCGTGTCTTTCGATTTCGCCAGTGTCTCGGTCAGGCGCGGTTGCAGTGCGGGCGTGCTCATTCGGTCGGTCGGTTCAAACCAAGTTGGAACGCGCGAATGCGCGCAAGAGTAGTGGTCTCATATTCGGCGGGCGCCGCTGTCTGACCGGTGATCCAGGCATACACATCCTGGTCGGGGGCGTTGAGCAGCGCCTCGAACTCGTCAAGGCTCGCCGCATCCATCCCTACCAGCGCTGCGTCGGCAAAGTTGCCTAGAATCAGATCAATCTCGCGGAAACCGCGACGCCAGGCGCGGAACTTGAGCTTTTTGCGGCGGTCGTCCATGGGCCCCAAGCGGCAGGCAAAATCCAAAGGGGCCGCGCTATAACCCATAAGGGCGGGCGAGTCAGCGCCGCCCAGAGTGCTGTATGAGTGACGTTTCGCCCCCCTCCCCAACCGGCCCGGCGGCCTTGTTCCTCGGGCCGGCCCGTGCGCCCAAGGGCGCGCGGCGCGAGACCATGGATCTCGTCGCCAAAGTGGCGGGCGGACGGCTGGTGCGCGACGTGCTGTTCCTGCCGCCGAACTCAGCCATCGACCGACGCCTGCGCGTGCCGATCGGCGAGACCCGAGACGGCGAGATCGTGACCATCGAGGCAGAGGTGGACGGACACCAACCCGCCTACAAGAACCTGCCCCACCGCATCCGCCTGCGCGATGAGACGGGCTTTCTGTCCGTGGCCTATTTCCGCGGCAATGAAGAGATGCTGAAGCGCATGTGGCCCGTCGGCCAGAAGCGCCTCGTGAGCGGTACGGTGACGTTCTACGACGGCATGCGGCAGATGCTGCATCCTGACTATGTCGTCGATCCCGCGCGCGGGGAAGCGCCGCCCGCTGTTGAGCCGGTCTATCCGCTCACGCAGGGCCTGTCCGGTCGCACGCTGGCCAAGATCATTCTCGCCGGGCTCGACACCATCCCCGATGTTCCCGAGTGGCTTGAAGCGACGACGGTGAAGGCACACGACTGGCCAGACTTCCGCACCGCGCTGGAGCACATCCACAGGCCAGCAGCGCCGGAAGATGTCGACGTCGAAGGGCCGTTCCGGACCCGGCTTGCCTATGACGAGCTGTTCGCGCGCCAGTGCGCTCTGCGCTTGCGGCGCGCTGTGCGTAAAACCGAACCCGGCCGCGCCATAACCGGCGACGGCCGCTTGTCGGAGCGCATTATCGCGGCGCTTCCGTTCGCACCGACAGGCGCGCAGCACCGCGCCGTGGAGGAAATCTACAAGGACATGGCCGAGGCCTCGCCCATGCTGCGCCTGCTGCAGGGCGATGTCGGCTCTGGCAAGACGCTGGTCGCGGCGCTGGCCATGGCGCGTGCGGCAGAGGCTGGCCTGCAAAGCGCGATGATGGCGCCGACCGATCTGCTCGCGCGTCAGCACGGCGCGACGCTGGCGCCGCTGCTCAATGCCGCCGGGATCAAAATGACCGTTCTCACCGGCCGTGACAAAGGCAAGGAACGCAAGGCGATTCTGGAGCAGATGGCTTCGGGAGAAATCGGCGTCGTCGTCGGCACGCATGCGCTGTTTCAGGAGGGGGTCGCGTTCCACGACCTGGGTCTCATCGTCATCGACGAACAGCATCGTTTCGGCGTCTCAGACCGCGCCCGCATGGTGGCGAAGGGATTTGCGCCGCACGTGTTGGTGATGAGCGCAACGCCCATCCCGCGCACGCTGGCGCTCTCGATCCATGGCGACATGGACCTCTCCATCCTCGACGAAAAGCCGCCGGGCCGGCAGCCGATCCAAACCGTGGCGATGCCGACAACACGCATCGAGGAAGTGATCGAAGCGATTGGCGAGGCGGCCAAGCGTGGCGAACGCGCCTATTGGGTCTGCCCGCTGATCGAGGAAAGCGAGGAGATCGACCTGCCCGCCGTGCTCGACCGCCATCGCGATCTGCAGGCTCGGCTCGGCAAGGGCGTCGAGATCATGCACGGCAAGATGCCGCCCGCGGCGCGCGAAGCGGCGATGGAGCGCTTCCGTACCGGCGAGTCGTTCCTGATGGTGGCGACAACGGTGATCGAAGTTGGCGTCAACGTGCCGGAGGCCACGATCATGGTGATCGAGCACGCCGAGCGCTTTGGCCTTGCCCAGCTGCACCAATTACGCGGGCGCGTTGGCCGCGGCGACAGGCGCGGCTCGTGCGTGCTGTTGTGGAAACCGCCGCTGGGCGAAGGGGGCAAGACGCGGCTCGACGCGCTGCGGCGCAATGACGACGGCTTCGTCATCGCCGAGATCGACTACCAGATGCGCGGCGCCGGCGACATGCTGGGCACCCAGCAATCCGGCTTGCCGCCGTTCCGGCTCGTCAACCCAGAGGCGCATGCGAAGCTGCTTGGCGCTGCCGACAAAGAAGCGCGGCTCGCGATCGAACGCGATCCGCAGCTCGAAAGCGAGCGCGGCAAGAGTATCGCTCTGGCGCTTTCGCTGTTCGGTTACGGCGATGCTGAATTCGTGCGCGCCGGACAGGCGGGGTAATCCACCAGTCCTTCGCGCACGTACGCGCACTGCTAAGCCTTGAAAGTCCCAATGAGTGATGCGCCGGTCATCGTGTGGTTGCGGCAGGACTTGCGCCTGGCCGACAATCCCGCGCTGCACGCCGCGGCGCAGACGGGGCGCCCGCTCGTGCTCGCCTACATCCTCGATGATGTGACCCCGGGCCGTTGGCGCCTCGGCGGCGCGTCACGCTGGTGGCTGCATCGGAGCCTGGAAGCACTGGCTTCTGCAATAGCAAAGCGTGGCGGCGTGCTGGTGCTGCGGCGAGGTGATGCACACAGCGAGCTTCGCACCCTAATCGGCGAATGTGGCGCAAGCGCCGTGTTCTGGAATCGCTGCTACGAGCCCTACATCATTGAGCGCGACAAGCGCCTGGTAGAAGATCTCGAACGGAGCGGCGTGGAAACACGGCGGTTCAACGGCGCGTTGCTCAACGAGCCGTGGGAGGCGAAGACCAAGCTGGGCGAGCCGTTCAAAGTGTTCACGCCCTATTGGCGCGCCGCGCAGCAGAGGCCTGCGCGCACACCTCTCCCCGCGCCGAAGCGCCTAAAGGGCTGCGACACACCGCTCCGCTCCGACCCTCTTGGTGAATGGAACTTGCTGCCGCGCAGGCCTAATTGGGCGGCGCCGTTCGAAACTGAATGGAAGCCCGGCGAAGCTGGCGCGCTTGAAGCGCTTCAGCGTTTTGTCAGCGAGCGCCTGCAAGGCTACGCCGAAGGCCGCGATCGAATGGGCCTCGCCGCGACGTCGCGGCTTTCTCCGCACCTGCATTGGGGCGAAATCTCGCCGGTGCAGGTGCGCGCCGCCATCGAAAGCGCGGCGCACGCAAAGCCGGCGCTGCAACGTTGCGCCGACAAGTTCCTGAGCGAGATCGGGTGGCGCGAGTTCTCGTACAATCTTCTCTACCATTGCCCGACGCTGCCCGAGCGGAATTGGCGCAGCCAATTCGATGCGATGCCGTGGGCCGATGACGAGCCGGCGCTGGAAGCGTGGCAGCGCGGCCGCACCGGATATCCGCTCGTTGACGCAGCCATGCGCGAACTTTGGAACACCGGCACCATGCACAATCGCGCACGCATGGTCGTCGCCTCATTCCTGGTCAAACATCTGATGATCGATTGGCGGCGCGGCGAAGATTGGTTCTGGGATACGCTCGTCGATGCGGACCTCGCCAATAACGCCGCCTCCTGGCAATGGGTTGCTGGCTCGGGGGCGGACGCCTCGCCCTACTTCCGGATATTCAATCCCGTCGCGCAGGGCGAACGGTACGACCCCGATGGCGTCTATGTCCGCCGCTGGGTTCCCGAACTCGCGCGCTTGCCGAACAGCGTCATCCACCAGCCCTGGCAAGCCGAGCGGCAGATTTTGACCGCAGCGGGCGTCGAACTGGGGCGGACCTACCCTTTGCCGATCGTGGAACACGCAGCCGCGCGTGCGCGGGCGCTGGCCGCTTACGCAAGAATTTCATCCGCCGCCTGACCTCCCACGTACGAAGCGCATTGAATGCTTCAGCCGGAGGGCTAGACTTATCTCCATGCAAGACACGATCGCCCCCGGCGCGGACGTGCTTCGCGCCACGCCCGCCCTCATCACCGGCCTCAGAGCGCCGGCGAGCGCGAAAGCTGTGCTGTTGGCGCTGTTGCAGCTCAGAGAGGGCGGGGCTCTGGTGACGCTGCCAGACGGACGGCGCTTGCGTTTCGGCGAAGAAGGCGCGCCCCAGGTCGACCTCCAAATCAGGAATTATCGGTTCGCACGCCGTGTTCTGGTCAATGGCGACATCGGTTTCGCCGAAGGCCTCATGGCCGGGGATTGGGAGAGCGGCGATCTTTCTGCCCTGCTCACGTTGCTGGCCAAGAATGTTGAGCGCTTCATGCGCCTGCTCGAAGGCGGCTTCGTCGGCAAGACGGCCAATTGGCTTCGACATCTCGCGCGCGAGAACTCAAAGCGCGGTTCGCGCCGCAATATCCTGGCGCACTACGACCTCGGTAACCGCTTCTATGAGGCTTGGCTCGACGCCTCGATGACGTATTCCTCAGCACGCTTCGACGCCAAGGTGCGCGACCTCGAAAGCGCGCAACAGGCCAAATACAAGGCGCTCGCCGACCATCTCGACCTCAAGCCCGGAGACCATGTTCTGGAGATCGGCTGCGGCTGGGGCGGCTTTGCCGAGTTTGCGGCCCGTGAATACGGCGCGCGCGTAACAGGCATCACCATCAGCGACGAGCAGCTGGCCTATGCGCGTGCGCGCATGGAGAACGCCGGGCTTGCGGATCGGGTCGAGATCCGCCGCCAGGATTATCGCGACGTCGAAGGCCAGTTCGACAAGGTCGCCTCGATCGAAATGTTCGAGGCTGTGGGCGAAAAATACTGGCCCGCCTATTTCGCCAAGATCGCCAGCGTGTTGAAGCCTGGCGGACGCGCGGGTCTGCAAATCATCACCATCCGCGATGAATTATTCGACCAGTACCGCCGCCGCGCTGACTTCATTCAGCGCTACGTCTTTCCGGGCGGCATGCTGGTGAGCATGGAGCGATTGCGCGAAGAGACCGCGAAAGTCGGGCTGGTCTGGTCCAAGGCCGAAGCCTTCGGCCAATCCTATGCCGACACGCTCGCGGAATGGGCGCGGCGTTTCAAGGCGCGCTGGAGCGACATTCGCGCGATGGGTTTCGACGAGCGCTTCAAGCAGCTTTGGTTGTTCTATCTCAGCTATTGCGAGGCCGGCTTCCGCACCGGTCGAACCGACGTGGTGCAACTTGAGTTGGCTAAGCCCGCTTGACTAGGCAGGTCCTGCACTGCGCGGCGAGGCCAGTCGGTACACGACATTCTGACCGCGGACGCTGAAGGCGCATCCGACCCAGCGGCCGCGGTCGTCGTACCAAAGATCAACCGCGAGCGTGCCCTCAACCCTGATCCGCTCGGCGCTGATGCGCTCGCCGCCAACCAGAATTGTCTCTCGCCCCATGCGCGTGATGCGCACCGCCATACGCTCGCCGGTTTCGGTGTTGATCAGCGAGTCGGCGTCAGCTGGCGGCCGCGTCCACCAGGACGAGGGAAAAGCGCCGAGCGGAAACCATTGATCGCCGCCCGCGCCATCCACGCGAAGGCGGCCTTCAACCGCTTCCGCTCGCACATTGACGCGCCGGCCGTTCTTCAAGGTGGAGCAAGTCAGCGCCACCAGCGCCCCGCCCCGCCAGCGCTCGTCGCAAGTCTGCTCGTAGTGAAAGGCCGTCACTGGCCCGAAGTTGACGCGAAGCGCCACTTCGCTCTGCGCACGCAGCGCATCGCCGCTCCCGGACACGCTGATGGCATGACGGCCAAACGGCTGGCCATTGCGCAACACTTCAAATTCGGTTCGGCCTGCATTTGAGGGCGCTGCTGTGGCGGAGGCTGTAGTTAGACCGAGGGCGATGAAAAGAGCGACTGCAAGGGTGCGCATTGCGATCTCCGTACAGGGGTCGCTACGCGCTGGAATCCGCCCTGGATCAGCGGCCGGGCGGTTGAAGCGCCGCGGCTGAGGCCGTAGCTTTCATGTATGCCTCAAACACGTCCCGATCCGATCGTTTCCTGCGCCTGGCTCGCCGAACGGCTTGATGCGCCAGACATACGGCCGGTGGATGCAACCTGGTTCATGCCGAGCGACCCGCGCGACGCGAAAGCGCTGTTTGCGGAGCGCCGCATTCCTGGGGCCGTGTTCTTCGACGTCGATGAGATCGCCGACACAACCTCCCCCCTGCCGCACATGTTGCCATCGCCGGAAAAATTCGCCTCGCGCATGCGTAAGCTTGGCGTCGGCGATGGCGCGCAGGTCGTCGTCTATGACAGCCAAGGCCTCTTCTCAGCCGCGCGCGTGTGGTGGACCTTCCGCGCCATGGGGCATGAAGATGTCGTCGTGCTCGACGGCGGCCTGCCGGAATGGGAGCGCGGTGCTTTTCCGATCGAGAACGGCCCGCCGCAGAAACGCATGGAGCGTCACTTCACGGCGCGCGTGCGCAGCGATCTTGTCCGCGATCTCGGCGACATGCGCCGCATCACCGAGCACAAGACCTCGCCAGTGCTTGACGCGCGTCCAGGAGACCGCTTTCGCGGCGAGGCGCCGGAGCCGCGGCCCGGCTTGCGCAGCGGTCACATGCCCAACAGCATCAGCGTGCCAAGCGGCTCGCTTGTCGGCGCCGACGGCAAGCTGAAATCGCACGAGGAGCTGAAGCGCATTTTCGACGCAGCCGGCGTCGATACGCGCCAGCAAGCCGTCTGCAGCTGCGGCTCTGGCGTGACCGCATCGATCATCGCGCTGGCGCTGGCGCGGCTCGGGCGCTGGGATGCGGCCGTCTACGATGGCTCCTGGGCCGAATGGGGCGCGCAGCAGGACACCCCCGTGCTCACCGGCGCTTGAGGCGCTGGCGCGCCCAGCAGGACTCGAACCTGCAACCGTCCGCTTAGAAGGCGGGTGCTCTATCCGGTTGAGCTATGGGCGCGATGCGCCGGGAGCCTAGCACACGGACCGGATCAGTGCGTCCAAGGCTCGCGCCGGCGGAACGAGAAGTTGTCGCTATAGGATTTGATCTGCCGCTTGGTTTCCGGCGGCTCGATGACCTGGTGCGGGATGCCGTGCTCACGCGCGAACGCGATTGCCGCTTCCTTGCTGTCGAACGAGAGACGCACCTGTCCGTTCGGATCGGCCGAACTGATCCAGCCCATCAGCGCCTCAGGACGCGGCGCGGAGGCCGGCGTAAAGTCGAGCCGCCACTTCTTGGTCTGGGCCTTGCCAGACTGCATCGCGTTTTTCGCGGGTTTGTAGATTCTCGCCAGCATGGGCCCTTCTCTTCCGGCGCCCAGCTACAGCCGCGCGCCGGAAAAAGGAAGTGCGTGGAAAGCGCTCAGGTAAGAGCTTCCTTCAAGGCCTTGCCGGCCCGGAACTTGGCCCGCCGGCCTGCCGGGACGACCACTTCTTCGTTGGTCTGCGGATTGCGCGCCTTGCGCTCCTTGGTCTCGGAGACCACGAACACGCCAAACGAAGGCAGGCGCACTTCGTCGCCGCGCTTCAACGCATCGGTGATCGCTTCGAAGACGGCGTTGACCGCCTCTTCGCCCTTGAGTTTGGAATCGCCGATCCGCTCGGCAACGTCCGCAACCAGTTCCGCCTTATTCATCCTTGCCCCTCGCCGGCTATGCCGATTCTGGCTTACCGGCGGCGACGCTAGGCGCATTCGCGCCGCGCGCGCAAGCGGGGCCCGGGAACAAGAGCGAATGTGCGCCCCTTAATGGGGGCGCACTTCAGCTTCGGTGCCGCCTTCGGCTGTGCGGCGGTTCTCGGCCAATTCGTCCTCGTCCGTCCATTCCACTGGCGTGAGGGGACGCGTCAGCGCGAGCTTCAGCACCTCATCGACGGTCGATACCGGGATGATCTCAAGGCCGGTGCGGACATTGTCCGGAACGTCAGCCAGGTCCTTCTCGTTATCCTTCGGGATCAGCACCGTCTTCACGCCGCCTCTCAGCGCCGCGAGCAGCTTCTCCTTCAGGCCGCCGATCGGCAGCACCCGGCCGCGCAAGGTGATCTCACCAGTCATGGCGATGTCCTTGCGGATCGGAACGCCAGTCAGCACCGACACGATCGCGGTCGCCATCGCCACGCCGGCCGACGGACCGTCCTTCGGCGTTGCCCCCTCCGGCACGTGCACGTGGATGTCACGGGTGCGGAAGACGGGCGGCTTGACGCCGAACTGGATCGACCGCGCGCGCACGTACGAAGACGCGGCCGAGATCGATTCCTTCATCACGTCGCGCAGATTGCCGGTGACCGTCATCATGCCCTTGCCCGGCATGGACACGGCTTCGATCGTCAGCAGGTCGCCGCCGACTTCGGTCCAGGCAAGACCGGTAACGACGCCGACCTGGTCTTCGAGGTCCGTCTCGCCGAAGCGATATTTCCAGACGCCCGCATAGTCCGGCAAGTTTGCCGCCGTGATCTCGACCTTTGCCGCCTTCTTCTGTTCGATCTCACGCACCGCCTTGCGCGCCAGATTGCCGATCTCGCGTTCGAGCGAGCGCACGCCCGCTTCGCGCGTGTAGCGGCGGATCAGGTCGCGCAGCGCATCTTCCGAGACGCTAAACTCGCCCTTCTTGAGGCCGTTGTTCTCGTACTGCTTGGGCAGCAGGTGGCGCTTGGCGATCTCCAGCTTCTCGTCCTCGGTGTAGCCGGGGATGCGGATGATCTCCATCCGGTCCAACAACGGCTGAGGCATGTTGAGGCTGTTGGCCGTGGTGATGAACAGCACGTCCGACAGATCGTAATCGATCTCAAGGTAGTGATCGTTGAAGGTGGAGTTTTGCTCCGGGTCCAACACTTCGAGCAACGCCGCCGCCGGATCGCCGCGATAATCGGCGCCCAGCTTGTCGATTTCATCGAGCAGGAAGAGCGGATTCGACGACTTCGCCTTCTTCATCGACTGGATCACGCGCCCAGGCATCGAGCCGATGTAAGTGCGGCGGTGACCGCGGATTTCCGCTTCATCGCGCACGCCGCCAAGCGACATGCGCACGAAATCGCGGCCCGTCGCCTTGGCGATGGAGCGGCCGAGCGAGGTCTTGCCGACGCCGGGCGGGCCGACGAGGCAGAGGATCGGGCCGCGCAGCTTGTTGGTGCGCGCTTGCACGGCGAGATACTCAAGGATGCGATCCTTGACCTTCTCAAGGCCATAGTGGTCTTCATCCAGCACGGCCTGCGCCGCCTCGATGTCCTTCTTGACCTTCTTCTTCATGCCCCACGGCAGCGACAGCAGCCAGTCGAGGTAATTGCGCACGACGGTTGATTCCGCCGACATCGGCGACATCTGACGCAGCTTCTTCAGTTCAGCCTCGGCCTTTGCCTTGGCTTCCTTCGACAGCTTCGTGTTCTTGATGCGGTTCTCGAGGTCGGCGATGTCCTCGCGGCCCTCGTCGCCGTCGCCCAGCTCGCGCTGGATCGCCTTCATCTGCTCGTTCAGGTAATACTCGCGCTGCGTCTTCTCCATCTGACGCTTCACGCGATTGCGGATCTTCCGCTCCACCTGGAGCATGCCGACTTCGCCTTCGATGAGCTGCAGGATGCGCTCAAGCCGTTGCGGCACATCGGCGATTTCGAGCAGCGCCTGTTTGTCCGGAATCTTCACAGTGAGATGGCCGGCGACGGAATCGGCAAGCCGGGCCGGCTCGGTGATCTGCCCCACCGCCTGATGCACTTCCGGCGGGGTCTTACGCGAGAGCTTCACGTAATTGTCCCACTGGTCGATCACGGCCCGCGCGATCGCGCGGGCTTCGGAACTGTCAGCATTGGTCTCTTCGATCTGCGACACTTCCGCTTGGAAGAAATCGCCATCGCCCACGAACTTCTCGATGCGCGCGCGATAGGCGCCCTCAACCAGCACGCGCACGGTGCCGTCCGGCAGCTTGAGCAGCTGCACCACGGTCGCGACGGTGCCGACCGTAAAAATCCGATCGCTCGACGGTTCGTCTTCCGAAGCGTCCATCTGCGCAGCAAGCAGGATCTGCTTGTCCTTGCGCATGACTTCATCGAGCGCACGGACGGATTTCTCGCGGCCGACGAAGAGCGGCGCCGCCATCTTGGGATAGACCACGATGTCGCGCAGCGGCAGTACAGGGAGAACCTTGTTCTCAGCCATTTGCAGCTCCTTCACCGCCGAGGGTCGTCCCCGCCCAGCGCGGTATTAACTATCGTAGATGTGGATTTGTTCGCGCGACCCTTCAAGTGTCGCGCGACCAGACTCTGTGCATATGCAGTAAGGCCGAGGCTTGTTCCACACTCGCAGAGCCTACGCATCGCGAGTGCGAAACATTCGCCTCAAATTAGCCGGCCGATTCTTGGCCGTTACGGCGTTCCGAGTAGATCTGCAGCGGTTTGGCGCGGCCTTCGACGACGTCCGCCGACACCACGACTTCCTCGACAGAGCGCATCGAGGGCAACTCGAACATGGTGTCGAGCAGGATGCTTTCCAGGATTGATCGCAGGCCGCGCGCACCGGTTTTGCGCTGGATCGCCTTGCGCGAAATCGCCCTCAGCGCCTCATCCGGGAACGTGAGCTTCACGTTCTCCATCTCGAACATGCGCTGATACTGCTTCACCAGCGCGTTCTTCGGCTCGGTGAGAATGGTCACCAGCGCCGCTTCGTCCAAGTCTTCAAGCGTCGCCAGCACGGGCAGACGGCCGACAAATTCCGGGATCAAACCGAACTTCAAGAGATCGTCCGGCTCCACTTCGCGCAGGACATCGCCGGTGCGGCGATCGTCTTCGTCGCGCACCGTGGCGCCAAAGCCGATCGACGAGCCCTTGCCGCGATGGGCGATAATCTTCTCAAGGCCCGCGAAGGCGCCGCCGCAGATGAACAGGATGTTGGTCGTGTCGACTTGCAGGAATTCCTGTTGCGGATGCTTGCGGCCGCCTTGCGGAGGAACGCTGGCAACCGTGCCTTCCATGATCTTCAGCAGCGCCTGCTGCACGCCCTCGCCCGACACATCGCGCGTTATTCTCGGATTGTCGGATTTGCGCGAAATCTTGTCGACTTCGTCGATATAGACGATGCCGCGTTGCGCGCGCTCGACATTGTAATCAGCGGCCTGCAACAGCTTCAGAATAATGTTCTCGACGTCCTCGCCGACATAACCGGCCTCGGTCAGCGTCGTCGCATCCGCCATCGTGAACGGCACATCGATGATGCGCGCCAGCGTTTGCGCCAGCAGCGTCTTGCCGCAGCCGGTCGGGCCGATCAGCAGGATGTTCGACTTCGCCAGCTCGACGTCGCTGTTCTTGGAGGCGTGGTTGAGCCGCTTGTAGTGATTGTGAACGGCGACCGAGAGCACGCGCTTGGCGTGTTCCTGGCCTACGACGTAATCGTCCAGCACGCCCTTGATTTCGCGGGGGCTCGGCACGCCCTCCTTCGATTTCACCAGCGAGGTTTTGTGTTCCTCGCGAATGATGTCCATGCAGAGCTCGACGCACTCATCGCAGATGAACACGGTCGGGCCGGCGATGAGCTTGCGCACCTCGTGCTGGCTCTTGCCGCAGAACGAGCAATAGAGAGTGTTCTTGGACTCTCCGCTGGTGGCGCCTTTACTCATATACGATCCTTAGCGGACTGGGCTCGCCCATCGGTCAATGTGGGAAGCGGCTGCCTGATGATTGGAAGCGCCTCCCCCTACCGCACAGGGTCCACCACCATCCCTTTCAAAAACGTTCACCAACCCGATCGCCCATGGGGACAATACGACCATAGCAAAACTGGGGCCGCAAGCAGCCTTAGGCGCCGGAAAACCCGGGATCTAAGCCGTAAGAAGCCCGAAATGGGGGAACTTACCCCCGGCTTCAAGCAGTTTGCCGGCCCCAGGCGGGTCTAAGCCGCGCCTTCCGGCAGCTCGCGCTTTTCGTAGACCCGGTCGACAATGCCAAAGTTCTTGGCTTCCTCGGCGGTCATGAAGTGGTCGCGGTCGAGGGTCTTTTCGACCCGTTCATAGGGCTGGCCGGTGTGCTTAACGTAGATCTCGTTCAGGCGGCGCTTGGTGTAAAGGATGTCCTCGGCGTGGCGCTCGATGTCCGAAGCCGGGCCGCGATAGCCGCCTGAAGGCTGGTGCACCATGACGCGGGCGTGCGGCAGGCAGATGCGCAAGCCCTTCTCCCCCGCCGCCAGCAGCAGCGAGCCCATCGATGCAGCCTGGCCGATACAGACGGTCGAGACCGGGCTGCGGATGTATTGCATGGTGTCGTAGATCGCCAGGCCGGAGGTGACGATGCCGCCCGGGCTGTTGATATACATGGCGATTTCGCGCTTCGGGTTTTCTGATTCCAAGAACAGCAGCTGCGCCGTCACCAGGCTCGCCAAGCCGTCTTCAATGCCGCCCGTGACGAAAATTATCCGCTCTTTGAGCAGGCGCGAGAAGATGTCGAAGGCCCGCTCGCCGCGGCTCGTCTGCTCCACGACCATGGGGACGAGACTGGCGTATTTGGCGAGGGGATCGAACGAGGACATGACAGCCTTTCGGGAAGCGCGACCGGAATCGCCCAGTCGCGGAGGTCATATTTGACGCTTGGCCGCCGCCCGCAAGAGCCGTCGGCTGCTGCGGGCGGCGATTGACCTATTCCTTACGCCGCCGCAGGCGCCTCATCGTCGGCAAACAGCTCCTCACGGCTGACCGGCAAGTTGGTGACGTTCACCAACTCAAGCACGTAATCCACGACCTTTTCTTCGTAGATCGGCGCGCGGATCTGCGCGACCAGCTGCGGATTGCGTTGATAAGCCTCGAAAATCTGCCGCTCTTGGCCCGGGAAGTTGCGCGCCTGCACCGAAATCGCCTGCGCCACTTCCTGGTCGCTCACCTCGATTTTGTGCCGGCGGCCAATTTCAGCCAGCAGCAGGCCAAGACGGACACGGCGCTCCGCGATCGCACGGTATTCCTTGCGCAGATCGTCCTCGCTCTTGTCGGCGTCGGACGGATCAAGGCGGCCTTCCGCCTTGTCCTGCTCGATCTGACGCCAAATCTGATTGAATTCGGCTTCGACCATGCGCGGGGGCAGTTCGAAGCTGTGCTTGGTGTCGAGTTGGTCGAACAGCGCACGCTTGGCCTTGGCGCGTGACTGCTGGGTGTGATCGCTTTCGATGCGCTGCTTGATTGCGTCCTTCAGCGCATTCAGGCTGTCGAACCCAAGCTCGCTGGCCCAAGCATCGTCCGGATCGCCGGCGCGCGGAGCGCGCACTTGCTTCACCTTGGTTTCGAACGCTGCAGCTTTTCCCTTCAGCGTGTCGACCGGATAGTCCTCCGGGAACGTCACATCGAGCGTGCGCTCATCGCCCGCCTTGGCGCCGATCAGTTGTTCTTCGAAGCCCGGGATGAATTGCTTCGAGCCAATCACGACCTGTGCGTCGTTCGCCGAACCGCCCTGGAACGCTTCGCCATCAATGCGGCCGACGAAGTCGATCACGACCGCATCGCCTTCCGCGGCAGCGCCGTCCTTCTCTTCGAAGCCGCGGTTCTGGCGCGCCAGTTCCTTCAGCGCTTCATCGACTTGTTCCTCGCTCACCGCCGCCGTCGGACGGGTGATGGCGATGGTTTTCAGATCGACTGGTTCGAAGTCCGGCATGATCTCGAGCGAAAGCTCGAATTGCAGATCGGATTGACCGGCGACGACTTGGTTGATGTCGCTCTTGAGGTCCAGCGACGGCTCCGAGGCGGGCCGCGCATTGACCTTATCGAGGCTCTCTTTGGTCGATTTCTGCACCGTCTCATTGATGATGTCCTGCATCATCGAGGGGCCGTAGAGCTTGCGGATGTGGCTGGCCGGCACCTTGCCCGGGCGGAAGCCGTTGATTTTCACGCGCGGCTGCACTTCCGCGATCTTGGCGTTGAGTTGTTGCTGCAATTCCGACGCCGGAACGAGGACGTCATAAACGCGCAGGAGACCTTCAGAACGGCGCTCAGTGAGCTGCATGAGTTGGGCTTTCGGCATCGCGCCTGACGCTGCAAGTGCCTTGCCGCCAGCCGCCTGTCTTCAAGAAAGGCGGGCTTATGGCACGCTGAAAACCGGGTGTCCACGCGGCGTGGGCGCGGTTTTCTGGTGCGGACGGCGGGAGTCGAACCCGCACGCCTTGCGGCGCTGGAACCTAAATCCAGTGCGTCTGCCAGTTCCGCCACGTCCGCTGGATGGGGCGTGGTTTATGCGCGCCCGCCGCCAGCGTCCACTGCTGGCGGCTCAGTCGGGCTGCGGCTGTTCGGTGCGGGTGGTGCCCCAACGGGCCACGGCTTCCGCAGCGGCCTCGTTCACCTCATCCGGCAGCAGCTGCCCCTGGGCGGTGATGTCGATCCGATACTCGGCGCCGTCCGCCATCGGCCAATAGACGGCCTGGCCGTGCTCGGGCGTATCCACCAACGGCACGTATTGACCGACGGCCTGCGCCGCCGGCAGGAAGTCGAGACCGGTGCGCCGCGCTGGACGCAGGTCGTAGACGCTGGGCGGGGTTGATTGCGCGACGGCGATGTCGCGATAGCGGCTGTCGAAGCGGTCGAGGCGGTATTGGGCGTCGAGCCCGAGCACAGTGGCCCAGGGCTTCCATCGCAACACTCGGGCGCTGATCATCCAATCATCGCCCGTGGCTTGGAAATTGTGGACCGATCCCGGCGTGCCGTCTTCGCCCGGCGCCTCGGTTACGGTGACATCATACGTGTTGGGCGTGCCCTCAACCTGGTGGAAGGCGATGGTTGCGACCTGGCGCTGCGCCTCGCCGAGGCGATGGTAGCTCTGGATGTTGAGCCCCATCAGGCTCAGCACTCCGCCGACGGCCAGAAAAGCGGCGCCGCCGCCGACGCCGCGACCGCCTTTGAACGGCTTGCCGCGGAACATCCAACCCAGGCCGCTGAGCGCGAAAGCGAGGCCAATGACGGCCACGAGGCCCGGAACTACCCACCACCACCAGACCATGTCTCGGATCCCCCACGATCGACCGGAGAGGCATGGTTAGCCCAAAACGGAACCATGAAATAGGCCCGATCCGCCGAACAGGCGCCTCAGGCGGGGGATGCCGCAAGGACCGCCAGCACGGGCGGCAACAGTCCGGGCAGATCTTCGGCAATCAGGCCCGGGCCAAACGCCTCAGCCGCCTTGCCGTGGAGCCATGCGCCGGCGCAGGCGGCGCCGAAGCTGTCCATCCCCTGCCCGATCAGACCGCCGATAATGCCCGCCAGCACGTCGCCGGAACCAGCGGTTGCAAGAAACGGCGTCCCCGTCGTGTTCACGACGGCGCGGCCATCCGGCGCTGCAATCACCGTGTCGGGGCCTTTCAACAACACCACGCAGCGCGCGTACGCCGCTGCAGCGCGCGCCGCATCGATGCGGTTCGGCGTGTTGCTGTAAAAGCCGGGAAAGGCGCGGCGGAATTCGCCAAGGTGGGGCGTCAGCACATCGCGCGCGTCCAGGCCGTGCGTGAGTGGTGCAAGCAACGTCAGCGCATCGGCATCAAGCACGAGCGGACAGCGCGGATTCGCTTCGAGCGCAGCGCACAGCAGCTTGTAGTGCGCATCGCTTGTTCCGAATGCTGGACCTATGATCATGCATTGAGCGTTGCGCGCCGCCTCAGCGTAGCTCTCTGGTCCCTTCGCCTCGCGCAACATGATCGCGGTGAGCTGCGCGGCGTTTTCCGCGAGCGCATCAGGCGGGCTGAGCACCGTGACCAGCCCTGCGCCCGCGCGCAGCGCGCCCGCGGCTGAAAGGCGCGCCGCGCCAGTGCGCGCATGGCCCCCACTCGCGACCAGCACGTGCCCGCGCGCATGCTTGTGCGCCTCGGCGTCTGGCCAAGGAAGGCGCCAACGTGAGGGGTCGTTCTCCCAAAGACTGACCTGTTGTGCGGCGACGACACTCTCGGGCGCGCCAATGTCGGCCACGACCACATCGCCGCAGCACATGCGGCTTGGCGTCAGCACGTGCGCCGGCTTCTTGCGCACGAAGGTGACGGTCAGAGTCGCGCAAAAATGCGCATCGCCGATGGATTCGCCCTCGTCGCCAGAAAATCCGCTTGGCACGTCGACAGCGATGATGCGCTCGCGCGGCAATGTAACGGCCAGGCGCGCCGCCTCCCCTTCGAGCGGACGCGACAGCCCCGCGCCGAACAACGCGTCGATGTAGAGATCGGCCTCCGGCGTGGCGCCATCGAGCAGCTTGGCGCCGCCCCCCCACGCCGCAGCGGCGTCGGCTGGGTCGCCTTTCAATTGCTCTGGCGGCACGAGGCTCCAGACAACAACCGGCCAACCCGCGTCACGCAGCACGCGAGCCGCAACCCAACCGTCACCGCCATTGTTGCCCGGACCGCAGAGCACAGCGACGCCTCGGCGTGAGAAGCGCTGCAGCACCGCCTCTGCGACTGCGCGTCCCGCGTTCTCCATCAGCGAGCGCGTGGGCACGCCCGCCGCCGCCGACGCAGCATCAATCGCGCGCATCTGCGCGACGGTGATGATCTCGCCGCTCATCGCACCTCGCCTGCCACCATCTCTTCACCCAGACGCACCAGCCGCAAGCGGCCAGCTTCAAGTGCGAGTTCGGTGATGGAAGCATAGCCTGGCTTGCACACGATAGTCTCACGCCGCCCCATGGCGGCGCCCACCAGCACATTGATGGCGATGAAGTGTGAGAAGATCGCTGTGTCGGCGGCGGTCGACTGAACGTAGCCCAGCATCTGATCGCGCCAAGCTTTCAGCCCCTGATCGAGCGTCGCCCAATCGCGCGGATCGCCGCCCTGCCAGGGGAAGTTGTCCTGCAACCAAGAGCGGCGGTCAGCGACGCCGGCCGGGGTCGGCACCTCACTGACCCGGGGCTCGATCACGCTCTCGCGGGCCGCCAAGCGCTCGAACGCCCCGGCAGTCTCGCGGCAGCGGCGCATGGGGGAGCAAACGAGCGCAGCGGGAGCAAGGCTTGCGAGCGCCTCTGCAGCCCCCGCCGCCTGG
Source organism: Hyphomonadaceae bacterium (assembly GCA_016791385.1). GTDB lineage: Bacteria > Pseudomonadota > Alphaproteobacteria > Caulobacterales > Aquidulcibacteraceae > Vitreimonas. Next base: position 128,803 of record JAEUMR010000055.1, read on the forward strand.
GCCCGTCCCGCCTCGGACAGGCCGGGGTCGTCGTCATCGCCGCCCCATGCCGCCTGCGCCTCGCCGTGCCGAATAAGGAATAGCCGCGTCATTCTGTTCCATCACCTCGCTGGCGGGCGCCGCTGAGCCGCCGCTTTGGGCGCCGCTGCCTGGAAAAGTGGCGCCTACTACATTGCGCGCGACGGCAGGCGCTCGCGCCGCTTCCCGACTCGCCCTCGCCGGTCCAAGACGCCCTTCTAAGCGTATGGGGATGTCCCGATGAAGAAGATTGAAGCCGTTATTAAGCCGTTCAAACTCGACGACGTGAAGGAAGCTCTCCAGGAAATCGGCCTGCAGGGTATGACCGTGGTGGAAGCCAAGGGCTTCGGCCGCCAGAAGGGGCACACCGAGCTCTATCGCGGCGCCGAGTACGTGGTGGACTTCCTGCCCAAACTGAAGGTGGAAGTCGTTGTCGCGGACGACCAAGTGGAAGCCGCACTCGAAGCGATCCAAAAGGCCGCAAAGACAGGCAAGATCGGCGACGGCAAGATCTTCGTCATCAATGTCGAGAACGTTGTCCGCATCCGCACCGGCGAAACCGGCGCGGCGGCGGTCTAATCAACAACAAACGCAAATACAAAATCCTCTGAGGGAGCATTTTATGTCGGACGAAGTCCTGAAAATGATCAAGGAAAAGGAGGTCCAGTACGTCGACCTCCGCTTCACCGATCTGCGTGGGAAGATGCAGCACGTCACCTTCGACGCCAGCATGGTCGACAAGGATATGTTCACCGACGGCACCATGTTCGACGGCTCGTCGATCGCGGGCTGGAAGGCGATCAATGAAAGCGACATGGTGATGCGCCCCGACCCGATGGGCGCGCACATCGATCCGTTCTATCAGCAAACCACGCTGGCGCTGTTCTGCGATATTCTCGAGCCGGGCACGCTGCAGCCCTACTCGCGCGATCCGCGCTCGATCGCCAAGAAGGCGGAAGCCTACGTCAAATCTTCGGGCGCCGGCGATGTCGCCTATTTCGGCCCGGAAGCGGAATTCTTCGTCTTCGACGACGTGCGCTGGTCCACCGAACCGTGGAACACGGGCTATTCGTTCGATTCAACAGAACTGCCGGTGAACACCAACAAGCCGTACGAAGGCGGCAATATGGGCCACCGTCCGGGTCCGAAGGGCGGCTACTTCCCGGTGCCGCCAATCGACTCGCTGCAAGACATGCGTGGCGAGATGCTGGAGATCATGGGCTCGCTCGGGCTCAATCCGGAAAAGCATCACCACGAAGTCGCGCCCGCGCAGCACGAACTCGGCCTGAAGTTCAATACGCTGACGCGTATGGCCGACAACATGAACCTTTATAAGTACATCATCCACCAGGTGGCCGCGTCCTACGGCAAGTCGGCGACGTTCATGCCGAAGCCCTACTTCAAGGACAACGGCTCGGGCATGCACGTGCACATGTCGATCTGGAAGGGCAACAACAACACGTTCGCTGGCGATCGCTACGCCGATCTCAGCGACACCTGCCTTTACTATATCGGCGGCGTCATCAAGCACGCGCGCGCCATCAACGCGTTCGCGAACTCGACGACAAACTCGTACAAGCGCTTGGTGCCGGGCTACGAGGCGCCGGTGCTGCTCGCCTATTCCGCGCGCAACCGCTCGGCCTCGTGCCGCATTCCGCACGGTACGGGCGCGAAGGCCAAGCGCGTCGAGGTGCGTTTCCCCGATCCAGCCGGCAACATGTACCTCACGTACGTGGCGCTGCTGATGGCTGGCCTCGACGGCATCGAGAAGAAGATCCATCCGGGCGAGCCGCTGGACAAGAACCTCTACGATCTGCCGCCGGAAGAACTGAAGGACGTGCCGACCGTCTGCTCAAGCCTGCGCCAAGCGCTGACTTCGCTCGATGCCGACCGCGACTTCCTGAAGAAGGGCGGCGTGATGAGCGACGATGTGATCGACGCCTACATTGCGCTGAAGGAAGAAGAACTCGACCGCTTCGAGACGCACCCGCACCCGGTCGAATTCGACATGTACTACAAGGCTTGATCCCCAACGGGACGAACGCCAACGGGCCGGGAGCGATCCCGGCCCGTTTTGCGTTTCGGGGCATCTTCTTCCGAAATCGCAACGACCCGGCACGCGCCTGCGGCTGATCAGGGCATTTACTTGCGGGAAAGCGCTTCGGGCGCAGGCACAGCGGCGCCACAAGCCATTGCAGAGGCGTCGCGAACCGCCTTAAGGGACCTTCATGGCGCAAGCTCAGAAGAAATCTGAAGGCTCCAAGCCGGGCGATGAGAGCCTGTGGAGCGAAGACCTGTTCGGCGCCGGCGATCCCCCGCCCGCGGCCGCTGGCACCTATACCGCCAAAGACATCGAAGTCCTTGAGGGGCTTGAGCCGGTGCGCAAGCGGCCGGGCATGTACATTGGCGGCACCGACGAACGGGCGCTGCACCACCTCTTCGCCGAAGTGCTCGACAACTCGATGGATGAAGCGGTTGCGGGCTTCGCCGACCGCATCGAGGTCGAGCTTGAAGCCGATGGCACGCTGCGCGTGACCGATAACGGGCGCGGCATGCCGATCGATCCGCACCCGAAGTTTCCGAAGAAGTCCGCGCTCGAGATCATCATGACCGTGCTGCACGCGGGCGGGAAGTTCTCCGACAAGGTCTACCACACCTCCGGCGGCCTGCACGGCGTGGGCGTCTCGGTGGTCAACGCGCTTTCGGATAAGGTCGAGGTCGAGGTCGCGCGCGAGCGCAAGCTGTATCGCCAGACCTTTTCCCGCGGCACGCCGACCTCGAAGCTGGTCGAAGTAGGCCCCGCCCACAATCGCCGCGGCACCACTGTGCGCTTCCACCCCGATGCGCAGATTTTCGGCCAAGGCGCGGCGTTCAAGCCTTCTCGCCTGTTTCAGATGGCGCGTTCGAAAGCGTACCTGCAGCGCGGCGTACAGATCCGTTGGAAGTGCGCGGCCGAGCGCATCAAGGACGGCGATGAAACGCCGACCGAAGCGGTGCTCCACTTCCCGAACGGGCTTGCAGACTTTCTCGCCGATCTCACCAAGGCGAAAAAGTCGGTCATCAACGAGCCGTTCAGTGGCCGCAGCGAGAAGAACGGGCCGCACGGGCGCGTCGAGTGGTCGATCACCTGGGTCACGGACGGCTTCGGCGAGGCCGACGGCTTCGTCCGCTCCTATTGCAACACGATCTACACCCCGGACGGCGGCTTCCATGAAGCCGGCTTCCGCGCCGCACTGTCCAAAGGCATCAAGGCCTACGCGGAGCTGAAGAACAACAAAAAGGCGTCGATGATCACGCCGGATGACGTGATGAATACGGGCGCTGCGCTGGTGTCCGTCTTCATCCGCGATCCGCAGTTCGAGGGTCAAACCAAAGGCCGCCTTGTCTCCACCGAAGCGGCGAAGATCGTCGAACAGGCAGTGCGCGATCCGTTCGACAATTGGCTCGCCACCAACACCACCGAAGCGAACCGGCTACTGGACTGGTGCATTCAGCAAGCGGAAGACCGCCTGCGGCGGCGCAAGGAAAAGGAAGTCTCACGCCAGACGGCGACGCGCAAACTGCGCCTGCCCGGCAAACTCGCCGATTGCTCGCGCGCGGGCGAGAAGGACACCGAAATCTTCCTGGTCGAAGGTGACTCGGCCGGCGGCTCGGCCAAGCAGGCGCGTAATCGCGAGACGCAAGCGATCCTACCGCTGCGCGGCAAGATTCTGAACGTCGCCTCCGCCGGCGCCGAGAAGATGAGCGGCAATCAGGAACTCGCCGATCTCGCGCTGGCGCTTGGCGTGCAGATGGGCGCCAAGTTTAAAGTCGATGATCTCCGCTACGAGCGCGTGATCATCATGACCGACGCCGATGTTGACGGCGCTCACATCGCCTCGCTGCTCATCACCTTCTTCCATAAACAGATGCCCAGCCTTATCCGCGCCGGACGGCTCTATCTCGCCATGCCGCCGCTCTATCGCGTCACCGCCGGCAAGGAGAGCGTCTATGCGCGCGATGATGCGCATAAGGACGCGCTGCTGAACGGCGAGTTCAAAGGCCGCAAGGTCGACATCTCCCGCTTCAAAGGCCTCGGCGAGATGATGCCGGCCGACTTGAAGGACACGACGATGAACCCCGCCACGCGCACGCTCGCACGCGTCGTGCTCGATGACAGCGGGGCGCCGGACTTCGAAATCCTGATCGAAACGCTGATGGGCAAGAAGGCCGAGAAGCGCTTCGACTACATCCAGCAGCACGCGAAATTTGTGGCGGAAGAGATCGACGTCTAGTTCGCGTTGATCGTCCAGCTCTGCTCGCCTGTCGGGCAGCAATGCGGGTCACCGGGGCGCGGCATCGTTGTCGTAAGCGTTATGCGGCCGTGGCTGATGCTCACATCGCGCGGCTCCTGGCCGAACACGGTTTCGTCGTTGCGCCAATGCACCATGCGGCCGCCCTGATTGCGGAACAACGCGACCAGGTGATTGGCGCTTGAGCCGCCGGTGTCGAAATCGCCCCAGGCCAGCGCATCGGGCGCGCCATCGCCGGTGAAGTCGCCAAAGAAGATCGACACCGGCTCGATCAGCTGATTGCCGAGCTGTTCGCGGTACCAGGCGGTGATCGTGGTCTCAGCGCCAGCAGGCGCGGCGCTTGCGGTTTGCGCTGCGGCTTCGCCGGGCCCTGGCGATGAATCGCTCGCCTGAGGCGGCGAGCACGCCGCCAATGCCAGAAGCCCTAGTCCGATGACGATCGTGCGCAACATGGCCGACCCTCCCCTGAAGGAAGCATCACGCTGATTGCCTGCAATCGCCACAAAAATCAGAGGCGCGACGCGGCAAAACGGGCAAAACATTGACTTTCGCCCCGAAACGCCCCATTTGCCGCCTGTCCGTTGTGCGCGCCCGAGGGCGTGCTCGCCCTTGCTGGACGCCCCTTTCATCTCAATCCGGAGAAGGGGGGCCGAGAGCGCCAACCCAAGCGGCCCCTGCTCCTTCGCGTCCGAGGCAAGAGCGGCGGCTCAAGCGAGACTGAATGAGTTCTGAAAATACCGCGCCCGTGGGCGCTGAATCCCCACAAACCCAAACCACCACCTTCGACGATCTCGGCCTTTCCGAAGCCACGCTCCGCGCGGTGAAGGAAGGCGGCTACAACACGCCGACGCCGATCCAGGCCGCCGCCATCCCCGAAGTGCTGAAGGGCCGCGACGTCCTCGGCATCGCCCAAACCGGCACCGGCAAGACCGCCAGCTTCACGCTGCCGATGATCGACATCCTCGCCGCCGGCCGCGCCCGTGCGCGCATGCCGCGCACACTGATCCTGGAGCCGACGCGCGAACTCGCCGCCCAGGTGGCCGAGGCGTTCGACAAATACGGCAAGTATCAGAAGCTGACCAAGGCGCTGCTGATCGGCGGCGTCTCCTTCGGCGACCAGGACGCGCTGCTGGCGCGCGGCGTCGACGTGCTCATCGCCACCCCTGGCCGCCTGCTCGACCATTTCGAACGCGGCAAGCTGCTGCTGACAGGCGTTCAAGTCATGGTGGTCGACGAAGCCGACCGCATGCTCGACATGGGCTTCATCCCTGACATCGAGCGCATCTTCAAGCTGACGCCATTCACGCGCCAGACGCTGTTCTTCTCGGCTACGATGCCGCCCGAGATTACCCGCCTTACCGAGCAATTCCTGCACAATCCGCTGCGGGTCGAGGTCTCGCGCCCGGCGACCACGGCCAGCACCATCACCCAGCGCGTCATCATGCTGCCGGGCGGCGATCCCCGCACGCGCCGCGCCGCCCTGCGCGCCGCGATGACCAGCAGCGGCGACGTGAAGAACGGCATCATCTTCTGCAACCGCAAGACCGACGTCGACGTCGTCGCGCAATCCTTGAAGCGGCACGGCTTCAACGCATCGCCGATCCACGGCGATCTCGATCAGAGCTTGCGCACCAAGACGCTCGACCGCTTCCGCTCGGGTGAGCTTCAGTTCCTGGTCGCCTCCGATGTCGCCGCCCGCGGGCTCGACATTCCGGACGTGAGCCACGTCTTCAATTACGAACCGCCGCGCAGTCCCGACGATTACGTCCACCGCATCGGCCGCACCGGCCGCGCTGGCCGCCAAGGCGCATCGTTCACGCTCGTCGGCCCCAGCGACAAGAAGAGCCTCGAAGCGATCGAGAAGCTGACCGGCAAGGAGATCGAAAAGGCTCAGATCGAAGGTGTGCCGGAAGCGGCGCTTGGCGATCCCCGCGACTCCGGCGGCCGCGGCCGCCGCGCCCAGGAACTCAAGAGCGAGCACGCGCGCCGGCTAGGCGAAAAGAAGGAGCGCTTCCAAAAGCGCGACCCTGAACGGCCAACGGCAAGCACCGAGCCGGTTCCGCCGAGCAGCAAGCCTCGCGAAGAAAAACGCGAAAAGTCACCGCCGCCTCAGGCGCAGCGGCGGACGCAAGAGCGGCGCCCGCCGCCGGCTGAGGATCGCGGCAATCAGGTCCAAGGCTTTGGCGACAACGCCCCCGCCTTCCTGCGCCGCAAGTAGGCTTAGCCCTTCAACCGCGCCGCAACCTGCTTACGGAACGTGGCGCCATAAGGCGGGCGCATCATCGCGAGCAATTCACTCGAGATTTGGCGATAGATCGCCTTCTCGTGACTGAATTCAACGAAGCCGCGGCGGCCGTGATAGGCGCCCATGCCTGAAGGCCCGACGCCGCCAAACGGCAGATCGTCCATGGTGAAGTGGAAGATCACGTCGTTGATGGTCACGCCGCCTGAATGCGTGCGCGAGGTCAGCGCATCAATCTCGGCCTCATCGTCGCCGAAATAGTAAAGTGCGAGCGGACGCGGGCGCGCGTTAATTTCGCTGATGCTCTCATCAAGCGTGGTGTAGGTACGGATCGGCAGCACCGGGCCGAAGATTTCCTCCTGCATCACGCTCATCTCGTCGGTCGCGCCGACGATGAGGGTGGGCGGGATCTTTCGATGCTCCTGCTGGCTGAAGTCTTCGCCAGCCGGATTGATCTCGATTACCTGCGCGCCCTTTGCGGCGGCGTCGGAGATGAGGCCGCGGATGCGGTCATAATGGCGCTGATTGATGATGGAGGTGTAGTCGCCATTGTCCTTGATGGTCGGGTACATCTTCGCCACCGACGCTTTGGCCGCGGCGACGAAGCCGTCGACGCTTTCACGCGGGGCCAGAACATAATCCGGCGCCAGGCAGATCTGGCCGGCGTTCATAGTTTTACCAGTCATCACGCGCGCTGCAGTCTTGGTGATGTCCGCGGACTTGCTGATGATCACCGGGGACTTGCCGCCGAGTTCGAGCGTGACCGGCACCAAGTTTTCCGCCGCCGCGCGCATGACGTGGCGCGCAACTGAAGTGGCGCCGGTGAAGATCAGATGGTCGAAAGGCAGCGCCGAGAAGGCAGCGCCGACATCGGCGCCGCCGAGGATCACGGCGATTTCGTCTTCGTCGAAATAGAGATCGAAAGTCTTCGCCAGCAACTCCGAGGTGACGGGCGTGAACTCTGACGGCTTCAGCATGACGCGGTTGCCAGCGGCGAAGGCGCCTGCGATCGCGTCGATCGCCAGCTGTACCGGGAAGTTCCACGGCGTCATCACGCCGACAACGCCCTTGGGCTGATAGCGCACTTCAGCGCGCGCCCCGAACAGGCCGAGCGCGGCGGGCGTAACCTTGCGCCGCTGCGGCTTCATCCAGCCTTCCAGTTCTTCGCGCGCGAGCTTCAACGGCCCCAGTGCGCCGGCGATGTCCGTGAGCAACGACATGTCGCGCGAGCGGGCGCCGAAATCGGCGTTCATCGCCTCGACGAACTCGGCCTTGTGCGCGAGCAGCAGCTCTATGCAGCGGTTCAGACGGTCCCGGCGCAGACGCGCGCTCGGGGGGCCCTTGGCGTCATTGGCCCGCTTCTGCAGCTCCAGCACGGCTCGCATGCGGACCTTGGCTTCTTCCACTGTCGGATCGACCGGTTTGTTCATCGCATCCTCCCTAGTGAACCAGCTTACGGCCTTCCCCGTGCGTAAGGACAATTACCAAATTCTTTCCAGCGCGGAGACCAAATTTACCACTCATGCACTTCCTGACCCTAGCGTTTGTAGGGCTAGATTCTGGGGCTGAGCGCGCGTGACTGATCAAGACCTCCTGATGCGACGTCCAGGGGCCGATGTCCTCGCCCAGGAGGCCCTTGAGCTGATGCGGCTGCACGGCGTGGCCCCCACTGGCCGCAATTACGAACTCTGGCTGAGCTATCGCCTGGGTCAGAACCAGCAGCTTCGCGAGGACATCGACAAGCGCATCGCCAGCGGCGAAGGCTTCTCGCCGGAATGGTGTGACCAGAAGTACGATCAATTCTTCACAGCGCTGGGAACATCCGCGCAGATCATGCTGGCGGGCGAGAAGATCGCCAAGGATCTCACCGAAGTCATTTCGTTCCTCAAGCAAGCGGAAGAGAAGAGCGGCGATTACGGCAGAACCCTGGAAACCGCCGCCACGGACTTGCGGCGCGGCATGGCCCCCGAGCAGATCACCCAACTCGTCTCCAGCCTCGCCGCCGCGACGCTCGACATGGCCAATCACAACCAGCAGCTCAATCAGGAGCTGCGGCGCTCCACTCAGGAAATCGACACCCTGCGCACGCGGCTGGAATCGGTGCGCATGGAAAGCCTTACCGACAGCCTCACCGGCCTCTCCAACCGGCGTATGTTCGACGAGACCCTGCGACTGCGGATTGACGAGGCGCGGGCGCAGAGGAGCGAACTCTGCTTAGTCCTGTGCGATATCGACCACTTCAAACGCTTCAACGACACTTGGGGCCATCATACCGGCGACCAGATCCTGCGCTTTCTCGCCAGCGCGCTGCAGGCGCATGCGCGCCCGGACTATCTCGTCGCCCGCTATGGCGGTGAGGAATTCGCCATGATCATGCCGCGCGTGAATGCGCGCATTGCAGCGCAGACAGCAGAAACATTGCGCGCGGCCATCCAAGCCAAGCGCCTGCGCCGCCGCTCCACCAACGAAGACCTGGGGCAAGTCACGGTTTCGGTGGGCATCGCAAGATTGCAGCCAGGTGATACGCCAGCGGGCCTGATCGAACGCGCGGATGCATGTCTCTATGCGTCGAAGCGCAACGGCAGAAATCAAATCACCACTGACACCACGCCGGTCCTTTACGTAGCGTAGCGCTGCCGCGCCGTCAGACAGTATTCATCCGCTAGCCATCCCTGCTAAGCTCACGTTTGCGCAAACGTGAGGAGAGCGGACATGGCGAAGGTGAAGTACGAGTTGGAGGGGCCCCTCGCGCTCGTGACCCTGTCCGATCCTACGACGCTCAACGCCGCCGGCGTCGACATGACCGAAGAACTCATCGCCGCGCTGGAGCGGGCGACACGCGAGGCGCGCGGCATCGTGCTCACGGGCGAGGGACGCGGTTTCTCCTCCGGCGCAAATCTCTCCAGCGGCTCGCCGACCATGGACGCGGACGGCAAACCCGATCTCGGTGCAGCGCTTGAGAAGACCTACAATCCCGCCGTTACGCTGATGCGCAACCTGCCGATCCCGCTCGTGACGGCCGTGAACGGCGTCGCCGCGGGTGTCGGCTGCTCGTTCGCACTGATGGGTGACCTCATCGTCGCCGGCGAGAGCGCGTATTTCCTGCAGGCGTTCCGGCGCATCGGCCTCGTGCCTGACGGCAGCGCCACCTATCAACTGCCGCGCATGATCGGGCGCGCCCGCGCAATGGAGCTGATGCTGCTCGGGGAAAAGCTGCCCGCGGCCAAGGCGCTCGAATGGGGCCTGATCAATCGCTGCGTGCCGGACGATCAAGTGCTGGCGACGGCGCGGACGCTCGCGCTCGAACTGGCCAATGGGCCGGCCTCGATCGGCATGATCCGCAAGCTGGCCTGGCAATCGCTGGACGCCAGCTGGGATGAGCAGCTTAGGGCCGAGCGCAACATGCAGCGGCAAGCAGGCCAGACGGACGATTTCCGCGAAGGCGTGCAGGCCTTCTTCCAAAAACGTCCCGCCAAATTCAAAGGCGCCTAGCGGCGCGCGCGCGGTTGCCGCTTCGGCTTGGCGGCGGCCCGCGTTTTGGCGATCGCCAGGGCCTTGCCTCCCCATTCGGCCGCGAGATCCGGCTCGTCCAGCGCGGCATCTGGCAGGCGCCAATAGCCCATGTCGATCTGCTCGCCGGAGCGCGGCCCTTTCTGCGGCGTCCAAATGAACGGGCCGCTGCCTTCTTCGTGCAGCGCGGCCTTCAGGGCTTCGTCAGTCCTAAGATAGATCGTGTCATCGGCAATCAGCGCAAACATCAATCCGTCAGCATAGACGCCTGCGCCGCCGAACATGCGCTTGACCTGAATCGGTCCGATCCCCGCGAACAGCTCTCGCACGAACTCGTGGAAGCTATCCGCCATGGAGATCAGAGTTCCGCTTTTGCCGGCACGATGGTGACGCTTTCGCCGCAGCCACAGGCGTCCGTTTGGTTCGGATTGCGGAAGACAAAGCGCGAAGCGAGGCGCGTGGTCTCGTAATCAATCTCCGAGCCGAGCAGAAACAAGACGGCGTCGGCCTTCACGAAGATGCTCACGCCCTTGTCCTCGACCAGTTCGTCGAATGCTTCCGGCGCTTCCGCATAATCGAGCACGTATTCCATGCCGGCGCAGCCGCCATTGACTACGCCCACGCGCAGGTACGGCTTCTCGCCTCTGGCGATGATCTCCTTCACGCGCGCCGCGGCGGCGTCGGTGAGGGTCACGATCTTCGGTCTCGGCCTGCGGCTCATAGGATCACAACATGTTCAGTTCGAGCTTGGCTTCATCGCTCATGCGCGCCGGCGTCCAGGGCGGATCGAACACCAAGCGGACCTTAGCGCCAGTGACGCCGCGCACGCGCCTAGCTGCATCTTCAACCCAGCCCGGCATTTCTCCGGCGACCGGACAGCCCGGCGCCGTCAGCGTCATGTCGATATCGACGAAGCCTTCGTCATTGATGTCGACCTTATAGATGAGCCCGAGTTCGTAGATATCAACCGGGATTTCCGGGTCGAACACGGTCTTGAACTGCGCCACCAGATCATCGGTGATGCGGTCCAGCTCAGCCTGCGGGATCGACGATTGCGGAGGAGGAGCAGCGCCATCCATAGCTTCAGCTCAGCAATTTGCGCGCCTTGACCAGAGCGTCGACGAGCGCGTCGACCTCTTCAAGGCGATTGTAACAGGCAAAACTCGCGCGCGCTGTGGCGGTGACGCCCAGCGCCTGCATCAGCGGCTGGGCGCAATGCTGGCCCGCGCGAACCGCGACACCCTGGCGATCCAGGATTTGCGCAATGTCGTGCGGATGCGCCCCGTCGACGGAGAACGAGACAATTGCGCCTTTGTCGGGCGCTTGGCCGTGCAGTTTCACCCAATTCAGCTCGCGCAGCGCCTGCATCGCCCGGTCACGTAGCTCCGCTTCATGCGCTTCCACCGCTGCGCGGTCGAGACTCGAGAACCAATCGATCGCCGCCTTGAGACCGATCGCCTCGATGATCGGCGGCGTGCCGGCTTCGAAGCGGTGCGGCGGTGCGGCGTAGGTGACGCGCTCGCGCTCCACCACGTCGATCATCTCGCCGCCGCCTTCGAACGGCGCGAGCGAGGCCAGCGCCTCCTCGCGGCCATAGAGCACGCCGATCCCGGTCGGGCCGTAGAGCTTGTGGCCAGTGAAGGCGTAGAAATCGGCGCCTATCGCTTGCACGTCGACGCGGCCATGCACGACGGCCTGGCATCCATCGAACATCACTCGCACGCCCTTCGCATGGGCCAAACGGACAACCTCAGCTGCAGGTGTCTTCGCGCCGAGAACATTTGACATGTGCGTGAGGGTGATCAGCTTCGTGCGCGGCCCAATCAGCGCATCCAGGGCTTCCAACGTGAACACGCCGTCGGCATCCACATCGAGCCATTTCAAAACCGCGCCCTTGCGCTCGCGCAGGAAATGCCACGGCACAATGTTGGAGTGGTGCTCCATCACCGAGACAATGATCTCGTCGCCGGCTTTAATGTCGATCCCAGCGGCGACGATGTTGATCGCCTGGGTGCCGCCCTTGGTGAAGACGATTGTCTCCGGCGCTGGCGCATTAATGAAACGGGCCACAGTCGTGCGCGCCGCTTCGTAGGCCTCGGTCGTCTCGTTTGCGAGGGTATGGAGGCCGCGATGCACATTGGCATAAGCGCCGCGCATGGCCCCCGCCATCGCCTCGATTACCGGCTCCGGCTTCTGGGCGCTGGCGGCGCTGTCGAGATAGACGAGCGGGCGCCCGTGCACCGTGCGCGACAGGATCGGGAATTCGGCGCGGATCGCCTCGATATCGAACGGGCGCTTGATGGATGATGGCGCGTTCATGCGGCGCCTCCGAGCCAAGCGGATACGCGGCCGCGCAGCTCGCTATCGATCTCTGGCGGCAGCCCCTCAGGCAGAGCTTCCAGCAGGAACGCTTCGATCAGCAGCGCCCGGGCCTCGCGCTCAGGAATGCCGCGCGCGCGCAGATAGAACAGGCCGCGCTCGTCCAGCCCACCGGCCGTATTTCCGTGCGCGCACTGTACGTCGTCGGCATGGATCATCAGCTCAGGCTTGGCCAGGATCTCGGCTCCCTCCTCCAACAACATGCCTTGGTGATGCTGGCGCGCATCCGTCCTTTGCGCTTCGCGGGCGACGACAATCTTGCCTTGAAACACCCCGCGGCCACCACGCGCGGCGACGCCCTTGATCAATTGCCGCGTCTGGCCGCCCGGCGCCTTATGCTCGATCACGGACGTCAAATCCGCGTGGCAGCCCGCGCCGCACATGTAGATTCCGTTCAATTCGACACGCGCGCCTTCGCCCTCGACCGACACATGCGTTTCGATCCGGGCGATCTGCGCGCCCTCAGCGAGAATGACCTGGCGTAACCGCGCCCCGGCGCCGAGGCGCACGCGCGCCATCGACAACGGAATGCCTTGACCGCTCTGGATCACCACGCGCGTCAGCGTCGCGCCGGTGCCGACATCGAAATCGGCAGCGCGCGCATCGAGCGTGGATTTGTCCAGCCGTTCGACCACATAGCCTTGCGCACCCGGCTCAATCACCCGGTGGGCTGTTTGCGGCGCGAGGCGCTCGATCACATCGCGGCCATCACGCAGCACGACAGGCGCATCCGCCAGCGCCCCGCGCAGATCGGAATACTTCCACGCTTCAGTCCGGCGTGTGGGGAGGTCCGCCGCCTGCATCACGCCGCCGCCTTCAGGTATTTGTCGTACCCTTCGCGCTCGAGTTCGCGCGCAAGGTCGGGCCCGCCTGATGCAATGATGCGGCCACGCACCATGACGTGGACGCGGTCGGGTTTGATGTAATCGAGCAGGCGCTGGTAGTGCGTGATGACAAGCAGTCCACGCTCGGGAGAGCGCAGCGCGTTCACATTGTCTGCGACAATGCGCAAAGCGTCGATATCGAGGCCGGAATCGGTCTCATCGAGAATGCCGAAGCGCGGCTCAAGCACGGCCATCTGCAGCGCCTCAAAGCGCTTCTTCTCGCCGCCGGAGAAACCGACATTGAGCGGCCGCTTCAGCATCTCTTCCTTGATCTGCAACGCGGCGGCTTTGGCGCGGAGCAGTTTCAGCAATTCCGGCGCAGGCATGGGCTCAAGACCACGCGCCTTTCGCTGTGCGTTCAGCGCGGCTTTCAGGAAGGCTATCGCAGAGAGCCCGGGTATCTCCACCGGATATTGAAACGACAGGAACAGCCCGGCCGCAGCGCGTTCTTCGGGGCTCATCGTCAGTAGGTCAGCGCCGCCCAGGGTTGCGCTTCCCGCCGTGACTTCGTAGCCGTCGCGCCCGCTCAAGGCGTAAGACAGCGTCGACTTGCCGGCGCCGTTGGGCCCCATGATCGCGTGCGTCTCGCCAGCGGGCACGCAGAGCGTCAGACCACGAATGATCTCGACGCCGGCCACGGTGACGTGAAGGTCCTTTACCTCAAGCACCGATCTTGTCCTTCTTGTACTCGGCCACGGTGCGCACCGGGTCGCCATTGGCGCGCGAGGTCAGCAGAAACCAGCTGGTGGCGATGAACGCGACCAGGATGAACTCGGCGACGCCAAACATGAGCTGATCGGTCGCGCCGAGATAGGCGAACGCCACACCGGCGACCATCAATACCAACACGAAGATGCTGCTGACCAGCCAGCCCTTCCAATGCACCGGCGCCATCGCGTTGCGATGGTCGCCCAGCGGGAAGCGGCGCGCGAACCAGTATTCCTTCACGGACACGCTCCTGTCGTCCATTGTCCCGCCTCGGCGCCGCGCGCGCACTGCGTGCGGCGGTAGGCGTTAGTCGGAAACCAGCCGTCAGGCTCGCGTCTAAACTCGATGCGGACGTGACCCGCTGAGACAGAATCGTCGGCAAGACCGGAGCGGACGATGTCCGCGACCGCGGTGTCGCCGTTCTCGCGGACAGTCAGATGCACGTTGGCGCCTTCGGTCATCTCCGGCCCAAACAGCGGCTCCAGCGCCTCGCGGATGGTAGGGGCGCCGAACACACCCACTTCGCTTGGCTCAATCGCGGTGAAGCTGTCGTTCGGCGCTGCAAGCAGGGCGGCATCGACCTCTTGAATTTCCGCAGCGGCCGATTGGTCCGCTGCATCGCCTTGATAGGCGGAGGAGGACGGCGTGCTGGCCTCGGGCGGGCCCGATTGCTGTTGCTGCCCGCACGCAACGAGAGCAGCTAGAGCCGCCAAAAACAAAAGAGGCCTCATCCGACGCTCCCTTCCAGGCTCACTTCGAGCAGCTTTTGAGCCTCCACCGCGAACTCCATCGGCAGCTTCTGCAGCACTTCGCGCACGAACCCGTTGACGAGGAGGCCCACCGCCTCCTCCTCGGGAATGCCGCGCGAGCGCAGATAAAAGAGTTGATCGTCCGAGAGCTTCGTCGTTGTCGCCTCGTGCTCGAACTGCGCATCGGGTGTGCGCGTCTCAACGTAAGGCACGGTATGCGCCGCGCACTGATCGCCGATCAGGAGCGAGTCGCACTGGGTGAAATTGCGCGCGCCCTTCGCCTTAGCGTGCGCGGAAACAAGGCCCCGGTAGGCATTCGACGACCGCCCGGCGGAGATGCCCTTGGAGATGATCCGCGACCGGGTGTTCTTGCCCAGATGAACCATCTTGGTGCCGGTATCGGCCTGCTGACGGCCATTGGTGACGGCGATCGAATAGAACTCGCCGACGCTGTCATCGCCGCGCAGAACGCAGCTTGGATACTTCCAGGTGATGGCCGAACCGGTTTCGACCTGGGTCCAGGATATCTTGCTGCGGGCGCCGCGGCAGTCGCCGCGTTTGGTCACGAAGTTATAGACCCCGCCCTTTCCCTCGGCGTCGCCGGGCCACCAGTTTTGCACCGTCGAGTATTTGATCTCCGCGTCTTCGAGCGCGACCAGTTCAACCACGGCGGCATGCAGCTGGTTTTCATCGCGCATCGGCGCGGTGCAGCCTTCAAGATATGAAACGTAAGCGCCCTTGTCGGCGATGATCAGCGTGCGCTCGAATTGGCCGGTGCCCTGCGCGTTCATGCGGAAATAAGTGGAGAGTTCCATCGGGCAGCGTACGCCGGGCGGCACATACACGAATGAGCCGTCGGAGAAGACGGCGCTGTTGAGCGTGGCGAAGAAATTATCGCTCGTAGGCACGACCGAGCCGAGATATTGCCGAACCAAGTCGGCATGATCGCGGATCGCCTCGCTGATCGGGCAGAAGATGACGCCCGCCTTGGCCAGCTCTTCCTTAAACGTCGTCACCACCGACACACTGTCGAACACGGCGTCGACCGCTACCTTTGGCGCGCCCTCAACGCCGAGCAGCACTTCCTGCTCGCGTAGCGGGATGCCGAGCTTCTTGTAGGTCTCGATGATCTCCGGCTCGACGTCCTCGATGCTCTTGTACTTCGCGCCCTTCTTGGGCGCTGCGTAATAGCGCGCCGCCTGGTAATCGATCGGCGGATAGTGCACGAGCGCCCAGGCCGGCTCTTCCATCGTCAGCCAGCGCTCGAACGCTTCAAGCCGCCAGTTGAGCATCCATTCCGGCTCGTTCTTCTTGGCGGAGATGAAGCGGACGATGTCAGCATTCAGCCCGGGCGGCGCCAATTCTTGCTCAAGGGCGGTGACAAAGCCGTGCTTGTACTTTTCCGCCTCCAGCGCGCGCGCGGCCTCGACCGTCGCTCTGTCGATGGTTTCCTTCACCGCGCTCATGCCGCTGCATCCTTCAACTTACGGCGCGAGGCGATCTTGTTCAGAGCATGCAATATTTCGTCAACGTCGGACGGCTTGGACTCATGGCCGAAGCTTACGCGCAGCGCGGCCTTCGCCAATTCCGGCGCCACTGCCATGGCGCCAAGAACGCGGCTCGCCCGCACCTTGCCGGATGAGCACGCGGCGCCGGAGCTCAGCGCAATGCCTTCGAGATCCATCGCGATAACGGCGGTCTCAGCGTTAAGCCCCGGCAGAGCGAAGTTCGAGGTATTCGGCAGCCGCGGCGCCGAAGCGCCGAAGACAACCGCATCCGATGGCAAACCGGCCTCGAAGCGGTCGCGCAGCTTGGCCACGCGCTGTGCCTCCGCGTCGAGATCACGCAACGCCCATTCGACCGCGACGCCGAACCCAACCACGGCTGCGCCGTTTTCGGTGCCCGGGCGCCGTCCGCGTTCCTGTCCGCCGCCGAAGCGGCCGATCGCAAACGGGGCGCCAGGTGCAAGCACGAGCGCGCCCGCGCCAGGGGGCCCGCCCAGCTTGTGACTCGAGACGACCAGATAGGTTGCATCGAGATCGGCGATGCTCACCGGAATACGGCCGAAGGCTTGCGCGGCGTCCACCAGCAGCAGCGCGCCATGTTCGCGGCAGAGCGCCGCGATGCGCGAAATGGGTTGGACCACACCGGTTTCGTTGTTGGCCAGTTGCACCGCGACCAGCGCCGGCTGAGCAGCGTTGCGCAGCACCGCGTCCAGCGCCGCCAAGTCGACGAGGCCGCCATCCTGCACCGGCGCAGACTCCGCCGCGATGGGCGAACGCTTCGCCTGCTCGTAGATCGCGTCGTGTTCGACAGCTGAGATGATGAGCGACGCCGCGGAGGCGCTGGCCATCGCAAGGTGCAAAGCCTCGGTGGCGCCGGAGGTGAACACGACGTTCTCGGCGCTCGCATCCAAAGCGCCCGCAACACGTTCGCGCGCGTCTTCGATCATCGCACGCATGCGCCGCCCAAACGCATGCACGGACGATGGGTTGCC
The DNA here is from genome assembly GCA_016791385.1 of Hyphomonadaceae bacterium. Classification (GTDB taxonomy): domain Bacteria; phylum Pseudomonadota; class Alphaproteobacteria; order Caulobacterales; family Aquidulcibacteraceae; genus Vitreimonas. The sequence goes on from JAEUMR010000055.1 coordinate 146,082, forward strand.
ACCCGCCGCGAGCGCGCGCGACATCGCCACCGCCGCTTCCGCCCGGATCGGCGCGCCAGCGTTGTAGTCGCAATAGATCGGCGTCTTCGTCATCAATCCTATTCCGCGGCCACGCGTGCGCCGCCATCGAAACGCTGCTCAAGCACGTCAGCCAGCGACACGCTGTCCAAGAAGACCTGGATGCGCTCGCCCATCTCGCGCCAGAGGCCGTGCGCGATGCAGCGGCCATTGCGTCCCATGCAACTCTTCATCGAGCTTTCGTCGCAGCGCGTGGCTTTGATGGGTTCGTTCACGGCGGCGATGATCTCCGCCACCGTAATCGCGTGCGAGCCGCGAGCGAGGCGGTAGCCGCCTCCCGGTCCGCGCACGCCGGCCACCAGCCCCGCGCGCCGCATGCGCGCAAACAGCTGCTCCAAATATGAGAGCGATATCTCCTGCCGGCGCGCCACCTCCTGCAGAGGCACCGCGCGTTCATCGCCGCCGTGAAGCGCCAGATCGGCCATGGCCATGACCGCGTAGCGGCCTTTCGACGTCAATCGCATGCTCGACCCTTCCCGCGCGCTCGCATGCTCCCAAAATCATGCTAGAAGCCGCCGCCTTCGGGCGGGGCCGACCTCTGGGGCATGAGCTAAGATACCCGAGTGTTTTGGTCAAGAATAGGCGGCGCGAAAGCGCATGGCTGGGAATTGTGTGAATGGCGGAAGTGATTTTTCCGGGTCCGGCAGGACGGGTCGAAGCACGATATCAGGAGCCGTCCAAGGAGGGCGCTCCGATCGCCCTGATCCTCCACGGCCACCCCCGGGCAGGCGGCTCGATGCAGGACCGCGTTAGCGTCCAGCTTTATAAGCTGTTCGCCGATTACGGCTTCGGCGTGCTGCGCTTCAACTTCCGCGGCATCGGCCGCAGTCAGGGTGTCTTCGACAACGGCATGGGCGAGCTTTCGGACGCCGCAACCGCTCTCGATTATCTGCAGGCGCTCAACCCAAACGCTGAGCAATGCTGGGTCGGGGGCTATTCCTTCGGCGCCTGGATCGGCCTGCAATTGCTGATGCGCCGGCCTGAGATCGACGGCTTCATCGCCGCCGCCCCGCCAGCCAACCATTACGATCTCTCGTTCCTGGCGCCCTGCCCGGCGTCGGGCATCATCATCTACGGCACACGCGACAGCGTCACCACGGCTGCCGACATGGAGCGGGTGATCAGCCGCATCCGCACCCAGAAGAACATCAAAGTCGACAGCGCGCCGATCGAGGGCGCCGACCACTTCTTCCGCGGCCGCGACCCGGGCGAAGATCACCTCGCCGATGTCGAAAAACACGCACGGACCTACCTCGAGCGGCGCCTTGCCGGCCCGCCGCGTCCGCCGAACGTCAAGCGCTAGTCTGAACGCAGAAACGCTGGCCGAGGGCCGCTAGAAAAGCCTTCCGGGCCGGATTCCTCGCGGTTTTCGGCGCGATCGCGTTGCGGGCGCTCGCGGCGGCGTTCGTCGCGCATTTCCCGCGGCTCGCGCTGTTCACGCGGCTCGCGATCCCCCTCGCCTTCGCCCCGCACCTCGCCGCCTTCGCCCTCGCCGCCACCCGGGCGGAAACGATTGCGGCGACCGCGGCGGCGGCGCTGATCGCCATCGCGCTCGAATTGCGGCTGTTGCTGATTTTGCGGAAATTCGGCTTCGGGCTGGTCGCCATCGGCGCTGGCGGCTGTCTCGCCCTCTTCAGCGCCCTCTGCCTCGACACCTTCCTCGTCACCCTCGAACTCGCCCTCACCGCCGAAGCGGTCCTGCTGCGGTTGCGGGGGCGGTGCAGCTGGCTGCATCGAACGCACCAGCCGGAAATAATGGTCGGCGTGCTGCATGTAGTTTTCGCTGAGCACGCGGTCGCCTGAACTGGCCGCGTCACGAGCGAGCTGCTGGTAGCGTTCGTAGATCACTGCCGCCGGGCCGCGCACCTTGCCGCCTTCGGGGCCGTTGCTCTCCATCGCCCGGTTGGGGTTCTGGTTGTTGCCGCCGCCATGATGGTGATGTCCGCCGCCCGGCTTCCGACCGCGGCCCCGCTGACGCTTCATTGAGTGTCCACCGTGCATACTTGGGTTCCGTGAGGCTGGCAGAAGCGTCAGGCCGCTATCTGTCCCTCGTTTTCAAAGCCGCCAGAAGCCCGTTGAGGTTGGCTCTTGCAGCAGCCGGCGCTTCAACGCCGCGTTCTCGGTATCCTGACCTCTTTGCTGAGGAAGCTGCGGCGGCTCGATGAGCCTTTACCGCCTCTGGCCGCACTGCCGGTTCAGCCCCTTGAACCCATCTGGCAGCGATTCCAGCACCGAAAGTAATGCTTCGGGGCCGGACTTCCAAGGTGTTTTTCAGCGCGCGACGCTCATGCCGCACGACGCCCCCGGACCACCCGCGCGATGCCGGCGAGGTCCGTCAAGGGAGCATCGGCGGTGAAACCATGCGCCGCGGCCAGTGCTTGCACTGGCTCGGCCTGGCCGCGGCCTACCTCGAAGATGAAGGCCCCGCCAGGCGCCAGCGCGCGGTCGAGGCCGGCGAAAATCGCGCGATAGGCGTCGAGCCCGTCGGCGCCGCCGTCCAGCGCCAGCAGGGGCTCAAAACGCGCGACTTCCGGCTCAAGCGCGTCGATTTCCGCGGAAACGATGTAGGGCGGGTTTGAGACGATAAGGTCGAACCTCTCGCCAATCTCAGCCAACCAGTCGCCGGGCCGGAGGTCGGCGCGATGGTGCAGGCCAAGCCGCTCGGCGTTGGCCCGCGCTACCGCAAGCGCCTCGGCGCTCCGATCGATGCCGACGCCGCTAGTTTCAGGGCGCTCTGAGAGGAGCGCGAACAAAATCGCTCCCGAACCGACGCCCAGATCGAGCACCCTGCGCGCCTCGCCCTTCGGCAGCAGCGCCAAGCCCGCTTCGACGACGAGTTCCGTCTCCGGCCGCGGCGTCAGCACATCGCGGCTGACGGCCAGATCGAAGGTCCAGAACGCCTTCTTACCGAGGATGTGGCCGATCGGCTCACGCGCCTCGCGCCGCGCCGCCAATGCGTCGACAGCCGCCACCTGCGCATCGCTCAGCGGCCGACGCGGATCGGTGACGATCTCCAGCCGCGAAACCCCTGCCCCGGCCTCGATCAGAAGCCGCGCATCCAAGACGGGAGAATCGACGCCAGCCGCCTCCAGGCGGCGGCGGATGTCGGTCCAGAGCGAGACGAGTGTGTGGTCCATGAGAGGCGTCTAGCACGGATATAGGAGGGCGTTTCAGTTCGTGCCCGCAAACCAATCCTGCGCTTGCGCGTGGAGCTTTTATCCGGCGCGGCTTGCGGTTTGCGCAACGATGGCGTTTGTCGGACCCGGATAGGTTTCGGAGCGGCCCCGCACTTGTGGAAGCAGATCAGACTGTTCTTCAAGGACTTGAAGCACGTGGGCGCGCTGGGCTTCGGCTACCCCGCGCGGCACATCGCGTCTCTCTTTGGCCAGCGCGTTGCGAGCATCAATGTGCCGGGCTTCGGCCCCTTCGCGGTGCGCTATGGCGACAGCGACGCGGCGGTGCTGCGCCAGGTCTTCGCACGGCGTGAATACGACCTCAGCAAGCTGCCGCAGCAGGCGCGCATCGAGCAGCGCTACAACGCGCTGATCGCGAACGGGCGCACGCCGGTGATCATCGACGCCGGCGCCAATATCGGCTGTGCGTCGGTCTGGTTCGCGAAACACTTCCCGAAGGCCGCGATCGTCGCCATCGAGCCAGACGCCGCCAACGTGGCGATCGCGCGCCGCAACATCGCCGCCTATCCGGCCGTGAAGCTGGTGGAGGGCGCAATCGGCGCATCCTCCGGGCGCGTCGATGTCGTCAGCGGCGACGGGCAGAGCTTCGGCATCCGCACCGAGCGGTCAGACGAGGGCAGCGTCAAAGTTTACAGCGTGGGCGACCTGAAGCGCGAAGCGGGACCGGACGCCGAGCTGCTTCTGGTCAAGGTCGATATCGAAGGCTTCGAAAAGGACCTCTTCTCCGAGAACCTCGCTTGGCTCGACGAGACGACGGCCCTGATCGTTGAGCCGCATGATTGGATGCTGCCCGGCCAGCATTCCAGCGGGACGCTGCAAAAGGCCGTGTTCCCACGTAATTTCGAAATGCTGATCCATCGCGAAAGCCTCGTCTTCGTGCGCTGAGCACGAGAGGCTTATTCCTCTTCGAGAGCCGCCAGCTTGCGCGCCTGCTCTTCAGCCGCCAACGCATCGAGGATCGGATCAAGGCCCGAACCGTCGATCACTTCCGGCAAATTGTAGACGGTGAGGTTGATGCGGTGGTCGGTCACCCGGCCCTGCGGAAAATTGTAGGTGCGGATGCGCTCGCTGCGGTCGCCCGACCCGATCTGGCCCTTGCGCTCGGCCGCACGCGCGGCATCTCGCTTTTCGCGTTCCAGGTCGTAGAGCTTGGCTTTCAGCACGTTCATCGCCTGCACCCGGTTCTGGTGCTGCGACTTCAGCTGGCTGACGACGATGATCCCCGTGGGAAGGTGCGTGATGCGCACGGCGCTGTCAGTCTTGTTGACGTGCTGACCGCCCGCGCCCGAGGCGCGCATGGTATCGATGCGGATGTCCTTGTCGTCGATGACGACATCAACATCGCCCTCTGGCTGGGGCAGCACCGCGACCGTCGCCGCCGAGGTGTGGATGCGCCCGCCCGCTTCCGTCTCGGGCACGCGCTGAACGCGATGCACGCCGCTCTCGAATTTGAGGCGGCCGAACACGCCCTTGCCGCTCACGCTCGCGACCGCTTCCTTCACCCCGCCAATGCCCGTTTCGGACACGTCTTCCAGTTCAAAGCGCCAGCCGCGCCGGTTGGCGTAGCGCTGGTACATGCGCAGCAGATCGCCGGCGAACAGCGCCGCTTCCTCGCCGCCTGTTCCGGCGCGCACTTCGAGAATGGCGGAGGCGTTCTCGTCTTTGTCTTTGGGCGCAAGCAGCAGCAGCGCCTGCCGCTCCAGAGCCGGCAAGTCATCGCGCGCCGTTTTCAATTCGTCTTCCGCGAGCGCCGCCAGTTCCTTGTCGCCCCCCGCATCGCGCAACATGGAGTCCAGGCTCGCGATCTCGGCGCGCTTGGCGTTCAGCGCGGCCACCGCATCCGCCAGCGGTTTTAGCTCGGCGTGCTCTTGGCCAAGGCGCACGATTTCGCCGCCGTCGGTGGCCGCGGCGAGACGCGCTTCAATACGTTCGTAACGTTCAATAGCTTGCGCAAGGCGCCGCTCCAGGCGCGCCAGATCAGACATCGCCCGTACTCGCTACATCACTTCGGTGAAGATCTCGGGCTGCACTTCCGTGACCTGGGGATCGTCGAAAGCGATCTCGGTGATCAGCCGCTTGTACGGCACGATCACTTCCACAGCGCGGCCGTTTGCGCCCTCGACATGGAAGCACAACGCAAAGGCGTTGTCGGTCGAGGCGCGGCCGTCGAAGACCAGCCCTGCCGCGATCAATCCATGCTCCGCTTCATCGGCGCGGAAACCAGCGATCAAGCCGCTGATGTGGTCGGAGGGCGAGGATTGTTCGATCGGCAGATCGACATTGGTGTGGATCTGCTCGCCGGTCTTGCGGATGCCAGCGCCAAACGGGGCAAACGATCCGCCTTCGCGCAGCGCCCGGTGGGCTGCGTCGAACAGGTATTCGTAGGTGTCCTGCAGGTGCTTCTGCAGCATTTTCAGCCCTTCGCCTGCTGGCGCTCTTCGCGCAGCACGCGCGCCCGTTCTTCGACCAAGTCAACGATATGGTCGATCATGGCGCCATTGTCGACCTTATGATCGGCCTTGCCGGCGACATAGACCATGCCCGCACCCTTGCCACCGCCGGTGAAACCGAGGTCCGTCATCAGCGCCTCGCCGGGGCCGTTGACGACGCAACCAATGATCGAAAGCGTAATCGGTTCAGCGATGTGCGCGACGCGGCGCTCTAATTCTTCGACCGTCTGGATCACGTTGAAACCCTGCCGCGCGCAGGACGGACAGGCGATGATTGTCACCCCGCGCTGGCGCAGGCCAAGCGATTTCAGAAGGTCGTGGCCAACCTTGATCTCTTCGACCGGATCGGCGGCCAGAGAAACGCGAATGGTGTCGCCAATGCCAGCCCACAGCAGCGAACCCATCGCGACGGAGGACTTGATCGTGCCAGCGCGCAACGCGCCGGCCTCGGTCACGCCAAGGTGCAGCGGCGCATCAGTCGCTTCCGCGAGCGCCTGATAGGCGGCGACGGTGAGGAAAACATCCGAAGCTTTGACGCTGATCTTGTAGTCGCGGAAATCGTGCTCTTCGAGCAGCGCGGCGTGGAAGAGCGCGCTCTCCACCATCGCCTCTGGGCACGGTTCGCCATACTTCTCCAAGAGGTGCTGTTCGAGCGAGCCAGCGTTGACGCCGATGCGGATCGAACAGCCGTGATCCTTCGCCGCTTGGACCACCTCCTTCACGCGCTGGGCGTTGCCTATATTGCCCGGATTGATGCGCAGGCAAGCCGCTCCCGCCGCCGCCGCTTCAAGCGCGCGCTTGTAGTGGAAGTGAATGTCGGCAACGAGCGGGACCTTCGCCGCGCGCACGATCTTGGCGAATGCGGCCGTGCTTTCCTCGTCGGGGCACGACACGCGGACAATGTCGGCGCCGGCCTCTTCCAACTGGCGGATTTGCCCGATCGTCGCCGCCGCGTCGGCGGTGACGGTGTTGGTCATCGACTGAACGGAAATCGGCGCGTCGCCGCCGACTTCGACAGCGCCGACGCGGATCTTTCGCGAGCGCCTGCGCTCGATCCGCCGCCAGGGGCGGACGTGGTGAAGATCGCCGGCTGCGCCGTCCATCTGAGCTGACCCTTTCCGCCCCGAGATAGCCCCTCCGGCTGGCGGCTAACAGCCCTCTGCGGCGTCAGGAGCGTGGCGGGCTGAGGTTTGCCTGCGCCTGGGGTTGGATTTCGTCGATCTGCCGGCCGAGCACCGGCATCCCTGCCGCACCGAGCAGGCCCGCTGGCTGGCCGTTCACGTAGAGCTCGAAGGCGCCGCCGTCGCGGGCGTGCAAGGTCCAGCCTGGGCTCGGATCGGGACGGTAAACATCCCCCGGCTGAAGCGTGCGGGAAAGAAACACGGTGCCGTCAGGGCCACGCGTCTCCAGCCAAGCTTCGGACAGGGCTCGTATCTCGACAACGCGCTGTTCGCTTTCATCGGCCGCTGCCGCCGCCGGGATGGCGGGCGCGGCAGCCGTCGAGCCGACATCAGCCGCCTGACCGCTCTCGTGCTGCTGGTTGAGGGCTCGCCAGCCGACGAAGCTGGCCGCAAGCACCACGAGCGCCGCCGCCGCCAACCAAGGCCGCTCTGGGTGCGGGCGCGAGGCCGGGTTGCGAATCTGTTTCTGCGCTTCCTCGCGGGTCAGCGCGACTTCGCTTTGAAACTGCTTGACGATCTCTTCCGGCTGCAACCCCAGTTCACGCGCGTAGGAGCGCAGGAAGGCCAGCGTGTAGGCCTTCCCGGGCAGCAGCTTCGGGTTCATTTCCTCGAGCGCTTCGAGAAATTCGCGGCGAATGCGGATACGCTCCGCCACCTCATCGATGCTGAGGCCCAGCTGACGGCGCGCTTCGGACAATTTGCGCCCCGCGCGCCAGGATTCATCCAACGTGATCTGGCGGCCCTGCGCGAGCGTTTGCTGCGCCGGAGCGGCGTCAGCTTGCGGTTCGACCGGGGGCTCGGCAGGCGTTGGTTGCAGCATCTTTCGCTGGTCCCTCCTCAGAGACCATACGGGTGAAAAGGCAAATTTTAAGCCACGAAACAAGCTTAACCGCGAATCGACCATCACTCAACGCGCGGTCGCCGCGCGTTACAGCAAATAGCCGCGTTCGTTGGCGAAATGTGTGAGTTCGGCGCGGATCGTTTCCGTTTGCGCGGTGAGCATGCCGCGCACGGCCTGCGCCGCTTCTTGGGCGTCGAGCGAGAGAATCAGGCGCTTTACCGGGCCGACGCCCGAGGCGGGCATCGACAGCCTCCGGAAGCCCAGCGCAGTGAACGCCAGCGCTTCCAGTGGACGCCCAGCCGCCTCGCCGCAGATGGATACCGGAATGTTCGCCGCGTCGGCGTCCTCACGGATGCGCAACAAGAAGCGCAACGCCGAGGGGCTGAGAATGTCGTAGCGATCCCACACGCGTGGATTGCCGCGATCGGCGGCGAAGAAATACTGCATCAAGTCGTTGGTGCCGATCGAGATGAAGTCGGCGCGCCCGGCCAGATCGGGGATCGCCCAGGCCAGCGCGGGCGCCTCGACCATGACGCCGACTTCCACCTTCGCCGGGACCGCCCGGGCATGCGTGCGCGCCCATTCGAGTTCGCGATCGACCAGCGCGCGCGCGGCGTCGAACTCGGCGCAGGTGGTGACCAAAGGGAACATCACCCGCAGCCACCGCCCCGAGGCTGCGCTGATCAGGGCGCGGAGCTGGTAACGAAGCAGCGCGGGCCGATCCAGACCGATGCGGACGGCGCGCCAGCCCAGCGCCGGGTTCTCTTCACGCTCAGCCGTGACGTAGGGCAGCACCTTGTCGCCGCCGAGGTCCAAGGTGCGGAACGTGACCGGCATGTCGCCCGCCGTCTCCAGCACGTCGCGATAAAGCAGCGTCTGGCTCTGCAAACGCGGCAACGTCTCGGAGACCATGAACTGGAATTCGGTGCGGAAGAGGCCAATGCCTTCTGCGCCCGCGTCGGCCAAGTGATGCACGTCCAGCGCCAGGCCCGCGTTCAGCAGCAACGCCACGCGCTGGCCGTCGCGGGTGATGGCAGGCTGATCGCGGAGCTTTGCGAATTCCGCATCGCGCGCCGACCGCAGCGACAGGCGCTGGCGATAGGTGGATAAGACCTGCTCCTCAGGCCGAAGGCGCACCTCGCCGCGCTCGCCGTCCAGCACGATGCTGTCGCCCGCTTCCACGCGGGAGAGCAGGCCGGGCAGCAGCCCCACAAGCGGCAGCCCAAGCGCCCTGGCCACGATCGCCGCGTGCGCTGTCGCAGCGCCCTCTTCCAACGCGACGCCCCTCAGGCGCTCGGCGCCATAGTCCAGCAGCTCTGCGGGCCCCAATTCGCGCGCGATCAGGATCGCGTCGGCTGGCATCGCTCCGGCGGAGTTGGCGTCGACGCCAGCCAGCGATCGCAGCAGCCGATTGTCGAGGTCTTCCAGGTCGTGCAGGCGCTCGCGCAGGTATTGATCGCGCGCCGCGTTGAGTTTGGCGCGGTGTTCGCCGCGCACGCGCTCGACGGCGGCGTCAGCGGAGAGACCGGCCCGCACCCCGTGCTTAAGGCGCACCTCCCAGCTCGGATCGAGCGCGAGCATCAGGAAGGTCTCAAGCACTTCGCGGGAAACGCCGGAAAGCCTGCCCGGATCGCCCTCGATCATTTCCTTGAGCGAACCACGGACCTGCTCAAGCGCTGCATCCAACCGCTGCTCTTCGCGCACGGGATCGTCGGCGATGACACGCCCGAGCGGCGCGTGCGGTTCGTGCAGCACGGCGGTGCCGATGGCGAGGCCGTCGGAGAAGGAACGCCCGACAATCAGCTCCGGCCGGCTCGGACGCGCTTCGACGTCGGCGAGGCCTGAGAGATCGCCAAACGCGCCGGAGGCGACCATTTCCGCCAGCACCATGGCGATGGTCTGCAGCGCTTCGACTTCGTCTTCGCCGTAAACGCGCGCTACGCGGTTCTGCACGACGAGAACGCCGAAGGTGCGCTCGGAGCGCACGATCGGCACGCCAAGGAACGAATTGTACGGGTCTTCGCCAGTCTCTGGCCGATAGGAGAAGCGCTCGTGGTGCGGCGCGTCGGCGATATTGAGCGGCTGGGCGGTTTCGGCCACCAGGCCGACCAGACCCTCGCCCTTGCGCAGCCGCGTGCGGTGCACGGCTTCGGGCTTGAGGCCCTGTGTCGCGAAAAGTTCGTGGAAGGCGCCGCGGGTCAGATAGATCGAGCAGACGTCCGCGACCATCGTCGAAGCGACCATGGTGACGAGCCGGTCCAGGCGCTGCTGCGCCTCCCCGCCGGCTTCCATGATCTCCCGCAACTTGCGCAGCAGGATACGGGAGCCGCCGATGTTCGCCGGACCTGCCATCGCGTCCCGCACATCCTCCCCTTGCCGCTCTAGGCGGCGTCCAATCCATAAGCGGTGTGCAACGCGCGAACCGCAAGTTCGGTATAAGCCGCATCGATCAGAACCGAGATTTTGATCTCGGAAGTGGCGATAGCCTCGATATTGATGCCTTTTTGCGCAAGCGCGGCGAACATCGTACGCGCCACACCCACCTGGCTCTTCATGCCGATGCCTATCACCGAGACTTTGGCCACATCGCGGCGGATATGGATTTCCTCCACGCCAATCGTTCCGCGCGCCGCTTCGATGACCGAAGCCGCACGCTGAGCGTCGCGGTCGGGGCAGGTGAAGAGAATGTTCTGGCGCCCTTCCTGGCGTGCTTCGCTCTGGACGATCATGTCGACATTGATGCCGGCATCCGCAAGGCGGCCGAAAATGTCGGCCGCGACGCCCGGATGATCCTCGACGCCAAGCAGCGTCACCTTCGCCTCGTCACGCGAATAGGCGACGCCTGAAACGACTTGCTTTTCCACGATCTCATCCTCGGGACAAACGAGCGTGCCGGGATTGGGCGCGCCGGGTTCAACGAAACTGGAGAGCACGCGCACGGGCACGCGCTTGGCGAACGCAAGCTCGACTGAACGGGTCTGCAGCACCTTGGCGCCGAGCGAGGCCATCTCCAGCATTTCTTCGTACGAGATTTTCTCCAGCCGCTGCGCCTTGGCGACGATGCGCGGATCGGTCGTGTAGACGCCGTCAACATCAGTGTAGATGTCGCAACGCTCCGCATTCAGCGCCGCCGCGAGCGCAACCGCCGATGTATCCGAACCGCCGCGTCCCAGGGTGGTGATGCGGCTGCCTTCGGTGACACCCTGAAAGCCGGGAACAACCGCGACCACACCGGAATCGATCGAGGCACCGATATCGTCCTCTTTGATCTCGCCGATGCGCGCTTTGGCGTGGGCGGCGTCCGTGCGGACCGGGATCTGCCAATTCTGCCAGGAGCGCGCAGGCACGCCGAGCCGGCGCAGCGCCAGCGCGAGCAAGCCGGTCGTGACCTGCTCGCCGGTCGAGACGACGACGTCGTACTCATCATCGAAGTGCGGGCCCGCGACGGGCGCGCCGTTCTCGCCTTCGCCGCCGGCCGCGCGGGCCAGTTTGACGAGGCGGTCGGTTTCGCCGGACATGGCTGAGACCACCACGGCTAAGCCGCGCCCCGGTTTGCGCTCAGCCGCCACAATGCGCGCTACGCGGGCGATGCGGTCCACGTCGCCTACCGACGTGCCGCCGAATTTCATCACCAGACGGGACATGAAGCCGCGCTTAGCATGCTCTGCTGCAACGCGATACAGTGCCCCGCTAGCTCATTTTGACGCCGTTCCGAGGCCATGCCGAACCCGACCATCGACCACGCCGAAATCGCCAAATTCAGCGCCCTGGCCGCTGAATGGTGGAACCCAAAGGGGCCGTTCGGCGCCCTGCACCGGCTCAATCCGGTGCGCCTCCAGTTCATCCGCGACCTCGCGCAACGGCAATTCGCAACGCCCGCGCGCAAACCGCTGGAGGGGCTCAAGGTGCTCGACCTGGGTTGCGGCGGCGGGCTGGTCTCCGCCCCACTTTCACGGATGGGCGGCGCCGTCACCGCCGTCGATGCCTCGCCAGAGGCCATCGGGGCGGCGCGCGTCTATGCGGAGCAAAGCGGGCTGACGATCGATTACAAGTGCATGACAGCCGAAGCGCTGGTCCAAGAAGGCGCCCAGTTCGATCTCGTGACCGCGCTCGAAATCATCGAGCACGTCGCCGACGTGAAGGCTTTCCTGCACGCTGCCAGTGCGCTTGTCCGGCCGGGCGGTTTGCTGGTGCTGTCCACCATCAACCGAACCCCCAAGGCCCGCGCCCTCGCCATCGTCGGCGCCGAGCGGATCCTGAAATGGTCGCCGGAGGGCGCGCACGAGTACGACAAACTGGTGACGCCCGACGAAATCCGCGCGGGCGCGCCTGAGATCCATTGGGAAGCGCCAGCTGGCATCGCCTATCAACCGCTCGGCGAAGGCTGGGCGCTGTCGAGCGATATCGACGTCAACTACTTGATGGCGGGGCGGAAGCGCTGAGCTCCCGCCCCCTGTTCTTCAGCGCGCTTGCCGGCGGCTCGGATTGTAGCGGTCACGCAGGCGGGTTTGGCGCGAGACGAGCGGCTGTTCGACACCGTCGATGAACACCGCCGTTGGCGCGGCCGTCACCTCGAGCGGATCGCCGTCCCAGATCACCACATCGGCGCGATAGCTGCGCTCAAGCCGACCGAGTTGGTCGCCGACGCCGAAGATTTCCGCAGGTCCGCGGCTGACAGCCGCGAACGCCGCGTCCCACGGCAAACCGTTAGTGACTGCGTTGCCCGCCAGTTGCAGCGCCAAGCGCGCTTGGTGCGCATCGACGCTTCCCGGCTGCGGCGCGATGGCGATGCGCACGCCGGCCCGCTGCAATAGCGCGGCGTTGTCGAGGCGCGCAGAGAGCCGTTCGAAGCGATCGGGAAGGTCCGACAACGGATCGAGAATGACTGGGATGTTGGCGCGCGCCAGTTCATCCGCCACCTGCCATGCCTCGGCGCCGCCATGGATGACGAAGCGCAGGCTTGGATTGTCACGCTTGAAGCCGATGATGCGGCGAATGTCTGCTGCGCTTTCGACGTGAACGAGGAAGAGGCCCTGGCCGCGCGCGAATGGCTGCAGCGCTGCCGCATCGATCTCGTTGAGCACCGCCCCACCCTGTCCGCTGCGATAGCGATTCGGGTACTCGCGCGCATCGCGCAGTGCGGCTTCGAACACCGGCCACACCGCGGCGCGTGAGCTGCCCGTCCGCGTAGCGCCGGTCTCACCAAGTTCGACCACCATGAACGCGTCGGAACGGAACACGGAATCCGCTCTGCCGCCGAGCGACACCAGCGCGCCTCGTCCGCCGAACAGGCTCGCCGTCTCGGACGGCGCAATGGCGGCGCGGGTCACCCCCTCCATGCGTGTCACGGCCACTGCCGTCACCTGCGGATTGAAGGCGCGGCCCGTATCGGCCGCTGCAGCGACCAGATCGCCTTCGAGGTCGGCGTCGTTCGGCGCGCCCGAACCGGATATCTCCGACAGGCCGACTTCACTCATCGCCGCGAACGCGCCCGGCGTCACGTAAGCGCCATGCGCCTCGATCACGCGCGCACCGCGCGGCGCGGCGATGTTTTCGCCCACCGCCGAAATGCGTCCGTCGACGATCAACACATCGCCATTCTGGATGATCCCGGCCGCGCCGTTGGTGACGACGCGTCCGTCGCGGACCAACACCGTTTCAGCCGCCGCCGGCGCAGCCAGCGACAAGGCGACAAGGAGAGCTGCTAGGATTCTCATTGGCCGCGCTCCCGATAGGTTTGGCCGAGTTCAAAATCGGACGGCGGATCGCGCGGATCGCCCCGGCGATACACAAGCGCGCCATCCATATAAACGCGCTCGGCGGCGGCGTAGGTCGTCAGCGGGTCAGCCGACCAGACGACGACATCGGCGCGCCGCCCTGGCGTCAGCGTGCCGGTTTCGTCGTCGATGTGCAGCGCGCGCGCTGGATTGCGCGAGAGCCAGGTCCATGCCTGCGCGCGGCTGATGTCGAGGCCCGCGCGGCGGCCATCCGCCATCGCCTTGGCCGCTTCCTGGTTCAGTCGCTGAACGCCGACCTCGCTGTCGGAATGCACCATCGCACACGCGCCGCCCGCATCGACGAAGGCGATGTTCTCCCGGATGCCGTCATAGGCTTCCAGTTTGAAGCCCCACCAATCCGCCCACATCGCCGCGCAAATGTCCTCGCGCGCGAGCAGGTCCGGGATCTTGTAGGCCTCCACCGCGTGATGGAACGCGGCGATGTGGAAGCCAAACTCGTGGCTGACTTCGATCGCATTCGCCATCTCGTCGGCGCGGTAGCAGTGCCATTGCAGGATGATGTCGCCGTTCAGCACACCGGCGAGCGTCTCCATTTCGAGATCGCGATCGGGTGGATCGCCGTGCCCCTCTTGCGCCGCGCGCTGGCGGTCCGCGTAACGGCGCGCATCGGCGAAGGCCTGGCGATAGCCGGCCATATTGCCCATGCCCGTGGCGGGCGATGAGTTGCGTTCGCCGTAGACGCGGGACGGATTCTCGCCGCAGGCCATTTTCAGGCTCTGCGGCGCGCCGGGAAATTTCATTTCCTGCACCGTGCGCGCGCCCAGCACTGGACGCAGCGTCACGCCGCGACCGCCGAACAAATTGCCGGAGCCCGGCAGGATGTGCAGCGTCGTCACACCGCCGGCGACGGCGCGATAGAAACCCGGGTCCTGCGGCCAGACCGAATGTTCGGCCCAGACTTCCGCCGTGTTCGGCTGCGTCATCTCATTGCCGTCTTCGGTCGCGTTGATGCTGGGCGAGGGATAGACGCCCAGGTGCGAGTGCGGATCGATGATGCCGGGCGTCACGAAACGGCCTGCGCCGTCGATCACCTCGACGCCATCGCCTGCCGCCAAGTTCTGGCCGACTGCCTCGATGCGCCCATCGCGCATCAGCACGTCGGCGTTCGCCAGTTCGTGCCCGTCGCCATCAAGGACCGTCGCACCGCGGATCAACGTCGGCGAGGATGCCGCGGGCTGGTACGTCGAAGCGTACGGCGTTGTCTCTGCAGTATTGTCAGTGTGGCTCTGCGTCGTCGCGCAGGCCGCCAATCCCATGCTGGCGGCCAGAGCCATCAAAGGCTTCAATCGCAAGCGCCCCTCCCTTATGAACTGTGGCGCATCTGAAGCGTTTCGCGCCTGGGCGCCAAGCCCGTGCGCCCTTCCCGCGAGAATTTGCGACGAAAGCGGTCAGATCACCCGTTCAACCCCGCGCGCAGCCTTCAGGGCGGCCCGTGCGGCAGGCCCAGCAGGCACCATGGTCTTGGCCGCAAGCTCGATCTCGCGGCCATCCCGCAACCGCAGCACGAGCCGCAATGGACGCGCTTCCCCAACCGCTGCTTTCGGCAGGGCGGCGATAGTTTGCGCCAACAGGTCGATAGGGGCGCCTTCCTTGAGGACAATGCGCAAATCCTCGGCGGTACGCGCTTCGGCGGCCTCCACCAACTCGAACGAATTGCCGTAGAAGCGCACGTCCCCTTCGTTCCAGCGCACGCGCACGCGTACGACATAGGCCTTGCCGACCTGCAAGATGTCACGCGCAGCCGGCACATTCTCCGGCAGGATCATCGGCTCGAAATCACCGGTCGGATCGGACATCGAAACGAAGCCGAGCATGTCTCCGCTGCTGCCGGTGCGGAACTGAATTCGCCGCACGACCCCCGCCATCAGATACGCGCGCGGTTCGGTCTCGCCTTCTTCCAGGATGTCGGCGTAACTCGCATAGCGATCGTTCTCGGCGAAGAATTCCGAGAGCGGGTGGCCGCTCAAATAGAAGCCGGCGCTGTCGCGCTCTGCGTCGAGCCGATCCTGCGCTGACCACGCGGGCGCCTTGGGGAACACCGGCCGCGCGCTTGGCTCGTCGGCGCCGAACAAGCTTGCCTGCGCGCTGGCGCGCTCAGCCGCCACACGCTGCGCATACGCGGCGATGACTTCCGCCGCCGCGAAGGCATGCGCGCGATCAGGTTCGAGCGCGTCGAACGCGCCGGACTTGGCCAGATTTTCCAGCTGGCGGCGGTTGACCGCCTTCGGGTCCATGCGCTCGGCGAAATCGTAGAGCGCTTTGAATGGCCCACGCGCCTTGCGCTCGGCCACCACGCTCTCCATTGCCGTGACGCCGACATTGCGCACTGCACCTAGCGCATAACGCACCGCGACGCCGTCTTCCGTCTTCTCCACCGAGAAATCCGCCTCCGAGCGGTTCACGTCCGGCGCCAGCACCTGAACGCCAACCCGGCGCGCATCCTGGTGGAAGCTCGCGAGCTTTTCGGAGTTGGAGATATCGAGGCTCATCGATGCGGCGATGAAATCGACCGGGTAATGCGCCTTCAGATAGGCGGTCTGATACGCAACCACCGCGTAAGCGGCGGCGTGCGACTTGTTGAAGCCGTAACCGGCGAACTCTTCGACGAGGTCGAAGATATGCGAGGCGAGGTTCTCGTTTACGCCGCGCTCCTTCGCGCCTTCGATGAAGCGCGATTTTTGCTTGGCCATTTCCGCCGGCTGCTTCTTGCCCATCGCGCGGCGGAGCAAATCGGCTTCGCCGAGCGAATAGCCCGACAACACCTGCGCGATCTGCATCACCTGTTCCTGATAGACGATGACGCCGTAGGTTTCTTCCAGGATTGGCTGCAACGTTGGGTGCAGATAGTCCGGATCTTCGCGGCCATGCTTCACGTTGGCGAAGCGGTCGATGTTCTTCATCGGGCCTGGACGATAGAGCGAGATCAGCGCGATGACGTCTTCAAGGCAGGTCGGCTTCACCTTGCGCAGCGTGTCGCGCATGCCCTGGCCTTCGAGCTGGAACACGCCGAAGGTGAGGCCCGATTGCAGCAGCTCGTAGACCTTCGGGTCGTCGTACCCGGAGGCGTTGAGATCGACTTCGATGCCGCGGCCGCGCAGAAACTTCACGGCGCGGTCGATCACTGTGAGGGTCTTGAGGCCAAGGAAGTCGAACTTCACCAGCCCCGCCGCCTCGACCCATTTCATGTTGAACTGGGTCGCCGGCAGGTGCGCGCGCGGATCGCGGTAGAGCGCGACCAGCTCCATCAACGGCCGGTCGCCGATGACCACGCCGGCGGCGTGGGTCGAGGCGTTGCGGTACAGCCCTTCGAGTTGTAGCGCCGTATCGATCAGTTCGCGCACCTCCGCTTCGTTGCGGCGCGCTTCCTTCAGCTTAGGTTCAAGATCGAGCGCATCTTTCAACGTAACCGGATTAGCGGGATTGGCCGGAATGAGCTTGGCCAGCTTGTCGACCTGGCCGAACGGCAGCTGCATGACGCGGCCGACGTCTCGCACCACGGCCCGCGCCTGCAGCGTGCCGAACGTGATAATGTGCGCGACGCGGTCCTCGCCGTACTTGTGCTTGACGTACTCGATGACCTCGCCGCGCCGCTCTTGGCAGAAGTCGATGTCGAAGTCCGGCATCGACACGCGTTCTGGATTGAGGAAGCGCTCGAACAGCAGGCCCCAGCGCAGTGGGTCGAGGTCGGTGATGGTCAGCGACCAGGCGACCAGCGAGCCCGCGCCCGACCCGCGCCCCGGTCCAACCGGGATGTCGTGCGTCTTGGCCCATTTGATGAAGTCCGAGACGATGAGAAAGTAGCCCGGAAACTGCATCTGCGTGATGACGCCAAGCTCGAATTCGAGCCGCTTCCAGTATTCCTCCTCGGGCGCGGCAAGGCGTCCACCAAGCGCTTTGAGGCGCACCTTCAGGCCTGCTTCCGCTTGCGCTTTCAGTTCCGCCGCTTCGTCGCGGCCAGCTTTGGTGTCGAAGCGCGGCAGGATCGGCTTGCGCTTCTGCACCCGAAACGCGCAGCGGCGCGCGACTTCAGCGGTGTTGTCGATCGCCTCCGGGAGATCGGAGAACAGCGCCCGCATTTCCTCGGCGCTCTTGAAATAGTGATCGGCGGTGACGCGCGGGCGATCCTCCTCGCCCAGATAGGACGATGCGGCGATGCACATCAGCGCATCGTGGGCGCGGTGATCGCTTCGCGCTGCGAAGCGGATGTCATTCGTCGCCACCAGCGGCAGGCCAAACCGGTAGGCGATGTCGATCAGCGGCCCTTCTGTCTCCGCTTCGATGACCTCGCCGTGCCGGTGCAGTTCGACATAGAGGCGCTTGTCGAAGACCAAGGCGAGGCGTTGCAGCGCCGCTTCGACGATGTCCGCTTTGCCCTCGGCGATCGCTTGCGCGAACACGCCATCACCACCGCCTGTGAATGCGAGCAGACCTTCAGCGTTTTCCAGCAGCAGATCGAGCGGCACATGCGGCTCGTCGTGGGCGTCGAGATAAGCGCGGCTGGAGAGCCGCATCAGATTGGCGTAGCCGGCTGTGTTCTGCGCGTAGAGCGCGACAACGCCGGCGAGGCCGTCCTCGCCGCGCACATCGAGCGCCATGCCGACGATGGGCTGCACCCCCGCTTCCGCCGCCGCTTCGGAAAATTCCAGCGCGCCGAACAAATTGTTGGCGTCGGTCAGGCCGAGCGCCGGCATGTCGTGTTTGGCGGCGAGCTTGGTGAGCGTTTTCACCTGCGCCGCGCTTTGCAGCAGCGAATAGGCGGAGCGAGCGCGGAGGTGAATGAACGGAGCGGCCATGATTCTCACCTCAAGATAGGTGATTTCCGGGCCGGTCCGAAGGGCTAGCTGCGGCGGACCAGCTTGCCGTGATCCAGCGCCATGACGTGGTCCATGTACTTCGCCAGTTCGAGATTGTGCGTCGCGATCAGAGCCGCGGCGCCCTCCTGCCGGACCAGCCCTGACAGCGCGGCAAACACGACCGTCGAGGTATCCGGATCGAGGTTGCCGGTGGGCTCGTCGGCCAGGATCAGCACCGGCTTGTTGATCATCGCCCGCGCGATGGCCACCCGCTGTTGCTCGCCGCCGGACAGCTGCGCCGGCTGGTGATAGATGCGCTCCTTGAGCCCCATCACGCCCAGCAGCCGTTCGGCTTCGGCCATCGCCTCTCGCCGGCGCCGGCCCGCGATCAGCGCCGGCAGCGCCACGTTATGGATGGCGTCGAATTCCGGCAGCAGGTGGTGGAACTGGTAGACGAAACCGATGCGGTTGCGTCGGATTTCGGTGCGCTGATCGTCATTCAGCGCCCAGCCCGAGGCGCCGTTGATCAGCACCTCGCCCTCACTCGGCGCCTCCAGCAGGCCCGCCGCGTGCAGCAGCGAGGACTTGCCCGACCCGGACGGGCCAATCAGCCCAACGATCTCGCCGGGCGCGATATCGAGATCGACGCCGTTGAGGACAACGAGTTCGCTTCCACCCGATTTGTAGCGGCGCGTCAGGCCGCGCAGGCTCAACACCGGCTTCACGGTCTGCGCAACGTCATTCATAGCGCAGCGCCTCCACCGGATCGAAGCGAGAGGCCCACCACGCGGTCAGCATAGTCGAGGCGAAGGTGATGAGGATGGTGAAGACCGAGATCATCAGCACCTCGCTCCACTCGACACGCGCAGGCAGCGTCTCCAGCGAGTAGACGGTGCCGGGGAAGATGTCGAAGCCAAGCGCACTCGACAGGAAATTCTGGATCGGCTCGATGAACGTGCAAAAGCCTACGCCGAGCACGAGGCCCAGCGAGAGGCCAATGACGCCGAGACTGGCGCTAGCCATAAAGAAGACGCGCATGATGGCGCCCTTGGTAGCGCCCATCGTGCGCAGAATGGCGATGTCGCGGCTCTTATTCTTCACCAGCATGATCAGGCCGGTGACGATGTTGAGCGCCGCGATAGCGACCAGCACCATGAGGATGAGCCGCATCACGTTGCGCTCGACTACCAGCGCATCGGCCAAGCCCTGGCTGTTGGCGCGCCAATCATAGATCGTCACCTCCGGGCCAAGCCGCGAGCGCAACTCCATCATCGCCGCCATTGTGCGGTCGGGATCGGTGAGCCGGATTTCGAGCTGATCGGCGCCCTGGCGGCCGAACAGGATCTGCGCCTGCTCCAACGGCATGTAGATCAGCGCAGAATCGAACTCAGCCATGCCGACGCTGAACACGCCGCCGATCAGGAATGATTTGCGGCGCGGCGAGATGCCGAACGGGGTCATCGCCCCTTGCGGCGAGAGGATCGAGATCGCCATGCCTTCGGCGACGCCCAGAGAAGCCGCTAAGCGGTCGCCCACCAGAATCGTCGGCGCTTCGACGCCTTCGAAGCCGGCGAGACTGCCGCCGGGGCGGATGCTCTCGGACACGATCGGCAGCGACTGCAATTGCTCGCGCGGGATGCCGCGAACGATGACACCTGAGGCGACGCCGTCCGAAGTCGCCAGCGCCTGCGCATTGATCAGCGGCGTCACGTGCAGAACGCCGGGCGTCTCAGCCGCCAGCTGCATCAGCCGGTTCACCTCCGGCATCGGCATGCCGCGTGTGTCCACGAACACGTGCCCGTTCACGCCGAGGATGCGCGAGAGCAGCGTCTCGCGGAAACCGTTCATCACCGACATGACGATGATCAACGCCATCACCGCCAGCGTGATGGCCGTCACCGAGATGACAGAGATCAGCGCCACCCCGCCAAACTGGCGCTTGGCGCGGAGATAGCGGCCTGCGAGCATGCGCTCGAACAGGCCGAAAGGTTGCGCGCGCCCCTGCATCAATAGGCCCGCGCGATCAGGATTTCTTCAACGCCCGGCGCACCGGTGAAGATGCACGCGCCGAACGAAGACGGCTGCGTAAGCGGCGCATTGCGGATGGTCAGCTTCAAGGCTTTTAGTCGCTCCCCGACCTCTTCAAGCGCGGCGCCGGTGGGGCGTGACCAGGGCACGCGCGCCCAGCCCTTGAATTCGCCCTCTGTGTCTTCGGTTCCGTAATAGCGCTCAAGGTCGGCGAAGCTGGTGAAATCGCTGCGGATGCTCTTGTCCAGCCGCGCCTTGGCTTCGGCGAACAGCTCCTGCTGCGTCGCCGCCAATTGCGCGGCGACCTGCGCCACGAAGTCCGCGCGCGGCAGCGTGTGCGATTTGATCTTCTCGCCCTCGCGCAAAGCGTTGCGCTTGATGAAGGTGACCTGCCCATTGGCGGCGTCACGCGGGCCAATCTCGCAGATGATCGGCGCGCCGCGGCGCACCCAATCCCAGCGCTTATCGGCAGGGCGGGCGTCCTTGAGGTCGACGAGCGCGCGCACGGGCGAACCAAACACGCTCACGCCGCCAAGCTCTGAGGCGAGCGAGGCGCAGTACGCCTTCAGCTCTTCATCTTCCGGTTTGCCGC
The DNA here is from genome assembly GCA_016791385.1 of Hyphomonadaceae bacterium. GTDB lineage: Bacteria > Pseudomonadota > Alphaproteobacteria > Caulobacterales > Aquidulcibacteraceae > Vitreimonas. The sequence continues at coordinate 167,037 of JAEUMR010000055.1, forward strand.
GCAGCATCGGCACGATCACCACCTGGCGCGGCGCAATCGCGGGCGGCGTCCGCAGGCCGTCGTCGTCGCCATGGGTCATGATCACGCCGCCGATCAGGCGCGTGGAGACGCCCCAGGAGGTGGTGTGCGCCAGCGTCTGGCCGCCATCCTTGTCCTGGTAGCGAATGTTTTGCGCTTCGGCGAAGTGGGTGCCGAGATAGTGCGAAGTGCCGGCTTGCAGCGCCTTGCCATCCTGCATCATCGCTTCGATCGAATAGGTGCGCACCGCGCCGGGGAAGCGCTCGTTCTCGGGCTTCTCGCCAGCGATCACCGGTACGGCGAGCACGTCCTCGGCCACGCTGCGATACATTTCGAGCGCCAGCATCGTCTCGTCCATCGCGTCGGCTTCATCGACGTGGGCGGTGTGGCCCTCCTGCCAGAGGAATTCGGCCGTGCGCAGGAACATGCGCGTGCGCATCTCCCAGCGCATCACGTTGGCCCATTGGTTCAGCTTCAGCGGCAGGTCGCGGTACGACTTGATCCAGCGGCTGAAAGCATCGCCGATGATTGTTTCCGATGTCGGGCGGATGATCAGCGGCTCAGTCAGCTCTGCTTCGGGATCGGGCTTCAACGACCCGTCCACCGCCTTCAGGCGGTGGTGGGTGACGACGGCCATTTCCTTGGCGAAGCCCTCGACGTGCTCGGCCTCCTTGGCGAAGAACGACAGCGGAATGAGCAGCGGGAAGTAGTAGTTCTCGTGCCCGGTTTCCTTGATGCGCCGGTCCAGCTCGCCCTGGATCCGCTCCCAGATGCCCATGCCCCACGGCTTGATGATCATCGATCCGCGCGTCGGCGACAATTCCGCCAAGTCCGCTTCGCGGACGACGGTCTGGTACCACTCGGGAAAATCCTCGGCGCGCGTGACCTTGAGCGCATGCATGACGCGGTAATTCCTTTCGAAGCGCTTTGGATAGACTGAGCCGCTTGAGCCGGCAACGCGGCCTTAGTGGGGCCGCAGCCCGATAAGGTCGTTCGAGACCGCCCAGGCCACGCCCAGCCACAGGATTGCCGCAATGCCGGCCGCGTAGAGCGCCTTGCGGCCAAGATTGTGCGCACGCGGCGCGCCCCGCTCGACGCCCGGGTTCACCACCTCGTCCGCTTCATGGTGGCTCTGCGCCCCCAGCGGCAGCATGGTGAAGAACGCCAGCCACCACAGGATCAGGTAGATGGCGATGGCGAGCGGGATGCTCATCAGTGGGCGCCCTTCGGCGTCTCCATCAGCTCGATCAGCACGCCGTTCGAGTTTCGCGGATGGATGAAGATCACCGGCACGCCGTGCGCGCCAATCCGCGGTTCGTTCAGCACCTTGGCGCCGCGCACGACCATCTCGTCGCGGGCCGCATAGATGTCGGCCACCTCGAAGCAGACATGGTGCTGCCCGCCCTTGGGATTCTTCTCGATGAAATTCTTGATCGGGCTGTCTTCGCCCAGCGGCTCGATCAGTTCGATCTGGCTGTTCGGCAGATTGACGAACGCGTAGCGCACGCCCTGTGGCGGCAACTCGCGCGTCTCCGTAATCGCGCTTTCCGGCACGCCGTAGAGATCGCGATAGGTCTGCTTCGCTTCTTCGATCGACGGCACCGCAATGCCGACGTGATTGAGCCTGCCAATCATGGCCCACGCGCTCCTACACCCTTTAAACCTGCACCTTAGATGCGCATAACCGTCACGTCGACCAGCGGACGCTTGCGCCATATGCGCTCAGCTGCTTTTCGCACCGCCCGGACCAGCGCGCCTTCCACGGCGTCATCGTCCTCGCGATCGCCTTGATTGAGCTTGGAGAAGGCGCCGCGGGCGGCGTCCTCCAGCTGCTCAATGGCCAGCTCCATCTCCTCCTCGTCCTCGCCAGGCAAGCCCCGGACGGAGGCTGTGGGCCCGCCGATCAGGGTGTTCTTGGCATTGAGGACGAGCGAGAGATTGACCGCGCCCTCGGCGGCCAGCCTCCGGCGGTCGCGTAACGCCTCGTCCTCGGCGTGCACCACGGAGGCCCCGTCGACATAGAGCCGGCCCGCCGGGACCTCATCGATCACAGCGGCAGGGCCCGGGGCCAAACGGATGAGGTCGCCATTGTTCGGCGCCAGCGCTTCCGGCACCTGCAGTTCGAGCGCGAGCTTCATGTGCTCGCGGATGTGCCGCTTCTCGCCGTGCACCGGCACCGCAATGCGCGGCCGCGCCCATTGGTACATCTGCTTCAGCTCATCCCGCGCGGGGTGGCCGGAGACGTGGATGAAATGGTCGTCCGCCGTGATCACATCCACGCCGCGCTCGAGCAGATGGTTGTAGAGATCGTGGATCGCGGACTCGTTGCCCGGAATGACGCGCGAGGAAAAAATCACCGTGTCGCCATCACGCAGCACCACGTTGCGATGCTCGCCGCGGGCGATGCGGGAGAGCGCGGCACGCGGCTCGCCCTGACTGCCGGTACAGAGATAAAGCACGTTCTCCGGTGCGAGATCGACCGCATCGTCTTCGTCGATGATCGCCGGCGCATCCTGCAACAGGCCCACGCCTTTAGCCGCGTTGTAGATGCGGTGCATCGAGCGGCCCACCAGGCAAGGCGTGCGGCCCGCAGCGCGGGCGGCGTACAACGCCGTCTCGACGCGTGCGACGTTGGAGGCAAAGGCCGTCACCGCCACCTTGCCCGTGCAGCGCCCGATCACGTCGGTCAGCTTCTCGCGTACATCCGCTTCTGACCCCGCCGCGCCCTCAACGAACACGTTGGTGCTGTCGCACACCATCGCCAGCACGCCCTCTTCGGCCATCGCCCGCAACTTGGCCTCATCAGTGGTCTCGCCGATCAGCGGGTCGGGATCGATTTTCCAATCGCCGGTGTGCCAGACAAGGCCGAGCGGGGTGCGGATAGCGAGGCCATTCGGCTCTGGGATCGAGTGTGTCAGCGTCACGAACTCGATCTCGAACGGGCCGAGCGTCAGCCCGCCCTTCAGCGGGATTTCCGTGAGCGGCACCTTCTCAAGAAGTCCCTGTTCGCGCAGCTTTTCGCGCACCAGCGCCGCGGTGAACGGGGTCGCGTAGACAGGCGCTTTCAGCCGCGGCCAAAGCCAGCCGAGCGCCCCGATATGATCCTCATGCGCGTGCGTCAGCACGATGCCGAGGATGTCCTCGCGCAACTCTTCAAGATAGCTCGGGTCCGGCAGCACCAGTTCAACGCCCGGCACCTGGTCTTCGCGGCCGAAGGTGACGCCGATATCGACGACGATCCACTTGCGCTCGTCCGGGGGCCCAAAGCCATAGGCGTTGAGGTTCATCCCGATCTCGCCAGAGCCGCCGAGCGGGAGAAACACCAGTTCGTCGCCGTCAGAGGACATCACAGCGCGCCGCCGTTGCGCCGGAAGATTTCAAGCAGGCCGCGCGAAGTCAGGTCCTGATCCCAATGATCGACGGTCGAGAACGAGCCTTCGAACAGTGAGGCGACGCCACCGGTGGCGATCGTCTTCATCGGCGCGCCGTACTCCGCCTTTATCCGCCGGACCAAGCCCTCGATCATATCGATCGATCCCCAGTAAATACCCGATTGCATCGCGCTTACAGTGTCCTTGCCAATAACGCGGCCAGGGTCGCGAATTTCCACGCGCGGCAGCCGCGCTGCCGCATCATGCAACGCCTGCAGTGAGAGATTGATCCCCGGCAGAATGATGCCGCCTTCGAAAGCGCCGTCGGCGCCGACGATGTCGAACGTCGTTGCCGTGCCGCTGTCGATCACGATCGCGGGGCCGCCATAGGTGATGTAGGCGCCGACGGCGTTGACCAGGCGGTCGGCGCCCGCTTCCGCCGGCTTATCGATGCGCACGTCGATGCCGAGCTTCAACCCGTCTTCGCCAATCACCATCGGCTCGGCGCCGACATAGCGGCGCGAGAGATTGCGCAGATTGAACAGCGCCTGTGGCACGACGGTTGAGATGATGCAGTCGGTGACGTTCTCGAAACTGAGGTCCGCCATCGCCATGATCTGAGAAAGCCACGGCGCATATTCGTCCGCGGTGCGGGTGGTCTGCGTCGATGCGCGCCACTGCGCCCGCCAGGACGCCCCATCCCAGATGGCGAACTTGGTGTTGGTGTTGCCGACGTCGATAGCAAGAAGCATGGGATCAGGCCGCGCTAGGAAAGAAAACATCGCCGGCCGAGATCAGGCGGCGGCCGGTGAGCGTGTCGAGTTCGAGTTCGCCGCGCGGCGACAAACCGGCGAACGTGCCGGCAAGGCCCTCGGCGCCCTGGTGCACGCGTGCATCTTGCCCGAGCCCGTGCGCGCGCGCGAGCCAAGCTTGCCGCAGGGGCTCAAAGCCCTCCGCGCCCAGACGCGCCGCCCAGGTTTCGAGCCTTGGCCGCAGCGCTTCAAAGAGGATCTGCGCCGAGGGCTGATCGGCCACCGCCGGTAACTCGGCGTGCAGCGATGTCGTTGGTTGGTCGATCGCCGCAGGCGCACCGGCGACGTTGACGCCGAAGGCGAGCGCCGCCCAAGGCGCCCCGCCGAGGCCAGCGCCGCTATCTATCAGAATCCCCGCTACCTTCGCCCCGCCGATCAGCACATCGTTGGGCCACTTCAGAGTCACGGCGCGCTTGGCGCCAAAAGTTTCCAATGTCTCGGCGATTGCCAGCCCCGCGGCGAAGCCAAGCAACGCGATCTCGGCAGGCGGACGTGTCGGCGCGAACAGATATGTGGCCAGCAGGTTGCCCTCGATGGTGACCCACGAGCGCCCGCGCCGGCCGCGGCCTGCGCTCTGGCGCTTGGCGATCAGCCACACTGGGCCGAGTTCGCCCCGCTCGGCGCGGCGGCGCGCCTCCAGCATGGTGGAGTCGATCTCATCGAAAACTTCGACCGGCGCGCGCCCGTCGATCATCGACACCCGCTTTCCTAGAAGCTGATCCTCACGGCTGTTTCGGCCCAGTCTTGGATCAGACCAAGCAGCAACACCAGGACGGGGAACGTCAATGCAGCCGCGACAGTGGCGGTGAGCATGGTCGTGCCGCTCGGCGACTGCAATTGCGGCGCGGGCGCGGCAAACCAGATCGAGGCCAGCAGCCGCAGATAGTACGCGGCAGCCACAACCGCAGCGACACCGCCGACGACAGCGAACCAAATGAGCCCCGCGTCGACCGCCGCCCGGAACACCAACAGCTTCCCGATAAAGCCCGCGAACGGAGGGATGCCGGCGATGGAGAAGAGCAGCATCGTAAACAGCGCGGCCATCCAAGGCCGCTTCTGCGCAAGCCCGGCCAGATCGCCCACCGTCTCCGCTGGCGCGCCTTCCCGGCGCATAGCGAGGATGAGCGCGAAGATGCCGATCGTCGCTGGCAGGTAGAGCGCCAGGTAAATGAGCGTCGCGCTCGGGCCCTGCGCCGTGCCGCTGGCGATGCCCATCAGGGCAAAGCCCATATTGCCGATGGAAGAATACGCCATCAGCCGCTTCAGGTTGGTTTGCAGCAACGCGGCGAATGAGCCCCACACCATCGAGATGACGGAGAGCGCAATCACGACCTGCTGCCACTGCATGCGCATGTCGGCGAACGGATCGTAGAGCACCCGCGCCATCAGCGCGACGGCGGCGACCTTGGGCGCGGCGGCGAAGAAGGCCGTCACCGGCGTTGGCGCGCCCTCGTAGACGTCAGGCGTCCACATATGGAACGGCGCCGCCGACATCTTGAAACCGATCGCGCAGAGCAACAGCACCAGGCCGAACATCAGCCCGACACCGCCTGCGCCTTCCGAAACCGCAGCGCCGATCGCGTCGAAGCGGATCGAACCGGTGAAGCCATAGATGAAAGAGGCGCCGAACAAGAGGATGCCCGACGAGATCGCGCTCAGCACGAAATACTTGAGGCCAGCTTCCGACGAACGCACGTCGTCGCGCCGCCAAGCGGCCAGCACGTAGCTGGCGAGGCTCTGCAACTCGACGCCGACATAGAGGCTGATCAGATCCTGCGCCGACACCATCACGAACATGCCGAGCGTCGAGAGCACGATCAGCACTGGATATTCGAAGCGCCGCTCACGTGTGCGCAAGAAATGGTCGGCGCCGATGATCAGAGTCGCCGCCGCCGAGAACGCGATCAGCGCCTTGGCGAAGACCGCCACCCCATCAACCACCATCGCGCCCTGAAACAGCGCCACTGGCGCCACCGGGCTGTGCGAAATCGCCAGCGCGCCAGCGCCGACAAGCGCTGCAACGCCGAGCGCGGACAGCCAGCCGAACGCCCGTTCGCTCGACCAGGCCCCGAGCACAACGGCGGCGAGCGCAAAGCCTGCAAGCAGCAACTCGGGCCAAGCATGGCCGTAGCTGGCGTTGAAATCCTGGAGCGGAGAGATCATGGCGCAACTCCGCTGAAGGCCGCCGCAATCGCTTCAGCCGACGGGGCGGTGAAATCGAGCACATGCGCAGGCGCGAGGCCCATGATCAAAGTGGCGATCACCAGCGGGATGAACGTGATCCATTCGCGGGCATCGAGATCGCCGATGCCGTCGAGCTTCGGGTTCTCGATCACGCCGAGCGCGACCTTGCGATAGAGCGTCAACGCGTACGCAGCCGAGAAGATAACGCCGAGCGCAGCGCCCGCCGCGACCCAGGCATTGACCTGGAACGTGCCCACCATGGTCAGGATTTCGCCCGGAAAGCCACTGGTTCCCGGCAGACCGACATTGCCCATGGTGAAAAGCAGGAAGATCGCCGCGTAAACCGGCATCCGGTTCACCAGACCGCCGTAGAAGGCGATCTCGCGCGTGTGCATGCGGTCATAGACGACGCCGACACAGAGGAAGAGCGCGCCGGAAATCACGCCGTGTGACAGCATCTGGAAGATCGCGCCCTGGATGCCCTGCATCGTGCCGGCGAAGATGCCCATGGTGACGAAGCCCATGTGCGCAACCGACGAATAGGCGATCAGCTTCTTCATATCGAGTTGGCGGAACGCCACCAGCGAGGCCCAGACGATCGCGATCACCGAGAGCGCGAACACCAGCGGCTGGAAGAAGTGCGAGGCGTCCGGGAACATCGGCAGCGAGAAGCGCAGGAAGCCATAGCCGCCCATCTTCAACAGGATCGCCGCCAGCACGACCGACGCCGCCGTCGGCGCTTCGACGTGCGCGTCCGGCAGCCACGTATGCACAGGCCACATCGGCATCTTCACCGCGAACGAAGCGAAGAAGGCCAGCCAGAGCCATATCTGAAGGTTCGGATCGAAGCCGGTGTTACGCGCGTATGCGGTCAATTCCTCGATGCTGCTCGTTCCCGCGATCGAAATCATCGCCACGATCGCCACCAGCATCAGCAGCGAGCCGAGCAAGGTGTAGAGGAAGAATTTGAACGCCGCGTAGACGCGCCGCTCGCCACCCCACACCCCGATCAGGATGAACATCGGGATGAGGCCGCCTTCGAAGAAGACGTAGAAGAGGATGATGTCCTGCGCACAGAAGACGCCGATCATCAGCGTCTCCAGCAGCAGGAACAGCACCATGTAGCTGGCGACCTGCTTCTTGATGCCCCAGCTCGCCAGGATGCAGAGCGGGGTCAGGAACGTGGTCAGCAGGATCAGCGCCATCGCCAGCTGATCGACGCCCATCCGATAGGCGGCGCCAAACGCCCACGGCACGTTCTCGACCAGCTGATAACCCGGCGCGGCCGGATCGAACGCAGCGAAGGCGAACAGCGAGGCGATGAAGGTGGCGATGGTGATGATCAGAGTGATCAGCCGTACGCCCTGATCGAAACCCGGATTGTCGCCGCGCAGGCTCGCGCGCGCGGCCAACACCCAGAGCGCGCCCGCTGTCGGCAGGAACGTGGTGATGGAAAGCAAGGGCCAGCCGGCCAACATCTCGGTCATCGCCCGCCCCCGATGCCGGCATAGATGGCGTAGGCGCCGAAGGCGACCGCAGCGATCAGCATGATGAAGCTATAATGATAGACAAAACCGGTCTGCACGCGCTTCAGCCCGCGAGACAGCACGCGCGAGGTGAGCGCCACCCCGTCCGGCCCCAGGCCGTCGATCATGCGCCGGTCGCCGACTTTCCAGAACAGATCGCCCAGCGCCCGCGCGCCCTTGACGAAGATGAAGTTATAAAGCTCGTCGAAGTACCATTTGTTGTACAGGAAGGCCCAGACCGGCCCCTTCGCCATCGCCTTCGCCGCGCCCGGCTTCCAGAGATAGAATAAAACGGCCAAGACGAAGCCCGTCAGCGTCACAGTCAGCGGCGCCCAGATCACCCATGCTGGCAGCTCGTGGTGGCCCTCATGGGCCAACGGGAACACATCGTTCCAGAAGCCTTCGGCATGACCGCCGAGGAAGAACGGCGCGAACACCACCCCAGCGAGCACCGCGCCGGCGGCCAGCACGAACAGCGGCGCCAACATCACCCACGGCGATTCATGCGCGGGCGCTGATCCATCCGCTGGCGCCGCGTGGTGATCGTCATGACCGTGCGCGTCATGCGCGGCATGGCTGTGATCGTCGTGGTGCGCATCGGGATTGCCGCGGAACTTGCCTTCGAAGGTCATGAAGGCAAGGCGCCAGGAATAGAAGCTGGTCAGCAGCGCGGCGGTGACGCCGCACCAGAACGCGAATTGCGCGCCCATCGCATGCGAAGCGTAGGCGGACTCGATGATGGCGTCCTTCGAGTAGAAGCCGGCGAAGCCGCCAAGGCCCGGAATGCCAAAGCCGATCAGCGCCAGCGTGCCGATCGTCATCATCGCCCAGGTGATCGGCATCGGCTTCCGCACACCACCCATGTAGCGCATGTCTTGCTCGTGATGCAGGCCGTGGATCACCGAGCCAGCGCCGAGGAACAGCAGCGCCTTGAAGAAGGCGTGCGTGAACAGGTGGAACATCGCCGCGTTGTAGGCGCCCACGCCCGCCGCGAAGAACATGTAACCGAGCTGCGAGCAGGTTGAGTACGCAACGACGCGTT
>JAEUMR010000075.1 GCA_016791385.1 Hyphomonadaceae bacterium
CCAGAGGCTGGGGCGGTGATCGGCGTCGTGATGATCACCAGCGTGCGTGGCTTCGTGCGTCATCGGCGTTTGCTCTCTCTGTCGTCGTCAGCGTGTCGGCGTCGCGGCGGGCGCGGCCGGCTCTTGTTGGGTGGCGGGCGCAGCTGGCGTTTCGCCGGCTGGCGCGGGGGCTGCTGCGGGCGCAGCGCCGGCAGCCGGCGCCAGCGTGCCGCCTTGCGCGAGCACCCAGGCGTTAAATTCCTCGCGGCTCACCGCGCGGATTTCGATCGGCATGTAGGCGTGATTGATGCCGCAAAGCTCCGAGCACTGTCCGTAATAGGTGCCGGGCGTTTCGACGTTGAACCAGCCTTCGTTGACGCGGCCTTGGATAGCGTCTTCCTTGACGCCGAACGCAGGCATCGCGAACGAGTGGATCACGTCGTTCGAAGTGATCAGCACGCGCACATTGGCGCCGACCGGCACGACCAGCGGCTCGGTGGTGGCGAGCAGATACGGACGCCCCTGCGCTTGCGCATCTTCTTCCGGCAGCATGTTCGAAGCGATCGACACGCCGAGATCGGGGTACTCGTAATTCCAGAACCAGGAATTGCCGGTGACCTTCAGCGTCAGCTCGGCCGGCGGCACGCGCTCTTCAGCGTAGAGCAGCGGGAACGACTTCCACGCGATCGCCACCAGGATCAGCACCGGCACGACAGTCCAGATCACCTCGACCAGGATGTTGTGCGTGAACTTGCGCGGCGTGGGATTGGCGCGGCGGTTGTAGCGGACGATCACCCACAGCAGCAGCACCAGCACCAGCAGCGAGATGCCGACGATGATCGGGAGCAGGAAGTTGTGGAAATCGTGGATCTGGTGCGCCACGCGCGTCACGCCCGGTTGCAGATCGATCGCGCCATCCGTTGGCTGACCAACCGTCGCCCAAGCTGAACCGCCGGCGGACGCTGCAATTGCAGCAGCCGTTGCGATCAAAGCCCCTCGCTTCACGCACTCGCCTCCTTAAGAATCATCAAGCGGTATGGCGCGCTCTGTTTGGCCCGCCTATAGTCACCGGGCGCGGCATACAACCGCGCCTATCCTCTTTGTAAGCAACCTTGCGGGGTGGGGTGCTAGCATGATGCGCGCTCAGCATCCAAGACGCTTTTGGATTTCTGTGATCGCGTTTGCAGCCTCGGCTATGGCCGGCGCCGCATCCGCGCAGGACCCGAATACCGAGGCGCGTGCGCTCCAGGTGATCGGCGCGGATGCGCATGCACGCCAGTGCGGCCTGCTGGTCAGCCAGGGCGATGTCTCCGACCGCACCGTCGAGACCTGCAGCCGCGCCCTGAGGTACAGCCGCATTACCCGCGAGGCGCAAATCCAGGTCCTGGTCAACCGCGGCGTCACCTATATGCGCCGCCAGGAGAACGCCGCCGCTCTCGCCGATTTTGACGCCGTGATCGCGCTCGACAGGCGAAACGGCGAAGCTTTCCTCAACCGCGGCGCAGCGCTGGTGCAGATGGGCCAGCCGGGCCCTGCCGTTGCGGCAATTACAGAGGCGCTGGGCCTGGGAGTCAGCGAGCCGCACAAGGCCTATTTCAACCGCGGCGCCGCGCGCGAGCGGCTCGGCGATCTGCGCGGCGCCTACGAGGACTACAACACGGCGCTGGAAATCCAACCCGACTGGGGCCCGGCCAATGCGGAGCTGGCTCGTTTCGCCCGCGCGCGCCGGGAACACTTGGCCAATGTGCTGAACCAGCCGTCCTCGAACTAACGCCGCCGCAGCTTTGGGCGCGTTATCGCCCGACTCGGCCCCTATATGTCTGGCTCATAAGCCCCCGCCCTCCAGGAGATACCATGGCCGACGGCCTGCGCCCCGACACCCCCGACGAAGCCGCTGAGATGGACTGGCAAGCCGCCGAGACGATCCTGGCCAATGCCGCCAAGGGCGCTGACGACGGCGAGATCTTTGTCGAGGACAGCCGCTCGGAGAGCTTTTACTGGGACGACGGGCGGCTGAAGTCCGCCTCCTTCGACGCCACCAAGGGCTTTGGCCTGCGCATCGTCTCCGGTGAGCGGGCCGGCTACGGCCATGCCAGCGTGCTCGACACCGACGCCGTCGCCCGCGCAGCGGAGGCTGCCGCGGCAGTGAAGCTCGGCCACGAAGGTCAGCTCGATGTCAGCCCGGCGCGGGTGAACCGGCAGCTCTATCCGGACTTCGACCCGATCGAAGCGCCCGGCTTCACCGACAAGACCAGCCTGCTGGCCGAGATCGACGCCTATTGCCGGGCCAAGGACCCGCGCGTGGTGCAAGTGGCGGCGACGCTCGCGGGCGCACGGCGCGGGCTCACCATCCTGCGCCCGGACGGGGTGAAGCTGAACGATCACCGCCCGCTGGTGCGCATCAACGTCTCCGTCACTGTCGAGCGCGACGGCCGCCGCGAGAGCGGCTCGGCCGGCGCGGGCGGACGCCAACCCTACGAAGTGTTCATTGCGCCGGACCGCTGGAAGGCGCTCGCCGATGAAGCGCTACGCATTGCGCTGGTGAACCTCGACGCCGTGCCCGCGCCTGCTGGCGAAATGGACGTTGTGCTCGGCCCGGGCTGGCCCGGCGTGCTGTTGCACGAAGCGGTCGGCCACGGCCTCGAAGGCGACTTCAATCGCAAAGGCACCAGCGCTTTTTCGGGCATGGTCGGTCAACGCGTCGCAGCGCCGGGCGTGACGGTCGTCGATGACGGCACGATCGAGAACCGGCGCGGCTCGCTCACCATCGACGACGAAGGCACGCCGACGCAGCGCACGGTGCTGATCGAGGACGGCATCCTCAAAGGCTATTTGCAGGACCGCATGAATGCGCGCCTCAGCGGCGTGCCCGCGACTGGCAATGGCCGGCGCGAAAGCTACGCGCACCGGCCGATGCCGCGCATGACCAACACCTTCATGACCGCCGGCGAGCACGATCCCAGCGAGATCCTATCGAGCCTGAAGCGCGGCGTTTATGCGGTTAATTTCGGAGGCGGACAGGTCGACATCACGTCTGGCAAGTTCGTCTTCCAATGCACCGAAGCGTACATAGTCGAGGACGGAAAGATCAAAGCGCCGATCAAGGGCGCGACGCTGATCGGCGATGGGCCCAGCGCGCTGACGCGAGTGAAGATGGTCGGCAACGATCTCAAGCTCGACGAAGGCGTCGGCACTTGCGGCAAGGGCGGACAGTCGGTTCCTGTCGGTGTTGGACAGCCGACACTCTACATCACCGGCCTTACGGTCGGCGGGATGTAGATCGGGCGGCGCATTTACAATTTAGAGAATCGACGCAGAAGCTTGACGCATCCCAATGTCTGGGGAGGTGCTGAAAATGGCTGCGAAGAAAAAGACTGCAACGAAGGCTGCTGGCAAGAAGACCACGGCCAAGAAGGCGAAGAAGAAGTAAGCTTCTTCTGATCCAGATTTTCAACGCCGCCGCGGCCTGACAGCCTCGGCGGCGTTTTCTTTTCGCGGCCCGTCGCAGCCCCGCCCCCTCTCGTCGCAATCCGCTGCCCCCGCCTGAAATTCGCCCTCACGTCAGCATCCAAGACCGCAGCTGCAATCATCCTGAAACATGAGGCGGCCTTTTTTGCTGGAACGGCCGCTACAGACGGCGAGTGGGGAAGAGATGATGATCTCGCGCATGATGGTTTCGGCGCTCGCGCTTACGGGCGTGGCCTACGCGCAAGAGGCTCGGGCCGAGGATGCGGTCGCCACCCCCGATTGCGCCCCGACGCCGACATGCGCGGTGGCGACGCCGCGCTCAAGTTCGGATCGCGTCGCCTACGAGGTCGCATTCTTCGCGCAATACAATCCGCAGACCGCGCTCGATATGGTGCGGCAGACGCCGGGCTTCTCACTCGACGGCGGCGACGACCGCCGCGGCTTTTCCGGCGCCGTCGGCAATCTCCTCATCGATGGCGTGCGCCCGAGCAGCAAGAGCCAATCGCTTGACGGCATTCTCTCGCGCATCCCTGCAAACCAGGTCGTGCGCGTCGAGCTACTGCGCGGCGCTGAAGTCGCCGGCGATGCATCCGGCCAAGCCGTACTGCTCAACGTTGTGCGCACGGCCTCCGCTGGCAGCGGCGTCTACTCCATTGGCGCTGAATACACCTCACGCCAAGTGCTGGCGCCGCGGGGCGAGCTCTCATATAGCGGCCGCAATGGCAGCATCGAGTGGGGCCTCGGCGGCTCGATCTTCAGCCAGTATCGCGATCTGCCGGGCTGGCGCCAATTCTACGACGCAAGCGGCGTGTACACCGGACGCGCGGACACGCCTTCCCCGCGCGACTACCGCGAAGCGGCGCTCAACGGCAATATCGCACTGCCGCTGCTCGGCGGGCGCTTGAGCGCGACGGGCCAAGCGGATTGGTTCCGCTTTCACTCCGACAGCGGCTACAATTTCTTCAACGCCGCCAATGCGCCTACACAAAATCTCTTCAACCAATTCGAAGAGCGCAAGCCGAACTTCGAGCTCGGTCTCACCTACGATCGCGACATCGGCCCGTGGACGCTGCAACTGATCGCACTCGCAAACCGTGGCTATTACGAGAGCAGCGAAGCTGGCAGCTTCGAAGACGGCGCGGGCGTGCTGCAATCCACCTACGCGCAGGACATCGAGCAAGACAATGGCGAGACCATCGGCCGCTTCTCGCTGGCGCGCAATCTGGGCTCAGCCCAGCGCATCGAGTTTGGAGGGGAAGCGGCGTACAACTCGCTCGATCAGCACCTGTCGTTCGTGGAAGACAGCGGCGGCGGGCCAATCCCGGCGGTGATCCCGAACGCAAACGTTCTGGTCGAGGAAGACCGCGCCGAGTTCTTCGCCTCGCACACTTGGCGCCCGGCCGATCGATGGTCACTGGAGACGCGGCTGGCGTGGGAAACCTCTACGCTCACCTTCACCGGCGACGACAATCAAAGCGTCGATCTCGCGTTCTGGAAGCCCTCGGTTCAGCTGACGCGCACGATCGGCGAGAACAACCAGCTGCGGCTGCGCGTCTATCGCGATGTCGGCCAGCTTGATTTCGGCGATTTCGTCTCGGCCGCGGCCGTTGCCGACAACTTGATCACCGGGGGCAACACCGATCTGCGTCCGCAAACCGATTGGCGCGCCGAGTTGGGCGCCGACATGCGCTTTGGCCCGGCCGCTCTCAGCCTCACCTTCACCCATCACGAATACAAGGATGTGGCTGACCTCGTGACGCTGACCGACGACCGCGGCACGCCCAGTCCAGCCGATGACATCATCTTCGATGCGCCCGGCAATCTCGGCGAGGGCAGCGCCAACAGCCTCAACCTCAATTTCTCGACGCCGATCGGCTTCATCCCCGGCAGCCGCCTCTCCATCACCGGCTATTTGTGGGACACCGAAGTGGTTGATCCGCTGACGGGTCAGACACGCGCCTTTTCCAATCGTCCGGAGACGCAGATCGAGATCAATTTCCGTCAGGATCTCACCGAGCACCGGCTGGCCTGGGGCTTCAGCGTGTACAAGGAAGGCGAGGTCCAGGCCTATCGCTTCAACGAAGTCGACACCAGCGAGGAAGGCCCCTGGGTTGATGGTTTCGTTGAAACCACTGCACTGCCTCACGGCGCCAAATTGCGCTTCGCCGCCGCGAACATGTTCAACGGCGACGTGCACCGCGACCGCCGCTTCTATGGGCCAGACCGTAACGGCGCTTTCCTGCGGCGCGATCTGCGCGAGCGGACATTTCGCGCCGCGCCATGGTTCATTCTGGAACTCAGCGGCACATTCTGAGGCGCTTCACGCGCACTAAGCTCAGCGGCTGCGCGCGGGACGCCGACGGGTGGCGGGCGCTGGACCATCGCTGTCGAACATCGGGTTGGCGTCGAAATGGCCCTGGAACGGCGCGTCCTGCAGGTAGTCAGGCAAGCGCGCGCTCTGCGCCTTCTCGTTCGACACAGCGATGATCTGACGATCCTTCGGCATGGCCCGCAGCGTATCGGCGCTGATGTCGCCGATCAGGTCTGAGCTTTCCTTCGCCATCAAATGATTGGCGACGCCGAACAGCTGGAACACGCCGGCATTGTTGAAGATCGTGCGCCAATCCTTCGGATAGAGCCGCTGCAACTGGCTCAGATCCTGGAAGAACGGCCACACCTGCAAGCCATAGCCGCGCAGCAGCGTCATCGATTGGCGCAGCGGACCGAATTCGCCGAGCTGGGCGCACTCGTCGAGCAGGAACAGCGTCGAGCGCTTCGGCCGGCGCTTGCGGCCCATCACTGTCAGCATCAGCGCGCCGACCCACAGACGCAGCAGGCCGCCGTGGCTTTCCAGCTTGTCCGGCGGGATGACGATGTAGATCGTCATCGGATCGCCGCGGCGCACGGCATCCAAGCTAATCGTCGATTTCGACAGCGAGCGCAGCGCCGAGTCCGAATTGACCACCTTCAGATAGCTCTGCGCAGTCGAAAGGATGCCCGAGCGGGTCTGATCGGTGATCGGCAGGAAGCTGGAGATGTTCTGCTTCGACAGCCGGTTGAGGTTCTCGTGCCCTTCGATCAGCGCGGCGAGGTTATAGACCGCGTCGTCACTCATCAGGATTTCGCGCACGCGGCCGAAATGGCGCTCGCTCTTCGAAGCAGTTTCGGCGACGGCGGCGATCACGCCCGCCATCAGCGAGCGGCCCCAATTGTCCCAGAATGGCTCCTTGTGGAAACCGACATCGCCGGCGAGCAGCGAGGCCAGCATCTCGGCGTCGGCGTCGAGCAGCGCGCCGGGGCGGTCGAACAGGTCGAATGGGTTCAGCGCGTCGGTCTTGCGCGAAACGGCCCCGAACGGATCGAGCAGGCGCACCTCCTGCCCCATCTCCTTCCGGCGGCGATGGGTGACGTGCCAGGTCTCGCCCTTGGGGTCGATGACGATGGCCGAGCCTTCAAAGCGCAGCAGGTTCGGAATGATGACGCCGCGGCCCTTGCCCGCGCCGGTGGGCGCGATGGTGAGCAGGTGGCGGTCTTCGCCGTACAGGATTGGCGTTTCGCCCTGGATCGCCGCTTCGGACGCGCGCGGGGCGCCAAAGCCCATGGGGTCGCGGCGGTCGTCGAGCTGCCATCCTAGCAGGAGGTCGTTGACCTCGGGGCGCATTCCCTGCCCCGAAGCCTCCGAAGGCTTCTTCTTGGAGCGGGTCGTGCGCGGCCTGGACATCTGCACCTCCATCACGGGCGAATCGGCCCGTGAATCAGTCGTAATCTTCAAGTGAGGCCGGACCCGCTCCGGATTGGGGCGGAAGCGTCCAATTCGGGGAGGGCCGGCAACGCGGCGTCCCCGCCCCGTCCTGGGACCTAACTCAGCGGGAAAAGAGCCTCAGCGCAATGGGGAGCGGCGCCAGGGGGAAAAGATTCCCTCGGCCTGCCCGCGCGTTCAGCATGAACCGCTTAAGGCTATGATTTAGCGTAATTTCTTCCGGAGTCCGCAGCGCCGGCCGGATTTGCCGGCGCCGCAGAAAACCGGGTCTTTTCCTTACTTTACGCCGTGCATCAATTTGCGAATGAACGGCGCGATCAGGAACAGCAGCACCCCTGCCGCCATCAGGATGTAGAAGATCAGCGTGAACCCATCGAGCGCGGACTCGACCGTCATCCCGGTCTCGCCGCTGATCATGGCCGCAACAATGCCGGAGAGGTTGTTGCCGATAGCTGTGGACAAGAACCAACCGCCCATGGCGAGGCCGACATATTTCAGCGGCGCAAGCTTGGTGACCATCGAGAGCCCGATCGGCGACAAGCAGAGCTCGCCGACGGTTTGGATCACGTAGGTCAGCGCCAGCGGCCAGAACGGAATCTGTCCGTCCTGCACCAAATTGGTCAGCGCGAACATCAGCACCGTGAAGCTGAGGCCGTTGAGGATGAGGCCAAGGCCGAACTTGCGCGGCACTGAAGGCTCAGCCTTCATTTTCGCCAGCAGCGTCCAGATCATCGCCACCACCGGCGCCAGCAGCACGATGCCGGCCGGGTTGACCGACTGGAACCAGCCGACCGGGAATTCCCAGCCGCCGAAGTCACGATTGACGATGTTCTCGGCCAGGAAGTTGAACGAGCTGCCGGCCTGCTCGAAGAAACACCAGAAGAAGATGTTGAACGCGAACAACAGGATCATCGCGATCACTTTGTCGCGCTGCTCCTTCCCTTCTCTGATGCCCTCGGTGATCAGGAGGACGGCGAGCAGGACGAACAGGGCGGTGAGGCCGATCTGCATGGTCTCGGCGCCGACCTTCGACAGCAGGAAGTAGACAAGCGGGGCGCAGATGGCGCAGCCGACGAGCACGATCGCCATCGCGCTCATGCCCTTGCCTTCAGGCGGGCGGCCGATCTCGCCGAGCTGTTTGCGGCCAAACCAGAACCAAAGCAGGCTGATCAGCATGCCGGCGCCGGTGGCCAGGAACACGATCTTGTAATTCTGCACCATCGGCGTGTCGGTGATCTCGCTGGCGAGCCAGCCCGTCACCAACGGCGCAACCAGCGCGCCGGCATTGATGCCCATGTAGAAGATGGTGAAGCCGCGGTCGCGGCGGTCATCGTCCGCAGCATAGAGCTTGCCGACCATGGTGGAGATGTTCGGTTTGAACAGCCCGTTGCCGGTGATGATCACGGCAAGGCCCATCAGGAACACTTCCTGATTGGGCACGGTGATCATGAACAGGCCGGCAGCGGTGATAACGGCCCCGAGCAGGATCGAGCGTTGATAGCCGATGAGACGGTCAGCGGCGTAACCGCCGAAGATCGCGGTGGCATAGACGAGCGCGAGGAAGGCGCCGTAGGTGCGGCTGGCGTAGGCTTGGCCCGAAGGATCGCCGCCGAAGAATTGCGCCACGATGTAGAGCGTGAGCGCCCAGCGCATGCCGTAGAAGGCGAAGCGCTCCCAGAACTCGGTCATGAACAGCATCCAAAGCTGTCGTGGATGACCGAAGAGGTCCGCACGCGGCGCTACGGCCGCAGTATCTGTGCTCATCCCCCAATGCTCCCTATCTCAATGTCCCGTGGGTCAAGTCCTGCCCACGATTTGGGCGGAAGACAAGCACGCGCCCCACCGGCGCATCAAGCGCGGGTCGGCGAACGGAGTTCGGGGTCGAGCGTCCACCAGAAGGTCTGGCCGGGATTGGAATCGAGCCAGAAGCCGAGCCTTCGCAGAGTGCGAACAGAGGCGAGGTTCCGTTGATCGCAGCCCGCAATGATCGTTTCCGCGCCCGCGTCCTCGAACAGCCAATCGATCACTGCGCTCACCGCTTCGACGGCGTAGCCTTGACGGCGCCGGCTCTTGGCGACGCCGTAGCCGATCTCATACGCACGCCCGGGGCGGAGCGTGGGCTCGAAACGGACATCACCGACCACGACGCCCTCGGCACGGTGGATGGCGATGGCGCGCGTCGGCGCGGGCTCGGGTCCCCAGACGTGCGTGAGCGAACGCGCGACGAGGCCGAGGCTAGAATCGCACCAATCGGATGGCGCATCGGCGCCGATCACGTCCGCGAAGGCGGCCTGGCCGGCGCCGGCTGCGCGCGCCAGCGCCGGCGTTACCGGCTCAAGCCGCAAGCGCGGCGTCAGCAAGGAACGATCCAGCACGATCATTGGGCGAGCATCGCGCGACTTTTCTGAAGCCGCAACGCACGCAGCCTCAGTAAGCGCAGGCCTGGAATGCGCGCCGCACGTCGCGGCCCCATTCGGTGTTGTAGCGCTCGATCAAGCGCTCGGCCGGGGTCACGCCCGAAGCGGCGATATCATCCAGCTCAGCCAAGAAGTGGGTTTCGTCTTCGCCGGCGGAGTCGAGCCGTGCGCGCGACTTCAGCCCTTGCCGTGCGATGGCGAGCGCCGCTTGGGCGATGTCGCCCGCGGCGTTGCCGCGGATCGGCGCCTTGAGGCCGAGCACCGGCACGGCGCGGCGCAGCGCTTCGCGGTCTTCCGCCGTCCAGCTGCGGACCAGCGACCAGGCCGCTTCGAGCGCGGCGTCATCATAGAGGATGCCGGCCCAGAAGGCAGGCAGCGCACACAGGCGCGACCACGGCCCTGAATCGGCGCCGCGCATTTCCAGATAGGTCTTGAGCCGCACTTCCGGGAAGATCGTGGTCAGGTGATCTTCCCAATCCTTTTCGGTTGGGCGCTCGCCCGGAAGCTCGGGCAGCTTGCCGTTCATGAAGTCGCGGAACGAACGGCCGGCGACGTCGATGTATTTGCCGTCGCGATAGACGAAGTACATCGGCACATCGAGCGCGTAGGCGGCGTAGCGCTCAAAACCCATGCCGTCTTCGAACACGAACGGCAGCATGCCGGTGCGGTCAGGATCGGTGTCGGTCCAGATGTGGGCCCGGTAAGACAGGAAGCCGTTGAGCCGGCCTTCGGCGAACGGCGAGTTCGCGAACAGCGCCGTTGCGATCGGCTGCAACGCGAGGCCGACACGGAACTTCTTCACCATGTCGGCTTCGGACGCGAAGTCGAGATTGGTCTGCACCGTGCAGGAGCGGAACATCATCTGCCGGCCGAGGCGGCCGACCTTGGCCATGTAGTTCCGCATGATCTTGTAGCGGCCCTTCGGCATGATCGGCGTCTCTTCGAGCGACCATTGCGGCGAGAAGCCAAGACCAAGAAACGAGATGCCGAGCTTGCCGGCGACGTCGCGCAATTGCGCCAAGTGCTCGCCCGTCTCCGAACAGGTCTGGTGCATGTGTTCGAGCGGGGCGCCGGAGAGTTCGAACTGACCGCCGGGCTCAAGCGTCACCGAGGCCATGCCCTGCTTCAAGGCGATCGTGTTTTCGCCTTCCTTGATGCGCTCCCAGCCATAGCTATCGGCGAGGCCGTCGAGCAGCGCGCCAATGCCGCGCTCGCCCTCATAGGGCACCGGCTCAAGCGTATCGCGGTAGAAGGGAAACTTCTCGTGCTCGGTGCCGACACGCCAGGTCGAGCGATCTGGCTTGGGGCCTTTCTCCAGATGCGCGACGAGGTCGCGCATGCCGGTCAGCACCGGGGATTTCTCTTTCGCCATAGCCACGCGTCCCTCCGGCGCTTCCTCGCCAGCCATGTGGAGGCTCCGCCCCACTCCCGCAAGCGGTTACGCTCTAGCGCCAGTCGCCCCAAGCCGATTGGATCACGCTCAGCGCGGCGATAACAGCCGTCTCCGCGCGCAGAATACGCGGACCGAGCGAAACCGGCTTAACGAAAGGAAGCGCCCGCAGCATGCGCCGCTCCTCCGGTGAAAAGCCGCCCTCGGGACCGATCAGCAGCGCCAGTTTTTCTGTTTGCAGATTTGCGACAACGCCCGCCAGCGGCGGCGCACGCCCGCTCGCGCCGCCCCAAGGTTGCGTAGCGTCATCGCCGGCTTCGTCGGCGTAGATCAGCGGCCGGCCCGCATCCCAGCCATCGAGCGCTTTCGCCAGTGGGACTGCATCGACGACCTCAGGCGCATCGAACCGCTCGGTCTGCTCGGCGCCTTCGCGGGCGATGGCTTGCAGGCGGTCGAGCCGCACCGTTTCCGCGATGGTGCGCTGGGTAATGACGGGGCGTATGCGCGCCACGCCAAGCTCAGCCGCTTTCTCGATGATCAAATCGGTAGCGTGCCGCTTCACCGGCGCGAACAGCAGGTCGAGATCGGGCACGGCGCGCGCGGCGCGGACGAAGCCTTCCACGCGCATGCTCATGCCGCGTTTCGACTTCGCACTGATGGCGGCGCGCCACTCGCCGTCCCGGGCGTTGAACACGCGCAATTCGTCGCCCAGTTCGAGCCGCAGCACCGTGCCGACATGGCGCGCCTGATTTTCATCAAGCGCGACCTCGGCGCCGGGCGCGAGGGTTTGGTCGATCAGAAGACGCGGGACGGCCATGGGGTTTCACTAACCCGGTACGCACTCAGAGTCATTCTGGGGCGTCGCGCAGCGATGAACCCGGAACCCAGGGGCAGCCATATGTCGTTGGCCCCTGG
>JAEUMR010000040.1 GCA_016791385.1 Hyphomonadaceae bacterium
GGGGCGTCCCGCAGCCGAGGGATAACCTTCCGGCCCGGCGAAAGGAAGGGCAGCCGGGCCCGCGCTCCCGAATGTCGCCCCGCGCTGCTGGCTTGTCGATGGGCGGGGGCGCCCGCGGCGGCGGCGGGGGAGGATCGAGCCATGCTTGCGTCTTTGATCTTCACCGTCGCAGTCGCCGCCGCGGCGGCAGAGCCCCCGCAGGCGCCGCCCGTGCGCGAACTCGCCTCTGGCGTGTACCTGCAGCCGGGCGGCTTCCTCCCGGGCCGAGGCCCCGACGGCAACAGCGTGATGTTCGACGGCCCCGATGGCCTCGTCGTCATCGATACCGGCCGCCATGTCTGGCACAGCGACGCGCTGATCGCCTTCGCCCGCGCGCGGCAACGGCCCATCGCCGCCATCGTCAACACGCACTGGCACCTCGATCATTCGAGCGGCAATGGCCGCCTCAAGGCCGCATTCCCCAACGCGCGCCTTTACACCACGAGCGCCATTGACCGGGTGATTGGCCCCGGCGGCTTCCTCACCCGCAACCTCGAAGGCGCGCGCAGTATGGCGGGCACGGAGATGGAGCCGGTGCAGCGCGAGGAGGTGCAGATCTTCATCGACACGATGGAGCACAGCGGCGCGCTGCGGCCCGACGTGGTGTTGGACAGATCGCAGCGCATACGCATTGGCGGGCGGCGCTTCGATGTGCACGTCACCGATCGCGCCGTCACCGATGCTGACGTCTGGCTCTACGATCGCCGCAGCCGCATCGCCGTGATCGGCGATCTGGTGACGCTGCCTGCGCCCTTCTTCGAAACCGCGTGCCCCGAGCGCTGGCGCGCCGCGCTGGATGAAGTGTGGGCGACGCCGTTTACACTGGCTATCCCCGGCCACGGTGAGCCGATGACGCGCGATCAGTTTGCGCTCTGGCGCAGCGCCTATGGCGCCTTCATCGATTGCGCGCATGGCGAAAGCGCTGCCAGCGCGTGCGCCGCCGCCTGGTCGCGCGACATCGCCCCGTTCACGGCAGGCGATGCACGGGCGCAGCGCATGGCCCCGCAAATGGCCGAGTATTATGTCGGCTACCTGCGCGAGAATGGCGGCAAGAGCCCGGACTGCCTTGCCTCCTAACGGCATGACGCTGCGAAGCCGTTGACAGCGGCGCGGCTTCGCCGCCCAACTCCCGGTCCAACGATAACGGCTAGAACGCCGCCGGGAGGTCATTATGCATCCGTCGCACTTCGCGAAATCGGATCCCGATCGCATCGCTTACCGGATGGCCGGCTCGGGCGAGACGGTGACGTACGGCGAGCTTGAGGCGCGCTCGAACCAGGGTGCGCAACTGTTCCGCGCCATTGGCCTCCAGGCGGGCGACGTGATCGCCATCCTGATGGACAACAATGCCCGCTATTTCGAGATCGCCTGGGCGGCGCAGCGCTCGGGTCTCTACTACACCTGCGTTTCCTCGAAGCTGACGGCGGGCGAGATCGAGTACATCGTGCGCGATTGCGGCGCGAAGGTGCTGATCGTATCGCCGGGCGCCGGGCCAGTGATCGACGAATTGCCGGCGCTGCTGCCGGACGTGAAGCTCTATTCGGTTGGCCCTGCGCATCCTCCCTACGAGAGCTTCGAAGCGGCGCGCGCGGCGATGCCGATAACGCCGATCGCCGATGAGAGCGGCGGCACGGACATGCTCTATTCGTCGGGCACGACCGGCCGGCCCAAGGGCGTGAAGCCGCCGCTGACGGGTGCGCCGATCGATGCGCCGAACGCGCTGGCGGTGCTGCCGAAAGCGTTCTTCGGCTTTCCCGACGAATGCATCTACCTTTCGCCGGCGCCGCTCTATCACGCAGCGCCGCTGCGCTGGTGCATGAGCATGCATCGCCTCGGCGGCACGGTGGTGGTGATGGAGAAGTTCGATCCCGAGCAGTGCCTGGCGCTGATCGAGCAGCACAAGATCAATACCGGCCAGTTCGTACCAACGCATTTCGTGCGCATGCTGAAGCTGCCGGAGGACGTGCGCAGCCGCTACGATCTCTCCAGCCTGCGCTCGGTGGTGCACGCCGCCGCGCCATGCCCGCCTGCGGTGAAGGAGCAGATGCTCGCTTGGTGGGGGCCGGTGATCTACGAATATTACGCCGGCACCGAGGGCAACGGCTTTTGCTATATCGGCCCGCACGATTGGCTGACGCACAAGGGCTCTGTCGGGCGCGCCATCATTGGCGAGGTGCGCATCTGCGGCGAGGACGGCGAAGCGTTGCCGGCGCGCAGCGAAGGCGTTGTCTATTTCGCCAACGGGCCGCCGCTTGCCTATCACAACGATGCGCAGAAGGCGGCGGAGAACACCAACCAGCATGGCTGGACCACGCTCGGTGATGTCGGCTGGGTCGATGAAGAGGGCTTTCTCTATCTCACCGACCGCAAGAGCTTCATGATCATCTCCGGCGGCGTGAACATCTATCCGCAAGAGATCGAAAGTCTGCTCGTCACCCATCCCAAGGTGGCCGATGTCGCCGTGATCGGCGCGCCGGACGAGGAGATGGGCGAGCGCGTGGTGGCGGTGATCCAGCCCGCGCACTGGGAGGAGGCAGGCGATGCGCTCCGCGATGAATTGCTCGCCTTCGCGCGCGCTCATCTCAGCCACGTGAAGGCGCCGCGCGCGCTCGACTTCATGCAGGAATTGCCCCGCCACCCCACCGGCAAACTCTACAAACGCCTGATCCGCGACGCGTATTGGGGGAAGAGGGATTCGAAGATTGTTTGAGGGGCGATTGCATTCGCCTGTTTGCTGTAACTCAACGTTCCATTTTATGAAGCGGCGAAGCGCGGAGATAATCAATGCAGGATCAATGGGCGACGGGCGGAGAACGAACGCTGACTGCGCTGGAAGCATTCGACGCCATGCGGTGCTTTCTTGATGCGTACTGGGAACGCGGCGGAAAACAGTCGGCCGACCTCGCCATTCTCCTTGGATCACTCAACCGAAATCGCGCTGGACGTGAACCTCCGCTCGACATTGCCCAGTGGCATGACTGGCTTACAGCTATTGACGCCCAGCCCCGCACTTAGGCGACGCGTATTGGGGCAAGCGGAATTCGAAGATTGTGTGAGGGGGGCGAAGGCCACTCAGTATCCAAGCGCGAGAATTAGGCCGATGAGGGTTGCCAAAGCTACGACGAGCCCCGCGAACACAATTCGCATCTCGCGTTGCTTCTTATGCGCGCCGACTGGCAGATCGGAGGCTCGAACAATTTCAAACCATAGGTGCGGATTGAGCGGGTGATATCCCATCATCGAAAAGACGCCGTACCACAGAACCTTTGGTTTGCTCCGGTTTTTCGAGCCGCGACCCTGCCTCGTCACCCTGTAATAGCACCATCATTTGCGACGTCAGATTTGCCATCACAAACACTAGGATGACGTAAAGCAACATTACTGCACCAAACGCTATTAGCATCCCTCGGACCTCGGTCTCGTAGTATGGCCCAGCGTTGCGCCGCCGCTAGGTCGCTGATGTGGCCGATCGGGCGCAGCTTTACGCCTGAGGCTGCCGCCTTTCTTTTGCGGCGGCGCGAAGGCGTGCGAAGCCGAGCTTGGCCGCTTCCTTCAGGCGCAGCGTCGATTCCTGCCGCTTAGTCTCTAGCGGCGCGCACTTCACGGGCTATCTCGTTGAGATGGGCGTCCCAGGTGCCGCAACACCCGCCCCAGATGTCGACATGCGGGTAGCGCCGCGCCAATGCGCCCATTTGTTGGCCGAGCTCGGGCGGATCGCCGTCGACGAGATGGCCAATCTGACAGAGCTGCTGCTTTTCCATCATCGCTGCGTTCGGTCGAAAGCTCCGCACCCGCGCGATCCAGTCCCCCGGCTCAAGAGCTGGTTCGAACTCTAATGGATGAGAGCAATTTATGCCGTAGAAGTCTGGTCGGTTGTCGCCGGCCTCGGCATCAACGGTCGCGATGGCCTGCCGCACCGTTGGTCCCGATTTCAGGCGGCTATTGCTGTCCAGCGTGAAGTAGACTGCAAGCGGCAGCCCCGCGCGCGCGGCCGCTCGTGAAACGCCTACCGCTTCGGCGGTGTTGTTGAACGTCATCGCACTGACTAGGTCCACTTTGGCGCGCTTCAAAGTCTCGATCTGCGTCGCGTGATAGTCTTCCGCTTCGTCAGCCGTAATCGTGCGGTTCAGTGCATAGGCATCCCCGCGTGGCCCGACGATCCCGACGATCATAATTGCAGGCAGTTGCGTCCTGAAGGGTTTGGCCACTTCACGCAGAAAATCGATGCAGCGCATTTGCATCTCCGCCAATGCAGCGCGCTCAAACCCCAATTTCGCGCCCCAATCGGGGCTCGCGCGATAGTCGAGCCCCCCCATCAGGGCGACGAACTGATGCCTGGCGGCGGTCTCCAGATAACGCTCATACATGCCGCGAAGGTCGGCGACAGCCCGCGCGTCATCTAGCAGGGGAAACATCGCGAACTCAGGCAGCTCGTGACCATGCCGGTACATGATCTCGGTCTCTTGGCCGCCCTCGGTCAGATACCAAACACCCGCCCGTTGCGCCGGAAAACCAGCCATGTCGCTCCCTCCCGCTCCAGTTAACCTCCACGATGTGGCGCCCGACAACAAGCCGGATGCCCTCTAACTGTGGCCGGCGCGCGAAATGGGCGCGCACTCCATTGATCACGGTGCGGAATCTGATCGGTCTTTTCGAGGGTCAGCGGATTCGGGGCGCCTTTTTTGGATCAAGAGCAGACATCCTCTTACTCCACCGCCCCAAGCGCTGCCGCGAGGTCGCTGATGTGGCCGATCTGGCGCAGCTTCACGCCTGAGGCTGCGCCGCCTTTTTTTTGCGGCGGCGCGAAGGCGTGCGCGAAGCCGAGCTTGGCTGCTTCCTTCAAGCGCAGATCGGTGCGTCCCGCCGGCCGCACTTCGCCCGAGAGCGCGACTTCGCCGAACACGACGCTGCCGTTCGGCAACGGCCGGTCCACCAGCGCCGAGACCAGCGCCGCCGCGACGGCGAGATCGGCGGCAGGCTCGGTGATGCGTAGCCCGCCCGCCACCGAGAGATACACATCGCGTCCGCTGAACGAGAGGCCGCAGCGCGTTTCCAGCACCGCCAGAATCATAGCGAGGCGCGCGCTGTCCCAGCCGACGACCGCGCGCCGCGGCGTGCCGTACGCTGTCGGCGCCGCGAGCGCCTGGATTTCCACCAGCACCGGCCGCGATCCCTCGACGCCGGCGAACACCGCTGCGCCCGAAGGCCGCTCGCCCGAGCCGCCGAGGAAGAGGGCGGAGGGGTTTGGCGTTTCCACCAAGCCTTGCTCGACCATCTCGAACACGCCGATTTCGTCGGTCGGGCCGAAGCGGTTCTTCACCGCGCGCAGGATGCGGAACGGCATGCCGCGCTCGCCCTCGAAATAGATCACCGCGTCGACCAGGTGTTCGACCACGCGCGGCCCGGCGATCTGACCGTCCTTGGTGACGTGGCCGACCAGGATCACCACCGCGCCGCTCTTCTTGGCGAAGCGCACCAGCTCATGCGCGCAGGCGCGCACTTGCGCGACGGTGCCGGGCGCTGCTTCGACGCCGTCCGCCCACAGCGTCTGAATGGAATCGACGATGACGACGTCGGGCTTCAGCGCCTTCAAGCCTTCGAGGATTTTGCGCAGGTCCGTTTCAGCCGCGAGGCTGACCGGCGCATCGGCTGCATCGAGGCGGCGCGCGCGCTCCTGCACTTGCGCTTCCGCTTCTTCGCCGGTGACGTACGCGATGCTGGCGCCGCGCCGCGCCAGCGACGCCGCCGCTTGCAGCAATAACGTCGACTTGCCGACGCCCGGATCGCCGCCGATCAGGATCGCCGATGCCGCGACCAAGCCGCCGCCGCACACGCGGTCGAACTCGGAAATGCCGGTCGCCAGGCGCGGCGGCGGTTCGCCTTCGCCGCGCAATTCCACGAACGTGAGCGCCTTGCCCTTCTTGCCGCCACCCACCGGCGCTGCGAACGCACCCGGCACGACGGGGCGCGCGCTCTCTTCAACGAGCGTGTTCCACTCGCCGCAGGCATCGCACTTGCCGGCCCATTTCGGCCAGATGGCGCCACAGGCTTGGCAGGTGAAAATGTGGTCGGTCTTGGCCATCAGCGAATCTCGCTGCTGAGCTTAGAGGAAGCGGCGCGCAAACGCGCTATGGGCTAAGCCCCCACGATCCGCGGCTCGTCAGCCAATCGGCGCCTATTAGGCCGCTTCCGGCGCGGCCTTGCCGACGACGCGATTGCGGCCGGCGCGTTTGGCTTCATAGAGCGCCTCGTCGGCGCGCTTGAGCACGGCGTCCACCGCATCATCGGGGCCGGCCAGGCAGGCGACGCCGATCGACACCGTCACATCGATCGGATGTTGCACGCCCGGGGCGCTGAACGGGGAGGCGCAAATCTGCCGGCGCAGGCGTTCGGCCGCAAGGCAGGCGATGTCGCCGCCAGTGCGCGGCATGATGACGACGAATTCCTCTCCGCCCATGCGGCAGGCGAAATCTGACGGGCGCACGTTTGACGCCAGCCGCACCGCGAACTCACGCAGGACGGCGTCGCCGACATCGTGGCCGAAGCTGTCGTTCAGGTGTTTGAAGTGATCGATGTCGATAGTCATCACCGACACCGTATCGCCGCCGCATTGGGCCCGCTGCACCAGCGGGCCGAGCTGGCCATGCAGGAAGCGGCGATTGTAGAGCCCGGTGAGCTGGTCGGTGATCGCCAATTCGAGGCTCTGATCCAGCCGCGCGCGCAGCGCGTCCATATAGCGCTTTCGCCGCATCAGCGTGCGCGCGCGTGCGAGTACTTCTTCTTCGTCGAGCGGGCGCACGATGATGTCATGCGCGCCCAGCTCAAGCGCGCGCAGAGCGCGTTGGCGATCATCACTGTCGACGATGGCGAGGATCGGCAGGTGCCGCGTCGGCTCGCCCGAGCGCATGCGGGCGATGACGCGGAAGCCATCGAAGCTCTTGGCCGTGACCGAGACAATGGCGAGATCGGGCGCGCCGACGTTCTCTCCCCCGTTCAGCAGCGTTACGCGGTGTTCGACGCCAAGCGCCGCTTCGATGCGCTTGATCTGGTTCTGGTTGTCGTCGATCAGCAGCACATTGCCGCTGAATACGCGATGCTGATCGAGTGGATCGGGGTGCAGATCCTCTTCGATCACGCCGAGGCGCTTGCCGTTGGCCTCGCGCGCGCGCAATTCATCGATCACGACCTTCAGCGTGAGCAGGTTCTTGACCCGCGCCATCAGCTGCACGTCGTCGATCGGCTTGGTCAGGAATTCTTCCGCACCCGCCTTCAGTCCGCGCAGCTTGTTGTCGCGATCGTCCAGCGTGGTGAGGATGATGACCGGGATGTGCCCGGTTTCCGGTTGCGCCTTGATGCGGCGGCAGGCTTCATACCCATCAATGCCCCCGGGCATCATCACGTCGAGCAGGATGAGGTCGGGCCGTTCGCGCTTGGCTGTCTGCACGGCTTCTTCGCCACGCTGCGCCATCAGCACATCGTAATATTCGCCTGTGAGCTTTGCCTCAAGCAGGCGCCGGTTCGCTTCCAGATCATCGACGATGAGGATGCGCGCGCTCATGGGCTGCGCCTCAGCCGATGAACTTGCGGACGGTTTCCAGGAACGTCGTGACCGAGATCGGCTTGGAGAGATAGGCGTCACAGCCTGCGGCGAGAATTTTCTGCTCGTCGCCGCGCATCGCGAACGCCGTAACGGCGACCACCGGAATCTTCTTCAGCGCCTCGTCCTTTTTTAGACGATCGGTGATGTCGAGCCCCGAGATCTCAGGCAGCTGGATATCCATGATGATGAGGTCGGGCTTGTGCTCCCGCGCAAGCGGCAAGGCTTGGCGTCCATCGCGCGTTTTGATCGTGCGATAGCCGAACGCCTCCAGGAGGTCGTTGAACAGCCTCATATTGAGTTCGCTGTCTTCGACGATGAGAACGGTCTTGGCCATGAACCCGCTTCGCTGACGCGGCCCCGCTTGCACTGGCGGGCGAACATCGCCGCCTATAGCATCGAGGCCTTAACAACCCATCGCAATAGCAGCAATCTAAGCGGCAACGTTAAGATGCGCTTAAGGATTGAGGATGCGGCTTGGGATAGATTTTGGCGGCACCAAGATTGAGGCGGCGCTGCTTGATTCCCAAGGTGAAATCCTGGCGCGGCGGCGCACCCCCAATCCTGGGTCGTACGAGGGTGCGGTGCGTGCAGTGGCGGACTTGGCGGCGCGAATCGAGCAGGAGGCCGGCGCCCGGGCGCGCACGGTGGGCGTGGCCATGCCCGGTTCGCTCTCGCCGCTGACTGGGCTTGTCCGCAACGCCAACTCGCTTTGGCTCAACGGCAAGCCTTTCCGCCAGGACCTGCAAGCGGCGCTCGCCCGCCCGGTGCGTGTGGAAAACGACGCCAATTGTTTCGCGCTGTCGGAAGCGGCGGACGGCGCTGCGGCGGACGCACGGGTGGTGTTCGGGGCGATCCTCGGCACCGGATGCGGCGGCGGCGTGGTTGTCGATGGGCGTATCATCGAGGGCTTGAACAAGGTCGGCGGCGAGTGGGGGCACACGCCCTTGCCGTGGCCGCGCGCGGACGAATGGCCGGCGCCGCGGCATTGGTGCGGGCGGCGCGGCTGCCTTGAGGAATGGATCTCCGGTTCCGGCTTCAAGCGCTGGTCGGGCATGAGCGCACCAGACGCCGATGAACGTGCGCGCGCTGGCGATGCGCAAGCACGCGTCGCGCTCGATCTTCTGGCTGATCGCATTTCTCGGGGACTATCGGTGGTGATCGACATTCTCGATCCCGATGTGATCGTCTTCGGCGGCGGGCTCTCCAATGTCGAGGCGCTGTACCCAAGCGTGCGCGGCAAGCTGATCGCGCATGTGTTCTCCGATGTCGTGCGCACCAAGGTCGTCAAGAACAAGCACGGCGATTCCTCCGGCGTGCGCGGCGCGGCGTGGCTGTTCACGGCGGAAGAGGCGGCGTGAAGCTGTGCCGCGCCTGCGCTTGCGTCTTCGAAGGCGCGCGCTGCATGTGCGGCGAGGATCAACCGCTTGAGCACGCTGAACTCGATGTGTTGTCGATCGCGCACCTCGATTGCGATGCGTTCTATGCTTCGATCGAGAAGCGCGACGATCCTACGTTGATGCCGCATCCCGTCATCGTCGGCGGCGGTCGGCGCGGCGTCGTTTCGACGTGTTGCTACGTGGCGCGCGCTTATGGCGTGCGGTCGGCGATGCCAATGTTCAAGGCGCTGAAGCTGTGTCCGCAGGCCAAGGTGGTGCGCGGCGATATGGCCAAGTACGTCGAGGAGGGGCGCATCATCCGGCGCATGATGCAGGATCTGACCCCGCAGGTGCAGCCGCTGTCGATCGACGAAGCGTTCATGGACCTTACCGGCACCGAGGCGCTGCACGGCGGCAGCCCGGCGCAATCGCTGATCAAGCTGCAGAACCGCATCTGGGATGAGCGACAGCTCACCGTTTCGATCGGGCTTTCGTTCAACAAGTTCTTGGCCAAGACGGCGAGTGATCTCGATAAGCCGCGCGGCTTTTCGGTGATCGGGCGCGCCGAAGCGCTCGCCTTTCTCGAGCCGCGCTCGGTGGCGACGTTGCCGGGCGTTGGTCCAGCAGGCGCGGCGGCGCTCGAACGCAACGGCCTGAAGCGTATCGGCGACATTCGCGCCAGCGGGCCGCAGCGGATGCGGGCGCTCTATGGCGATTGGGGTGCGCATCTGTACGCGCTGTCGATGGCGGACGATTCCCGCAAGGTCGATCCGCACGGCGAGCGCAAATCGATCTCGTCCGAGACGACGTTCTTCGAGGACGTATCCGAACGCGAAGCGCTGGAGGATATCCTGTGGCCGCTGTGCGAGAAGGTGGCCGCGCGCTGCCGCGCTAGCGAGACGGCGGGCCTCACGCTGACGCTGAAGCTGAAGGATTCGCGCTTCCGCATCATCACGCGGCGGCGCCAATTGCCGGAGCCGACCTTGCTGGCGTCGCGCATCTTCGCGCATGCGCGCGAATTGCTTGCCGCTGAAGCCGATGGCCGCACCAAATATCGCCTGATCGGCGTTGGTCTTTCCGACTTCGCCGATGCGGCCGAGGCCGATAAGGGCGATATGCTGGACCGCGATACGCCCAAGCGCGCGGCCGCTGAAGCAGCGGTCGCGAGCGCGCGGGCGAAGTTCGGCAAGGGCGCGGTGCAGACCGGCCGGTCGCTGAAGACGCAGGCCGGCGATGAATAAGAGCCGATGACTGGCGGGCCGCAGCCCGCTAGGAAAGCGGCGGAGCATCAGGGGAGCGGGGTCATGGGCCGGATTGAAGCGCGTTTGCAGGAGTTGGGCGTCACTTTGCCGACGCCGCCGGCGCCGGTGGCTTCGTATGTGCCGTTCGTGATCGTCGGCGCCATCGTGCATGTTTCCGGGCAGGTCTCGGTCGATGCGACGGGCGGCATCAAAGGCAAGCTTGGCGATTCCATCGAAGTGGAGCAGGGGCAGGCTGCGGCGCGGCTGTGCGGGCTCAACCTGCTGGCGCAGGTGAAGGCCGCCTGCGGGGGTGATCTCGACCGGGTCAAGCGCGTGGTGAAGCTCAATGGATTTGTGAACGTGACGCCAGATTTCGATCCGATCCCGCAGGTGATGAACGGCTGCTCGGACCTGATGGTGGCTGTATTCGGCGATGCGGGCCGGCATGCGCGTTCGGCGGTCGGGCAGGCCAATCTGCCGCTCAATTTCGCGGTCGAGGTCGACGGACTGTTCGAGATCGGCTGAAGCGTCTTTTCTTCGCCGCAGAGCGCGCCCTAAACTGACGCCATGGACGGAACCGACGCGCTGACGATCGAGATCGCGGGCGAACTGGCAAAGGTCGATCGCGCCGCATGGGACGCGGTCGCCAATCCTGATGCGGCAACGTACGATCCGTTCATCTCCTGGGATTTCCTGCAGGCGCTGGAAGAATCCAATTGCGCCAGTGTGGCGAAGGGCTGGCAGCCGGCGCATCTGATCGCGCGCGACGCGAGCCGGGACATTGTCGGCGCGATGCCGCTTTACGCCAAGGATCATTCCTATGGCGAGTACGTGTTCGATCATGCCTGGGCCGATGCGCTGACGCGTGCGGGCGGGCGCTATTATCCGAAGCTGCAATGCGCCGTGCCGTTCACGCCTGTGCCGGGGCGGCGCATTTTCGCGCGCGATGCGGCAGTGGAGGCGGCGCTGGCGCAAGCGGCGATCGGCATTGCTCAGCGCGCGGGCGCATCTTCGGTGCACATGACGTTCGCGAGCGAAGGATTGTGCGAGCGTCTGGCCCCGCTCGGATACCTCACGCGCACCGGGCTGCAATATCATTGGTTCAATCAGGGCTACGGCTCGTTCGCGGAGTTTCTCGGCGAGCTGTCCTCGCAAAAGCGCAAGGCGATCCGGCGCGAGCGCGAACGGGCGCGCGAAGGCGTCGTGATTAAACGCTTGCAGGGGCGTGACATCGCCGAGCGCGATTGGGATTTCTTCTTCCGCTGCTACATGGATACCGGCTCGCGCAAGTGGGGCTCGCCCTATCTCAACCGCAGCTTCTTCGCTCACCTCGGCGAGCGCATGGCCGACAAGTGCGTGCTGTTTGTTGCCGAAGCTGACGGCAAGCCGGCGGCGGCGGCGCTGAATCTGATCGGCGGCGAAGCGCTCTATGGCCGCTATTGGGGACGCGTCGCCGACATCCCGTTCCTGCACTTTGAGCTCTGCTATTACCAAGCCATCGACTTGGCGATTGAACTCAAGTTGCCTCGTGTCGAGGCGGGTGCGCAGGGCGAGCACAAATTGGCGCGCGGTTATGTGCCGGCGCCAACCTACAGCGCGCACTGGATTGCCCATCCTGGTTTGCGCGCGGCAGTGATGCGCTATCTCGATGCGGAGACGCCTGCGATTGCAGAAGAGGCCGAAGAATTGCGCGACCACGCGCCGTTCAAACAAGGCGAGTAGCCGGACAGCGCGGCGCGCTTCCGGGTTTGCGTTTCACTCTGCTCCGATGGGAGCGCGGGGCGCGCTCCGGCGGAGCGCTCAGAAGTGTAGTGCGTGGGGTGGTGCCGAAGCGCGCCCTCGCGCGGATTGTTGTTCGCCGGCGCGAGCCTGGGGCGTTGCGGTCATGCCGGAGGGCCATGCGTTCAAACGGACGGATAAGTAGCTGATCGCCGCGTTGCCGCTTCGCAGTCGATCTCCGCAAACGCTGGGGGTCCGGACCATGGACTTAGCGCCGTGCTCGACGTTCCCGGTCGACGTGCGGCGGGGGCCAACAGCGCGAACTCTCACTTCACGTCATTCCGGAGCTTGCGTAGCAAGACCCCCGGAACCGGCTTGCGCTGCGCGCGTCCGGGATGACGGTGTGTGATAGTTCGCACTTTCCCGCCGGTGCTTTCGAGTTTCATCCTCCTCGAAACTGGAGTGTTCCAGCGTCGCCGCTTTCACACTCCTTCACGTTCAATCCGCGTCTTCTGCGCTGTTTGGCGTTGGTACCGACAACCTCCCTGCAGAAGACGAGCCATCTTCGCATGAGATCAAGCCGGTCGGATTGAATCGAACGGGCGCGTCTCCGAGACGGCAACAAGGGCTGCACAATCGCTCAAAACGCGGACTTTCTGCCGTGTTTGGCGAACCAAGTCTCGTGCTGGAATGGGCTAGGGTGCGTGCGTATCCAACAAACATTTTAGCATCGCGCGATGCTCACGCGCATTCGGCGCTGAAGTGCGACAGCGATCATGCGTCTAGAGAGGTGTTGGGGCTGGCGTGTCCGCCGTCGTCGTGAGGGCTGACTCAATTCTGCGGCGGTCACCGCTACGAAGTTGAAGTCAGATTCAAATTCGTACGCTGTCTCAATTCGAACTCATGCGAACTGAAACGTACAATACATTTGCTGCGCTCGCGCTTGATCAATGTCGACTCGACTGCAATGTCTCGAATTCGAGAGTGTCGGCGCTGGCGCGAAGATGCTAAGCAAGTGCTTCGGCCATGGGGAACCTTCTCTGCTGAGTGAAGGGGGCGAATGAACAGCTATTCGGCTTCTGCGCGAGATATTCGCCAGCCGGCGACTCAAGACGAGTTGCTCTCCATTCTGCGTTGTCCGGAGACGCGCGAGCCATTGCATCGTGCGTCGGAGCGCGAGCTGGAAACTCTGTCGGGGAGGCGTTGGGCCTTTAGGGATGGCATAGCGAGTTTTGTCGGCGCTAATTCTGACAGCCACGCGGCGGCGTCCGACGTCCAACACTTGTACGAGGCAAACCGCTCGCCAGACGCGAAGGGTTTTATGGATGGACGCAGCGTGTCGCTCGACCATGAGCGCAAGTGCATAGCGCAGCTAAGCCGGCACTTTCGACGCGGAGGCCGCTATCTGCTTGATGCTGGCAGCGGCCCCATCGCGCATAGGGAATTGCTGCAATACAGCACCGCTTATGAGCGCCGGGTTTGCGTGGATTTATCGCTGCCTGCGCTTCGGGGCGCTCAAGCTAAACTCGGCGAGCGCGGCATCTACGTGCAGGGTGATCTGACCAATCTGCCGATTGCTACGGGCTCGATGGATGCCGTTACGTGCAATCATGTCCTGTATCAAATTCCGGCTGAGCAGCAGGCCGCGGCATTTCTCGAACTGTGGCGCGTGTTGAAACCGGGCGGCGTTGCCGTCGCGGTCTATTGGTGGCCCGGTGCGCCTTTGGCCGCGCGTTTTGAAGAGTTGACCGAGTGCCTCGGGATGCATGGCGCGCCGGATGCAACAGAGGACGAAGCGTACAAGCCATTTGAATATTGCCACAGCCTGCAGTGGTTCACCGAACAGAATTGGCCCTTCCGCTATCGGATCGAGAGCTATTGCATCGTCGACAGCTGGTTCATGCGCCGGCGCATCAGCGCCGATTGGCGAGGCGAATTTCTGCGAAACATTCTGTGTGCCATGCAACGGTTGGCGCCGGAGTTCAGCGGGCGCAATGGCGCCGTTCCCGCCATCATCATCTACAAGGACTGAGCGCCGCTCAGCCTTTGTTCTCAACCTCGTACTTGGGCAAGTCGGCGCGCAGCGTTTCGTAGAGGCGCTCGACGAAGCGCTCTGGATCGTCGTCGACGAAATCGTCGAAATAGGCTTCGAGATTGGACTCGAAGACGTACTCGCCATCTTCGGCGAAGATGAAGCCCAATTCCTCGTCGGTCTGGACGTGGATGATGGCGATCTGGGTTTCATCGTCGTCTTCTTCGCCGAGCGTGAAGGCGAGGCGGCGCGACTTGATATGCTTTTCCAGCACCGGCGCGAGCGCCTGCAGCGCGGCAAGATCGTCGAAGCCAGTTTCTTCACTCATCGCCGCTTCAAGGCGATTGCGCGCGGAATCGACTTCGGCGTCGAAGTCCGACGCTGGTTGAGGCTTCTTCGGGCTCATGCCGCTTCCAACAGGCTCTGGAACACCGCCGTGCCGCCGGTGCGGCCGAGCACCGGATCGGACGCGCGTTCGGGGTGGGGCATCATGCCCATCACGTTGCCGCGCTCATTGATGATGCCGGCGATGTCGTGCGCCGAGCCGTTCGGGTTCTGCAGATAGCGGAACACCACCCGGCCCTCGCTTTCGAGTCGCTTCAAGGTCTCATCGTCGGCGACGAAGCGGCCGTCGCCGTGGGCGATCGGGATTTCGGTTTCGCGCTGCTCGCGATAGGCGCGGGTGAACGCGGTGTTGCCGTTGGCGATGGCGAGCGGCACGTCCTTGCAGGCGAATTTGAGGCCCGCATTGCGGGCGAGGGCGCCTGGCAAGAGGCGCGTTTCGGTCAGCACCTGGAAGCCGTTGCAGATGCCGAGCACTAGTCCGCCACGCTCGGCGTGGGCGATCACGTCGCGGACGATCGGGCTCTTGGCCGCCATCGCCCCGGAGCGGAGATAGTCGCCGTAGGAAAAGCCCCCGGGCAGCACGACCAGATCCGTGCCGGCCGGCAGCGCCGTTTCCTTGTGCCAGACCATCGCGGCCGGCGTGCCGCTGATGCGTGTCAGGGCGCGTGCGGCGTCGCGGTCGCAATTCGACCCCGGGAAGACGATTACGGCTGATTTCATGGGGGCTAAATACGCTGCGTCGCCGGCAAATCAAAGGCCTGGAGGCTTGCTGCGGCCATTTGGGCGGGCCGTTTTCAGCAGAATCGCCCCGCGGACCGGGGCCTGCTAAGTTCTGCCGATGCCGGTGTGGATTTACGCGATCATCGTCCTCAGCATCGCCGTCACGGCGCTGCTGACCTGGGCGCTTGCGCGGTCCGAGCGCGACTGACGGCCGGATGAGCGGAGGGAAGATCATGGCGGTTACGGGCGGATGTCTGTGCGGCAAGGTTCGCTACGAGCTGACGGCGCCGGCGCTGTTTGGCGGGTTCTGCTATTGCGTCGATTGCCGTAAGCAGAGCGGCAGCCATTCCGCTTCGATGGCGGTGCCGGAAGCGGGGCTCAAGATCAGCGGCGAGACGCGCGAATTCGCCACCAAGGGCGATAGCGGCAATCCGGTGATCCGCGTGTTCTGCCCCAATTGCGGCTCGGCGATCATTTCCAAGGGCGGGCGTGCTGGCGTGGTGATGCTCAAGGCCGGCACGCTCGACGATCCCGAGCAATTCAAGCCGGCGGCGTCTATTTATGTCAGCCGCGCGCCGAGCTGGGATCCCCCGCGCCCCGGATTGCCGGCGTTCCCGGAAATGCCGCCGCAGGGCTAGAGCAGCGACAGGCTCTCCAAATGCATGGCTTGGCGCGCCGGGCGCTCGGTCATGACGGCGAACATCTCATCGCCGCGCTCGGTGCGCTCGACCGTGGTTGAGGCGATGATCGCCATCAGCACGCCGGAGAAGGCGTAAAGGCGATATTCGCGCCAGATTTGCTCGGCGTCGGCGTTGGCGCCGAGCGCGCGCAACTGATCAGCGTAAGAACGCACCAGCCGTTCTTCCTCGCGCGCGCGTGTGGCGGCGTCAGCGATGCTGGTGCCGAGCAGGTACGCGACATCGCTCGCGCCCGGGCCGGGGCCGAGCGTCTGCCAATCGACGATATAAGCGCCCCCGCTGGGGGCGAACAGGATGTTGTCGATGCGGAAGTCGCGGTGCTGCACGGTGGGCGCGGCAGGCTGCAAGTCGAAATAGGCGCCGGCGCGCGCCACGAAGGCGTCGCAGAGTTCGAGAATGTCGGGCGCGAGGCGCTCTTTGTAGCGGTCGCGGAACTGGGTGTAGAGCGCCGGCGTCATCTGCCGCAGCATTGCGCCTGTGCTGGCGGAGGGTTGCAGCCAACCGATCTCAAACAGGCGTGGATCGTTCCAATAGGGCGCATGCAGGCGCGCCGCTTGCGTCAGCGCCGCTTCGATCTGCGTGATCGAGGCGCCGGCGAGTTGGTCGCCTTGCTGGGCCGGCGCGAGGTCTTGCAGCAGTAGCGCGAACTCGGTCTCGTCGGCGTTGGCTTCAAGGTGCAGGCACGCCGGGCAGGCGACGCCGATCTTTGGCGCGAGGTCGCGGTACCAGCCAAGCTCCAGCGCGTAGGCGCGCAGCGCCGCGGCGATGGCGCGCGTGCCGGCGTCGCGCGAGGGGCATTTGGCGATGATCGAAGCGGGGCCTTCGCCGTTTTTCCAATCCAGCGTGAGGCGGAAGCTGAGGCTCATCTGGCCGGTGCCGACCGCTTTGGCGCTGAAGCCGCGCAGCGTTCCCGGTCCTGCCTGCAGCGCGCGTTCGAGCCAGTCGGTGGTGAACTGATCGGGATGGGAGGGCGTGCTCATGGCGCACCATCCAGCACCGACTTGAATCCGCTCGGCGCATGCGGGCCGATCAGGAATTGTTCGAGCACGCCAGCGCCTTGGTGCGTCTTGCCACCCTCGGTGAGCGTCGCGCGCGCGAGCGCCTGGATGTGCAATTGGCCGGGCGCATTGTCGTCGACGTTGCTTGTGTCGATCACATCGTAAGCCGTTTCGAGATCGCCGTGATCGCGGCCGTGGCCCCAGGCCGGGTGCGTGTAGCCGAGGCCGCTCATGTAGAAATGCGCGCCGGTGGGCTCGATGCTGAGGGCGGTGTCCGGCGCGAGGCTGATGTCGGCACGCTGCAGGCGGCGCGTGCCGGGGCGATAGTGCAGCGTGAACGCTGGATGCTCGAACTCGGTGCGCGATTGGCCGATGCGGTCGATGACGGCGCGGCGGTTCCACGGCTTGCCAGCTTCGTCGTCATTGGTGTGACAGAAGACGGCATGGTGCTCGAAATTGAACGGCGCCCAGAGCCAGAAGAATTGGAACGCGGCGGGACCGGGCTGCGAATCCGGCGCACCGACCGGGCGGATGCCCCAGGAGCGATCACGCGTGCCGAGCGCGCCGGCGACGCCGAGCCTCTCGCCCTTGATGCTGAGCTCGCCTGACCACGCGCCGTTCTGCGTCATGCGCGTATAGTCCATGAACATGCGCGGCCCGTTGCGGCGGGTGAAGCGCGGTTCTTCGATGGCCTGATGGCGCGCTTCGAACACGAGATCGGCCAGGACGCCGCCGTCATTGCCGCCGACACGGACGCCCAGCTT
Organism: Hyphomonadaceae bacterium; assembly: GCA_016791385.1. Taxonomy (GTDB): domain Bacteria; phylum Pseudomonadota; class Alphaproteobacteria; order Caulobacterales; family Aquidulcibacteraceae; genus Vitreimonas. The sequence goes on from JAEUMR010000040.1 coordinate 17,533, forward strand.
TCTGAGCGGCTCGATCACACGCACTTCGATCGGGCCGACGCGCAAGTCCATGCGCTCGCTGTTGAGGCGGCGCGAGGCGCGGACATTGTGCTGCTTGCCGTCGGCGAGCACGCAGAAGGCGGCGTCGATCACATCGAGGTGGGGATAGACGCCGAGCGCGGCGGCGAAGAACACCGAGCCGTCGGCGCTGTAGCCGTTGAAGAAATAGCGGTCGTAGAAATTGCGATCCGTGCCCGAGAACGCGATCGGTTCGGGCGTTTGGTGGATCGGATAATCGTCGGCCCAGGTCAGCACGCGCGCGTTTCCTCTTATGGTTTTGAGGAAGCGTAACGTGCTGCCGTGACGGCAAACAAGCGCCGGCTACTTGTCTGCACCCCAGCGCCAGCGCCATCCGCCTTCGGTCTTGCGCCAGACGATGACGATGAAGGCGACAGTCAGCACGGCGAGGGCGGCGAAGAAGGCTTGTTCGCGCTGCGCGTTCGCGCGCGCTTCGTCCATCAGCCAGGCGCCGAGGCTGGTGACGGCAAGGGCATAGGCGACGGTGAGCGCCCAGCCTTCCCAGGAGGACGGGGCGGCGCCGAGGCCGTAGCGTCTTGGCTTGAACCAGTACCGGCTCATCGCCGCCTCAGCGCGCGATCTCGACGCGGTAGCTTTCGATCACGGTGTTGGCGAGGAGCTTTTCGCACATCTCCTTCACCTGCGCTTCGGCGGTGGCGGCGTCGAGCGAGGCGTCGAGTTCGATCTCGATGCGCTTGCCGACGCGCGCGTCATGCACGCCGCCAAAGCCGAGTTCTTTCAGCGCGCTCGCGACGGCCTTGCCCTGCACGTCGAGAACGCCGGGCTTCAAGCCCACTGTGACAATGGCTTTCATTCGTTCCTCAATGAACCGCGTCGCCGCCGGCGGCGGATTGCTTGACGATGCCGAGGCGGCGGGCGACTTCGACGTACGCCTCGGTGACGTTGCCGAGATCGCGGCGGAAGCGGTCCTTGTCCATCTTCTCGTTCGTCTGCACGTCCCAGAGGCGGCAGCAATCGGGGCTGATTTCGTCGGCGACGACGGTGCGCACCATGTCGCCTTCATAGAGGCGGCCGAATTCGAGCTTGAAATCGACCAGCTTGATGCCGACGGCGCCGAACATGCCGAACAGGTAGTCGTTGATGCGCAGCGTCAGCGCCATGATGTCGTCGATCTCTTGGGTCGAGGCCCAATTGAACGCGGTGATGTGCTCTTCGGCGACCATCGGGTCGTTGAGCTCATCCTTCTTGTAGTAAAACTCGATGATCGAGCGCGGCAGCGGCGTGCCTTCCTCAATGCCGAGGCGCTGGCTCAGCGAGCCAGCCGCCACGTTGCGGCACACCACTTCGAGCGGGATGATCTCGACTTCGCGAACCAGTTGTTCGCGCATGTTCATGGTCTTGATGTAGTGCGTGGGCACCCCGATCGCGTTCAGGTTCGTCATGATGAACCCGCTGATCTGGTTGTTGATCACGCCCTTGCCTTCAAGGATCGCCTTCTTCTGCGCGTTGAAGGCGGTCGCGTCATCCTTGAAGTACTGGATCAGCGTGCCCGGCTCGGGACCCTCGAACAGGATCTTGGCCTTGCCTTCATAAATCTTCTTACGACGGGACATTGAGGGCTCCTCCCTCCACGCGGGGGCGGGGCGCACGGGCGCTGGTTGGTGTTGGCCCAGCGGAATCGGCGCTGCGGCAGATCTGAACTTAGGGGAGATGGGCCCACCGAACAATCGCCCGGCGCCACTGGGCGTGACGCGATGGGCGGTTGAAGGGGCCCGCGGCTCTCCTTATTGAAAGAGCTGACGCAGGAGAACCAGGGCCGATGAGCCAATTTAACGACCGTGAACGGGCCGAGGAAAAGAAATTCCAGCTGGATCAAGAGCTTGAGTTCAAGGCGCAAGCGCGCCGGGCCAAGCTGGTCGGGCTTTGGGCGGCGGGCCTGATCGGCCTCTCAGAGGGCGCGGCCGAGGATTACGCTAAGTCCGTGGTCATGGCTGACCTGGAGGAAGCGGGGTCTGAAGACCTGTTCCGCAAGATCCGGGCGGACCTCGACCTGCACGCCGTGCAGCTGTCCGACCACCAGATCCGCGCCAAGATGGACGAGGCGCTGGCCGAAGCCCGCGCCGCGGTGAAGGCCGGGACTTGAGCCAAGGCGCCCGCCGGGCGCCGGTCTTTCGCACGCTGCAGCGCGGCCTCCGGTTGCGCTGCCCGGCGTGCGGGCAGCGGGGGCTGTTCCGCGCCTACCTGAAACTCAACCAGACTTGCCCGATCTGCGGCGCCGACTTTTCGCGCTCGGAGACGGCGGATGTGGCGCCCTACGTCACCGTCATGCTGATTGGCATGCTGGTGATGCCGGTGACGCTGCTGCTGGTGCTGCACGCGGGCGCCAGCGCGGACACGCTGCTCATGCCCTCGCTGGCGTTGGTGTTGGTGCTGACTTTGCTGCTGCTGCCGCGCATCAAAGGCGCGCTCGCGGCGCTGCTGTGGCGCGCGCAGCGGGAGATGTGAGCCCTTACGGGTTCAGATCGCCCAGCACGTAATTGACGATGCGGTCGGCGTCCTTGAACACCGTGCCGAGATCGACCGCGGCATCACGCTTGTGCATGTGCGCCATCAGGGCGTGTTCGAGCCCGAACCGGCGCAGCTCCACCATCGTCTCCTGATCCCACACGTCGTCGCTTTCGAATTCTTCGCTCATCGCCGAATCTCCGTGGCTCGCAGAGGTAGCCTCGCGGCGCGGGCGCGGAAATCAACCGGCGTTATCGATCAGTTGGCGGCGCGGTGTAAGTCGAGCGTGATCGTTTCGCTCCAGGTGGCGCCGCCATCGCGGCTCATTTCGCCCACCTCGCGCCAGGTCGTGCCGGCGAAGCTGATCGTGTAGCGCATCTGTACAGGCCCAGGGATGGCGGGTGACCAGCGCAAATCGCCGTTGGGCAGGAACTCGGCGGAGCCCGTGTTGGCGTGTCCGCCGGTGTAGGAGCGAAACTCGTAGCGGTCGGCGCGTTCGTCATAGGAAATGACCGCCATCGCCTCGAACACCGGGGCGCCGCTATGATCGGGGTTAGCGTAGCCGGCGCCGTGGATCAGCAGCACCAGCCCGCCCAGTTCTCGCTCCACCCGCTCGGTCTGATGCACCTGCATCGGGCGCGGGCCCAGCACATTGGCCTCACCCTCCCAGCGGCCTACGAGCGGCGCCAGCCGCTCGATCGCCGCGCGCTGAGCGGCGAGATCGGGGCCGCGATAGCTCTGAGCGCTTTGCTCTTGTGCGAGCGCCAGGGCGGGGAACGTAGCGACGAAAAGGGCAAACACAAGCGTGCGCATGGGGACTCCAAAGGACTTTGTATAACAAAGCATATAATCGCGCTTCGGTCAATCTGGTGCGTTACGGTGCGCGCAGGGGCTAGGCGCCGAAGACGCGGGCGAAGATGACGTCGACCCGGGCGAAGTGGTGGGCGTCATCGAAGCAGCCTTCGAGCGTCTTGGCGTCGAGCTTGGCGGTGACGTCCGCATCCGCTCTCAAGCGATCGATCAGCGCTGTCGCCGGGCGTGGCGGGGGGCTTTGCCACACCGCCATCGCGTTGCGCTGCACGAGGCGATACGCATCTTCGCGCGTCACGCCCGCTTGCGTCAGCGCCAGCATCACGCGCTGCGAATTGTGCAGGCCGCCAAGCAGGGCGAGATTGCGCGCCATGTTGTCGGGATAGACCACCAGCTTCTCGATCACGCCGGCCATCCTGTGCAGGGCGAAATCGAGGTGGATGGTGGCGTCCGGGCCGATGCCGCGCTCGACGCTGGAATGGCTGATGTCGCGTTCGTGCCAGAGCGCGACGTTCTCCATCGCCGGCGTCACCGCGCTGCGCACGAGGCGGGCGAGGCCGCAGAGGTTTTCCGTCAGCACCGGATTGCGCTTGTGCGGCATGGCCGAGGAGCCCTTTTGGCCGGGCTCGAAGAATTCCTCCGCTTCCAGCACTTCGGTGCGCTGCAGGTGGCGGATCTCGGTGGCGAGGCGCTCGATGCCGGAGGCGACGACGCCGAGTGCGGCGAAGAACGCGGCGTGGCGATCGCGTGGGATCACCTGCGTCGAGACAGGCTCGATAGCAAGGCCAAGCTTGCCGGCGACGTAGGCTTCCACGCGTGGATCGATTTGCGCGAAGGTGCCGACAGCGCCCGAGATAGCGCAGGTGGCGATCTCCTTCTTCGCCGCTTTCAAGCGCTCGAGATTGCGCGCGAATTCTGCGTAGTGCCCGGCGAGCTTCAGGCCGAACGTGGTCGGTTCGGCGTGGATGCCGTGCGAGCGGCCGATCGTCGGCGTCATCTTGTATTCGAACGCGCGCCGCTTCAGCGCCGCCATCACGCGCTCGCAGCCCGCGATCAACAGATCGGACGCGCGCGCGAGTTGCACAGCCAGGCAGGTGTCGAGCACGTCGGACGAGGTCATGCCCTGGTGGGCGAAGCGGCTCTCGGGGCCGACATGTTCGGCCACGCTGGTGAGGAAGGCGATGACGTCGTGCTTCACCTCGCGCTCGATCTCGTCGATGCGGGCGACGTCGAACTTGCCCTTCTTGCGGTATTGTTCCGCTGCGCTCTTGGGGATTGTGCCCAGTTCGGCCATGGCTTCCATGGCCAGAGTTTCGATCTCGAGCCAGATGCCGTAGCGGCTTTCAGGCTCCCAAATCGCCACCATCTCGGGGCGTGCATAGCGCGGAATCATGGGCCGGTTGATGCGGCCCCGGAGCGTTTACGTCAACTCACGCCGCCTGACGGTCGCGCACGACGGTGCGCCCGGCGAGCAGGAAGTGCAGCGCCGCCCAGGCCAGCACCAGGATGGTGCAGCCAAGCGCGTATTTCAGGCCCATCGCCTGGGCGCTGGCGCAGGTCGCGGCGTTGGCGGCTTCGGCGCAATCGGCGAGCGTGAGACCGCTGTTGGACAAGAGGTTCGAAGCGAATGCGTCGTTGAGCGCGCCGACCACCGGCGGGCCGAGGCCATAGCCGATCAGGTTGACCACCAGCAGCAGGATGGCGGTCGCGGTGGCGCGTTGGCGCGGCGAGACCACGCTGTGCGTGACCGCGTACATCGGGCCCAGATAGAGATAGTGGAAGATCGGCGCGACCATCAGGAAGGCGAACGCCCAAAGAAACTGCGTCTGCACGAACGAGACGATGTAGAGCGGAATGGCGATGCCCATGCCGAGCGCGGGCAGCCAAGCATGCACGCGCGGATGGCGCGGCGCGAGCCGGTCGGAGAGAAAACCGCCGAGGAAGGTGCCAAGGCCGGTGGCGATGCCGCCAATGGCGCCGAGCGCATAGGAAGCGTGGGCGATCTCCTCGGGCAAGGTGGCGCCGATGTCGTAATTGCGCACCATGTGCGAGACGAGAAATTGCGAGCTGCCGTAGCCGACAAAGCCCATCAGCGCGCCGCCGATGGCGATGTTCCAGAACGAGGGTTTGCCGGCGAGGCCCTTCAGCGTTTCGCCGAAACTTGGCGCGGCTGTTTGTGCGCCGCTGCGCGGCGGTTCCTTTACCGTGAGCTTTAAGAGAAGGGCGGCGGCGATACCTGGTGCGCCGAGCATCCAGAACGCGGTGCGCCAATCGAAGTTCTGCACCAGCCACCCGCCGCCGATGGCGGCGAGCGCGGTGCCGAACGGAATGCCAAGCGAGAAGATCGCCATCGCCGACGCGCGGCGGTCAGCGGGGAAGTAGTCGGCGATGGCAGATTGCGAGGGCGGCACGCACGCCGCTTCGCCGATGCCGACGCCAAGCCGGCACAGCGCCAATTGCACGAAGTTGCCGGCAAAGCCGCAGGCGGCAGTCATCACACTCCAGAGCGCGGCGCCGATCGAGACGATGGTGATGCGATTATGGCGCTCGGCGAAGCGGGCGATGGGAATGCCGAGCACGGTGTAGAGGATGGCGAAGATCGGCCCGCCCAGCAGCCCGAGCAGGAAGTTGGAGACGCCGAAATCGGCTTTGATCGCCTCCTGCACGATGCTGATCAGCAGGCGGTCGATGAAGTTGAAGGTGTAGATGATGACGAGAACGCCCAGAACGTAGGCGCGATAGCCTTTGCTGCCGTAGCCTTGAAAGGCCGGCGCGGATGCGTCGGTCAAAGCGTCCTCCCCGTGTTTGAGCCTGTTGTGACTGGCAAGCGCGCGGTGGTCAAACGGCTACCCTGCTTTGCGGCGCCGCCCCATGACGGTTGAATTGGACCGTGCGTTCCACTAAACGGGGCGCCTTCCACTCCTGAAAGGATGGCCAAAAGCGATGTGATTGAACCCGGACCGACGCGCAGTTTCTGCAACCGTATGCCGGACCCATCGCCATGCCTTCCATCACCCTCAGCAAACTCTCATGGGCTACGCCTGACGGGCGTGTTCTGTTTTCCGGTCTCGACCTTAGCTTCGGCGCTGAACGCGCCGGGCTGGTCGGGCGCAATGGCGTTGGCAAATCGACGCTGTTGAAGCTGATCGCGGGTGAACTGGCGCCGCAGAGCGGCAAGATCGCCGTGCGCGGCACACTCGGCGTGCTGCGCCAGAGCGTGCAAACGCGCGCGGGCGAGCGGATCGCAGATCTGTTCGGCGTGCGCCAGGCGCTGGCGCTGCTCGGCAAGGCCGCAGCTGGCGCGGCCAGCGCGGACGAATTGGCCAACGCCGACTGGACGCTGGAAGCGCGCATGCAAGCCGCGCTCGCCCGCGTGGGGCTCGACGCGGATGCCGAGACGTTGCTGTTGGTGCTCTCCGGCGGCCAGCGCACGCGCGCGAGCCTGGCGGCGCTGGTGTTCGCCGAGCCGGACTTCCTGCTGCTCGATGAGCCGACCAATAATCTCGATCGCGATGGGCGCGCGGCGGTGGCCGAGTTGCTGGCTGGGTGGCGCGCGGGCGCGATCGTGGTCAGCCACGATCGTGCGTTGCTCGAAGCGATGGACGCGATCGTTGACCTGACCAGCCTTGGCGCGGCCCGGTACGGCGGCAATTGGAGCGCCTATCGCGCACGCAAGGCGCAGGAATTGGCCGCGGCCGAGCATGATTTGGCCGATGCGGAAAAGCGCGTGGCGGAATCTGCGCATGTGGCTCAGGAGCGCGCTGAGCGGCAGGCGCGGCGCGATCAGGCGGGCAGACGAAAGGCGGCGAAGGGCGACGCGCCGAAAATCCTGCTCGGCATGATGAAGAACAACGCCGAGAACACGAGCGGCGAAGGCGCGCGCCTAGCGGACAAGCAACGCGCGGAGGCGGCGGCGGACGCTGCCGCGGCGCGGGCGCGCTTGGAAGTGCTGACGTCGCTCAGCGTCAGCGTGCCGTCGACGGGGTTGGCTGCGGGCAAGGGCGTGCTGCGCGTGGAAGATGTCAGCGCTGGCTATGAAGCAGGCAGGCCCATCATCCGCGGGCTCACGTTTGCGCTGACGGGCCCCGAACGCGTGGCGCTGACGGGGCGGAATGGGTCGGGCAAGACAACGCTGCTTGCACTCATCACTGGCGCGCTGGCGCCGTGGTCCGGCGTTGTGCGCGTTGGCGCCTCGTGGGCGATGCTGGATCAGCATGTCAGCGTGCTCGACCCGGCTTCGTCGATTCGCGACAACTTCATGCGCATCAATCCCGAAGCGGACGAGAACGCGTGCCGGGCCGCTCTGGCCCGGTTCATGTTCCGCGCCGATGCGGCGCTGCAAAGGGTTGGCGCGCTAAGTGGAGGACAGATGTTGCGGGCGGGTCTCGCCTGTGTGCTGGGCGGCGCGGCGCCGCCGCATTTGCTCATCCTTGATGAGCCGACCAACCACCTCGACATCGACTCGATCGAGGCGGTGGAGGCGGGCCTGCGCGGTTATGACGGCGCGCTGCTCGTGGTCAGTCACGATGAGGCGTTTCTGGAGAATATCGGCGTAACGCGCCGAATTGAACTCGGCGGACCCGCTAGAGCAGCCCCAAGCTCTTGAAGCTGGCAGCGCCATTGCGGCCGATGACGAGGTGGTCGTGCACCTCAATGCTCACCGTGTTGGCGGCTGCGACGATTTCGCGAGTGATGGCGATGTCTGCGCCAGAGGGCTTGGGATCGCCGCTGGGGTGGTTGTGCACTAAGATGAGCGATGCGGCGGAAACTTCGAGCGCGCGGCGGGCGATCTCACGCGGATAGACCGGCGCGTGATCGACAGTGCCTTCGTTCATCACTTCGTCAGCGATGAGTTGGTTCTTGGCGTCGAGGAAGAGCACGCGGAACTGCTCGCGCGGTTCGTGCTGCATGGCGACGCGGCAATAGTTCACCAGCTGCGACCAGGATGAGATCACCGGCCGTTGATGCAGCTCGGCTTTGGAGGCGCGCTCCAGCAGCGCTTGCACGATCTTGAGGTCTTGCGCGACGGAAGGCCCTGCGCCTTTCACTTCGGCGATGCGCTGCGCCGGCGCGCCAAGCACGCCTGCGAGCGTGCCGAACTTGGCTAAGAGAGCTTTCGCCAGCGGCTTGGTGTCCTGGCGCGGGATGGTGCGGAAGAGGAAGAGTTCGAGCAGTTCGTAATCGGCGAGCGCGCCGGGGCCCGCTTCGTCGAAACGCGCGCGCAACCGCGCGCGGTGATCGTGGTAGTGCGGTTTTTCCGCCTTGTTCTTGACGCTCGCGGCCTTCGCTTGCGGCGCGATTACCAAAGGCAAAGCGCTGTCGAGCGCGAACGAAAAACTCTCGGAATCTTCCACCTGCGGCGGCGCCGCCTCGGGGCCGCGCGATTTTCGTGAGCGCCCCGCCATAGCTCTCAATCAGCCGGCGAGCTTGTGCGGTTGATCGATGCCCGCGGGCGAGAGCGTGAAAATCTGCACCCCGTCCTCGGTTACGCCAACCGAATGCTCGTATTGCGAGGAGAGCGACTTGTCCTTGGTGACGGCAGTCCAGCCGTCATTGAGCACCTTCACCGCCGGCGAGCCAAGATTGAGCATCGGCTCGACCGTGAACATCATGCCGGGCTTCAGCTCTTCGCCCTGGCCGGGCTTGCCGAAATGGAGAATGTTCGGCGCATCGTGGAAGACGCGGCCGAGGCCGTGGCCGCAGAACTCGCGCACCACGGAGGTGCGTTCCGCTTCAGCGAAGCTCTGGATGGCGTGGCCGATGTCGCCGACGGTGGCGCCCGGCTTGATCGCGGCGATGCCGCGCATCATCGCTTCGTAGGTGATGTCCATCAGCCGCTGCGCTTTGCGCGGCACATCGCCGATGGCGTACATGCGGCTGGTGTCTCCGTGCCAGCCATCGACGATGACAGTCACGTCCATGTTGAGGATGTCGCCGCTGCGCAGCACGCGGTCGCCCGGGATGCCGTGGCAGACGACGTGATTGAGCGAGGTGCAAAGCGTGTGGCGATAGCCGCGATAGAAGACGCAGGCGGGCGTAGCGCCGTGGTCGAACACGTACTGGCGGGCGAGGTCGTCGAGACGGCCCGTGGTCACGCCCTCGGCGGCCTCCTTGGCCAGCATGTCGAGGCAGCCGGCCGCGATCTTACCGGCGGCAGCCATCCCGGCGAAGGCTTCCGCCGGGTCGTAAATCTTGATCTGGCCGATATTGCGCTCGGGCGCTTCGACGGCCTGGACGTAGTTCATGCTTCGCTCCGCTGGGGGCGCTCCATAACATAGGCGCCCGGGTTTGGCATCCGAAGGGGGGCCGGGCGACTCAGTCTGGATCAGCGCCGTTAACAGGCCCCCTCGGGCGAGGTCTGGGCGCGCCGCCTTCCCTGGCCTAGGTTCCCGCCACGGATCAGGGCCGACGGAGCGGCCGGGCGAACGGGGCGGTGGCAATGACCAGCATCTATGATTTTACCGCGCGCGATATCGATGGCGTAGAGCGCCCGCTCTCCGCGTACCGCGGCAAGGTGCTGCTGATCGTCAATACCGCGAGCCAATGCGGCTTTACCTATCAGTACAAGGGGCTTGAAGCGCTGCATCGCAAGTACGCCGACAAGGGCGTCGAGGTGCTTGGCTTTCCGTGCAACCAATTCGGCAAGCAGGAGCCGGGCAACGCCGAAGAGATCAAGAATTTCTGCTCACTGAACTACGATGTGACGTTTCCGCTGTTCGCCAAGATCGATGTGAACGGGCCGAACGCGCACCCGCTCTACGACTACCTGACCAAGCAAAAGGGCGGCGGCCTCATGGGCCGGGGCATCAAGTGGAACTTCACCAAATTCCTGATCGGCCGCGACGGCACAGTGATCGCCCGTTTCCCCCCTACCGCCAAGCCTGAGGCGCTCGACCGCGAGATCGAGCGGGTGCTGTGAGTCCGCGCATCGGCCTTGCGCTCGGTAGCGGCGCAGCGCGCGGGTGGGCGCATATTGGCGTGCTCGAAGCGCTGCAGGCTGAAGGAATCGAGCCGCACATCGTCACCGGTTGCTCGATGGGCGCTTTGGTGGGCGCAGCGCAGGTTTGCGGCGTACTGCCGGGGCTGAAGGACTTTGCCGAGAAGCTGACCCGACGCGGCGTCGTTGCTCTGCTCGATGTCGGCCTCTCCGGCGGCGGCCTTATCAATGGCGCGGCGATCGTGCAGCTGCTGCGCGATCTTGGCGTCAACACCCCGATCGAACAGTGCGCCACGCCCTTCGCGGCGGTGGCGACCAATCTGGAGACCGGCCGCGAGATTTGGCTGCGCGAAGGGCCGATCGAGGACATGGTGCGCGCCTCGATTTCAATCCCCGGCGTGTTCAATCCCGCGCGCCACGCCGGCGCTTGGCTCGGCGATGGGGCGCTGGTCAATCCGGTGCCGGTGTCGCTGTGCCGGGCGATGGGCGCGGAAATCATCATCGCCGTGCATGTGAACAGCGGCGGCGTCGTCAGCTTCGGCGCCAATACCGACTCGGAGCCGAAAACCCCGCCCGAGTTCGTGCGCAATCTGATCGAGCAGATGCCCGCTTCGATGCGGGCGCAGGCGGGCGGCATCGTCGCCAGCCTGTTCCCCCCGCCTGCGGTTTCGCCGGGCTATTTCGAGGTGCTGTTCAACGCCATCAACATCATGGAAGACCAGATCACGCGCTCGCGCCTCGCTGGCGAGCCGCCGGACATCTTGCTGACGCCGCAACTCGCGAGCGTGGGCCCGCTTGAATTTCACCGCGCAAAGGACGCCATCGACGAGGGACGCACAGCGATGCAGCAGGCGATGCCGGCGCTGAAGCGGCTGCTGTCGTGAGCGCGCCGAAGACGCCGCTGCTGACGGTCGATTGCGTCGTGTTCGATGCGGCGGGAAGGCTGCTGCTGATCAAACGGAAGAAGCCGCCGTTCGAAGGTCAGTACGCGCTGCCCGGCGGTTTCGTCGATCTCGGCGAGACGGTCGAAGCGGCAGCGTTGCGCGAGCTGAAGGAAGAGACCGGCGTCGAGGGCAAGATCGAAACGCTGATTGGCGTCTATTCCGATCCCACGCGCGATCCGCGCGGGCATACGGTCAGCGCAGCGTTTCTGGTGCGCACGGACGCGGCCTCAGCGCAGGGGGGCGACGATGCGGCCGAGGCGGATTTTGTAGCGGAGTGGCGCGGGCTCAAGCTCGCGTTCGATCACAACAAAATCGTCGCCGACGCACTGAAACGGTGCTGATCACACCACCGCCTGGATCGGCCCCTCTGCGCGTCCGGCGATGAACTGATCGACCATCGCGTTGCCGGAAGCGTCGATGGTTGCGGCGGGGCCGCGCCAGACGATCTTGCCGTTATGCAGCATGGCGATCTCGTCGGCGATCTTGCGGGCGCTGGCCATGTCGTGGGTGATCGAGACGGCGGCGCAGTTCAGCTCCTTCACCATCTCTACGATCAGGTCGTTGATCGCATCGGCGGTAATCGGATCGAGGCCCGTGGTGGGCTCGTCGAAGAAGAGAATGTCGGGTTTGGCGATGATGGCGCGGGCAAGACCGGCGCGCTTTTGCATGCCGCCCGACAACTCCACCGGGCGCACGTCGGCGAACTCCGGCGCAAGCCGCACCTTGCGCATCGCTTCGATCGCCCGCTCGCGCGCGTCGGCGCGCTTCACATGATCGGCGTAGATCAGGCGGAAGGCGATATTCTCCCAGACGGGCAGAGAATCGAACAGCGCCGCGCCCTGGAACAGCATGCCGAACTTGCGCATCACCCGGGCGCGGATTTCCTGCGGCATCCTGGTGACGTCGGCGCCGTCGACCAGCACCTGGCCGGCATCGGGTTTCATCAGGCCGAGCGCGCATTTCAGCGTCACCGACTTGCCCTGGCCCGAGCCGCCGATGACGACGAGCGAGCGGCCGGGGGCGACGTCGAGGTCGACGCCGTCGAGCACTTGGCGCCCGCGCAGCCGCTTCTTGATGCCGATGAGCTGGAGCTTGGCGGTCATCGCGTCACTCCACGAAGAACGCGGTCAGCACGTAGTTCACGGCCAGGATCAGCACGATGGCGCCGACGACGGCGTTGGTGGCGGCGCGGCCAACGCCGAGCGCGCCGCCTTGGCTGTTATAGCCCTGATAGGCGCCGACCGTGGCGATGATGAAGCCGAACACGGCGGCTTTCACCAGGCCAAGGATCACGTCCTGCGATTCCAGGAAGTCGAACGTGTTGCGCAGATAGGTCGCGCCGTTGAAGCCGAGGCTGTGCACGGCGACGAGATAGCCGCCCATCACGCCGATAATGTCGGCGACCATGACCAGCAACGGCAGCGTCAGCGTCGCGGCGAGCACGCGTGGGGCGATCAGGAAGCGGAACGGATCGGTCGACAGCGTGGTCATCGCGTCGATCTGCTCGGTCACGCGCATGGTGCCGATCTCGGCGGCGATGCCGGCGCTGACGCGGCCGGCGAGCATCAGGCCCGCTAGCACCGGGCCAAGCTCACGCGTGATGCCGAGCACGACGATGTTCGGCACGAAGCTCTCGGCGTTGAAGCGGGCGCCGCCGACATAGATGTTGAGCGCCAGCGCCGCGCCGATGAAGACGGCAGTGAGGCCGATCACCGGCAGCGAGAAATAGCCGATCTGCATCGCCTGGCGGCCAAACTGACCTGCAAACAGCGGCGGCGAGAAACAGGAGCCGGCAGCGCGTCCGGCGAAGGCGGCAAAGCGGCCTATTTCGGCCAGCACTTCGAGCAGGCCCCGGCCAATTGGCGCAAACGGATTGATCATGCCCGCGCCCCAGTCTTGCGCACCGTGCCCGCGAGCGTGGTGAGGATTTCGTATGATGCCGTGCCGGCAAGCGCGGCGATATCGTCGAGCGGAGCGTTCGGCCCCAAGAACTCGACCATCGCGCCGGGCTGCGCTTCGGCGCAGCCGGTCACGTCGATGATGATGAGATCCATCGAGATGCGCCCCAGAATTGGGCGCTTGCCGCCCCCCAGCACGCCATAGCCGCGCCCGGAGAGCGAACGCAAGTAGCCGTCGGCGTAGCCGAGCGCGACGGTGGCGGTGCGCATCTTTTTTGGCGCGGTGAAGGTCGCGCCGTAGCCGAAGGCCTCGCCGGCTTCGACGTCGCGCACTTGCAGGATGGGTGCGTCGAGCGTGGCGGCGGCGGCGAGCGCGGGATTGTCCGCATCGAGGCCGCCGGAGCCATAGAGGCCGATGCCGACACGGACCAGATCGAAATGATAGTCCGGTCCGATCAACGTCCCGCCGGTGGCGGAGAGGCTCAGCGGCGCTTTAGGGAAGAGCGTTGCCGCATCCTTGAAGCGCTGCAGTTGCACCGCGTTCATCGCGTGCTTCAGGTCGGAGCTGCAGGCGAGGTGGCTCATCAGCAGCGATAGACCTGCCCCTTTGAGCGCGACGGCTGCGTGGGGAAGCTCTTCGGGGCCGATGCCGAGACGGTTCATGCCGGTGTCGATGTGCAGCGCCGCCGGCCCGCGCCCGCCCCACAGCTTGATCTGCGCCAGCGAATTGAGCACGGGGATGAGCTTGGCTTCGCCGTACTCGGCGGCGTCCGCTTCGCTCGGGCCATTCAGTACAAAAATTTGCGGCCCCTCGCCGAGCGCGCGGCGCGCGATTTGCGCTTCGGCGAGCGTGGCGGTGAAGAACGTGCGGGCGCCCGCCTGCGCCAAGGCGCGCGCGGCGCCGACAGCGCCAAGGCCATAGGCGTCCGCTTTTACGACCGCGGCGACAGCCGCGCTCGGCGCGCGCTTCTTGAAGAAGCGCCAATTCTCCTGGATGGCGGCGTAATCGACGCGCAGGCGCGCCAGCCGGCTCGGCTTACGAGCGGGCGGAGAGATTGCCGAATCTTGTGTAGCGGCTGTCAAAGAAGAGCTTCACCTTGCCGATCGGGCCATGGCGCTGTTTGCCGATGATGACTTCGGCCTGGTTGCGCACTTCATCCACTTGCCGCATCCACGCGATGTGATCGTCGGTGCCTTCGCGCGGCTCGGCGCGCTCTAGATAGTAGCTTTCCCGATAGACGAACAAGACCACGTCTGCGTCCTGCTCGATCGAGCCGGATTCACGCAGGTCCGACAGCTGCGGGCGCTTGTCGTCGCGGGTTTCCACCTGACGCGAGAGCTGTGACAGGGCGATGACGGGGACTTTCAGGTCCTTGGCCAGCGCCTTGAGGCCCTGGGTGATCTCGCTGACTTCCTGCACCCGGCCGTCGCCGTTCTTTTTCGAGCCGGTGACGAGTTGGAGGTAGTCAACGACGATGCAGTCGAGGCCGAAGGTGCGTTGCAGGCGGCGGGCGCGGGCTTGCAGCTGGGCGATGCCGATGGCGCCGGTTTCGTCGATGTGCAGCGGCAGGCGCTGGAGTTCGATCGCCTTCTCAGCCAGGCGCTCATATTCCTGCTTCGAGATCTTACCGCGGCGGATGCGGTCGGACTCGATTTCGGCGGCGTCTGACAGAAGGCGCGTCGCCAACTGCTCGGCGCTCATTTCGAGCGAGAAGAAGGCGACCACCCCGCCTTTGACTTCCGGTTTGCCCTCTTCGGGCGCCTGGTCCCAATGCAGCCGGTTGCGGGCGACGTTGAAGGCGATGTTGGTGGCGAGCGCGGTTTTGCCCATCGACGGGCGTCCCGCGAGGATGATCAGGTCCGACGGGTGCAGACCGCCGAGCATGCGGTCGAGGTCTTCGAAATTGGTGGCGATGCCGGAGACGTCCGAGGTGCTCTCGTACGCGGCCGCGGCCATTTCGATCGAGGTCGTCAGCGCGCTGGAGAAGGGCGAGAAACCGGTGTTGGCGTTGCCGCTTTCGGCCAGCGTGAACAGCGTGCGCTCGGCTTCCTCGATGATGTCTTCGGCATCGTGATCGGAGGGCGGGTTCTCGGCCAGATCGGCGATGACATTGCCGACGCGGATGAGTTCGCGCCGCAAGGAAAGATCGTATATTAGGTCCGCATAGGATTGCGCCTGCGCTGACAGGGGCGCGGCCGCCTCCATCAGCTTCATCAGATAGACTGCCCCGCCGATTTCCTTGATGCCGCCGTCGCGGGCGAAGCGCTCCTTCAGCGTGACGCCGTCGGCAAGCTCGCCCGCGGTGATCAGTTCGACGCACGCTTCGAAGATGCGGCCATGCACCGGATCGTAGAAATGATGCGGCTTCAGGTTCGCGTTGATGCGGTTGTAGGTCTCGTTGTCGAACAGGATCGCGCCCAGCAGCGCCTGCTCGGCCTCAAGATTATGCGGGGCGGCGCGCGGCGCGTGGGCCGGGGCGCCGGGGACCGGCAGAGGAAGGGCGGGCTGCGAACTCATGGGTGCACGATGATGCGATTCGGGAGCGGAACAGTTTCTGTCCCGCTCCCACGCTTGCTGATATCCCGAGTCGCGGCCGCATCTTCGTTGTTGACGCGGACCGATGGAATCAGCCTTGCCGCGATTCGAGCGCCAGCGCTGGCGCGCGGCGGGTGCGCCAGAGCGAATAACCTATGCCAGCCGCGAGGATGGCGAAGGTGACGCCAAGCGACCATTCGGCCGGGAATTTGGCGAGGCCGAGCGCGTCAGCGATGAAGATCTTCGAGCCGATGAAGATCAGCAGCACCGCCAGCGCCTGCTTCAGATAGGCGAAGCGATGCAGCACCGCCGCCAGCGCGAAATAGAGCGCGCGCAAGCCGAGGATGGCGAAGATGTTCGAGGTGTAGACGATGTAGGGATCGGTGGTGATGGCGAAGATCGCCGGCACGGAATCGACGGCGAAGACAACGTCGGCGATCTCGATCATGAGCAGCGCCAGGAAGAGCGGCGTCATCAGCGTCAACACTTTGCCGCTGCGCGCGTCGATCTCGCGCACGAAAAAGCGCGAGCCGTGCAGCTCTTTCGTCAGCGGCAGACGCTGGCTGGCGAAACGATAGACCGGGTTTTCCGAGAGCGGCTTTTCCTTGTTCCAGAGCAGCATCTTGATTCCGGTCAGGATCAGGAAGGCGGCGAACAGGTAGAGCACCCAGGCAAATTCGGTGACGAGGGCTGCGCCGAAGCCGATCATCACCGCGCGCAGCACGATGACGCCGAGAATGCCCCAGAACAGCACCCGGTGCTGGAACTGCCGCGGGATCGCCAGGAACGAGAAGATGGTGGCGATGACAAACACATTGTCCATCGCCAGGCTCTTCTCGATGATAAAACCGGTCACGTATTCGATGCCGGCCTGTTCGCCGAGTTGAAGCCAAACGAAGGCGCCGAAGCCAAGGCCAAGGGCGATGTAGAAGGCGGAAAGCAGCAAGCTTTCGCGCACGCCTATTTCCTTTTGACCCTTGTGCAGAACGCCAAGGTCAAAGGCGAGCAGCAGGCCGACAAGGCCCATAAAGCCGAGCCACATCCAGAGCGGCTGGCCCAGCCAGATTTGTGTGAGCGCTTCCATGTTTCCCTCAATGCTGAGGGCGAGCGCGCGGCGGGGACGGCCAATCCGGACCTCACATCGAGCTCACCCGATGCGGTCCGACATCACGACGCGAGGGCGTCGTCAGAGGGGCCCGGTCCCGCGCGGCGGAGGTTGGAAGCGGCTTGCGGCCGTTCAAGAGGCCGGCGCAAAAATTTTCGCTCTACGCGAACGTCGCCACGATCGGGACGTGGTCGGAGGCCTTTTCCATCGCCCGCGCCTGTTTGAAGATGGAAACGGTCTCCAGCGTATCGGCGGCTTGCGGCGAGAGCAGCAGGTGGTCGATGCGGATGCCGTGGTCCTTCTGCCAGGCGCCGGCCTGATAATCCCAGAAGGTATATTTGTGCGCGGCCCCGTCAGCTTGCAGGTAGGCGTCGGCGAGGCCAAGGTTGAGCAGCGCGCGGTAGGCGGCGCGGGTCTCCGGTTGGAACAGCGCGTCGGCGGTCCAGACGCGCGGATCGTGGCAATCGGTGTCGCGTGGAATGACGTTATAGTCGCCAGCGATGACGAAGCGCTCTTCCAGCTTCATCAGCCGTTCAAGATGGGTGCGCAGTGCATCCATGAAGGTGAGCTTGAACTGGAATTTCTCGGTGCCGATGGGGTTCCCATTCGGCGCATAGATAGAGGCGACGCGGACCGGTCCTTCGGGCGCTGCGATCACCGCCTCGATGTAGCGGGCCTGTTCGTGATCGAGCCCGGGAATACCGCGCGTGAATTCTTCGATGCGGTGCTTCGAGAGAATGGCGACGCCATTATAGCTCTTCTGGCCGAACGTCTCGACGTTGAAGCCCATGGCTTCGATCTCGAAGCGCGGAAAGCGTGCGTCCTCGCACTTGATTTCCTGCAGGCACCAGACATCGGCGCCCACTTCCTCGAACACTTTCAGCGCCGTTGGCAGGCGCGCCATGATCGAATTGACGTTCCAGGCGGCGATTTTCAGGGCCATGAGGCGGCTTAGCCGCCCCGGCCTTTCCATTCAACGCTCTCCTCAGGCCGGCCGGGGCTGTGCTATGGTTCATTTATGACCGTAATCCTGTGGGCCTTCACCTTGTTCCATCTGGTGGTGGGATTGGCGTGCGTGGGCGCGGGGGTGCGGCTCTTGACGCCGGAAGAACGCGCGCACTGGCGCTCGCAGGCGGCGCTGCTGGTGGCCGAGTTCTTGTGCTGGATTTATCCGGTGGCGGCGTTTGTGTCGGTGAAGTCGGCCTGGTCGGCGAGTGATGTGGGCCACCCGTTCGCGCTGCCGATGATGTTCGCGCCGATCCTGTGGCTCATCATCATGGGCGCGGTGTTCGCCATCGTGGATTTCGCCGAGGATGGGGTGCTCGGCAACGCACGCGAATAGGGCGCAGCATTTCCCTTCCCAGACGTGCTTGCTGCGCCGGGATTGTGATCCGGCGCAAGCACGGGCTAAACAGTCCCCCTAAGGTGGGGTGGATGGACGCGAGCCAAACAGAAGGCGCGCCGCAAGAGCGCCGCTTCAAGCTGCCCCGCTGGGTGTCGATCGTGCTGGCGGTCGCGTTCTTCGCGGGCGCGATCTGGATCATCCGCAATGAATTGCGGCAGAACAGCCCCGAGCAGATTCTCGGCGCCTTTCAGTACATCGCAACCAGTGACGTGGTCGCCGCCATTGCTCTCGTGTTCGTTTCCTATGCCTGCCTGATCGGCTGCGAGCGCATCGCGCTTTCGATCATGGGCTGTAGCGATCTTCCACTGCGGCGGATGTGGCGGCCGACCTTCACCGCCTATGCGCTCGGCAACGCGATCGGCTTCTCCTACGCCACAGTGCCCGCTGCGCGGGCGCGGCTTTACAAGGATTATTTGAGCGGCGGCCAGATCGCGGCGCTTTCGGCGATCACAGGCGCTACTGTGATGTTGGCCGGTTCCGCGGTGGCGGGCGCGGGCTTGCTGATTGCTGCTGAGGAGATCGCAACACGCACGGTCGGCACGCCGTTGTTATGGCGCTTGCTCGGTTGCGTGTTGGTGGCGCCGGCAATCGCCTGGATCATCACTGCGCTGAACGCGCAGGGCGGCAAGATGCTGTTCGGCATGCAAGTGCCGAAGCGGCGCATCGCGTTTGCGCAAGTGGCGATGGGCATGGCCGA
This sequence comes from Hyphomonadaceae bacterium, assembly GCA_016791385.1. Lineage (GTDB taxonomy): Bacteria > Pseudomonadota > Alphaproteobacteria > Caulobacterales > Aquidulcibacteraceae > Vitreimonas. The sequence goes on from JAEUMR010000040.1 coordinate 36,388, forward strand.
CTGGATAGCCGCTTCGGCGGTGCTCTACATCCTGCTGCCCGGGCATGGCGATTGGAGCTTCCCCGCCTTCATGACGGTGTTCCTAGCGGCTGGGGTGCTGGGTTCGGTTTCGGGGACGCCTGCCGGCATCGGCGTGTTCGAAGCCTCGATCCTCGCCTTCTCGCCCGACACCCAACACGCGCCGACGATGGCGGCGGCGCTGATCGCCTACCGCTTGATCTGGACCATGGCGCCATTGGTCGGCGCGGCGGTGCTGCTCATCTACGACGTGATCCGCCCAGCCCTGCTGCGCGGCGCTAGAAGCCCTTGAACACCGCGATTTCGTCAACGCTGGCGCGATCGCTGCGCAACGTGTTCACGGGCTTGTTCGGGTCGGCAAAGCCCAGCGCCATCCCCGCATAGACCATCTCGTTGTCGGGCAGGCCGAAATGGGCGTGCAGCGGTTTGCGCAAGCGGCCCCACGCTTCCTGCATACAACTGGAAACGCCGCGCTCGATCGCGGCGAGCGCGACGCTCTGCATGAACATGCCGAGGTGCGCCCACTGGCCGTGACCGAGGTTCTTGTCGATGACGAAGAAGAGGCCGACTGGGGCGCCGAAGAACTGAAAGTTCTGCGCCAGGTGCGCGAAGCGGGCCGGCTTGTTGTCGCGGCCAATGCCGAGCAGCGAATACATGTCCTCGCCGACCTTGAAGCGGCGCGAGCGGTAGGGCTCCCACAAATTGGCCGGGTAGACGGGCCTGTCGTCGTCCTCGCCTGGCATGTTCGCCTGCGCCATGGCGATCACGGCGTCGCGCTCCTTACCGGCGACGGCGATCACCTTCCACGGCTGCAGATTGCCGCCCGAAGGCGCGAAGCGGGCGACGTCGATGATCTCGCGCACCAATTGCTCGGGCAGCGGATCAGGCAAGAAAGCGCGCACCGAAATCCGCTTCTTCAGCGCTTCATCGACATTCATGCTTTTCCCCGCGCCTTGCGTTCGATTTCTTTAGCGTAGGCGCGTCCCGCCTTTTGCGCTGCTGCTATTTCACGCGCGGTCATTTCCCTTGCGAGAGCTTCCGCCCGCTCACGTGCGCCGTGATCGCCGCTGAGACTGACGCAGGCATAGAGCCAGGCCAATGCCTCGATCGGTTCTTTGCGCATCAACAAATCAGCCAGGAACGGCATCGCCGGCGCGTAGCCGAGTTCAGCGGCGCGCGTGAGCCAGCGGCGCGCGTCCTCCGGTTCGCTCATGGTGGCGAGCTGCACCATCGCTTCGCCGTCGCTGGCGCCGGCGGCGGCGCGGAATTGCGCGCGCGCGGCGTCATTATCCTTGGCGATGCCCACGCCTGAACGCAGGGCGATGCCGTAGGCGGTCTGCGCGGGCGGATACCCGCTCTCGGCCGCGCGTGAGAGATTGCGTACGGCGGCGGCCTTGTCGGCCTCGCCGCCGAGGCCGCGCCAATAGAGCACGCCGAGGCGATAGCGCACGAGCGCGCTCTCCTCGTCCATCAGCGCTTCTTCAAGCAGGCGGCGCGCGCGTTTCCACTGCCGCTGATCGAAAGCGGCGAGCGCGCGGTCGACCGAGGAGCCGCCGAACATCTCAGATCGAGAAGCTGACGCCGCAGCCGCAGCTGGAACGCGCGTTCGGGTTCTTCACCTTGAACGAGGCGCCGATGAGTTCGTCCACCCAATCGACTTCCGCGCCGAGCAGGAACGGCAACGACACCGGATCGATGAACAGGCGCGCCCCGTCGCGCTCGACGATCAGGTCATCGGCATTCGGCGCGGGCGCGACATTGATGTCGTACTGAAAGCCCGAGCAGCCGCCGCCATCGACGGCCACGCGCAGACCTGCGCCCGCCGGTTCGGCGGCGGTGACCGCCTTGATCCGCTCGGCGGCGGCGGGGGAAAGAGAAACATCAGCCATGCGTTAACGGTAAGTCATGGGCGCTTTCGCAAGCGTTGCTCCCCCATATATGGTCGAACTCTGAGCTTGAGGAGAAGGCGGTTCCGTGGCCGACGGGCAGAAAACATCAGGCGCGGCCAAAAAGGCCAAGGCGTCCACGCCCTCGACGGTCTACGCCCGCCCGGCGAAAGCCCCATACGCGACCGATTTCAACTGCTCGCACGGCCGGCTCTACCCCGAGCCCGACAGCCGCTTCCGCACCCCGTTCGAGCGCGACCGCGACCGTATCGTCCATTCGAGCGCGTTCCGGCGCCTCAAGGGCAAGACGCAGGTGTTCGTCGCCCATGAGGGCGACCACTACCGCACGCGCCTGACCCATTCGCTCGAAGTGGCGCAGATCGCGCGCAGCGTCGCCCGCATGATGGGGCTCGACGACGATCTGGCCGAAACACTCGGCATCGCCCACGACCTTGGCCATCCTCCCTTCGGGCACACCGGCGAAGACGTGCTCGACACCTGCATGGAAGGCTATGGCGGCTTCGACCACAACGCGCAGACGCTGCGCGTGCTGACCAAGCTCGAACGCAAGTACCCGAGCTTCGACGGGCTCAATCTCACCTGGGAAACGCTCGAAGGCGTGGTCAAGCACAACGGGCCGCTGGTGCGCTATGGCGCGGCGCTGACCGACTTGCCGGTGGCGATCCAGGAATATGTCGCCCAGCACGATCTTGATCTCGAGACGTGGCCCGGGCTTGAAGCGCAGGTCGCGGCTCATGCCGACGACATCGCCTACAACAATCACGATATCGACGACGGCCTGCGCGCCGGGCTCTTCACGCTCGCTGAGCTGCGCGAAGAAGTGCCGATGGTGGCGCGCGTGCTGGGCGAAGTGGAGAAGGACTATCCGGGCCTTGATCAGTTCCGGCTGGTGGCCGAAACCGTGCGCCGCCTGATCGGCGTGTGGATCGACGATCTGGTCTGGGAATCAGGCAATCGCATCGCGGCCGAAAAACCCAGAAGCGTTGAAGACGTGCGCGCAGCAGGTAAGCCGCTGGTCGGTTTCTCTGATGTGATGAACGAACATCAAGCGGTGCTGCGCCGCTTCCTGATGGCGCGCATGTACCGGCACTGGAAGGTCAACCGCTCCCGCAGCCACGCCAAGCGCATCTTGCGCGAGCTGTTCAATCTGCTGCTGGCGGAGCCCGAATTGATGCCGCCCAATTGGCAGCAGGGCGGCGATGGCCCCAAGGGCCAGCGCACCGCGCGCCGGGTGTGCGACTATATCGCCGGCATGACCGACGATTTCGCCATCGACGAACACAAGCGCCTGTTCACGCTGGAGCGCTAACGCCTCCGTTACGGATGCGGAATTATGGAGTCGAGCGCCGCCACGGCGCGCCGCTTTAAACGAACGCGCGGCGCGCGCGTGGTAAACAGCAGATGAATCGCGATTCCGTGGAGCTGGCCTTGAGCGCGCGTTATGACCGCATGCACGCCTATGATGACAACGCCCGCGGCGCGGGCGTCATCTATATCCTGATGGTGGTGATCGCCGTCTGCTTTGGCGGCTTCCTGTGGCAGCTCTATAGCGGTCCGGACGCGCCGCACATTCCAGCGCCGGCGGGGCCCTACAAGGTGCAGCCGCCGCCGGAAGCAGCGAATGCGCCGGACGCCACCGAGCAGACTCTGGCGGAAGCGCAGGTGGTCGAAAGCGAAGGCGTGGCGCCTGCGGTTGAAGAAGCGCCGCTGGCCGCCGACGCCCCGGCAACGGATGCCGGCCCGCCGCAAGTCGCCGCCGCGCCGATGATCGCGGGTAACGGGCCCTTCGTTGCGCAATTGGCTGCGTTGCAGTCAGAGGCGGCGGTGCAGCAGGCCTGGCGCAGGCTTTCCTCGCGCGCGCCGGAATTGTTTGCGTCCGCTCACCTCGATGTCGAGCGCGCCGACCTCGGCCAGCGCGGCATCTATTACCGGGTTCGCGCCGGCTACTTCACCGATCGCAGCAACGCCGCCCGCTTCTGCGAGCGCATTCGGCAGATGGGACAGGACTGCATCGTCACGACGCGCTAACACGCCGCACAGGCGTGTCGTCAAACCTTCGCAGAGCCGGGCTTTAGAAGCATGTCAGCACCAGAGAAACCCCGGTCCCCCATGCTTTCTTGCGCGCTCGGCGTGCGCCAGCCGAAGCTGGATGCTCAGACGCGCGCGTTCTTCCGCGATGCGCGGCCGTGGGGCTTTATTCTGTTCCGGGAAGCCTGTGTCTCCCGCGTGCAGGTGCAGGCGCTGTGCGAGGAGCTGCGCGAAGCGGCGGGTCACGATGCGATCGTTTGGATTGATCAGGAAGGCGGCCGCGTTGCACGCCTGAAGCCGCCGGAATGGCCGGTGTGGCCAGCCTGCGCGGCTTATGGCGAACTCTTCGCCGAAGCGGAGGCGCTCGGGTATGAGGCGGCTTACCTCGGGCACCGTCTGATTGCGCATGAACTCAAGCGCATGGGCGTCGATGGCGATTACGCGCCCGTGCTGGATGTGCCCGTGACGGGCAGCGACAAGATTGTCGGCGATCGCGCCTTCTCACCCGACCCGAAGGTCGCGTCAGTGTTGGCGCGCGCCGCGCTTGAAGGGCTGCACGATGGCGGCGTGGCGGGCTGCATCAAGCACATGCCCGGTCATGGCCGCGCGACCGCGGACAGCCACCTCGCGCTGCCGCGTGTGAGCGCCTCTGAACTCGATCTCACAGACGACGTGTTTCCGTTCGCTGCAATGGCGGACGCGGAAGCGGCGATGACAGCGCACATCATCTACGAAGCCTGGGACAAGGATCGCCCGGCGACCTGCTCGGCGCACGTGATCAAGACGATCTTGCGCGGCCGCATCGGCTTTGCCGGCCTGTTGATGAGCGACGATCTCGACATGAAGGCGCTGCAATATGCGCTGAACGGCGGGCTGAAAGAGCGCGCCGAGGCGGCGTTAGAAGCGGGCTGCGATGTGGTGTTGCAATGCTCCGGGGTGCTGGAGGACATGCAGGCGGTCGCCAGCGGCTGCCGGCCGCTCGCCGGGCTGGCTCTGGTGCGCGCCCGCGCCGTGGAGAACTTCGCCAAACGCCCTGCGCGCGAATTCGACCCGGAGGCGGGCTGGGCGCGGTTCAAACAGTTGATGGCGGGGCGCCTGAGCGCCTAAGTGCGTTAGCGTGAACGATACCGACGACACCGAGCCCGATCTTTTCGCCGCCAATGAGGCGGACGAGGGCGAAGCGCTTTGCGTGGCGCTCGACGCGTTCGAGGGGCCGCTGCACCTGCTGCTCGAATTGGCGCGGGCCAAGAAGGTCGATCTGGCCAAGATCTCGATCGGCGAGATCGCCGACCAGTATCTCGCCTTCATCGCCCAAGCGCAGACGCAGAACATGGAGCTTGCCGGCGATTACCTGGTGATGGCGGCGTGGCTGGCGTTGCTGAAGTCGCGCCTGCTGATCCCGAAGGCGGAGCTGGCGCCGGAAGAGCCCGATCCGTCGCAGCTCGAAGCGGCGTTGCGGCAGAAGCTGATGAATCTGGCGCAGGCGCGCGCAGCGGCGAAGAAGCTCGAAGCGCTGCCGCAATTGGGGCGCGACGTGTTCCTGTTCGGGCAGCCGCAGCAGACGGTGCTGACGACAACGACGACATGGCGGGCGGAACTGTACGATCTGCTCAACGCCTATTGCGCAGAGCGCGCCAAGAGCGTGCGCAAGCGCGCGTACCGCACCTTCGTACGGCGCGCCTATCCGCTTGAGACTGCACGTAAGACGCTCGAGCGGGCGCTGGCGCGGCTTGAAGAATGGCGCGCCATCGACGCGTTGACGCCGGCGACGGAAACAGGTCCCGATGCGCCGCCGCCGGAAAGCTATCTGGCCTCTACCTTCGGCGCGGCGCTGGAGCTGGCGCGGGAGCGCAAGGTCGAGCTGAAGCAGGCCGAGGCGTTCGCCCCGCTGTTCGTGCGGGCCAAGCCGGTCCAGAATGAGCCGCTTGCGAGCGAGCATGAGTGAGAACGAGCCTCCGCTGACCGATACGTTGCGCCGGATCGAGGACGCCTTCACCGAAGGCGGCGAGCGCGTGCGCGCTGAACCGTCGGAGGATGCGCTCCGCGCGGCAGAGGCGCTTCTGTTCGCCGGCGGCGAGCCGGTCACGGCCAAGGCGCTGGCCGAGAAGCTGGGCCCGGCTGTGGACGTCGCCGCGGTGCTGATGAAGCTGAAGGCGGACTACGCCAGCCGGGGGGTAAACCTAGTCGAGGCGGGCGGGGCCTGGCGGTTCCAGTCCGCGCCTGACCTGGGCGGGCTCTTCGCGGAGAGCCGCGAGGCGCCCAAGCGGCTGCCCAAGGCGGCGCTGGAGACCCTGGCCGTCATCGCCTACCACCAGCCGGTAACCCGGGCGGAGATCGAGGAAATTCGGGGCGTCAGCCTATCGAGGGGCTCTATGGAGCTTTTGCTCGAAATCGGCTGGATCCGCCCCCGGGGCCGGCGCCGGACCCCGGGCCGGCCGCTCACCTTCGGCACAACCGACGCATTCCTCAGTCACTTTGGCCTCAGCTCGCTTGACGCCCTTCCCGGCAAGGACGATTTGAAGGCCCTGGGATTGCTCGATCCGCGCGCAGCGGCCCAACTCGACGTGCCACGTCCCAGCGAGGACATGGCCCCGGACGAGGAGGCGCTGGGCCCAGGAGAAGACACGGCAGAGTTTTTTACGGACCACCTGGACGACAGTCACAGCGAATAAGAGCCGCCAGTCGCAAATGACCGGTAATGGCCCCTGTGATACGATTTGGCGGCGTCGAACGGCCGCTGCACTCAAGCGACGATCTAGAGTCGCGCCGCTGCAGAGCGGCCAAGGACGTTTAGGAGTAACAGATGCATCCGACTTGGACATTGATCATCGTGGTCGTACTCGCCGCGCTGCTCTTCATGCGTCCGGGCAAGCTATCCGGCCTGATGGAAGATCTGGGCAAGGGCATCCGCGGATTCCGGAAGGGCATGTCTGACGACCAGGCCACGCCGCCGCCGTCGCAAGAGGCGCCGCGCCAGCTGTCCGATCAGAACGGCCAGACCACCAACGCGAACCAGGACCGGGTTCAAAACTGAACGCCGGATTGAGCGCCGCTGATGCTGCCTAGTCTCGGCTTTTCCGAAATGGTGCTGCTCGGCATCATCGCCCTCGTGGTGGTGGGACCGAAGGATTTGCCGTTGCTGCTGCGCAAGCTGGGCAAATGGACGGCGAAGCTGCGCGGCATGGCGCAGGAATTCCGCACCGGTTTCGATGAGCTCGCGCGCCAAGCCGAACTCGACGAGCTGAAGCGCGAGGTGGAGGCGCTGCGCCGCACCACCAGCATGGGCTCTTTCGGCTCGGAACTGCAGAAGCCGCTCGGCACGATTGAAAGCTATGCCGGCGTTCAATCGCCGCCGAAGCCTGATCCCGCGCCCGTTGAGCCGCCAGCGCTTGACGCGCCGTTGGACGAAGCGGTGAGTGCGGCGCGAGAAGACGGCGCCGCTCAAGTTGCGTCGGCGCGGAGCGCGCCGTGAGCGACGCAGCCGTGAAAGACGATGACGAAATCGAAGCGTCGCGGGCGCCGCTTCTCTCGCACCTGTCAGAGTTGCGCTCACGCCTGATGGTTTCGCTGGCGGCGCTGGTCGCCGCCTTCATCGGCTGCTTCTTCTTTCAGGAGCAGATCTTCCAGCTGCTGACCGATCCGTTTATCCGCGCGATGCAGGAAGCGCACATCGCCGGCAACGGGCCGAACGATCCGATCCGGATGATCAACACGGACGCGTTCGGGTTCTTCATCACCAAGATGAAGGCGGTGCTGTTTGCGGCGATCTTCGTTTCATTCCCGATCATCGCTTGGCAGGTCTACGCTTTTGTCGCCCCGGGCCTTTACAAGCGCGAACGCAATGCGGTGCTGCCGTTCCTCGTCGCGGCGCCTGTGATGTTCGTGCTGGGTGCGGTGTTTGTGTATTTCGTGGCGATGCCTGCGGCGTTGATTTTTGCGCTGCAGCAGCAGGCGACTATCCACAGCTCTTCGGGCGCCGTGATCCAGATCGAGTACTTGCCGAAAGTGGATGAGTATCTCGGACTGGAGACCACGCTGGTGCTGGCGTTTGGTCTCTTCTTCCAAACGCCGGTGATCCTCTCGCTGCTGGCGCGGATCGGGGTTGTCACCTTCAAGATGCTGAGCGCGACCCGGCGTTACGCGGTCGTCGGCATCGCGGCGTTTTCTTCGCTGGTGACGCCGCCGGACATCCTGTCCATGACGCTGATGATGATCCCGCTCTACATCGTCTTCGAGGCGTCGATCTGGCTGGTCTGGCTGATCGAGCGCAGTCAGCGCAAGCCGGCGCCCCAGGACGTCTACTCGCCGGGCCCATAAGCCCCCCGCGTCCACGCGTGCAGTTGCCGCTGGAAGCGGCTTCCACTAACCGTCGCTCCACACAGACGACGGAAATCAGCGTCCATGCACGACATCAGAGCCATCCGCGAGAACGCCGCGATCTACGACGCCGCTTGGGCGCGCAAGGGTTTGTCGCTGCAGACGCCCGCGATCATCGAAGCCGACGCCAAGCTGCGCGCCGCTGCGACGGCAAAGCAGGAGGCGGAAGCGGCGCGCAATGCCGCGTCCAAGCAGATCGGCCAGGCCAAAGCGCAGAAGGACGAAGCGCGCGCCCAGGCGCTGATGGCGGAGGTCGCGGCGGCAAAGGCGACGATCGAACAGGCGGGGGCCGACGAAGCGAAGTGGCAGAAGGTGCGCGACGACCTGCTTGCGTCACTGCCAAACCTGCCCGCGCTCGAAGTTCCAGATGGCGCTGACGAACACGGCAATGTCGAAGTGCGGCGCTGGTACAAGCGCGACGGCGGCCATCCGCCGAATGTTGAACTCAACTCCGATCACGTCACTCTTGGCGAAAACCTCGGCTTGATGGACTTCGAAGCCGCCGCACGGCTTTCGGGCGCGCGCTTTGTGGCGCTCAAGGGCGCGCTGGCTCGGCTGGAGCGGGCGCTCGCGGCCTTCATGCTCGACATGCACACGCGCGAGTTCGGCTACACCGAAGTGAGCCCGCCGCTGCTGGTGCGTGACCACGTGATGTTCGGCACCGGGCAGTTGCCGAAGTTTGTGGATGACCAATTCACCGCCGCGCGCACGGTGAGCCGGGATGAATTGCTGTTCCAGGCGTTGGACCGCTTCGACGACGAGTTCGAGAAGCGCAAGGGCCAAGCCAAGCCGACTGAGGTGATGAAAGAGCTGCTGGAAGTCGCGCCCACGCGCGAGGATTTCTGGCTGATCCCGACGGCGGAAGTCGCGCTCACCAATCTGGTGCGCGAGCAGATCTTGGCGGAAGGCGAATTTCCGATCCGCATGACGGCGGACACGCCCTGCTTCCGCGCCGAAGCGGGCGCGGCAGGGCGCGATACGCGCGGCATGATCCGCATGCACCAGTTCCGCAAGGTGGAGCTGGTTTCGATCACGACGCCGGAGCAAAGTCATGCCGAGCATGAGCGCATGGTCGCGTGCGCCGAAGAGGTGCTGAAGCGCCTTGAGCTGCCGTTCCGCACCATGGTGCTGTGCGCCGGCGACATGGGCTTCTCGGCCAAAAAGACCTACGACCTCGAAGTCTGGTTGCCGAGCCAGGGCAAGTATCGCGAGATCAGTTCGTGCTCGAATTGCGGCGATTTCCAAGCCCGCCGCATGAATGCGCGCTTCCGCAACAAGGACGGCAAGATCGAGTTCGTGCACACGCTGAACGGTTCGGGCCTTGCGGTCGGGCGCACGCTGGTGGCGGTGCTGGAGAATTACCAGCAGGCGGATGGCTCGATCCGCGTGCCAGCCGCGCTCGTGCCGTACATGGGCGGCGTTGAGGCGATCACGCGCTAGAACTGGTTAGCTGAGAATCTTGAGCAGGTCGGCGCCGCTTGTGTCTTCGGGCAAAGCGGCGAAGTCACCCCTTATCTCAAGCGCTGCGCCCAACAGCGCATGAAAGATGCGCCGCGGCAGCGTCTGTGCGCCGAATTGTTCCAAGTGCGGCGTGATGAATTGCGCGTCGAGTAGCTTGAAGCCGCCAAACCGCAGCCGCGCGGCCAGATGCACGAGCGCCGCTTTGCTGGCGTCGGTTGCGCGTGAGAACATGCTTTCGCCGAAGAAGGCGCCGCCGATCGCGACACCATAGAGGCCTCCCACGAGCGCGCCATCTAGGCGCGTTTCGACGCTATGGGCGAGGCCTTGGCGGTGCAACTCGACGTACAGCGCGCGGATGTCGGGATTGATCCAGGTGTCCTCGCGCTCCGGCCCCGGCGCGGCGCAACCGTCGATCACCGCTTCGAAGTCTCGATCGACAGTGAAGCGGAAGGCGTTGCTGCGGAGCGTGCGTTTCAAACGCCGCGGAATGTGGAAGCGGTCGAGCGGGAAGACGCAGCGCAATTCCGGATCGACGATGAAGAAGCCCTGATCGTCGCGGCTCTCCGCCATCGGGAACACGCCGCGCCGGTAGCAGGCGAGCAGATCGTCGGTGGTGAAGGGCTTCACGGTTGAAGAATGCCAAACCGGCGCGGGCAAAGAAATCCGCTTGGCTGTGCTTGACGACGCCGCCGCTCTGAATATAACCAAAACAGAATATAACTAAATGGCGATTGAATGAATTTGGACGCTACCTTCGCGGCCCTGGCTGATCCAACCCGCAGGGCGATCCTGGCGCGCCTAGCCGAGGGCGAAGCGACGGTCATGGAACTGGCCCAGCCGTTCGCGATCAGCCAGCCGGCCATCTCCAAGCACCTGAAGGTGCTGGAGCACGCGGGGCTGATCTCAGTCGGCCACGACCGTCAGCGGCGCCCGCGCAAGCTGGAAGCCGCCGCGCTGGCGGAGGCGAACGCTTGGCTGGAGCGTTACCGCCAGTTCTGGGAGGCCAGCTACGAGCGCCTGGATGATCTGCTCGAGACCATGCAGCGCGAGCAGGCCGGCAAGCCATCAAAGAAAGACAGGAAGTGAGCCGGATCGTCCGGCGTAGGTGGGCGCGCCAAGCGGCGTGAGGGTAAACGAGGAGAGGACACAATGGCCGTTGAAGTAACGCTGCCGAGCGACCGCGAAGTGCGGGTCAAGCGCGCGTTTAAGGCGCCGCGGACGCTGGTCTGGGACGCGCACACCAAGCCCGAACTGGTGAAACAATGGCTCACCGGCCCGCCCGGCTGGAGCATGCCGGTGTGCGAAATCGATCTGCGGGTTGGGGGCGCCTACCGCTATCGCTGGCGCAACGAGGCAGATGGCAGTGAGTTCGGCTCGTCCGGCATTCATCGCGAGGTCGCACTGCTGGAGAGGATTGTCACCAGCGAGCGTATGGAGGGCTTCCAGGGCGAGGCGGTTAACACGCTTGTGCTGAGCGAAGCCAACGGCGTGACGACGCTCGTGCTGACGATGGATTTCGGCTCGAAGGAAGCGCGCGATGGCGCTGTCGCCACCGGCATGACCGACGGCATGGAGATGAGCTACCAGCGGCTCGACGCGCTGGCTGCGGGGCGCGCCTAAGCGCCCACGGCCGCAGCCGGTTACTCGGTCTCGAGGCGCGAACGCAGCGTGTCGCCGCCAATGCGGGCGCCGTGGAATTCCGGAACGCCTTCGGGCTCGGCGACGGCGGCGACCATTATTGGTTCAGTCTGCGTGACTTGTGCCGGACCGGCGCATGCGGAAAGCGCCATGATCACGAATGCGAGCGCGACGAGCGCGGCGATGCCCGCGATGCTTTGTTGACCCATGAAAGTGCGTCCTCACCTGAAGCGTGAGGCGTGCGTGTGCAAAGGGCGGGCCGTTAACTTACTGGCCGAGGTCCATGACGGAAGCGGGCGCGCCGTAGCGTTGCGGCCAGCCTTCCCAAGCCACGTCGGTTGGGCCGATCGCATGGTCAACGACGCGCCAAGCGCCGTTCTCGCGTTTTAGCAGGACGTAGGTTGTGCCGTTGCCGTCGAACACGCCGTTTTCAACGGCGCTAGCGAACGGGGTCGCCGACAGGTCGATTGGGCCGCCGTCCGGCGTTTGCGGCTGCGCGACGAGCCAAGCCCAGTCGTCTTGAATGCGCACGATGCTGGGCGACAAGCTGACCAATTGGCCAAAGTCTTCGCTCACCACAGGTGTCGCGGCGGCCAGGAGTTCAGCGGTCGCGGCGTCGGCGGATGCGACCGGCGGCGGCGCTGGCGGCGTGGCTTGCTCGCTCGCGGGCTGGCTGCATGCGGCCACAGTCAGGAGGGCGGCGACGACCAGCCTCTTCATTGGCCGTTCTCCGCTTCGGCTTTGGCCTTCAGGTTCTTTTCAAGCCAGTGGATCGAATAATCGCCGTTGAGGATGTCGGGCTCGTTCATCAATTCGCGGAACAGCGGCAAAGTGGTCTCGACGCCGGTGATCACCATTTCGTCGAGCGCGCGGCGCAGCCGCATCAGGCATTCGGCGCGGTCGCGCCCATGCACGATCAGCTTGCCGATCAGCGAGTCATAGTTCGGCGGGATCGCGTAGCCGGCGTAAATGGCGCTGTCCAAGCGCACGCCGAGGCCGCCGGGCGGGTGATAGCCGGTGATCTTGCCGGGCGAGGGCGCGAACGTCTTCGGGTTCTCGGCGTTGACGCGGCATTCGATGGCGTGGCCGAGGAACTTCACGTCTTTCTGCTTCACCGAGAGCGGGGCGCCGTTGGCGATGCGGATCTGCTCGCGCACCAAGTCAATGCCGGTGATCATCTCGGTTACCGGATGCTCGACCTGCAGGCGCGTGTTCATTTCGATGAAATAGAACTCGCCGTCCTCGTAGAGATATTCGACCGTCCCAACGCCGAGATAGCCGAGCTTGGCGATGGCGTCGGCGGTGATTTTGCCGATGCGGGCGCGGTCTTCTGTATTGAGCGCGGGAGAAGGCGCTTCTTCCAGCACTTTCTGGTGGCGGCGCTGCAGCGAGCAGTCGCGTTCGCCGAGATGGATGACGTTGCCGTGGCTGTCGGCGACAATCTGAATTTCGATGTGACGCGGATGCGTCAGATACTTCTCCATGTAGACGCTGTCGTCGCCGAAGGCGGCTTTCGCCTCGGCGCGTGCGGTGGAGAAGGCCTCGCCCAATTCGTCCGCAGAGCGGGCGACCTTCATGCCTCGCCCGCCGCCGCCAGCGGCCGCTTTGATCAGCACCGGATAGCCGATGTCCTTGGCGACGCGCTTGGCGTCTTCTTCGGTGGCGATCCCGCCGTCCGAGCCTGGAACCACCGGCATGCCGGTATCGATCGCCGCCTGCTTGGCCGCGATCTTGTCGCCCATCAGCCGGATGTGTTCGGCCGTCGGGCCGATGAAGGTCATGCCGTGCTTGGTGACGATGTCAGCGAAGCGGGCGTTCTCGGAAAGAAAGCCGTACCCGGGATGGATCGCTTGCGCGCCGGTGATTTCGGCGGCGGCGATGATCGAGGGGATGTGCAGATAGGATTTCGCCGCCGGCGGAGGGCCAATGCAGACGCTTTCGTCGGCGAGGCGGACGTGCATCGCGTCGGCGTCAGCGGTGGAATGAACCGCGACGGTGGAGATGCCCATCTCCTTGCACGCGCGGTGGACCCGCAGTGCAATTTCCCCGCGATTGGCGATGAGGACTTTGTCGAACATCTCTTACTCGATGATCGCCAGCGGCTCGCCGTACTCGACCGGCTGGGCGTCAACCACGAGGATCGCCGTCACCTTGCCCGCGCGCGGCGCCGGGATCGGGTTGAACGTCTTCATCGCCTCGACCACCATCAGCGTCTGGCCTTGCGTGACCGTGTCGCCAACTTTGACGAAGGTCGGCGCGCCGGGCTCGGGCGAGAGATAGGCGGTGCCGACCATCGGCGAGGGCACCGCGCCAGGATGCTTGGCCATGTCCTGCGCCGCGGCGGGCGCAGCCGCGGGCGGCGGCACAGCGGGCGCTGCAATGGCTGTTGGCGCGGCGGCGACCATGTGCGTCACCGGCGCAGCAGCGGCCATCAGCGTGCGGGCCAAGCGCAGGCGCAGCTCGCCGTGCTCGACTTCGATTTCCGAAAGCCCGCTTTCGCCCAGGATCGAGGCCAGCTCGCGCACGAGATCGGGATCGATCGCTTGATTCTTCTTATCGCTCATATCTGGCGTCTTCCCTGACTTCTTCCTGCTCACGCGCTCTGGCTTTCTTGTGCAAGCAAGGCGGCTGCTTCGACCGCCAGCAAGTACGACGTCGCCCCAAAGCCGGCGATCACGCCCTTTGCCGCCTTCCCGACTAACGAAACGTGACGGAATTCCTCACGCGTGGCGGGGTTGGAAAGATGGGTTTCGATCACCGGAACGCCGATCGCCTTGATCGCGTCGTGGAGGGCGACCGAGGTGTGGGTATAGGCGCCGGCGTTTAGAACAACCGCGGCTGCCTTGTCCTTAGCTTCTTGCAGCCAATCCACCAGCTCGCCCTCGATATTGGACTGGCGGAAGACCACGGCCCGGCCAAGCTGAGACGCCCGATCGGTGCAGACCTTCTCGATGTCGGCCAGGGTGGCGTGACCGTAAATGTGGGGTTCGCGCGTGCCCAACAGGTTCAAATTGGGGCCGTTGAGCACGTAAATGGGTTTTCCGTCCGGCATGCGTCCCTGCGCGGGTGGAGGGGGGCCCGGTTGAAGCGGGCCCGGGGGGGCTTTAAGTCGGGCGGATAGGAAGGCCGATGCGTCTGACCGTCAACGGAGAAATGCGCGAGGCGCCCGATTCGGCGACCCTCGCCGACCTGCTCGCCTCGCTGGGGATCGATGGGCGGCGGGTCGCCGTCGAGCGCAACCGCGAAATCGCGCCCAAGAGCCTGTGGCCGCAGATTGTTCTGGCTGAGGGGGATCAGCTGGAGATCGTGCAGTTCGTTGGGGGCGGGTGAGGTGATCTTGGTGCGCACCACTTCCCGTCCTCCCCCGCGAGGGGGATGTGGCGCGTGCGCTGCACGCGACGGAGGGGCGGGCGCTGAAGTCTGCAAGCTTTCGCGCCATCCCCTCAGTCATCGTGCTAAGCGCACGATGACAGCTCCCCCTATCGGGGGAGCACGGACCTAACGAGCATGACTGACACTCTCACCATCGCCGGCAAGAGCTACAGCTCCCGCCTCATCATCGGCACCGGCAAGTACAAGACTTACGCCGAGAACGCCGCCGCGCTTGAAGCCAGCGGCGCCGAGATCGTCACGGTCGCGGTGCGGCGCGTGAATCTCTCCGATCCGAGCAAAGAGCGCCTCACCGATCACATCGATCCGAAGAAGACGACCTTCCTGCCCAACACCGCCGGCTGTTTCACTGCCGACGAAGCGCTGCGCACGCTCCGCCTCGCGCGCGAGGCCGGCGATTGGAAGCTGGTGAAACTCGAAGTGCTGGCCGACCAGAGGACGCTTTATCCCGACATGGAAGAGACGCTGCGCGCCGCGAAAATCCTCGTCGCCGAAGGCTTCGAGGTGATGGTCTATTGCAGCGACGATCCGGTCTACGCAAAGAAACTCGAAGACGCCGGCTGCGTCGCCATCATGCCGCTCGGCTCACTGATCGGCTCCGGCCTCGGCATCCAAAACCCCGTGAACATCCGCCTCATCGTCGAACAAACCCGCGTACCCGTCATCGTCGACGCCGGCGTCGGCACAGCAAGCGACGCCGCGATCGCGATGGAGCTCGGCGTAGACGGCGTCCTGATGAACACCGCGATCGCCGAAGCGAAGGACCCCGTACGCATGGCGCGCGCGATGAAGCACGCCGTCATCGCCGGCCGCGAAGCGTATCTCGCCGGCCGCATGGGCAAGAAGAAGTATGCCGATCCAAGTTCGCCGCTAGGTGGACTAATCTAGCGCGGTCGGTTTGGACTTTCCGGCAGCCACTCGGGCTTGGCGCCCGCATTCGCCACCGCTTCAGCTAGCGCGAAATAAAAGCGGTGAAAGTCTGCTTGCGCCTGGAAGTCTATCGGCGTCGTCATATCGTCTTGCGGCGCGTGGTAGCGGCGTTCGTACCAATCGCGATACGCGGCCGCGGCCGTCGCATCGTTCGCGTCGAACGCGAACAGAAAGCTTACGCTCGGCACGCCGCGTTGCATAAACGGCCAGTGATCGGTGCGTCGCAACAGATTGCGCTCCGGTTCAAGATCGCGCCGCACTTCGATCCCCATCGGCGCGGCCACCTCGCGCACCGTTTGCCCCAAGGTGGAATCTTCCAGCCCAAGCGTCGTCAGAATGCGCAGCGGATAGAGCGGGCGCAGCTGATCCAAGTTCAGCACGGCCACAGGCGTCGGCGCAGCGGGCGTCGGATGCGCCGCAAGCCAGCGCGAGCCAAGCAGGCCTTTTTCCTCGCCGGTCACCGCCGCGAAGATGAGCGGGCGGCGGAAACCTCGGCCCCGGCGCGCATCGGCGAAGGTGATGAGCGTTGCGACATAAGCCGCGTCATCAAGCGCGCCGTTGTAAAGGCTGTCGCCGTTTACCGGCACCCCGTAGCCGTACCCATCAAGGTGCGCGATCAGCAGCACGGGTTCGTTGGCGAGCGCCGGATCGGTCCCTGGCAACACGCCGATCACATTGTCCGACGTGTAGCTGCGTTCGCGCGTGGCATATCGCGCTCGCAGCCGCGCGTTTAACTCGAAGGAGGCCAACGGTTCGTTGCGTGCGCCACGGGCGAGGATTTCGGCGCCATCCTGGCCGCTCGCGCGGATGAGGTCAGCAAACGCTGCCGCATTGAGGCGGAGCGATGGAATGGAGTGAGGGCGTGGCGATCCATCCGCGAACACAACACTACGCGCGTAGGCGAGCGGCCAGCGCGGCGGCTCGATGGTGAACCCCAGATCGTCCACGCGCATCAGGCCGACGGCGCCCGCAGCTGTCGCCGCTTCCAACTGCGCGCTAGCGAGCGGTTGTCCCGCCCGGCGTGTGCCGAAGCACACAACCACGGCGCCACGCACGCCCGCTAAATCGGATGGCCCGCAATACCCACGGAAAAGGAGAGGCGCGTCGATGGCCTCCGGCATACCCCAAGTCGGGGTTACCGAAATCTCGTGCAGGAAGTGGAGCGGATGAGATTGGCCGTTGGCGAAGTTGACATCGAACGTCGTGCCCTCCGCCAGAACTTCGATGTCATTAAAGCTGATGCGCTGGAAATATGTGCCGCTATCGCCAGCAGGGCGCAGCCCAGCGCGTTCAAACCGCCCACGCACATACGCCGCGGCGCGATCATAGCCAGCTGAGCCGGTGTCGCGGCCTTCCATCCCGTCGTTGGAAAGCGCTTCCGTCGTGCTCCACCACGCCGCCGTCTGCGCGTCAGGTGCGCCGCCGGCTGTCGCACACGCGCTTAGCGCCAGCGCGGCGCATGCACTTGCTATGCTGTTTGCTTGAGCCATCCTGCCAAATCCCCCAATGCCCGTTCCGCCAGCGCTAGCTTCTTCGCGCGTCCGCGTTCTTCGCCTTTGAGCTTCTTTCCATCCGGCCCATGCGTCGGCGCTTGGATTTCCGGAAACAGGCCGAAGTTCACGTTCATCGGCTGAAACGAGCCTTTGCCGTCGCCGAGATGCCCGCCTGTCACGTGCGCGATCAGCGCGCCGAGAGCAGTCGTCGCAGGCGGTGGCTCAATCGCGCGTCCTAAACGCTCCGCCGCTGCAAAGCGTCCCGCCATCATCCCCATCGCTGCGCTTTCGACGTAGCCCTCAACGCCGGTCACTTGCCCCGCAAAGCGCACGCGCGGCTCGGCGCGTAGGCGCAGCGTTGAATCGAGCAGCTTCGGCGAGTTCAGAAACGTGTTGCGATGGATGCCGCCCAGCCGCGCAAACCGCGCGTTCTGCAGGCCGGGGATCATGCGGAAGATTTCCTCCTGCGCACCGTATTTCAGCTTGGTCTGGAAGCCGACCATGTTGAACAGCGTGCCGAGCTTGTTGTCTTGCCGCAGCTGCACCACCGCATGCGGCCGCTTGCCGACGCGCGGGTCCATCAGCCCCACCGGCTTCATCGGCCCGAACCGCAGCGTATCGAGGCCACGCTCCGCCATCACCTCGATCGGCAAGCAGCCTTCGAAATAGGGCGTCGACTTCTCCCACTCGCGAAATTCGGTCTTCGCGCCGGCATTGAGCGCGTTGATGAAGGCGACGTACTGCGCTTCATCCATCGGGCAGTTGACGTACGCCGCCTTGTCGCCGCCCGGACCTTCTTTGTCATAACGCGACTGCTTCCAGGCGATGTCGAAATCGATCGAGTCCGCATGCACGATCGGGGCGATAGCGTCGAAGAAGGCGAGGCTGTCCTCGCCGGTGAGCGTGCGGATGGAGTCGGCGAGGGCGGGTGAGGTGAGCGGGCCAGTGCAGAAAATGACGCTATCGCCCCCTCCGTCGGCTTCGCCGACACCTCCCCCGCATGCGGGGGAGGAGAGGAGCGCGTCGAGCGACTTCACCTCCTCGCGCTCAACCGTAATCAAAGGGTGAGACGTTAGCGCTGCCGTCACCGCATCGCTGAACACGTGCCGGTCGACCGCCAGCGCGCTGCCGGCGGGCACTTGCGCGGGGATGGCGCTGGCCATCACCAGCGAGCCGAGCCGGCGCATCTCTTCGTGCAGGAGGCCGACGGCGTTGCCGCGCCAATCGTCGGAGCGGAACGAGTTGGAACACACCAGTTCGGCGAACTTCTCGGTCTGGTGCGCGTCGGTCATGCGCACGGGGCGCATCTCGTGCAGCACCACCGGCACGCCCGCTTGCGCCAGCGCCCAGGCCGCTTCCGAGCCCGCAAGGCCGCCGCCGACAACATGAACAGGTTTCATGGCGGCTCACATGCCGCGCCAGGGCCGCCGCTTCAAGCCTCGCCTGCGGCGGCGAAACTCGGCATAAGCGGGCGCGGAGGTGAGAGCATGGCAGAGGCGGTACGGCTCCCGGTTCGTGAGTGCGTCGGCGAGGCGCTGCGGTTCGCGGTCGACAATATCCGCTTCGTGGCGATCATGGCGGGCGCCGGCGCGGGCGCGCTGGTGCTGCTGACCGGGCTTGCCCTGCTGGTTCCGCCGACGGGGATCGTCACCAGCGTGGCGGCCACCTTCGCGCGCGCTTTCGTGTACGCGGCGCTGATCGCGGCGGCGCTCTATGGCGCAGGCGCGGTGCGCACGCGGCTCGCTGGCGATGGCTGGCGGGTGTGGGCGTCGATGGCGATCGTCGCCTTCTTCCTGTTCATCGTCTTCTTCGTGCTGATGATCCCCGGCATGATCGTGCTCTTCTCCGGTCCGCTCGCGCCCTACGTGGGCGACCTGGAGGCGGCTGGGCAGGATCAGACGCGCGTCGTCGAAATCATGACCCGCTTTGCGCAGGAGCAGCCGCTGGCGGTGCTGCTGTTTGCGCTGTTCTACGCGGTCATCTGGCTGCTGCTGACCTCGCGGCTCTATCTCGCCGCGCCCGCGAGCGTCGATCAGAACCGGGTGCTCACGTTCGAAACGTGGAAGTGGACCAAGGGCGCGATGCTGCAGGTTACCTGGGCGCGCCTGATGTTGCTGGGGCCGGCTTATGTGCTGGTCAGCGCGCTCGACTATATCGTTGGCAGGCTCGCCGGCATCGACGCGTTCAATCCAGGCGCAGGTGCGGGTGTGGCGATCGGCAATCCGGCGCTGTTCCTGGGCTACGTTTTCGCCACCACCTTCATCACCCTGTTGGTCTATTCCTCGCTTGAGGCCGGGCTCTCCAGCGCGCTGTACAAAGCGCTGAAGCCAGCCGCGCCGCGGCAATGACGCGCATCGGCTAAGACAAGCCGAAGCTGCGCGGCGCCGAGCGGCGGATGCCGCCGCCGTGCTCGCCGAGGTAGAAGTCGATCTCGATCTTCCGGTCGGTGAGATCGTAGCAGGCGTACCAGAGCGTTCGTCCGGGATAGGTCTGGGTGACGTACTGGCCAGTCCCGACCGCGTCGGTGGCTGCAACGCAGCTATTGATGTCGCGGATTTGCTGGCGTGTGAGCGGCGCATCGTGTGCGCCTAGACGCTGTTGCAGCGCCGCCAATCTGCGTTGCGAGTTCTCCAGGGTGGCCTCTGGCGCGATCGGGGCGTGTTCGTGCAGCAGATGATTGGTGACGGGCAGCGGCGCACCGCTGCTTTCGATGATGAAGTGGCGGTTGCGGTTCGGCGAATATTCCCAGACGAAGCTGCGCCCGTGACGATCGGCAATCAGATAATGGCATGGCGCAGCGACATAATATTGTTTCGCCGCCAGAAGCGCCTCCTTCGCCTCGTCAACGTCGGCGCATGTCTCAAGCAGGAAGCGCGGGATGTGCCCCTCCGAGAGGCCGACGCCAGGCCGGCCAAACGGCTCGATCAGCGCGCTTGCGGCCGTTTCGTTGTCATTGAGCAAAGCAACGCAAAGCCCCTCTGAATTGACGCCGTCCGTCAGCTGCCCCAGCAAATCGAACGCGCACATGCCGAGTGTCGGGTACCCATCGTCCGGGTGCAGCTCAAGCAGGAAGGGGCGCGCGCAATAGGGCCGCCGCTCGATAGGGCCGCCGTCATCGGCGAGCTTGTTGAGGCTGCCCCCACCCAGCGGCATGTCGGTGTGGCCTCCGAGCGTGTAGTCGAAATTGCGGCTGAGAATGGCGTGGCCATCGGCAGTGGCCTGCGGCGGATAGGCGATGCACGAGCAGCCCGGGACGCCAACGTCGTAGGCAAGGAACGAAAAGTCGCGCGTGTCGTCATCAAGCGTTGCGCCAAAGGCCGCCGCAACCCCGTGCATGCGCGCGAACAGGCTGGGCCAGTTGCGCGCGAGAAAGGCGCGCTGCGCGCGCGACATCATAGGCTCGGTCCAGGGTGTCTTGCGCACTGCAAGGTCATCGCGCGCGACGTCTGCTAACGCGCGGCCTATGGCATGATTGGAACCGCGCAGAACGAGGTGACGAACGCTCATGAAGTCGCCGTCGCCGCCGGCGATGATGGTGTCCGATAGCAACGCCAAAAAACGATCTCCTGAACTTCCGGCCGGCGCGCGCTTAACCCCAGAGACGCGGGTCGTATGGGCGCGCAACGACGCCGTTTTCGTAGATGAGGCCGTGCTCGATATCCTCAGCTTGCAGGAGCGGGCCATCGAGGTCTGCGAAGGCGCAGCGTTGCGCCAGCACCATCGCCGGCGCCATCGCCAACGAAGAGCCGGCCATGCAGCCCACCATGAGGCCAAAGCCCAACGCCTCGGCGCGATCGGCGAGCATAAGCGCCGCCGTAAGGCCGCCGGACTTGTCGAGCTTGATGTTGACGAACTGGAACCGGCCTATCGCGCGCTGCAGATCGTCCACGCCGTCGATGAGTTCATCGGCGCAAAGCGGCACTGGCGGCGTATAACCATCAAGCCCGGCTTCATCGCCAATAGGGATTGGCTGTTCAAGCAGCGCAACGCCAAGCGCGTGCAGCTCGGAGCCCAACGACTTGAGCAGATCCACACTCCAGGATTGGTTGGGGTCGACGATCAGCCGGGGATTAGGCGCGCCGCGGCGCACGGCCCGGAGCGCCGCCAACGGATCGTGATGATCGACCTTGATCTTGAGGACGGCGAAATTGGCGTATCGCCGCGCGGTCGCTTCATAGTTTGCGATGTCGCGAATGCCGATCGTGAAATCGACGCTGACGGGGTTAGCCGCCACGCCAGCGAGATCGAACGCAGTTCGGCCCGAGCGCTTCGCTTCGAGATCCCAAAGCGCGGAATCGACGGCGAAACGCGCGCCGCCGGCGGGCAGGACAGCGAGCAGCTCTTGCCGTGTCAGGCCTGCCTCGATGCGCCCGCGCACGGCTTCGATCTGCGCGCGCATCGTTTCAGGCGTCTCGTCGTGATAAGAGACACCGCATGCTTCGCCGCGGCCGCGCAGGCCCGTCTCGTCGGTGAGATAGACATGCAGCGTCGGTTGCTCGGTTTGGACGCCGCGAGAGATCGCGAACGGCTCTCGCATCGGCCACGACTTGGCCTGCGTTTCCAGCTTGAGCTTCACGAGCGCTGCTCGCCGAGGCTGCCGGCGTCGCCCAATTGCGAACCGCCGTCGCAATCGAGAATGGTTCCGGTGATGTAGGCGGCGCTGTCGCTGCAGAGGAAGGCGGCGCTCTCGGCCACCTCGCTGATCTCGCCGAAACGGCGCAGCGGAATGCGGTTCGTCACCGCTTTCGTGGCCGCCTCGCTTGGCGCCAGGCGCGCCATGCCCTCCGTGCCGGCGATCGGTCCCGGCGAAATGCCGTTCACGCGGACCCCTTCCGCTCCCCATTCCATGGCGAGGACGCGGATGAGTTGGTTGATGCCAGCCTTTGCGGCGCACGCATGCGCCTGCAACATCATTGGGTTCACCGCTTGCCCTGCGCTGATGGCAATCAGGGAAGCGCCGGGTTTGCGGATAAGGTCGTAGCAGCCGCGAAAGACGTTGAAGGTGCCGTTGAGGTCGATGTCGACTACGGTGCGGAAGGCGTTGGCGGACAACGCCGCCACCGGCGCCAGAAAGTTGCCAGCCGCACCAGAGATGACGATGTCCATCGGGCCCCAGGCCGAGACGACGCTCTCCATCACGGCGCGCGTGGCTGCATAGTCGCGCACATCACATGAATGGCCTGTGGCCTGGCCGCCGATCGCCTCCGCCGCGGCCTGCGCCTTCTCAGGATTGCGGCCGGCGACGGCTACGCGCGCGCCGAGTTCGGCAAAGCGCTTGGCGATGCCAAGATTGATGCCGCTAGTGCCGCCGGCGATGAAGGCGACCTTGCCGGCCAGTATGCTATCCTTGAAAGCGCTCATGCGTTGAATGTCTCCCATGTTTCAGTCGTCAGTGGCGAACAGGCTCGCCATGTCTCTGAACGCCTTGAATTCGAGGGGATTACCCGAAGGATCGAAAAAGAACATCGTCGCTTGCTCGCCAGCCTGGCCTTGGAAGCGGATGTGCGGCTCGATTTCGAATTTGACCTCTCGCGCCCTCAGACGCGCGGCCAGGGCCTCGAACTCATTCCAGCGTAACACTACGCCGAAATGAGGGATCGGAACGCGCTTGCCGTCAACTGAGCCATGATGGTTGCGCTCAATAGGCGCGTCGGTGTGGTGGGCGACGACCTGGTGACCGTAGAGATCGAAGTCGATCCATTCCCCGGTGCTCCTGCCTTCACGGCAGCCCAACGTCTCCCCGTAGAAGAGGCGGGCGGCGGCGAGGTCGTGCACGGGAAAGGCTACGTGGAATGGTGTGACGCCGTCTTGCATGTCAGGCCCTTGCCAAGGGACCGGCGCATCATGCGTCCGGCCTGATCGTTCGCCTGTATGATAAAAAGTTTCCGTATTGGCAACATGTATCATTCTGCTCTATTTCTTGTTCCGTTCTTGCCCGGCGGGGGCTCTCGGTGCTATTTTTCCGTTTGAGAAACAGGTATTTGGCTTCGCCCTGCGGAGCGAGAGGAGGCCGCTGGTGGTGGCGACAAAGGCGAAGCGGAAGACGGGCGCTCGGCCCGCTGAGCGCGAGATGCCCAGTCTGACGGGCGAGTCCAATATCGGCGGACGCATCCGGCGTTTGCGCCGTGAGCGCAATATGAGCCTGCGTGACCTCAGCGCGCGCACCGATATTTCAGTCTCAACGCTGTCTAAGATCGAAAACAATGTTGTCGATCTCACGTATCTGAAGGTCCTGACACTTGCCGAGGCGTTGAATGTCGATGTCGCGGAGCTGTTCGTGGCGCACCCGCAGCCAGCCTCGGCGCGATTGGCTACGGCTAGACGCACAGTCACACGGCGCGACAGCGGTGTTCGTCAATCGACGGAAAACTACGATTGCGAATACCTGAGCGCCGAGATTTCAAAGAAGCGCATGATACCCGTGGTAGCGGCTGTGAAGGCGCGCTCCATCGAAGAGTTCGGCCCGTTTGCGCCGCACGAGGGTGAGGAATTTATCTACGTCCTCGAAGGCGCAATTGAGATCTACTCAGAGCATTACGAGCCGGTTCTCCTGAACGCGGGGGATTCGGTTTATCTCGATTGCACGATGGGCCACGGCATGGTGGCGCGTAGCGAGAAGACGCCAAAGGTGCTGTTCGTCTGCACTCATGCGCAGCCCGATTTCATCGCGCCGGAACACCAGAAGGCGCCCGCGGCGCCGATCGTTGCGCGCGCCAGTAAGCGCGGCGGCTCCTAGACGCCGGCGTTGATCTTTCTGAGCACGCCGAGTCCTAGCGTGTGTATCGCCACACCTTCATCGTCTTTGACGAAGCGGACTCGATTGATCTTGCGCGCGAGCGCGTGCATGCCGAGATACCGGCATTCGCCTTCATAGACGCCGCCGCCAAGCGCGGTAAGGGACGCATCGAACACCCATCCATCCAATGCCTTGACCTGCAATGCGTCTCCGGCCTTCTCGATCACAAAAACACCGTTGAGTGGATTGAAGTAGCGGCCGACGATCTCGTCTTCGCGAAGGTCGGCGCCACTCGAAGGTGAAAAGTGCTGCGCCACCATGGCCTGCATCGCTTCGTCCTCCTGTCGCTCGTGGTCCAGGAAGGTAGCGGCCCGGTCTTCGCCCGATTGTCCAATGAGCAGGTCGAGCACCGTATAGCCGATGGCACGGGCCGCGGCGCCGCGTGCGAGGTTGAGATAAACCGCGACGCCAGCGCGCTGCTTGGGGTTAAACACCGTGAAGCTGGCGACGCCGAACTCGCCGCCGTCATGCAGATAAATCGGTCCAAGCGGAGTGTCGCGCGCCTGCCAGCCCATGCAATAGGCGATGAAAGTGTGGCCGAGCGCCGGCGCAGAAAGCGTCTGCGGACGGTGCAGTTCCGCCATCGCCTTCGAGGAAACCAGTTCGCGCCCGGAGAATCCTAGATGGAACGCCAGCCATTTTTCGGCGTCTCGAGCGCTCGAATAGATGCAGCTTTCGCCCATGCGGCCGCCGCAACGGGCGCTGCCGATCGTCCTGACCTCGCCGTCGATCAGAACATGAGGGTAGGCATGGTCTCGCTCACCAACGAGCACGCCTTCCTGCATAAAGGAGTCTTGCATGCCGAGTGGAGCGAAGATTTCGTCGCGCAGAATCTCACCGAAGGGTTTGCCCCGCTTTCGCTGCGCGATTTCAGCAAGAAGAGTGTAGGCGGGGTTCGAATAAGTGAACGCCTCCCGGAAGCCAGCGGCGGGCTCGAAGTAGCGGAAGCGATTGAGCAGAACATCAACGCCGAGTTCTGTATTGCGGCCCCAATACATGAGCCCTTCGCCCTTGAGCCCGAGCCGCATTGTCAGCAGGTCCCGTAGGGTCGCCATCTGCGTCGCGCATGCATCGTATAGACGGAACTCGGGCAAATGGCTGGTGACTTTGTCGTCCCAATTCAGCAGGCCGCGATCGACTAGACGCGCGAACACGGTGGCGGTGTAGGCTTTCGAAAGCGAGGCAATCTGGAAGGTCGTCTCGGCGCCGACGGCGTCGCCCCCGCCCATGATCTTCTCGCCGAGCGGGAGCAGCAGCGTCCCGTCGTTTGAAACCGCGGCTATCGCCGCGCCCGGCACGCGCAATTGCCGGAGCAGCGGTGTGATCTTTTCGTGCAAGGCTTCTCGCGTGAGGCGGGGCATGGATGCGTCCTGAGCTATGCGCCGGTAAGGAGTGTGGTGTTCGGGTCCAACGGCCAGATCGGCCGCTGCAAGCGATGGTACGTGAAGCTTGAGAAATCGGTGCTCGAGCTGCCGGGGCCTGTCGCGTAGATGATCTCTTCGGCGAGGGGCTCGAACGTCGTGCGAAAATGTTGCGCGGATTTCACGACGACGAGCCGCTTCCTCGCGAGGTCGATGCCGAGATCGGTGAAGCACTCGGGGCTGTGGGTCTGCTCGCGCAGGGAGGAGAGAACGACGTCAATGCCGCCGATGTCGATCTCCGCCGTGCGGGCGAGGGTTTGCTCTACGCCGAAGGCGAACTGCCGTGCGCGGGGGTTGAGCGCGAGGATGTGAGCCTCAACGTCCACAGGATCGCCTGAAAGCGGGCCGACCTTGCCGCCAATGCGGAGCGGAATACGGGCGCCAAGTCCGGCGGCGAAGGCGAACTCGACCGCGACGGGATCCCACAGCATCCCAAGGGCCGCGTTGCTGACGCCGCGTTCGAGAAGGCGACGAAGGATGTGCGTGGAATCGCTCGCGGCGCCGCCGCCGGCATTGTCTGAAGTGTCCGCCAGCACACACAGACCGCGCCTCGGCTGCAAGGCCTGATCGAGCGCGCTGTCGATCTCAAGGCGCGGTGCGGCGATGGCTTCGCGAAGGGAGAACAATTCTTCCGCAAGCGTCTGACTGAGGGTGTCCGCCAACGCGGCATCGTTATCCGTAACGACGATGATTCCGGCCCCCACCAAGGGCGCATCGATCCACGGAAAACCGTGCGTGATCGAGATGGAAAGCACGCGGGGGTCACGCTCCAGCGCCATGACCTTGTCGATGAAGCCGCGCATGGGCTCGCGGGTTGTATGGAAGATGCCCATGATAGGCACGCGCCGCCAGCTCGTCACGGGTTGTGCGCGGCGCTGGACGCAGGCCTCAAGCACATCGAGCAGATCATTGGCGCGGTCGCCGAAATCGGTGTGCGGATATTCTTTGCACGCGATGATGCAGGTCGCGTTGCCGATCATCTCGGCGCTGATGTTGGCGTGCAGATCGAGTTCGACGCCGATCGGGACGGTTGGGCCGACCAGCCGGCGCACCCGGGACAGAAGGTCACCTTCACAATCGATGCAGCCGCGCGAGGCCTGCGCGCCGTGCAGGAAGAGTGCGACGGCGTCTACCGGCAGCGCGGCTTCGAGGTCGGACAGGATTTCGTCGCGCAGCGCAGCATAGTCGGCATCGTTGATTGGCGCGCTGGGCGTCGCG
Source organism: Hyphomonadaceae bacterium (assembly GCA_016791385.1). Classification (GTDB taxonomy): domain Bacteria; phylum Pseudomonadota; class Alphaproteobacteria; order Caulobacterales; family Aquidulcibacteraceae; genus Vitreimonas. The sequence continues at coordinate 63,065 of JAEUMR010000040.1, forward strand.
ACCGCGTGCAAGCCTTCAACCAAGTCGTAACCGCGCGCGACGGCTCTGGCGCCTATCACGCCCTCCACGGAACTAGTCTCGCGGCGCTTGCTTGCATCGCGGTGCGGGCGGTGAAGCAGCCCCTCGCGGAAATTGTCGAGATTGGTCGGGATCGGCGAGAAGCCGTTGGTTTCGTGTGCGAACGTGGCCGTAAACAGGCGCATCTCAGCTCCAGCGCCGGCCGGCGATCTCGATTGGCGCGTCGTCCACCGGGTAGATGGGACGCGGAATACGCGAGAACGCGACTTCGCGGTAGTTCATGTTCACCGCGCCCGGCGGGGTTGCGTAGATGACTTTCGAGGCCACGGGAGCGAAGCTCTCCATGAAATGCTGATGGCTCTTGACGACGATGACCCGGCAGGCGGTGACATCGACGCCAAACTCCTCGAAGCATGCCTTGTCAAAGACCTGCTGACGGCGCGCGCAGAGCACAATGCGCACGCCGCCGGCTTCAACGAGCGCGGCTGGCCCGATCGCGGAGAACGCGCCTTGCGCCATTTGCTGCGCGTCGTCCCGGTATGAGAGGACTCTTACCTTGAGGTCGACCGGGGCGCCGGAGGTGGCGCCCGTCTTGCCGCCGATACGCAAGTCTAGTTCGGCGCCGACGCCCGCCTTGCAGGCAAACTCGACGGCGATCGGATCCCAGATCATGCCGATTGCGAGTCTGTCCGCCCCGCTTGCCAAAAGCTCGCGCAGAAGATGCGTTGAATCGCCGGGCGCGCCGCCGCCGGGGTTGTCGGCGGTGTCGGCGATGACGACCAAGCCGTCCTTGTGCGCGAGCGCCTCGGCCACCGCCTCGTGCGCGCTGATGCGCGGCGTGCGGATGAGGTCCCGGGCCCGGAAGTAACGCTCGGCGACGGTGTCAGCGAGCTGTTCGGCAGCGTGTCGATCGCCTGTCGCGCACACGATGACGTTTGCGCCGCAATCTTTCACGTCGGACCAGGCGAAACCGTGCGTGATGCTCACGGCTTTGATGTCCGGCTGCTGCTCGAGCGCGCGGGCCCAATCGACGAGTTCGCGCATGGGAGAGCGTGTGGTGAAGTAGGTGCCCAGCATCGGCACGCGGCGGCGGATGATGAACGGCGCCGGATGCCCGCTGCAGATGTCCTCAAGCAACGACACCATCTGTTCGGCGCGATCGCCGAAATCGGTGTGCGGATATTCCAGGCAGGAGACGAGCACATCGACGCTCTCGATGAGGCGATCGGAGATGTTGCCGTGCAGGTCGAAGACAACGCCCACCGGAACGCGCGGGCCAACGATCTCGCGCACCGCGGCGGCAATATCCCCATTGCAGTCATCGACCCCTTCGGCGACCTGCGCGCCATGGAGAAAGAGCGCGACCATGTCCACGGGCATGGCCGCGCGCAGTCCGGCCAGCAACTCGTCCTTCAGGAAGGCATAATCCGCGGCGCTGGTGGGGCGCCCGGGCTCGGCGCCTGCAATCAAGCCGATGGCCGCGTCGTGGCCGCGGCGGACGAAGATGTCGTTCCAGTTCACCCCGACGAAGGTTTCATCGCGCAGGTGCAGGCCTTCGCCCGCCACTGGCGCATACAGAAAGTTGCGTCTGTAATCCTCCAGCGATGTCGGAATGGGAGACCATCGGCTGGTTTCGTGGATCAGGGTCGCACAATAGGCTTTCATCATTGTTCGTCCTGGCGGCGCGCCATGCGTTCGGCGGCGAAGAAGAGCGCCGGCCGGCCGGTGTCGTCGAATTCGTGAAATGAGAGCCACACTGGCGCACCGAGCGCCGGGACGTCGGCTTCGAATACGGACTGGGTCCGCGGTCTCAACACCAGATTGTTGAGCGCTTCGGGACCGTAAGGGCCGCCGACGCTCAAGCGCAGACCGTCTCCCGCGCGCTCGAGCCGGAAGCTCATGCCGTTGCGCTGATAATGACCAACGTATTTGTCGAGGTCGAGATCATCACAAGAGGCGGCGTCGAGCGTGTTGGGTGCGCTACGGCTGACGCCAGTGAGCGCGGCGATGTCTTGCTGGAGTATGCGGAAGAGACGCGCGGCGCCCGGGCCTGTCGCCGCCAGCGCGTACGTTAAGCCCTCATCGGCATGGATGCGCAGGAATGTCGAGGTCCCCGCGGTGCCGCCATCATGTCCAAATACGCGCGGGTGCTGGGAAGAGAAGATCATGAAGCCGTAGCCCCAGGCTGCATAGCGGTGACTGAACGGAGCCGGTGTCGCCACGCGCGCCATGCCAGACGCGGCGGAGATCGTGTCGCTTATGGCTGCGCCTTGCGCAGCGCCCCAGCCCGTCAACGCACGCGGGCTCATCGCGAGAATTGTCCCTGACGCGATGTTCGAATACGGGCCAGGAAGGTCCGCCAGCAGAGCCCCGCCGGGTGCGCGATAGTGCGCGATCGCCAATCGATGGCGATGCTTGTCCTCGGGTGCGAGCGCGAATTCGCCCAGATTGTAGACGTTTGACAGAAGGTCGGTCAGCAGCGCCGCATAGTGCTTGCCTTCAGCAAGTTCCACGAGGCGGCCAATCAAGGCGTACCCGAAATTGGCGTAGCTGAGATGGGCCCCAGGCGCGAACAGAGTGTCGACCTTGTCGACGCTTGCGATCAGCTGGCGCAGCACGCCTGGATTGGCGCCAGCATCCAACATGATATCGCCGTCGATGCCGCTAATGTGGCCGAGCAGATGCGCCAGCGTTATTTGCGCGCTTGCGATCCCTCGGATGCCCGAGAGTTCTGGCGCGAGTTCGTCGATTGGCGTTGTAAGATCGAGGCGCCCTGCGCGGATGGCGCGCCAGGCAAGCTCTGCTGTGAAGCACTTGGTCACAGAACCGATGTGAAAGATGGTGTCCGGCGTGGTCGCGACGTCTTCAGGTGCATGCGCCAGGCCGGCGGCGATGTCGATATCGCCGCCGCTCCAGCGCAAGCTGAGCGAGGCGCCCATGACCTCGCCTTGCGCGCACGCGCTATCGAGGCGTTCGGCGAGAACGCGGGTGTCGAGAGCCGGCGCCACCCTAGCCTCCGGTCCGGCGATGAAGGCGCCCGGCGTAGAAGAGATCCGGCCGCCCCGCTGCGTTGAACGAAGGGAAGCTCATGACGATGGTGTCGTCGCCGCCTAACGAAACGCGGAACTTGTGATCGCCTGCCGGCCGCATCGTGAACACGATGTCGGGCATGCCGAAATATTTCTGCTGCGCGACACCGTGCACATGATCGCCCTCGGCGCGCAACACCATGCGCACACCCGCGTTTTCATAGACGCCCTCATAAACCTGCAAGTCGCCCGGGTCTGAGAGAATCGCCGGCAATTGAGGTTCGGGGATATCGCCGCAGGCGGCCCGGAAGATCGGGTCTGCGATTTGCTTGAAGGCGGCGGCGCTGAGGCCGCCATTGGCGGAGATGGCGACGATCGTCTCCGATTCTGGTTCGGCCCAGAGATAGGCGCTTTGGCCGACGGTTCCCCCGTCGTGGCCGGCAAAGGTGCGCGTTCTTGCCGGGATGAGCTTCCAACCCAAGCCCCAGTGCGTGCAGTCCGGGAGCGTCGTTTGCGGTTGGCGCATCTGAGCCGCTGTGGCGTGTGAGAGTATGCGCTTTGGCATTGCGGCCGAGGCACTAGGGAAATGTGCGGCGGCGAACGTCAGTATATCCGACGGCGTCGCGTAGAGGGTCAGGCCGGCTGGAACGAGCGCGCGCGGCAAGATCGTCAGCGGCGCGAGCGCAAGCGCACCATTTGCGCCCGGCGCGTGACCAACCGCCACCCGGTGCGCGAGCGTATTTTCAGCGCGCCCCATCAAGCGGTCGAGGCCGAGGGGCCTGCACAGGAATTGTTGCGCTGCTTCTTCGAAACAAACGCCGGTCTGTGTCTCGACGATGCGGCCGAGCAAGCAATAGCCAGCGTTGCAGTAATTGTAGTGCAGTCCAGGGGCGCACAGGAAATCGAGATCGCGGCAGAGCACGGCGT
>JAEUMR010000050.1 GCA_016791385.1 Hyphomonadaceae bacterium
CATCAGCCCGCTATTCCGCAAGCCCGCGCCAGAGGTGCGTGAAGGCATCGTCAAACAGGTCGAGAGCCGCTTGGCCCTGCTCGAAGGCAAGCTCGGCGACAAGGATTATCTGATCGGCGACTTCAGCATCGCCGACGCCTATGCGTTCGTGACGCTGCGCTGGGCCAAGGGCTTCGGCATCGACCTTGGCGCGACGCCGAAACTGGCCGCCTATTTCGATCGCGTGCGCACGCGCCCGGCGGTGCAAACCACGCTCGTGCAAGAGGGCTTGCCGACAACGTAAAAAGCCCGGAAAGGTTGATGTGCTTAATGGCGCTTCAACCATCCTCCCTCACGGCTTTTTCATGCCAATCGGCGATAACAAGTGTTCGACACGGCGTCTTCTGCTCGTTGCGGCGGCGGCGCTGATCGATCCGACCGGACGCGTGCTGATCACGCAGCGCCCGCAACACAAGGAACTCGGCGGCCTTTGGGAATTTCCCGGCGGCAAGGTCGAGCCCGGCGAAGCGCCAGAGGATGCGCTGGTCCGGGAGCTGAAGGAGGAACTGGATTTGACCGTCGAGCCAGACGCTCTGGATCCGTTCGCGTTCGCTTCGCACGCCTATCCGGATTTCCACCTCCTGATGCCGCTCTATCTGATCTCGCGCTGGAAGGGCGAGCCGGTGCTGCACGAAAGTGCGGCCCAGGCGATGCAATGGGCGCGCGCCAGCGAACTCAAGAATTACCCGATGCCGCCGGCCGACGTGGTGCTGGTCGAGCGCCTGATCGAACGGAGCGCGGCATGAAGCGCTTCTTTGCCAACGAAGACGGCGCCACCTCGATCGAATACGCCGTGCTTGCCGCGATGATTTCGCTGGCCATCTTCGCCGCCATCGGCGGCCTGGGCGACACCATCTCGTCGTCCTATGAAGACACCGCCGCGAAGGTGCAGGACGCCACCAACCGCTAACATTTCAACTTTGTTTCAGCCGCGACGAACGGCGGCAAAGAAGCCCGTCTAGACCCCTGCCCGACGGAGGTAGGGACATGAACGCCGCACAAGCACTGGCCATCGCCGCAGCGGGCTGGGTCATGGCGATGGACGGGCCATTGATGGCCGATCTCAATCAGTTCAGGGCGCAGGCGGACGTGCTGTCCGCGCGTCTGGAAATGCTCGCCGACATCCAGTTTGCCCGCGCCGCCGGCGGCTTCCGCGCCGTGCCAGACGGCGGCTGCATCGAGCGCGACGCCGCGCTGCGCTGAACTTTTCACCAAAAGGAACGATCCATGATTTCGCTGAAAGCCCTGGGCGCCTTCGCCGGCGCCTTGTTCATCACTTGCGCGCCGATGCCGGCGCACGCCGCCCCGCTCAGCCGCGGCGAGACGCGTGCAGCGGTGCGAGAGCTCGCCAGCATGCTGGAACGCAATTACGTGTATCCGGAGGTGGGTGCGCAATATGCTGCGCGTCTGCGCGAGCGCTCCAACGCCGGCGCCTATCGCGGACTGGACGACGCTGCGCTGGCCGAAGCGCTGACGAGCGACCTGCACGCCGTCCACCCCGACGCGCACCTTGCGGTCACCCTCGCCGACCATGACGACGAGGGCCAGGCCAGCGTGCGTCGCATCCCTTCGGGCGCCGAAGCGCTTGAGGATGAACGCTGGCTCGCCGATGGCGTCGCCTACCTCAACATCCATGTGTTCGGCGAAGCAGCCGACGTGCCGCGCGCCGAAGCGATCCTCGACCGCATCAGCGACGCCAACACGCTGATCATCGATCTGCGCCGCTGCTATGGCGGCACGACGCCGGTGATGGATGCGCTGCTTTCACGTCTCTATGCCGAGCG
>JAEUMR010000056.1 GCA_016791385.1 Hyphomonadaceae bacterium
CGACCGGATTGGGGCTGTCGTACTTGGTGATGTTGAGGATGCCCTCATCGACCATGGCGATGGCGACGCGGACACGCTCGCCCGCGGGCGCGTTGCGGATGCGCACCGGCACTTCGATGTGCGTGCGCGGGCGCACGTTCTGCAGCCCCTCGCCCGCAACCACCTCAAGCGTGCGGCTGCCCATATCGACAGGCACGTAGGCGACGCCAATGGCGCGGCGCGGCACCGGCAGATTCACTGGATCGCGCGGCGTCATCACCGTGATCAGCACATAAGCGCCCGAGCCCCATTCGGCGTTCACGGGCAAGTCGATGGTCGTGCCCTCTGTGGTCACGCGCACCGTGCGCGTTTCGATCACGCGATCGGTCGCGACCACGATCTGCGCCTCGCCAGCATAGGGCGGACGGATCTGGATGCGCGCACGCGCGCCAGGGCGCACCGGATCGTGCGGGGCGACGACGCTCACCATGTCCGGCGTGGCATCGTCCTCGGCCGGGCCGCCCCAACCGACGCCGAAGCGCGTCGAGGTTTCCGCGCCCGCGCCGCGAATGATCAGGCGGTAAGAGCCCTCGCGGAGACTATCGCGGGCGATGCGCAAGGCTTGGCCCGCGGCCAGATCGGCGGTTGCGCCGTCAACGGGAATGTCGCGGCCGGTGCGGCGCCAGCGCCATGTGCCGTTGTCGAGATACCAATCGTAGCTCCAGTCCTCGCGGACCATCTGCCATTGTACGCCGCGCGCGGCGACGCGCTGGCCGTCGCCGTTCACGGCGATGACGTCGAACGCAACGCGCTCGCCGGCGCCGGCGCGGCGGTTCTCGAATTGCGGCTTCACGCCGATATAAACGTTGCTGAGGCGCACCGGCACGGTGAAACTTTCGCGCACCACGCGCCCGCCCGGATCGGCCACGCTTGCAACCATGCTCGCGCGCAAAGGCAGCGTCGTTTGCGGCTCTTCCGGCAGCGCCATCAGCAATTGGCCGTGGCCTTGGCCATCCGTCACCGTCGACGGCAGCTGGAAAGCGCGCTCGGAGAAGCTCTCATCGGCGCGGCCCCAGCTATAGCCTTCAAACGCCGGGAACGGGTTCGGATCGATGACGAGGCGGCCCTCGCCTTCGACGGCGAGACCGGAGCCAGGCGCGCCATAGAGGAAGTCGGCTTGCACGTTGATCGGCCGCGATTGGCCGCTGCGCAGCACCGCTTCGCTGGCCTCGATCTGCACCCGCAACCGTTGCGGCACGAAGTCTTCGACCGACCAGCTCACTTCGCCGGCGGCAGCGTCCTGGCCATCGACCAGCAGCGTCGCGCGCCAGACACCGCGCGGCGAGGCGCGGTCGAGCATGATGTTCTTGGCGATGGCGCCGCCATCGACGGCTTCGGTCAGACGGATGCGCCGCGCTTCGGTGCCGTTCGGGCGATAGACGACGAGCGTCGATTGCCGGTTGGCGATAGCGCGGCCGACCTGGTCGCGGATAAGGCCGATCAAGCGGACACGTTCGCCGGGGCGATAGATGCCGCGTTCAGTGTAGAGATACGCGTCGATGCTGCCGGGCGCGCGGCGTCCATCGACGCCGCGATCGCTGAGATCGAGCGCCGGACGCTGCAAATCGAGCGCGGCGAAATCACCCTGCTCGCCATAGGCCATCACATAGCGCGCACGCGCTGGGCCATCGCCGTTGACCAACGCGTCGTTGAAATGGACGCGGCCTTCGCTGTCGGTCCGTGCGCGCGCGAGTTCATCGTTGTTGGCGGCAATCAACGTCAGCGTCGTGTTCGCCATCGGCCGCGCTGTGCGCAGCGAACGGACGACGACATCAAGGCCAGTGGCGCCGGAGAAGCTTTGCAGCGCCATGTCGGTGTAGAGAATCCAGCGATAGGCGGAGGCGACGGAATCGCTCTCTGCTTCCCCGCGCTGACCTGCGCCCGGCGAAGCGTCGCGCACCTTGATCACGTAAGCGCCTGGGCGCAGTTCGCGCAGCGCTGCGCCAAGCGCGAAAACGGTCGTCACCGCGCTGTTGCGCACGCGCGTGTCGACGTCGATCGTGCCTTGATAGACTTGGACGCCGACGTTTTCGCCGGCGCTGTTGAAGTTCCAATAGCCCCAGCCGCCCTCTTCGTTCACCTCGCCCTGCTCGACTTGGTATTGCGAGAGAATGCGATCGGGCACGCGCAGCACTTCGACGCCGAGGCGCGAAACGTTGACGGTTTCGATGGCGATGCCGTCTGCTTCTGAGCGCGGCAGGATCACGCCGCCGCCGGCAAAGCCGACATAGGCCGGGCGATCGCCAAAGGTGAGCGTGAAGGTCTCGTCGTATTCGGTGCGTTCGCCGGACTGCGAGGGCAGGCCTTGGCGGATGGTGACTTGCCGTTCCGGCTCAAGCGGCAGACCGCTGAGGCACAGAAGCGTGCCGGAAACGTCCGTCTGGAACGGGGCGGCCGGCTCCATGCTGATGTAGTCGGCGTAGTTGACGTTGGCGGCGGTCGAGAGGTCTTGCGAAAACTCGAGGCAGGCGCGCGGCTCGTTCTGGTTCGTCTCCGTGCGCAGGCGGACGAATGCCATGCCGTCGACATGCGGCAGCCCCGCGCGCGGCGCATCGCCCGAGCGGGCGGCTTCCCCGGCGCCAATTGATCCGAGCTGCGCGAAATCGAACGCGGGCGCGCCAGTCGAGACCCGCCCCAGCACAGCCCCGCCCCACAGGCCGACCAGCAAGGCCAGCGAGGTGGACAGCACCGTCATCCGATGCGTCACCAGCCATTCGCGCGCCGGCGCGATCCAGGACCAATTGAGTTTGCGAGGGTCGAGGCGCCCCGCGAGCGCCTTCCAGTCGAACGCCATGGTGCGCGTCTCCCGTCCCGCCAAGGACAGCACATGCTTGCCCCAGGCGCGCGCACCCGACAAGCACCATTAAATTTCGGCAAAGTTCTGACGTAGCGTGCGTGTTGATGCGGCTTCGGCGGCATGGTTGAACAGGCAAAGAGAAAAATGACGCGGGCGGCGCCTTTGGCCGTCACGCGCGGGAGGACAAAGACGATGACAGACGGCGCGACGCCCGGGTTCCCAGCCTTGTCGATCGAGCGCGCGCATGCGCTGCTGACGGCGCCGGGCACGCCGCTGGAGATCGGCGAAGAGACCATCCGCGGCGTCAAGATGAAAGTGTGGAAGGCTGCGCCGCCGACGCTGCGCGAAATCTTCATGGCCTCCGAGCCGTTCGGACCACGCGATCACCTAGTGCTCGAAGACGACCGCGCCACGATCGCCAGCTTCCGCGCCGCAGCTCTGAAGATGGCGCACCAGCTGATCGCCGATGGCGTCAAGAAAGGCGACCGCATCGCCGTCGTCATGCGCAACCTGCCCGAATGGCCGGTCGCGTTCTGGGGCGGCGTGCTCGCCGGTGCGATCGTGACGCCGCTCAACGCGTGGTGGACCGGCGCCGAGCTGGAATACGGGCTCAAGAATTCGGGCGCATCGATCCTGCTGGTCGATATCGAGCGTTATGAGCGCGTGCGCGAGCACCTCGATAATTGTCCGGACCTGCGCAAGATCTACGTCACGCGCGCCCGCGAAGAGATCGCCGATCCGCGCGTTGCGCGCTTCGAGAGCATCGTCGGCGCCGTCAATGATTGGGGCGCGATCGCGCCCCTGCCGCTGCCCAACGTGCCGCTCGCGCCCGATGACGACGTGACCATCTTCTACACCTCGGGCACCACCGGCCACCCGAAGGGCGCGGTGATTTCACACCGCAACATCATCTCCAACATCTTCAACGGGCTTGCCGCACAAGCGCGCTCGTTCCTGCGCCGCGGGGAAATGCCTCCCGCGCCCGATCCGAACGCGCCGCAGCGTGCGATGCTGATCTCGGTGCCGTTCTTCCACGCCACCGGCTGCTTTGCGGTGATGATCCCGACGCTGCTCAGCGGCGGCAAACTGGTGATGCAGCGCCGCTGGGACGTGGACCACGCGCTGCCGCTGATGGAGAAAGAACGCGTCTCGCATTTCGGCGGCGTGCCGACGATCGCTTGGCAAGTGCTCGAGCATCCGAAGATCGACCAATACGATCTCTCCGCCATCGAAGGCGTTTCCTATGGCGGCGCGCCGGCGGCGCCCGAACTGGTCAACCGCATCAAGGCGCGCTTCCCGAAAGCGCAGCCCGGCCAAGGCTGGGGCATGACGGAAACGTCGGCGACAGCGGTTTCGAACAATTCGGAAGACTACGCGCGCAAACCCGCCAGCTGCGGCGTGCCCGCCCCATCAGGTGAAGCCAAGATCGTCGACGACAAAGGCGTTGAGCTGCCGCGCGGCGAAGTCGGCGAGCTTTGGTACAAGGGCCCCATCGTCGTGCGCGGCTATTGGCAAAACGAGCAGGCGACGAAAGAGACGTTTGTCGACGGCTGGGTGAAGACCGGCGATCTCGCCAAAATGGACGAGGAAGGCTTCATCTACATCGTCGACCGCGCCAAGGACATGCTGATCCGCGGCGGCGAGAACATCTATTGCGTCGAGGTCGAGAACGCTTTGTACGATCACCCCGCGGTGATGGACGCTGCCGTGATCGGCAAACCGCACCAAACGCTTGGCGAAGAGCCCCTGGCGGTTGTGCATCTGAAGCCCGGCGCGGAGGCGACCAGCGATCAGCTCCGTCACCACGTCGCGCAGAAGCTGGCGGCCTTCAAAGTGCCGGTCGAGGTGATCTTCTGGCCCGAAACGCTGCCGCGCAACGCCAACGGCAAGATCGTCAAGAAAGACCTGAAGAAGATGATCGAACAGCCGCAATTCTAGCCGCTTGAAACCCGGCCGCTGCGGCGACAGTTACTTGATGAGGAGGCGCGACTTGCCATGACCAAGATCGTCTACGAGATCATCAAGCACGACGGCGGCTGGGCCTATAAGCTGGGCGATACCATTTCCCAGTCGTTCCTGACGCACGAGGCCGCCTACAATGCGGCAAAGCGGGTCGCGCTGGAACAAATCCGCCCGGGCGAGACGGTCGGCATTTCGTGGGAAGACGCGCGCGGCCGCTGGCACGATGAAGTGTCCAGCGGCGATGATCGCCCCGATGTCGAGATCAAGGACGAAGCCTGACCGCGCTCAGAGCGTGGCCAGCCAATCGATTAGAACGCCCGTCGTCGCTGCCGGCGCTTCCTGCTGGTTCCAGTGACCAGCGTTCGGGATGATGTGGGCGCCGCGGAAGTCCGACATCACCGCTTTCATGTTGTTGACCAGCGTGTCGACATTGCCGTCGCCGAACATGCGCAGCACCATGTCCTCGGCCCCGGCGACGAACAACGCAGGCTGATGGATGGTGCGGTCTTCGACGCCGCCCATCATCTGCCAATCGCGTTCGAAATTGCGGTAGCGGTTGATCGGGCCGCGGAAGCCTGACTTCTCGAACTCGCCTACGAAATAGTCGATGTCCGCCGGCGTCAGCCATGCGGGGAACGGATCGGGGTCGATCATGCCCTGCAGCATCGGCTCATCGGCGGGCTTGTTGGCGCCGCCCCACTTGCCGGAAGCGTCCGCGCTCGCCGCGTAATAAAGCCGCCGCAGCGCGCCGCGCACGTCGCGCTCGAACTCAGCTTCGGCCACGCCTTCGTTTTGAAAGTAGGCCATGTAGAAGAACTTGCCCTGGTCGGTGTACATCGCCTTGAAGATTTGGTTCAGCGGCGCCGGCGGCAGCGCGTAATACGGCACCGAAAGACCCGCGACCGCGCGCACCTTGTTCGGATGCAGCACGGCCGTGTGCCAAACGATCGGCGCGCCCCAATCATGGCCGATCAGCACCGCAGGCGCATTCGGCGACAGCGCATCGATCACGCCGGCGACATCCGCCGTCATGTTCGCCATCGAATAGGCTTCGACCGCGTGCGGTTTGTCCGAGCCGCCATAGCCGCGCACGTCGATCGCACACGCTGTAAAACCGGCCGCGGCCAGCGGCGCCATCTGGTGGCGCCAGGAATACCAGCTCTCGGGAAAGCCGTGCACCATGACGACGAGCGGCCCCTCGCCTTGCACGGCGGCGCGCAACTTGACGCCATTGGTCTCGATGAAACGGAATTCCGGGTTCATGCCGCCATGTCCTCCGTGCTTGGCGGGACGAGCATGCCACCTTCGTGGACGCGGCGCACCCGCTAACGTGGCGAGAACCTTCTCAGTTCGTCTCTTCGGCGTCTTCGATCACGCCTTCGGCTTCCTTATTGAGAGCGCGGCCGCCGTGGCGCGGCTTCGTGAACGGCGTCGGCTGCGGCGTCACCGTGTTGTTGCGCATCAGCGAGCGTCCCGCCCCGATGCCGCCGGCAAGCTGCAGCTCGAACCGCTCGGCGTCGCGATCGCGCACATCCTCGATAGTCTCGGCGATTTCGAAGTCCTGGAAGCCGAGCGAACGCAACACCGCTCCGGAGAACGCCAGTGAAGACTCGAACAATTCGCGGATCTGATAATCGACGCCGGCCTGCACGAGACGCATGGAATGGCCGCGGTCGAACGCCCGCGCGAACAGCTTGGCGTGCGGAAACTCCGATTTGACCAGCGCGACAATGCGATCGGAAATCTCCGGCTTGTCGACGCAAACCAGAATGGCCTCAGCCTGCGCCGCGCCCGATGCGCGCAGCACGTCGAGCCGCGTGCCGTCGCCATAATAGACTTTGAAGCCGAAATTGGCGGCCGCCTTGATCATCTCGACGTCGGTTTCGATCAGCGAAATGTCGACGCCGCGGGCCAGCAGCGCTTGGCTCACCACCTGGCCGAAGCGGCCAAAGCCGATGAACAGCACTCGTCCTTCCAGCCCCTGCGCTTCTTCAACGCCGTCGCGCGAGACTTCCGGCTCGGGCATCAGCCGCCGCTGCACGATGGCGACCAGCGGCGCCAGCGCCATCGAGAGAATGACGATCGCCGTCATCATCGCCGCCAATTGCGCGTCGATCACGCCAGCGGCGAACGCAGCGGCGTAAAGCACGAAAGCGAACTCCCCGCCCTGCGCGAACAACACGGCGCGCCGCAACGCCTCGGCGTGATCCGCCTTGGAGAAACGGGCGACGCCATAAACGGCGACGCCCTGCACCGCCATAAAGGCGACGACGCCAAGCAGGATCACCGGCCAGAATTGCAGCACCACCGGCACGTTGAGCGACATGCCCACGCTCATGAAGAAGAGGCCGAGCAAGATGCCGCGAAACGGTTCGACGTCGGCTTCGAGCTGATGGCGGAAGGTGGATTCCGACAGCAGGACGCCAGCGAGGAAAGCGCCCATCGCCATCGAGAGGCCGCCCCATTGCATGAACAGCGCAGCGCCGAGCACGACCAGCAGCGCCGCCGCGCTCATCACCTCGCGCGCGCCCGAGCGCGCCAGCAGCGCGAACAATGGATTGAGCAGCCAGCGGCCGGCGATGAAGACAAAACCGATCGCGGCAGCGCCAACGGCGACGCTGATCCAAAGCGGGCGCGTGCTTTCCACCGCCCCACCCATCGCCGCACCGAGCGCAGCGACAAGCGCCAAGAGCGGTACGATGGAGATATCTTCGAACAGCAGGATCGCCATCGCGCGTTGCCCGGCTGGCGATCCGGTCTCGCCGCTATCGTCCATCATCTTCATGATCACGGCGGTGGACGAGAGCGCAAAGCCGAACGCGGCGATCAGCGCCGCCTGCCACGCCAAGCCAAAAGCGAGGCCCAGTCCCGTCAGCAGCGCCGCGCAGGCCAGCACGTGGAACAGGCCAAGCCCGAATATCTCGCGGCGCAATGTCCACAGCTTGGCCGGGCGCATTTCGAGGCCAATCAGAAATAGAAACATGACAACGCCGAATTCGGCGACGTGCAGGATGGCGTTCGGGTCGGTGACGACGCCAAGCCCGTAGGGGCCGACGGCAAGGCCGGCGGCGAGGTAACCCAGCACCGAACCAAGGCCGAGGCGCAGAAAAATGGGCGCGGCGACAACCCCGGCCGCCAGCAACGCCACCGCATGCGCCAGTCCTAGTCCGTCCGCCGCTTCAGCCGCCATCTGCGCCGCCTTTCGAGGAAAGCTCCCCAGATGGCAGCCCTTAGCACGGCTTTGAACCCCCGCGACGGGCGGGCGAATCATTTATGGTCGCCGCTTCCCTGTCCCGGAGTGCGCGATGATCGAGAATACGAAGCTGACGGCGCTTGTCGCCTCGCGCATCTGCCACGACATGGTCGAGCCGATGAGCGCGATCATCCAGGGACTGGAGATGATCAAGAGCGGCGACGGCAAAACCGATCCGGACGCGCTCTCGCTGTTGGACAATGGCGTCGGCAAAGCCTGGGCCAAGCTCGAATTCTTCCGCTTCGCCATGGCTGGCGCAGTGGCCGAGGGCGACAGCAGCATCGAAGAAGGCAAGGCCGTCGCCGAAAAACTCTATTCCGTTCTGAAGCCGGAACTGGTTTGGACCGTGCCGAACGTGGCGATGCCGCGCCCTGCGGTGCGGGTGATCGTCAATTTGTTGCTGATCGCCAATGAATGCTTGCCGCGTGGCGGCAAGGTCGAAATCACGGCCGGCAAGTACGGCGATGGCGGCGAAGTGATCGTCACCGCCACCGGCCCGCGCGCTAAGCTGCGCGAAGCCACGGGCGCGGCGCTGCGCGGCGAAGGCGAAGAGCTTTCGGGCCACACCATTCAGCCGACCCTGACCGGCCTGCTCGCCCGCCAGGGCGGGGTCGAGCTTTCAGCGCGCGAGAGCGAAGAAAAAGTCGAACTGATCGCACGTTCGGCGGCATTCAAGCTCTAACCGCTGGCGGCGTAAACAAGCATTAACCCGGGCTAAGCATCGTCGGATCAATTCCGACGGAGCTTGATTCCATGAGACGCTGCCTTGTCGTCGACGACAGCCGCGTGATCCGCAAGGTGGCGCGCCGCATCCTCGAAGACATGCGCTTCGAGATCGAAGAAGCCGCCGACGGACTCGAGGCGCTGCAAGCCTGCCGCCGGCAGATGCCCGAAGCGGTCCTGCTCGACTGGACCATGCCGGTGATGAGCGGCATCGATTTTCTCAAGCAGCTGCGGCTCGAGCCGGGCGGCGACAAGCCGACGGTGGTCTTCTGCACCACCGAAAACGACGTCGAACGCATCGCGGAGGCGCTCAAGGCGGGCGCCGACGAATACATGATGAAGCCGTTCGACAGTGACATCCTGCATTCCAAGTTCGCCGAAGCGGGTCTGATCTGATGCTGAACGAAGCCGAGTTCGCGCTGATCGCCCGCGAAGTGAAGACACGCACGGGCGCGGCGCTGACACGCGAGATGTCCGGCGCAATCGAGCTGCGGCTGCAGCCGCTGTCGCGGCGCGAGGGCTTCTCCTCTGTCGGCGAATTGATCGCAGCGGCGCGGGTTCGCCCGGACGGCGCACTCTGGAATGGCATCGCCGACGCGCTGGCGCAGTGCGAGACGCGCTTCTTCCGCGATCGCGCTCATTTCGAGCGCCTGCGCAATGTGCTGCTGCCGGAGGCAATGCAGCGGCGCGGACACGAGCGCGTGCGCCTCTGGAGCGCGGGCTGCGCCACCGGCCAGGAGCCCTTTTCCATCGCCATGATTGTCGATGAGATGCGCGACGAGGGCCTCAATCCCGCGGTCGAGATCATCGCCACCGATATCTCCGAGCGCTTGCTCGATAAGGCGCGTGCGGGCCTCTACACGCAATTCGAAGTGCAGCGTGGCCTGCCGATCCGCAAACTGATCTCCAATTTCGAGAAGGCTGGCGATCTCTGGCGCATCTCCGACCGCCTGCGCGCCAGTGTGAAGTTCGAGCAGCACAATCTGATGAAGCACCCTGGCCATCTCGGCCAGTTCGACATCATCATGCTCGCGCACGTGCTGCCCAGCTTCGACATGAGCATGCGGCGCGAAGTGTTGACGCGCATTCTCGATGCGCTGCACCCTGAAGGCGCCGTGATCCTCGGCGCGGGCGAGACGCTGCCCGAGGGCTGCGAAGGCGTCGTGCTCGAAAGCGGCGTCGTGCGCCGCCGCCAAAGCGCGCGCGTGGCTGCGGCCTAGCCGCTAAAGCCGCGCAGCCCGCCAACGCGGCAGCGGATCGCTTCCTTCGGCGTGATCACCCAATCAAGGTGCGCATCGTGCGCGCCGGTGGGCACTTCACCCATCTCCTGCTCTGCGTAAGCCAAGCCAACCGCAACCGCGCCATGGGCGCGGTAGAGCGAGATGATGCGATCATAATGGCCACCGCCCTGGCCGAGACGCCGGCCCGCGCGGTCGAACGCCAGGAGCGGCGTGAAAATGAGACGCGGAGAAAGGTCTGCGCCCGTCGCTGGCGGCGAAGGCACGCCGAAGGCGTCCGCGCTCAAGGTCTCATCGCCGCGCCAGGCGATGAAACGCGCCGGGCCCTGCCGCGTCTCCATGCGCGGCAAGCAGATCGTACGTCCCGCTTTCGCCAAAGCAGCCAGCAATGGCCGTCCATCGATTTCAGTGCCGACCGGCCAATAGCCAGCCACCGGCGAGTGCTTTGCGAGTTCCAGCGGAAAGTTCTCGATCAGCTTGAGCGCGGCGCCGTGCGTATCGGCCGCGGCGCGTTCGGCGCGCATTTGCATGCGCGCATCGGCTTTGCGGGATTCAAGGTCGCCGGCCACCTTGCACTCTCCCCGCCGCGCTTACCTCCCGCGTGGCGGGAAGCTGGAAATGAGTTGGGCGGAACCACACGCGCCGTAAGGCATTGCTCATCCTCTCGAACCCTAGACAACTAGGTGGGCGCCAGGTGCTGCAGACCAGGGTCCGCGACAGAGCCAGCTCCCGAGAGAGATGATACGGTCCCAGGGATGATGCGCCTCTCGCACGCCGCAGTAACCGCCCGCTGAGAATCTAGGCGCGGGCGCGCTCGTTCTCAAGCCACGCCCTGCGCGACCCGCCGCAGGGCGCTGACGCGGCCGCGATCTTCGCCAGCCGCTTGAGGCTCTTGGCTCGCAGCGCCCTGCTCGGCCTCAAGCTTGGCCTCGACCACCATGTCGGTCAGCCGTTCGATCTCGCCGCGGGCGCGCGCCAGGGCCGCGCCCGTGGCTTGTGCCTCGTCCAAGAGCGAGAGCGCCATCAGCACCAGGCGGCGCATCGCGTCACCATCACCGGAGAAGCCGGACAGCTTCAATTCCAGGGTCCGGGCCAGATCTGCCAGCCGTTTGGCGTCGCCGTCGGCGCATTCAACGGAATAGCCCTGTCCCAGCACATCGAAATTAGCTTGCATTAGCGGACCGCCTCCTTGGCGGCAGCGTTGAAATTGCGGATCGGTTCGGCGAGCCCGTCCACGACAACATCGGGACCGGCGCCCGGTTCCCGGGCGGCCAGAACAGCCTCCACGGCGGACAGCGCTTCGCTCAAACGGCGCGCGCTGCCGGGGGCTTCGGCCAAGGCGGGAGAATCGTTCTCCATTGCGACGAAATGTTACGTCCGCTGCCGATTCGTTGAAAGCAGCTTTGCGCTGTCGCGGCTCGACGCAAGCGCCCTTTGCAGCTAAGCGGAAGCCCTTATTTCAGGAGCGAGATTATGAGCGTGCGCGTCGCCATCAACGGGTTCGGACGGATCGGCCGGAATGTGCTTCGGGCCATCATCGAAAACGGCCGCAAGGACATCGAAGTGGTGGCGATCAACGACCTCGGTCCGGTCGAAACCAACGCGCACCTCTTGCGCTACGACAGCGTCCACGGCCGCTTCCCGGGCGAGGTGAAGTCGGGCGAGGATTGGATCGACGCAGGTACGGGCAAGATCAAGGTCACCGCAATCAAGAACCCGGCCGAGCTGCCTCACAAAGCTTTGGGCGTGGACATCGCGCTTGAGTGCACCGGCATCTTCACCGCCCGCGACAAGGCCGCTGCGCACCTCGAAGGCGGGGCCAAGCGCGTCATCGTCTCCGCGCCCGCCGACGGCGCCGACTACACGGTGGTTTACGGCGTCAACCATCAGGGCCTGACCAAGGACCACGTCGTCATCTCCAACGCCTCGTGCACGACCAATTGCCTCGCGCCGGTGGTGAAGGTGCTGCACGACGCGATCGGCATCGATCACGGCATGATGACGACGATCCACTCCTACACTGGCGATCAGCCGACGCTCGACACGCTGCACAAGGATCTCTATCGCGGCCGCGCTGCGGCGCTGAACATGATCCCGACTTCGACCGGCGCTGCGAAGGCTATCGGCCTGGTTATTCCGGATCTGAAGGGCAAGCTCGACGGCATCTCGATCCGCGTGCCGACACCGAACGTCTCAGTGGTGGACTTCAAGTTCGTGGCCAAGAAGGCGACGACGAAGGACGACGTGAACGCAGCGATCAAGGCCGCCGCCGAAGGTCCGCTCAAGGGCGTGCTCGGCTTCACCAACGCGCCGAACGTCTCGATGGACTTCAACCACGATCCGCGCTCGTCGGTCTTCCACATGGATCAGACCAAGGTGATGGAAGGCAAGTTCGTGTCGGTGCTGTCCTGGTACGATAACGAATGGGGCTTCTCTAACCGCATGGCCGATACGGCTGTGGCGCTGAGCAAGCTGATCTAATGCCCATGGCCATTCCGGGCGCGCGCAGCGCGATCCGGAACCCAGGGGCCACGCGCGCATCGTTTGCCTCTGGGTTCCGGGTTCATCGCTTCGCGACGCCCCGGAATGACGATTTATAGTGCGCCTTCCCGTCCTCACGGCCATCGCCAAGGCGCAGCTGTTCGGTATGGCGGTGGGCTTTGCGCTGGGTCTGCTTGCGTGCGAGCGCTTGGAACTCAGCTACCCGATCTTCGTCATCGGCTTTCTCGCCGCCTGGGCCGCGAGCGAGCCGTTTCTGGCCAAGCGCCTGACTGGGCGCAGCGATACTGGCGCGATCGTCATCGGCGTGGCGAGCGGTTTTCTGTTCCCTTGGGCCGGTGTCGCCGCCGCGTGGCTGCTGCTGACGCTGCGCCCTTAACATGGACCGGCGGCGGGGGCGCCAGCGGTCCACATTGCGTCACGCGGGTGTCAAGCCGTGCACGCAAGACTGGCCTGTGCGTTGTTTGGCGCATGCCAGCCCGCGCCCGCCACAACGACCTCACGACCGCCTTCGGCGATCTGGCGTTCGCGATCGCAGCATTCGGCTGCGGACTGTTCGACGCGCCGCTGTGGCTGGCGGGGCTGGCGGCGCTCGGCATGCTGGCCTATTGGAGCTGGACGCGGCGCGCGGTTTTGAACCGGCTGCGCGGCGCGGCGTGGGCGAGCCAAACCGGCATCGCCGTCGCGGTTCTCATCGCCATTGTGGCCGGCGCATATTGGCTCGGCCTCGGCGTGGGCGGTTCGATCTAAGGGAAGTGTCTTTCATGACGAAGCTTTCGATGCACGCGATCAGCGCGCCTGTTCTCGTGCGCATGCTCAACAACCTCTCCTCGATCCTGACGAAGGCCGAACAACAAGCGAAGGCGAAGAACTACGATCCGACCGTGCTGCTGAATTCGCGTCTTGCGCCGGACATGTTCCCGCTGCTGCGCCAAGTGCAGATCGCGACCGATCAAGCCAAGGGCTGCGTCGCGCGCCTGGCCGGCCACACGCCGGAAGCGATCGAGGACACCGAAACCAATTTCGCGCAGCTGCAGGCGCGCATCAAGAAAGTGATCGGCATCATCGAGAGCTACAAGCCCGAGCAGATCGACGGCTCGGAAAACCGCGAAGTGACGATCAAGGTGCCGAACCTCGAACTGAAGTTCACCGGCCTCGACTACGTCAACCAGTGGGTGATGCCGAACTTCTATTTCCACCTCACCACCGCCTACGCGATCCTGCGCCACAACAACATCGAACTCGGCAAGACCGACTTCCTGATGGGCTGATGGCAAAGAAGCCGGACCTCACCGCCGCCGGCGCCGGCGCCGATCTCGCGCTGGCGGCCGGCGCCCTTGTCCTGGGATTAACCGGCGCCGGCGCGCTCTACGCCGGCGCCGGTTTGCTTTTCGCCGTTCTGGTGTGGCTCGGCACGCGCTGGCCCAGGCTGCGGCAGATGGCTCCCATGCGCCGTCTGAGCCAAAGCGCCGTAGCGCTGGGCGTGCTGGCTGTCGTATTGGGCATCACCTATTGGATCGGCCTTCTCCTGGGAGGACATACGTGAGCTTTCGCC
>JAEUMR010000058.1 GCA_016791385.1 Hyphomonadaceae bacterium
TGCACGTCCTTCAGCATGTGCTTGGCTTCGCTCATGCCTTCAGGATCGAACGCCTTCACCTTGGCCCCTTCGTCCTGCAGCGTCGGCACGATATCGAGCGCGGGCGCGTCGCGCATGTCGTCGGTGTTCGGCTTGAAGGTGAGGCCGAGGATGGCGATGGTCTTGCCTTTCACATCGCCGCCGATGGCTTCGATGATCTTCTGCGCCATCTTCTGCTTGCGCGCCGAGTTCACGCGCACGGTGGTTTCAATCAGCTCGATCGGCGCGTGATAGTCGCGCGCCGTCTTCATCAGCGCCAGCGTGTCCTTCGGGAAGCACGAGCCGCCATAGCCGGGGCCGGCATTGAGGAATTTGCGGCCGATGCGGTTGTCGAGGCCGATGCCGCGCGCGACTTCCTGCACATTGGCGCCGGCTTCTTCGCACAGATCGGCGATCTCGTTGATGAAGGTGATCTTCATCGCCAGGAACGCGTTGGCCGCGTACTTGATCAGCTCGGAGGTGCGCCGTTCGGTGAACACGATCGGCGTTTCGTTGAGGAAGAGCGGGCGATAAAGCTCGTTCATGATGTGGCGGGCGCGATCGTCTGAGGCGCCGCCGACGACGACGCGGTCGGGCCGCTTGAAGTCGTTGATGGCCGCGCCTTCGCGCAAGAATTCCGGGTTGGAGACGACGGCGAATTCCGCGTCCGGCCGCTTCTTGCGGATGATCGCTTCGACTTCATCGCCGGTGCCGACCGGCACCGTCGATTTGGTGACGATCACCGTATAGCCCTGGATCAGCCCGGCGATCTCTTCGGCGGCGGCGTAGACGTAAGACAGGTCAGCGTAGCCATCGCCGCGGCGCGAGGGCGTGCCAACGGCGATGAACACCGCATCCGCATCGCGGATCGCGTGCGTCGCGTCAGTGGTGAAGTGAAGCCGGCCTTGCTCGACGTTGTCTTTCACCAACTCGTCGAGACCCGGCTCGAAGATCGGGATCTCGCCCTTCTGCAGGCGTTGGATCTTGCCGGCATCCTTGTCGACGCACGTCACCGTGTGGCCGAAATCGGCGAAGCACGCGCCGGAGACGAGGCCGACATAGCCGGTGCCAATCATCGTCACGCGCATCGATCAAATCTCCTGATTATAGGCGCCGACTTCGGCGAAGCGGGCCAGGCGCGGCTTCACTTCCTCGCGGAACAGGGCGCGCATGTCGTCATCGCTGGTCATGCTTTCAACCACCACCCCGAGCTCTGGCTTGTTGGAAGAGGCCCGCACCAGCACCCAGGCGCCGTCCTCCAGCGTCACACGCGCGCCGTTGACGGTGTTCACGTCGCGAATGGCGCGACCAAGGATTTTGCCGCCGTCTTTCGCCAGCTGTTGATATTGCGCAACCACCTGTTCGACGATGGCGTACTTCTTTTCGTCGTCGCAATGGGGGCTCATGGTCAGCGAGGTGAAGCTCTTCGGCAGCGCCTTCTTCAGGTCCGAGAGCTTCTTGCCGGCATTGCGGTCCAGCATCGCCAGCACCATCGACGCGGCGACGATGCCGTCGTCATAGCCAAGGCCGAGCGGGGCGCGGAAGAAGAAGTGGCCGCTCTTTTCGAAGCCGGCGAGCGCATTGAGTTCGGTGGTGCGGCGCTTGATGTAGGAATGGCCGGTCTTCCAGTAATCGACCTTAACGCCATTGGCCTTCAGCACCGGATCGACGGCGTAGAGCCCGGTCGATTTCACGTCGGCGATGAAGGTGGCGCCCTTGTGTTCGGCGGAGAGATCGCGCGCCAGCATCAGGCCGATTTTGTCGGCGAAGATTTCCTCGCCCTCGTCGTCCACCACGCCGCAGCGATCGCCGTCGCCATCGAAGCCGAGTGCGACGTCAGCGCCGTGCTTCTTCACGGCCGCGGCCATGTCGTGCAGCATTTCGCTGTCTTCGGGGTTGGCGTTGTAGTTCGGGAAGGTCCAGTCGAGGCGGGTGTGCAGATCGATCACTTCCGCGCCCATGCGGCGCAGCGCTTCCGGCGCGAACGCGCCCGCCGTGCCGTTGCCGCAGGCGGCGATCACCTTGAGCGGCCGCGTGAGCTTCACCCGCGAGGCAACGTCGGCGATGTGGCGCTCGCGCATGCCTTCGATGCGCTTGTAGGCGCCGCCCGCGCGCTCCTTGAAAGCGCCGCCGAGGACGATCTCTTTCAGACGGCCCATTTCTTCCGGGCCGAAGGTGAGCGGTTTGTTCGCGCCCATCTTCACTCCGGTCCAGCCGTTTTCATTGTGCGAGGCGGTGACCATCGCCACGCACGGAATGTCGAGCGCGAATTGGGCGAAATAGGCGGTTGGCGAGAGCGCCAGGCCAATGTCGTTCACCTCCATGCCCGCCTGCATCAGGCCGAGCGTCAGCGCCTGCTTGATCGACTGCGAGTAGAAGCGGAAATCGTGACCGACGACGATGCGCGGGGCGACGCCGAATTCGTGCACCAGCGTGCCGAGCCCAAGCCCCAGCGCCTGCACGCCGAGCAGGTTCAGTTCTGGCGCCTTGTCCGAGCCCGGAATGCCGAACCACCAGCGCGCGTCGTACTCGCGAAAGCCGGTCGGCTTCACCAGCGGAATGGACTCGAATTCAGCGCTATTGGGG
>JAEUMR010000062.1 GCA_016791385.1 Hyphomonadaceae bacterium
GACGCGCCTGATTGGCGCGTTCGGCGACCGGCCGGCGCGGCACTGAAGGAGGCAGCGATGTCAGACGATGTGAAGTTGCAGTGCGCCAAGCTGCTGCGCGACGCCGGCTACAAATACCTCGCCGCCGAACTTGAGTTCGGCTCGCTGTCGGGCCTGGCAAAGGATGAGCCGTTCTTCCTTCTGTGTGGGCGCGACCGGCTGGCGCCGACGGCGATCAAGAGCTGGATCGAAGCCGCGCGCATTTCCAACGTGCCCGACCACAAGCTCGAACGCGCACACGAGACGATCGAAGCGATCGAAGGCTGGCCGGGCGAGCGGCACTACCCGGACTAAAGCGTTGAGACGTCGCCCTTCGACAGGCTCAGGGTGACGCGGAACCCACCAGCGTCAGCCTGAGCTTGTCGAAGGCGGAGTACGCTCCGGCAGCCCGACCAGCGCGCGCACTTCATCGGGCGTCTTGCCGCTCTCGCGCAGCGCCCGCAGCGTCGCGGCTTGGTCGCGCTTGGCCAGCCGCTTACCATCCTCGCCGAGGATGAGGCGGTGGTGGCGGTAGACCGGCTGGGCCAAGCCGAGCAATTTCTGTAGCAGCACGTGCAGGTGCGCTGCATCGCGTAAATCCTCGCCGCGGATCACGTGGGTGACGCCTTGCAGCGCATCGTCCCACACCGAAGCCAGATGATAGCTCGCGGCGAAATCCTTGCGCGCGAGCACGACATCGCCGTGCCGCTCCGGCTCGGCGCGCACGAGGCCGGTTTCATCCTCGAACACGAGTGCGAAATAGGCCGGGCCCAGCGCCGCGCGCGCCTTCTTCAAGGATAGGCGCCAAGCGAACGCTTCGCCCGCAGCGAGCCGTTCGGCTTCTTCCGCGGGCGGCAGCGCGCCGCCAGTGAAGCGCTCGCCGGCCTCGCCGTGCGGGGCCGAGGCGATGGCCTCGGCGATCTCGCGCCGGGTGCGGAAGCAACGATACACCAGTTCGCGCTCGATCAGGCTCTGCAGCGCTGCTGCGTATTCGCCCATGTGTTCCGACTGGCGCCGCACCGGCTCTTCCCAGGTGATGCCGAGCCAGGCGAGATCTTCAAAAATCGCTGCCTCGAATTCGGGCCGCGTACGGCCCTGATCGATATCCTCGATGCGCAGCAGAAAGCGTCCGCCCGCCGCCTGCGCGGCGCCGAACGCTGTCAGCGCGGAGAAGGCGTGGCCAAGATGCAGATAGCCCGTCGGCGAGGGGGCAAAGCGGGTGACGAACTCCATCAGGGCATGTCTAGCGCAAGCGCGTGGCTGGACGCACGTTCCCTGGCGACTGGGGGCTTGGCTCTCCGCCCCGGTTTCGGGCGCGCGTCGCCCGCGGGCCCTGAGGTTTTTTCGCCACGTTGCTGCGCTGTCATGAAGCTGTCGCGGCAAATCAGCTATTCTTGGCCTTGCGCGCGGCCCCTCCTATGTCAGGCTCGGTGCAGAGGAGTTCGAGTCTTCAGTCCACCGCAGGCCATCCCCCACCAGATTTTGGCGCGGCTGCGTTGGAGCAGCCAGCGATGAACGTTTCCAGCGCTCCCCTGGCGGGCTGGCCGGCGCTGGTCTTGAACGCGGACTTCCGTCCGCTTTCCTATTATCCATTGTCGCTGTGGCCCTGGCAGGAAGCGGTGAAGGCCGTCTTCCTTGAGCGCGTCGACGTGGTCGCGCACTACGACCAGGAAGTGCACTCGCCGTCCCTCAAGATGAAGCTGCCGAGCGTGATCTCGCTGCGCGACTACGTGCACCAGGATCGCCCGCCCGCGTTCACGCGCTTCAACGTGTTCCTGCGCGATGGCTTCGCCTGCCAATATTGCGGCACGCCGGACGATCTGACCTTCGATCACCTCATTCCGCGTTCGAAGGGCGGACGGACGACGTGGGAGAACATCGTCACTGCCTGCGCGCCGTGCAATCTGCGCAAGGGCGGCAAGTTCGCGTCGGCGAGCGGCATGCGTCCGTTCCGCAAGCCGCGGCGGCCGACGATGCATGAGCTGCAACATACCGGCCGCCGTTTCCCGCCGCACCATCTGCACGAAAGCTGGATGGACTACCTCTATTGGGACGTCGAACTGGACGCATGAGCGGCGACGCCGAGTTCAGCCAGCACGACATTGAGCGCATCGGCGGCGGGGATCGCGCGATCGGGCGCTACGCCGCGGCCTTCCCAGTCCTCGCCAGTGCTGGCCGGATAGGTGCGGCCGACAGGCAGGAACACTTGAAAGCGATCGCCGCCGAAGAGGTGATGGGCGCCGAAATGACCCGCGCCAACCGTTGTTTCACCAACCAGCACTGCGCGTCCCGTCACCTGCAGCGCGCGGGCGAAGTGCTCGCAAGCCGAAGCAGTGTGTCCAACAAGAACGAACACGCGCGCGTCCGCGAGCGAGGAGACCGGCGCGGAGGGAACGGCATAGTGCTTGAGCCGCTGCGTTCCCGCCGGCGCCTCGGCGCGGCGCATGGTGGCGGTCTCCTGGTCGGGCGAGTCATCGGGATTATCGCTGCGCGTATCCATCGTCAGCAATTCGGTGCGCTCGGCATAGAGACGTGAAAGCAGCGCATCCATCACCGGCGTCGTGCCGCC
>JAEUMR010000071.1 GCA_016791385.1 Hyphomonadaceae bacterium
GCCTCCGCCGCTCGAAGCGCGCGAGGTCGTGGACGTCACCAGCCAGCGCACCGAAGAAATCGGCTGCGTGACGCGCGGCGGCGAATGCCAAGATGTTCCGGACGAAAGCCTGATGATCACAGGCGACCGCAACATCGTCGAGATCCACTTCCGCATCGCTTACAACATTTCCGATCCGTACAAGTTCGTGTTCAACGTGCGCGACCCGGTGCGGCGCGGCGACGAGCAAGGCGCGGTGCGCCAGGTCGCTGAGAGTGCGATGCGCGAAGTGATCGGCCGTCGCCAGTTGGAGCCGGTGATCACCACCGAGCGCCCTGCGGTCGAGCAAGCCGTCGCGCAGCTCACCCAGCAGACACTCGATGAATATGAGTCGGGCGTTCAAGTGATCCGGGTCGAATTGCTGAGCGCTTCGGCGCCATCGGCGGTGATCGACGCGTTCAACGATGTCGCGCGCGCGGGCCAGGACGCGGAGGGCGCGGTCAATAACGCCAACCGTGAAGCATCGCAGATATTGAACGCAGCGCAGGCTTATCGCGAGCAAGTGGTGCGCGAAGCGACGGGCGAAGCCGATCGCTTCAGCGCCGTCTACAGCGAATATCGCCAAGCCCCACAGGTGACCCGCGACCGGCTCTACACTGAGACCATGGAGCGCGTTTACCGGAACGGCAATCTGGTCATCGTCGACCAGCGCGGCGGCGGGGTCACGTATTTGCCGCTGGACGGCCTCGTGCGCCGCAACGGCGCGCAAGCGCAGCAGCAGCAAGGGGGAGACCGCTAATGCCCCGCAACGCTTATATCGTGCTGACGCTGATCTTTGTCGCCGTGATCGTGTTGCTGAACACGCTCTTCATCGTGCGGCAGGATCGGCAAGCGGTGGTGCTGCGCTTCAACGCGATCACCAACACCATCAACGAGCCGGGCGCCAATGAGGCCGGCCTGCACTTCAAGCTGCCGTTCATCGACAGCGTCGTGATCTACGACCGGCGCAACATGGGCCTGACCATTCAGGGCAGCGAAGAGCAGGCCATCGTGGCCTCTGACCAGGAGCGCCTGATCGTCGACGCCGTCGTTCGCTGGCGCATCGCCGACCCGCGCCGCTTCTATCAGCGCGCGCGTTCGGAGGCCGCCGGCGCTTCGCAGCTGGCGCGCAACACCGAAGCGGCGATGCGCCGGGCGCTCGGCAGCGCCACTTCTAACGACATCATCTCCGGCCGCCGCGCCGAGCTGATGCAGGCGATCGAGAATGACCTCAACGCCGCCGCCGCGACTGAACTTGGCGTGCAGGTGGTCGATGTCCGCATCCGCCAGGCGGACCTGCCCGACCAGACCCGCGACCGGGTGTATGAGCGCATGCGGACCGAGCGCCAGCAGGTCGCCGGGCGCATCCGCGCCGAAGGCGAGCGCAACGCCGCCATCATCCGCGCCACGGCGCAGGAGGAGTCCGAGCGGCTGCGCGGTCAGGGCGACGCCGAGCGGGCGCGCATCTTCGCCCGCGCCTACGGCCGGGACCCGGAGTTTGCTGCGTTCTATCGCTCCATGCGGGCCTATGACTCGGCGCTGACCCAGGGCACGCCGATCATCGTTTCGCCGGATAGTGACTTCTTCCGCTACATGCAGCGCCGGCGCGGCCAGTAAGTTTCGTTTCGTCTGCGTGTCAGCGATTGCGCGGCCCGCGCGCCGCGCTACGCTGTGCGCCGACTCCCATGCGCGCTTTTTTCTTCGCTCTCGCCGCCATGACGCTTGCGCTGCCGGCGCTGGCGCAATCGCGTTACCCGTCCGAGGGCTATGCCGACTTGGTCGAGCGCCTGTCGCCGGCGGTTGTGAACATCTCCACAAGCCAGCGCGTCGAGGGCGTCGACGACCTGCCGCGCTTCCCGCCGGGGTCGCCCTTGGAGCGCTTCAACGAAGGGCTCGGGCAGGGCGCCGCCCAAGTCACATCACTGGGCTCCGGCTTTATCGTTTCCGCCGATGGCGTCGTTGTCACCAACAACCACGTGATCGAGGCGGCTGACGCCATCGAAGTCGTGCTGCAGAACGGTCAGCGCTACGAGGCGGTTGTTGTCGGCCGCGATCCGGCGACGGACATCGCCGTGCTGCGCGTGCATGCGCGCCAGCCGCTGCCTTACGTCAACATGGGCGACAGCGACACCGCCCGCGTCGGCGACATCGTGCTCGCCATTGGCAATCCGTTTGGCCTGGGCGGCTCGCTCAGCGTGGGCGTGGTTTCGGCGCGCAACCGCAATATCGAAGCGGGCCGCTATGACGACTTCATCCAGACCGACGCTGCGATCAATCGCGGCAATTCGGGCGGGCCGTTGTTCAATTCCGATGGCGACGTGATCGGCGTCAATACGGCGATCGTCTCGCCGACGGGCGCTTCGGTTGGTGTCGGCTTCGCGACGCCGACCTCGATCGTGCGCCCGGTGGTCGAGCAATTGGTGCGCTATGGCGAGACACGGCGCGGCTGGCTTGGCGTGCGCCTCGCCAACATCAATCCCGCCGCCGCCGATCGCGCCGGCTATAGCGGCGAAGATGGCGCGGTAATCACCCGCATTACGCCGGGCGGGCCGGCTGCTTCGGCGGGGTTGCAGGCCGGAGACGTTGTGCTGCGCTTCAATGGCCGCGACGTCAGCGACAGCCGCGCGCTCACGCGCATGGTGGGCGAAGCACAGGTTGGCGCCACCGCGCCGGTGGAGATCATGCGCAACGGGCGGCGCATGTCGCTCAACGTCACCATCCAGCGCCTACAGGAAACCGATGACGGCACGCGGGTGGCGCGCGATGACGGAACGCCCGAGCCACGCAGCGACGGCGGGCCGCGCGGCGGGCGCATCTTCGGCATCGCGCTCTCTGAACTCGACGCCAGCCTGCGGGAAGAATTCCAGATCGACGCCTCTGTTCAGGGGCTGGTCGTGCTCGGCGTCGATGTCGGCAGCGAGAACGAGAACGCGCTGCGTCCGGGCGACGTGATCGAGGCCATTGGCTTTACGCCCGCAGATTCGATGACGACTGTCCGCGCCATCGCGGGCCGCGCCGCCATCGGCGAACACGCCATCGTCCTGCGTATCAACCGAGATGGCGCTATCACCTACCGGCGCGTGCGCGCACGCACCTAGCGCAGCAGCGTTAGCACGTCAGAGAGCGAGTTGAGCACCAGCGCTCGCGCGCGCTGCTCCTCGGTCGGCGCCAGCAGGTCCGGCACCATCACCGTCATGCAGCCGGCGGCGTGGGCGGAGGCGACGCCAGCGTGAGAGTCCTCCAGCGCCAGCACATCCGCGGGCGAGGCGCCGAGCAGCCTGGAGGCGTTGAGATAGGGCTCGGGGTGCGGCTTTCCTTCGACGCAATCTTGCCGCGTCACCACGGCGCGGAAGCGATCGGTCAGAGCGTGCGCCAGGAAGTGACGCTCCACCCACGGCCGGCGCGAGGAGGTCGCCAGCCCAAACGGAAGCCGCAGCTCATCGAGCGCATCCATCAGCTCTGTAGCGCCCGGCTTCAACGGCGCCACCCGCTCGCCCACATGCGCGCGGGTGGCGAGGATGAAGGTCTGGAGCGGAAAGTCGTCGCCGTAATAGCGCTTGAGCTGGGCGTCATTGGCCTCGCGGTGCATGCCGACGAGGCCGAGGAATTGCTCCTCGCTCATGCTGTAGCCGAGCTGGTCGCAGGCGGCGAAATGCGCTTCGCGCACCAGCGCTTCTGAATCGATTAGCGTTCCATCTAGATCGAACACCACGGCCAGCGGCCGGCGCGGCAAGCTCAATTCACGGCTCCAGATAATCCGCGCAAGGCGGCAGTGCTTGGTCGGGCGCATAAAGGCCGTCGGCGTCTTGCGCATAGACGCGGCGGTAGGAGCACGTCTCGTCGCGCGCCCATACGAGATCGTCATCGGTCAGCGGATGCTCAGTTGCAGCTGCGGTGTTGTCGGTGTTGCGGCTGATGCGGCCTGGGAAAGTGCCGGCTGTCGTTTCCAGGATGATCCGCGGCGCGCCGGTCGCGACGCTGTCATCGAGCGAAATGCGTGTGACGAACGAATATTCGTCGCTGCACGCCTGGGCGCGCACTTGCGCGTCCGCTTCGGTGAAGCAGGCCCGGATCGAGAGCGAGGCGCTTTCCGGCATGCGCGCCACTTCGTGCGCCGCGCCGTCGGCGATGCGGTATAGCCGCACTTGCGAAGCTTGGCCGCCGCCGCCGGAATACATCTGACTGGTGGTGGCCACCGCGCCAACGATCGGGGCGCCGTCAGCGGCTCTAATAATGGCTGGCCACGGCGCCAGCGTTTCGCCTTCGGCCGCGGCCGGCAAGGTGATCGCGTCCTCGCCGCGTGTGACTTGCAACGGCGCGTCCTCGGCGGCGGCGATGCACCAATCGGCCTCCTGCGTGCACCAGCGCGTTCCGTTCTGCGCTAGCGCTTCCATGCGGTTGCCAGCCTGATCCGCGATCGGCAGCGTGACGGCTGGCAGAGCCGGCTCGCCGCTTTCGGTTTGCTCCGCGGGCGCGCCGCAGGCGGCGGCAAGCAGCAAAGCCGTCAACACCAAGCGCTTCATTGGACGAATTCCCCCCGTCGATAGCCCTGGAAGAACAGCGCTGCTTCCAGGCTGGTATGATCGATGCGCGCGCCCGCTTCGGCGGCGACCAACGGCTTGGCGCGATAAGCGACGCCGAGGCCGGCCGCCTTGATCATCGCCAGGTCGTTGGCGCCGTCGCCAATCGCCATCGCGTCAGCGCCGGTGGCGCCCAGCGCTGCGGCTTCGGCTTGCAGCGCTTCAAGCTTGGCGGCGCGGCCGAGGATCGGCTCCTGCACTTGCCCAAGTAGCGCTGCGCCGTCATCGAGTAGCACATTGGCGCGATCATCGTGAAAGCCGGCAAGAGCCGCCACGCGCCGGGTGAAAAAGGTGAAGCCGCCAGACACAAGCACGCAACGCGCGCCGTGCGCGGCCATGGTCTTCACCATCGTCGCTGCACCCGGATTGAGCCGCACGCGCTCGTCGTACGCCCTCTGCAGCATGGCCACCGAAAGGCCCTTGAGCTTGGCCACGCGCTCACGCAGCGCTGGTTCGAACTCCAGTTCCCCGCGCATGGCGCGTTCGGTGATGGCCGCGATCTCGTCCTTGATGCCGGCATAGTCCGCCAGTTCGTCCAGGCATTCGACATTGATGATGGTGGAATCCATGTCGGCGACGAGCAGCTTCTTGCGCCGCCCTTCAACCGGAACCAGCGCCCAATCCACCGGCAGCTCGGCGACGGCGGCGGCGGCCTCCTGGCGCAAGTCGCCATCGACGCTGTCATAGACCCACTGGGCGCTCTCCCAGCCTGACAGCACCTCGGGCGGGGGCAATTTGCGCGACAGCGCTACCCGGCCAAGCATCAGCAGGGCTTCGCGATAGGCGGGCTTGTCGTCGGGGTTGGCGACGAAGACGAGGGCGTGCGCGGTCATGGAATCCCGATGTAGTGGCGATCACCCCTCTAGGGGAGCGGGCGCTTTGGCGCTACTGAGCCGCGGATGCCTCCCGCGCTTCTGATCATGGGCCCGACCGCCAGCGGCAAGTCCGCGCTGGCCCTGGCGCTGGCCGAGCGGCTGGGCGGGGAGATCGTCAACGCCGACTCGATGCAGGTCTACCGCGACTTCCGCATCCTGACGGCGCGTCCGACCCCGGAGGAGGAGGCGCGGGCGCCGCATCACCTCTACGGCCATGTCGACGCTGCCGAACTCTATTCCACCGGCCGCTGGCTGAGCGATGCGCTCAGCGCGCTTGCCGCTATCCGCAGCCGCGGCGGGCTGCCGATCCTGGTCGGCGGGACGGGGCTCTATTTCAAGGCGCTGACTGAGGGGCTCGCCGATATCCCAGCTGCGGCGCCCGATCTGCGCGCCGCGCTGCGGGCGCGTGCGGAGCGCGAGGGCGCGCCAGCGCTGCATGCCGAACTCGCCAGGCGCGACGCGGCGACGGCGGCGCGACTCGAGCCCAACGATGCGCCGCGCATCCTGCGCGCGCTCGAAGTGCTGGAAACCACCGGCGCGAGCATTTCCGCGTTGCAGGCGCGGACAAAGCCGGCGCTCGCGCCCGGCGAATGGCGCTGTCTGGCGCTAACGCCGCCGCGTGAGCCGCTCTACGCTGCCATCGACGCGCGCTTTGACGCCATGCTGCATGCGGGTGCGCTGGAGGAAGTGCGCGCGTTCGCAGCGCGCAAGCTTGACCCTTCGCTGCCGGCCATGAAGGCGCACGGCGCTCCGGCGCTGATGGCCCATCTGCGCGGCGAGCTCTCGCTGGCGGAGGCCGCGGACATCGGCAAGCGCGACACGCGCCGCTACGCCAAGCGGCAATTCACCTGGATCGCAGGTCAGATGCCGAATTGGCCGCGCGTGACGGAAACAGACCTCGAAAGCCGCGTGAGCGCCGCTTTGGCGCTTCTGAACCAAGCGCCGCCGCACTGAGGCCACACTCCGGCTGAGCATAGAGCTTCAGGAGACTGGACATGATCCGCCGCACGATGATTGCCCTTCTGGGTGCGCTGGCGCTGGCGAGTTGCGCCTCAGCAAGCGCGCCAGCCCAGCAGCAGCGACCTGTGGAAATCACCTTGCAGCGCACGCCCTGCTTTGGCTTCTGCCCGGACTACACCGTCACCATCACCGGCGAGGGCGATGTGCGCTATGTGGGGCGCCGTTTCGTCAACGTCGTCGGCGAGCGCCATGCAAGCATCCCGCGCGCGGATGTTGAGCGGCTGCTGCAGCGGTTCGACGCGATCGGCTTCGATCGCCTGAGAGACGAATACCGTGCGCAGGTCACTGACCTGCCGACGAACACGATCACGCTGACCCGCAATGGGCGCACCAAGCGGGTTGTGGATTACGGCGGCACGGGCGCGGGCATGCCGGTCGCGGTGCGCGAACTGCAGGCCGAAATCGACCGTGTCGCCCAGACCGCACAATGGGTGCTGCGCGACGGCCAGCCGGTGCGCACCCCTTCCTGAGCTATCAGGCTTCCGGGGGAGGCCCGGTCACGTTAGGGTCCGGCCGATTGCGGTTCGACTGAGGGCGGGATGAAGCACTTGATTCGCGCAGCTGCGTTATGCGGCGCAGCGTTGCTGTTGGCGGCGCCGGCCTTCGGGCAAAACCTCTCGCTGCGTGCGCCGCAATGGGCGCAGGCGCTGCTCTCCGCCGATGTGACGCCGACGACGGGCGGGCGCGCTTTCATCAACGCCGAAGGCATCGACCTTGCCGTGCGTGTGACCATCGCGCCGAGCGCGGGCGGCGTTGCGCGCGTGATCCGCTACGACCAGCGCGGCGAGGCCGGCGCCATCGCGCTGCGCCGTTTCACCGGCCACCCCTCGACCGGGTGGTGGCTGTGGGGCTCCGACGCGCCGCGCACGACCGAGACGACCGCCGCGCAGCGCACCGAGATCGGAAATCTCGCGCGCAGCGCCGCAGGCGTGGCGGGGCAGGTCAGTGCGTCGACTGAAGTCTGCAGCGCTGGCGAGCAGGCCTATGTTGAAATCTCGGTCGCGGGCCGGGCCACATCGCTTTCGCGCGCGTGCGTCGCCAGCAGCGACGCTGTCGGCCGCCTCGCGCTGCGTCTCTCCGAGATCGCCGGCTCGCGCACCGAGGAAGAACTCGCCAGCGCCGCAGTGGCCGAGGTGCTTGAGGCCGATCGCGCCTTCGCGGCGATGGCGCAGGCCGACGGCGTGCCCGCTGCATTCGAGCATTACGCCGCTGAAGACGCGCTGATCGTGACGTCCCAGGAAGTCATCAACGGCAAGGCTGGTGTGACCGCCTCCTACCAGGACTGGCCGGCGCAGGCGCGGCTCGAATGGGCGCCGGAAACGGCGCGCGTGTCACAGCGCGGCGATATGGCCTGGACCTGGGGCAATTCGGTCTACACCGCACCGGACGGCACGCGCCGCGAGGGACGCTACATCACCACTTGGACGCGCGATTATCTCGGCAATTGGCGCTTCGCCTTCGACGCGCCGATCCGCTGATCAGCCGCCGAAGCCGCCTTCGGCGAGGAAAGCGAGTTCTTCGAGCGTGGACTTGCGCCCCAGGATCGCGTTGCGGTGCGGGAAGCGGCCGAAGCGTTCGATGATGTCGCGGTGCAGGATCGCGTATTTCGTGTAATCGGGATCGCGGATCGCCTCGATCAGCGTCACCGCGCGCTGCTGCACAGTAAGATCCTCGGCGTGCTCGAACGGCAAATAGAAGAACACGCGCAGCGTCGAATCCGTCGCTGCATCGAAGCGCTGAGCGATGGCGCGGGAGGCGGCGCCTTGCGCCAGCCCGTCAGTCGCAAACGCGTGCGGGCTGCCGCGATAGAGGTTGCGCGGAAATTGATCGAGCAGCAGCACCAGGGCAAGCGCGCCCTCCGCATCGTGCTCCCAGTGCGCCAGCTCGCCGCGGGCGGCCGCGTGATGGTCCGCTTCGAAGCCGCGACAGCGGCCGTCGAAGACGTGATCCTTGGCGAACCACACCTTGGGGCCCGCGTCGCGCCAAAAGCGCACGATCTCGCCAGCACTCGCCACGTCCATGCTCCTATTTTGCGAAAGTGAGCGCTTGCCGTTAGAGACGCAAGGTCCACGGAAAGGGAATTCGATGCGCGTCCTCTACGAGCGCGAGGCTGACATCAGCCTGATCAAGGCCAAGCGCGTCACCGTCATCGGCTACGGCGCGCAAGGGCATGCGCATGCGCTCAATCTGCGCGATGCTGGCGTCGATGTCGCCGTAGCGCTGCATGCGGGTGCGCGGAGGGCCGGGCAGGCGCGCGCAGATGGCTTTACCATTTTGACGGTCGCGGAAGCTGCGCGCACGCGCGATGTGTTGGTCATGTGTGCGCCCGACGAGGTGATGCCCGACCTCTACGCCGCCGAGATCGCGCCGCATCTGCGCGCCGGGCAGATTCTGATGTTCGTGCACGGCTTTGCCATCCATTACGGATTCATCACGCCGCCACTAGGCGTGGACGTCGCCATGGTCGCGCCGAAGGGGCCGGGCAGGGCGTTGCGCGAGGCGTATGTCAAAGGCGGCGGCCTGCCGTGCATCATCGCCGTGGCGCAGGACGCGAGCGGCGGCGCCGAAGCGCTGGCGTATTCCTACGGCGCCGCGCTCGGCTGCGGTCGCGCCGGCATGATCGCGTCCAGCTTCAAGATCGAAACCGAGGGCGATCTTTATTGCGAGCAGGTGGTGCTGTGCGGCGGGCTTACACACCTCATCCGCACTGCATGGGAGGTGCAGGTCGAAGCGGGCACGCCGCCGGAGCTCGCTTATTTCGACTGCCTGCACGAAGTGAAGCTGCTCTCCGATCTCATCCACGAGCGCGGTATTGCCGGCATGCACCTGGCCATTTCCAATACCGCCGAGTACGGCGAATACGTCACCGGCCCGCGCATCATCGACGCGCGCGTAAAAGACGCGATGCGGGCGGTGATGGCGGACGTTCAATCCGGTAAGTTCGCCCGGCAATGGATGGAGGAACATCGCGCCGGCGGACCGAACCTCAAGCGCATGCGCGACGCGGCGGCGGCGCACCCGATCGAGGCTGCAGGCGAGGCCGTACGGGCGCTGTTGGCGGGCAAAGGCGCTTAGGCGCGAGCGCCCCGGCGTGCAGCTTGAGCGCCAGAACCGCTCCGGCCGAGGAAGCGGATGCCTTTGAGCAGCATCTTGAACGCCTCCCAATGAATGCCGGCGACGACCTTGAAGGTCATCAGCGGATTGCCGAGCCATGCGCGCATCAATTCTGCGTCCGTGAGGTCGTGCCGCGAGCCGCTGAAAGACGCGCTCAGCGCGACCTCCTGCCCGCGCCGTACTACCATCGCTACGCTGGCCGTTCGCTCCGGTGGCGTTATCCGAAACTCGTAACGCAGATCGTGTTCGAGGAAGGGGGAGACGAAGAAGTCCTTTGTGCAGCTCTGCGTGACCTCGCCAGCATCGTTGGTGCTCGGGCGCAGGACATAGAAGTGCCATTCGCCGAACGTGTTCGACACCTCGTGTACGATGGCGGCAAGCTCGCCGTCCGTGCGCCAGCAGAAATAGACGCTAAGTGGGTTGAACACGTAGTTGAACAGGCGTGGCATCGTCAGCAGCACGATGCGCCCGCCTGTCCAACTAATGCCAGCCTCGCGCAGCTTGGTTTCGATCTGCGGTTTGAGCGGCGCGTCGATGCGCGCGCCGTGGTCGCGGTCGAACAGCGCAAACAGGCCGGCGCGATTATGCCGCAAGAGCTTCAGCTCTCGCAGCGCATCGAGCCGGTCGAGATCCA
Organism: Hyphomonadaceae bacterium; assembly: GCA_016791385.1. Classification (GTDB taxonomy): domain Bacteria; phylum Pseudomonadota; class Alphaproteobacteria; order Caulobacterales; family Aquidulcibacteraceae; genus Vitreimonas. The sequence continues at coordinate 10,242 of JAEUMR010000071.1, forward strand.
GCGCGAGCATGAAAATGCTGTAGGCGAGACGATGCCGTCCCGGCCTGTTGTGCGCCACGCGCCCGGTGTAGAGCGCGTTCACGCCGCCAGCGCTTGCGGCGTGGGTGGAAGGACATGGATGCGGCCGGATTCGTCCGCCACGCGCCAGGGACGGCGCAGCCCGCCCAGTTGCTCCGCTACAGCGAGGCCAGCCTGCAAGCCATCTTCGTGAAAGCCAGCGCCAAAATGGGCGCCGCAGAACCAGGTGTTGCGTAGCCCTTGCAGCGACCAGATCTGTTCCTGGGCGCGAATTGCCGCCGCATCGAACAGTGGATGCTCGTACTCTGTTGCGTAGAGGATGGTCTCTTCGCGCGGCATCACTCGCGGATTGAGCGTGAGGAACAGCTGCTCGCGCGAAGCGATGCGCTGCAATTTGTTCATCCAATAGGAGACGGTGCAGCCGCCATCGGGATGATCGCCGACATAATTCCAGCTCGCCCACAACGGCTTGCGCCGCGGCATCAGCGCCGGATCGGTGTGCAGCACAGCGAGGTTCTTGGTGTAGCGGAATGCGCCGAGCAGGCGGCGCTCCTCCGCGGTTGGATCGTCAAGCATCGCCAGCGCTTCGTTTGCATGTGTGGCGATGACGACGGCGTCGTACCGTTCGGATGATCCGGTCGCATCGCGCACCCACGCGCCCGCGCCGTCGCGGTGAACCGAAACAGCCCCGGCGTTGAGTCGCGCGCGTTCGGCGTAGGGCGCGGTGAGCTTCTCGACGTAAGCGCGGCTGCCGCCCTCGACCGTGCGCCATTTCGGCCGGCCCTTGAGTTTCAGAAGCCCATGATTTTCGAAGAAGCGCACGAAGGCGCAGGCGGGGTAGTGATGGATTTCCGCCATCGAGGCCGACCAGATCGCCGCCGCCTGCGGCAGCAAGTGGTCGCGGCGGAAGGCGTCGCCATAGCCGCGCCGTTCCAGATATTCGCCCAGCGAGATGAGTTCCTCGCGTGTATCAAGCAACTCAGCCGGCGCGTGCTTGTAGAAGCGCAACAGGTCGAGCGTCATCGACCAGAAGCGCGGGCTGACCAGATTGCGGCCTCCGCAGAGGAAGGCCGAAGCGCCAACGGAGGAATATTCCGTCTTGCCCCCGTTCAGCGAAACGCCGAACGACATGTCGGATGCTTTGGTGGCGACGCCCAAATGATCGAACAGCGCGATGAGGTTGGGGTAGGTGGCGTCATTGAAGACGATGAAGCCGGTATCGACGGGCGTTGGCCCGAGGCTCGTCTTTACCACAACCGTGTTGGAGTGCCCGCCCAGCCGATCGGTCTTTTCGTAGATCGTGACGTTGTGGCGCTGGCTGAGCAGCCAGGCCGCCGACATCCCGGCTATGCCTGAGCCGATGACGGCGATATTTTGCCTGCGTATGTTATCCGTGGAAGTGAAGGCCATCTCATCCGTCCGCCCGAGCGGAACAGCCTCCGCCTCGTTTGCGGGTGGGTACGCCCCCGGGGCGTGCGCGGATCAAAGTGAACCGCTGCGCCGCCGCGCCCGTAACAGCGCTGATGCCGGTCCTTGCCACAGCCCCCAGATTGGCTCCGCCGCGCCGCGCGGGGAGGGTGATCATGCTTGATCCGGCCGGCGAGAGCGATGAGGCGCTGCTGGCGAAGATCGCCAGCGGCGACAGGTCCGCGTTTGCCGCCTTCTTTTCGCGCTACGCGGGACGGGTGAAGTCCTATCTGCTGCGCCTCGGCGCGCGGGGCTCGATGGCCGAGGACCTCGCCCAGGACGCGATGGTGGCCGTGTGGCGGCGCGCCGCATCATACGATCCGGCCAAGGCCAAAGCTTCGACCTGGATGTTTGTCATTGCGCGCAACGCCTGGATCGACAGGCTGCGCCGCGAGAAGGTCGAACTTGCTTACCGCGATTATGTCGAACATCCGGTAGCGAGTTCCGACGAGCTGCCTGATCAAAGCGCCGAGCGTATTGAGAGAGTAGACAAAATCCGCGCCGCGCTCGACCTTCTCTCCGAAGAGCAAAGGCAAGTGGTGCAGCTGTCCTTCTTCGAGGACCGGCCGCATTCTGAAATCGCCGAGCGCCTCAAGCTGCCGCTCGGCACGGTCAAATCGCGCTTGCGGCTCGCGCTCATGAAGCTGCGCGCGCATTGGGAGCAATACAAGTGAGCCCGCGTCACCATCCCCCCGCCGATCTGCTTGCGGCCTATTCAAGCGGCGCGCTTGCGCCCGGCTTTGCGCTGGTGGTCAGCGCGCACCTGGAAGGATGCGCCGCGTGCCGGGCGCGGGTTGGCAGCTACGAAGCCGCATCTGGCGCGGCGCTGTCGGATCTTCCGGAGGCCGGTGTTGAAGCGGATGCGCTGTCGCGCGTCATGGCGCGGCTTGACCAAGCGCCGCGCGTAGCGCCGCCGGTGGATGCGCGTCCTTTGATTGAGCGCCTGCCGCTTAAGCCCAGGCGCTGGGTTGCGCCCGGCGTTTGGACCGCCGCGGTCGATACCCCGCACGATCCCAATGACCGGGTCTATCTTCTTTCCGTCGCGCCCGGCATGCCGACGGCGCGTCACGAACATTCGGGCGCAGAGTTCTGCACGGTGCTCAAGGGCGCCTATCGCGACGATCTGGGCACTTTTGGCGCCGGCGATTTCGCCGCCGTCGAGGGGGCGTTCAATCACCAGCCCGTTGTTGTGAGCGAGGAAGCCTGTGTGTGCCTGTTCGCGACCGAAGGCCGGCTGAGGCCGCAAGGCTTGATCGGCCGCTTGGCCTTCGCCTTCGCTGACGTCTAGGGGGTCAGCAGGAAGACGGCCTGCTCGGCGAACCAATTCGGCCGCCAGAGCGTCTTCGCGAACGGGGCCCCGGCGTGCTGGCCCGAGACCGGAACAGCGCGCTCGATGCTGAGACGCAGGCTGCGCGCCAGTTCGGCGAAGTCGCGCACGCTGCACATCGCCTCCGGACGCCAATTGGCGAGGCGGCCCTCGCGTGCGAACCGCAGCCGCGTGCGCCAGTGGCCAGCGTTCTTGAAGGCGACGATGACGCGGTCGCCGACGCGCGCGGCGGTCTTCAACGCCTGCTGCGGATCGCGCAGCGACAAGAGCGTATGCGAGAAAACGACGTAGTCGACGCTGCCGCTCGGAAAGTGCTCAAGGTCATGATCGGCGTCCGCCTGAACGACGGAGAGGCGGCGCGTCACGCAATATTGCGCCTTGGCCGGATCGAGTTCGACGCCGCGCACGCGCGCGTCTCGCTCGCGTTCGAGCAGCTGCATCAAGGCGCCGTCGCCGCAGCCGACATCGAGAACGCGCGCGCCGATATTGATGAAGCGGGCGATCACCGCGTGCTCTGGGCGCGGTTCGCTGACCTGGTGTTGCAGCGGCAGCGGCGCAGGATGAACCAGTTCGAGTTGCGCTACGCTCATTGTCCGCCCTGCAATGCGAGGCCGCGTGCGCTGGCGGCGGCGTCGATGAAGCCTGTCAGCGCCGCTTCAAAGGCTGGCTCGTCGGCCAAATAGGCTTCGTGTCCCTTTGCCGACGGAATCTCCACCGAGGCCGTCTCCGCCCCGGCGGCGATCAGCGCGCGCGCTATCGAGCGCGTCTCCTGCGGCGGGTAGCGCCAATCGCTGGTGAAAGCGAAGAGACCATGGCGCGTTTGGCTGTCCTGGAACGCGTTCGAAAGGCGCCCGCCAAAGTCGGCCGCGAGATCAAACCCATCCATCGCCCGCGACAGATAAAGGAACGAATTGGCGTCAAGCCGCTCTACGTGCGAGGCGCCCGCGCGCGCCTCCTCGTTGCTCTGCGCGAAGCTGAAGCGCTCCTTGGCGCTTGCAGTCTCGAAGCGGTGGCGCACCTCGCTGGCGGCGTCGCTGGCGATGCTGAGCGCGGCTCTGGCGATTGCGGCGCCGCGCGCAGGGCGCACGCCGTGCGCATAATAGCCGCCATTGCGCCAATCGGCGTCGGCCATGATGGCCTGGCGTGCGAGTTCGGCGAAGGCGAGGTTCTGCGCCGATTGCCGCGCCGCCGATGCGACGACGCCGCAGGCGAACACCCGCCGCGGATAAGCGCTGGCCCAATGCAGCGCCTGCATGCCGCCGAATTCGGGGCCGATGACGAGGAAGAGGTTCTGGATGCCTAGCGCCTCGACCAGCATGGACTGCGCACGGACGATGTCGGCGATGCTGATCTGCGGGAAGCGCAGCCCAAACGGCTGTCCGTCGGCGGCCGGCGAAGCGGGACCCGTCGAGCCCATCGAGCCGCCCAGCACATTGCTGCAGATGACGAAAAAGCGGTTGGTGTCGATCGGCCGGCCCGGGCCGACGATGCGCGGCCACCAAGCCGGGCGGCCGGTCACCGGGTTGGGACCGGCGACGAACTGGTCCCCGATCAGACCGTGGCAAACCAGCACGGCGTTGCTGCGATCGACATTGAGCGCGCCATAAGTCTCGAACGCCAACGTCAGCGGCGCGAGATTTTCTCCGTTTGAGAGTTGTAGCGGCTGTGCGGCGTCGAAGGTTAGGGAGCGCACGCCCCCCGCCGCCTGCAGTTTGGCCGCTGCGCCTGACGCGTGAATCATGCGCCTCTGTATAAACTGCGTCGCGCACGAAGCATCCCCCGCAGTTTCAGGCGCCTGTTAACGAATCGCCGCTGGTGCAGCGGTTGGCGGGGGACATGAAAGGCCTGTATGGTGGCGGTATGAGCGACGACGCCTCCCCGTCCGCAACAGCGCCCGACTCGATCGCCGCTATCCGCGCGCAGATCGACGCGCTCGATTCGCAGGTGCTGGCGCTGGTGACGCAGCGTCTGCAGCTGGCCGAGCAGGTCGCCAACGCCAAGACCGCCGCCGCGGGCCTGCCGATCCGGCCGGGCCGCGAAGTGGTGCTGTTGCGACGCTTGATCAGCGAGGCGAAGGCGCCGCTTGATCGCGAACTGGTGGTCGAGCTTTGGCGCGCGCTGATCGCCGCCTCCCTGCGCCGCCAGCGCGTGATCGATGTGGTCGTTGGCGGCGGACGGGGCGATCCTACGCGGCTGTTCGACATCGCGCGGCGTCATTTCGGCGCCAGAACCCGAATCAAGGATGTGGGCGAGCCGCAGAACGCGCTGCAGCGCGCGGCCGAGAACCCGGAGACAACGGTCGCTGTGACCTGGTGGCCGGCGGCGCCTCAAGTCGGCGCCTGGTGGCCGGCGCTGAGCGAGCGCCGCTTCCACTCGCTCAACATCATCGCCGCCCTGCCGCTTCTGCCGGG
>JAEUMR010000078.1 GCA_016791385.1 Hyphomonadaceae bacterium
CCAGAAGCGAGTCTAGTTAACACAGAGCAAATACGGGGGCTGGAACATGCAGGCACGAGCGGAAAAGGCGGGCGTTCACCGGATGGGCGAGGTCCATCGCGGCAAGCCCAAGCCATTGCGTCCGCTCAAGGTCGTCGAGAAGGTCGTTACGGATCCGAGCCGCGACGCGCTGCTCACCGAGTTCGGCAAGACCACGCTCACCGATCGCTACCTGCTCCCAGGCGAGTCGTATCAGGACATGTTCGCGCGCGTCGCCACCGCATTCGCTGACGACATCGGCCACGCTCAGCGCATCTACGACTATATGTCCCGTCTGTGGTTCATGCCGGCGACGCCCGTCCTCTCCAACGGCGGCGCCGAGCGCGGGCTGCCGATTTCTTGTTTTCTGAATGCGGTCGGAGATTCCCTCGACGGCATCATGGACACTTGGAATGAAAACGTCTGGCTGGCGTCGAATGGCGGCGGCATCGGCACCTATTGGGGCGGCGTTCGTTCCATCGGCGAAAAGGTCGGCCAGAACGGACAAACCAGCGGCATCATTCCGTTCATCCGGGTGATGGACTCGCTCACGCTTGCAATCAGCCAAGGTTCGCTGCGCCGCGGTTCGGCGGCGGTGTATCTCGACATCCATCACCCCGAAATCGAGGAATTCCTCGAAATCCGCAAAGCCGCGGGCGACTTCAATCGCAAAAGCCTGAACCTTCACCACGGCCTCAACCTCACCGACGAATTCATGATCGCGGTGCGCGACGACCTGCCCTTCGCGCTGCGCAGCCCGAAGAACAACGAGCCGCTGAAGCACGTCAACGCGCGCAAGCTGTGGCAGAAGATTCTCGAACTGCGCCTGCAAACCGGCGAGCCATACATCATCTTCTCCGACACCGTGAACAAGCAGATGCCGAGCCACCAGAAGAAGCTCGGACTCAAGGTGCGGCAATCGAATCTCTGCTCCGAGATCATGCTGCACACCGGCATGGATCATAACGGGCGCGAGCGCACGGCCGTGTGCTGCCTATCCTCACTCAGCGCCGAAACCTTCCTGGAATGGGAAAAAGAGCCGAATTTCCTCGAAGACGTGTTCCGCTTCCTGGACAACGTGCTGGAGGATTTCATCCAGCGCGCGCCGCCGGAAATGGAGCGCGCAATCTATGCGGCGATGCGCGAACGCTCGGTCGGACTTGGCCTGATGGGCTTCCACTCGTTCCTGCAAAAGCAGGGCGTGAGCATGGAATCGGCGATGGCGAAGGTGTGGAACAACCGCATCTTCCGCCACATCCGCCGCGGCGCGGACGCCGCCTCGGTGAAGCTGGCGCAAGAGCGCGGCGCCTGCCCGGATGCGCAGGAAGCGGGCGTGATGGCGCGCTTCTCGCACAAGCTCGCGATCGCGCCGACGGCCTCAATCTCGATCATCTGCGGCGGCACGTCCGCGGGCGTCGAGCCGATCCCGGCCAATATCTACACGCACAAGACGCTCTCGGGTTCGTTCGCGGTGAAGAACCCCTATCTTGAGCAATTGCTCGAGCAGAAGGGCAAGAACACGGAAAGCGTGTGGTCCTCGATCCTCAAGAACGAAGGCTCGGTGCAGCATCTCGACTTCCTCAGCGACGACGAGAAGAGCGTGTTCAAGACCGCGTTCGAAATCGATCAACGCTGGATCATCGAACTCGCCGCCGACCGCACGCCGCTGATCTGCCAATCGCAATCGCTCAACATCTTCCTGCCGGGCGATGTCGATAAGTGGGACCTGCACATGCTGCACTGGATGGCGTGGGAGCGCGGCGTGAAGAGCCTTTATTATTGCCGCTCCAAGTCGGTGCAACGCGCCGGTTTCGCGGGTGACGAAGGCAAGAGCGAATCCATCGAAGCGCCGACGATGCCGGCCGAACGCACCGATTATGAGGAATGCCTCGCGTGCCAATAAGCACGCCTTGATTTTGGATTAGGTTGGATGACTGGCGCGGCGGGTTCACCGCCGCGCCATTTCTTTTGCCCTATTCGGCGGCCATCGCCGCCGCCTCGCGGCGAATGCTGAGCGAAACGGTCGCCACGCGCAGGCCAAACCAGCCGACATTGGCGCGATTGAGCACGGATCCGTCGCCCGTGCGCACCAGCACGTCGCGGAAGCGCACTTTGCGGCCCTGCCCGTTCTCCGCTGGCAGGCGCACGTCGTACTCCAAGCGGAACGCACGCCCGTCCTGGTAGCCGCGCGCCTCGCCGACGACATCCTCGCGGGTCCCGACATATTCGCCCGGCGCCACCCGGCGCAGACGCCACGTTTTGCGGTCGCGCTCGCCGTCATCGAACACGAAATCCTCGGTGAGCACGAAGGTGTCGCCCTCAAGCGCGCCGTGAAGGTAGGCGACAAAGCCGCGGTTCACGCCGGTGATGGCGCGAAACTCTCCGCGCGCGACGCTGCCCCCGGCCAGGTCGCGTTCGAGCACGAAGCCCTGCGTATCGGTTTCACGCGGCAGCGGCGGGCGCGTCGCGCAGCCCGCCAGCAGCAGCAACGCCGCGAGCGCGGCGAATGGAGCAATTTGCACTAACATGCCGCGTGTTACGCCGCGCGGAGCGGCCCGGATCAGCATGCACGAAGGGCGCGGAGGGGGAGCAGCCTCCGCGCCCTTTTGGGCCAAGCGTGGCGCCGGGAGTTAGGCGACGATCAGGGCAGCTTGGTTGAGGGCCGCCATCGCCACCGGAGCGAACACGGCGCAGGCGGCGATCAGGGCGTAGAACTTGGTCATCGGACGAACTCTCAGACTTGGGCTGGCCGTTAGGCGACGATCTGGGCGGCTTGGTTCAGCATCGCCATCGCGAACGGGACGAACAGTGCGGCGGCTAAGAAGAGGCTGGCGAACTTGGTCATCGGTCTGGCTCCACATCTCGAAGCGCCATCGCTTCGATGAGGAGAAGCTATGCCCGGCCGCGTCTGGCCGCTGTGCCCGCGGTCACGCCGCATCTCACGCTGCGTCCACTACCAACCCGCGCCATGCTTCGCTTAAGCTCACGGCGGGAGGCGGTGATGGGTTGGGAAAAGGACATCGAGGAGTTGCGCGCACGCGAGGCGCTGGCCGAGCAAATGGGCGGCGAGGAGCGCGTGGCGCGCCAGAAAGCGAGCGGCAAGCTCACCGCGCGCGAACGCGTCGAAGCATTGCTCGACACCGGCTCTTTCCATGAAACCGGCAAGATCGCCGGCCGCGCCGAATACAGCGCTGACAATCAACTCAAATCCTATCTGCCGACACCCTTCATCGTCGGCCGCGGCCTGATCGAGGGCCGGCCCGTCTCCATCCAGGCCGATGATTTCAGTGTGCGCGGCGGCGCCGCCGACGCCGGCATCTGGCAAAAGCTCGTCTTCGCCGAGCAGATGGCGAACGAATATCGGATGCCGCTGATCCGTCTGGTCGACGGCACCGGCGGCGGCGGTTCGGTGAAGATGCTGGAGAAGGATCCACGCACCTACATTCCGCAGACCCCGGGCTGGGAGTGGGTGGTGGCGAACATGGCCAGCGTGCCGGTCGTCGCGCTGGCGCTTGGCCCTTGCGCGGGCCTCGGCGCCGGGCGTGTGGCGGCGAGCCATTACAGCGTCATGGTGCAAGGGCTCAGTCAGATTTTCGTAGCCGGCCCGCCAGTGGCGAAAGCGATCGGCGAAGACGTCGACAAGGAAGGCCTCGGCGGCGCCGAGATCAACGGCAAGAACGGCGTCGTCGACGACATCGTCGCCAGCGAAGCCGAGGCCTTCGCCGCAGCGCGCAAGTTCCTCTCCTACCTGCCCGCCTCGATCCACGAACTGCCCGCACGCGTGCAGAACGGCGATCCCGTCAGCCGCCGCGATCCGACGCTGATGGACGTTGTCCCGCGCGACCGCCGCGTCCCCTACAAGATGCGCCGCATCGTCGAAGCGTGTGTCGATGCCGGTTCCTTTTTCGAGACCGGGCGGCAATGGGGCCGCGGCCTCATCACCGGCTTTGCCCGCATCGACGGCTATGCTGTCGCTGTCCTTGCCGGTGACCCAATGTTCCTGGCCGGCGCCTGGACCGCCGATGTCTGCCGCAAACTGATCCGCCACGTCGATCTCGCGCAGACCTTCCATCTGCCGATCGCGCACTTCGTCGACTGCCCCGGCTTTGCTGTCGGCGCCAAGCACGAACGCGCCGCCACCGTGAGGCTCGGCGTGCAAGCGATGGCGGCGGTCTATCAGGTCAAAGTGCCGTTCTGCTCCATCGTCGTACGCGCCGCCTATGGTCTTGCCGGTTCGGCGATGATGAACCCGACCCGCACCAAGACACGCTATTGCTGGCCCTCTGGCGATTGGGGTTCGCTGCCGATGGAGGGCGGCATTGAAGCTGCGTACAAGCGCGAGATTGAAGCGCACGCCGATCCCGAGAAGCGGCTCGCAGAAATCCGCGCTTGGGCCGAAGCGTTGCGTTCGCCATTCCGCACAGCCGAGAGCTTCTACGCCGAAGAAATCATCGATCCCCGCGATACGCGTCCGCTCCTGTGCGAATGGGCGGGGCTCGCGCAGCGCATGCTTGAAACGGGGCCATCAAGCTTCGGCATGCGGCCGTAGCACTGCGCCGCCGGAGCGCAATGTTGTACAAGTTCTGCGGGCCTGAATTCGTGTAACACGCGAGTCCGCTTCACGCGCTACCGTGATAGGCGCACAATCTCCACGCGAAATTGCGCTTACAGTTTCACGCCTGGGTGGGGCGGCACGCATGCGGGACATCATTCCCGGCATAGCGGCGCAAAACGATGCTGCGCCGCGCATATGCCTCGATTTTGGCACCTCGTTTTCAAAGGCGAGCGTGTTCCTGGGCAGTGCGGCTCAAACGAAGCGCGCGCCTGTGATCCCGCTGCGCCTCGGCGCTGTCTCAGGCGCACAGCAACCCTATCTCACGCCTTCGATCGTCTTCCTGGACCCTGAGCGGGCATATTGCGGACCGAATGCGCAATTGCGGGCAGAGACATCGGTTCGCAGCAAGCGCGATCCGATCCTCTCGTTCAAGATGCTCCTCTCTGCGCAAGACATTGAGGGGACGCTCGCGCTCAAGCTTGGCCCCTCCGTGGACCCCACGCGCAGCTTCACCCATCGCCAGGCGCTGATCTTGTATCTGGCGCATCTCGACCAGCTGATCGGCGCCGCCATCATCAGCGATCCGGCCGTTCCCGACGACCTGGCGCGTGCGCCGCTGCGACTTACCTCGCCGCTTTGGCGCGCCGAAGCACATTCACAACAAAGCTTGGGCCGCCTGTTCGATGAGGCCGAGCATGTCTCGGCGCAATTGGGTGATGCGCTCAATGCGCAGGCCGGGGTTTCTCTCGACGACCTGCGCTGGGCGCTTCACGCGGCTGCGCAAGCGCCTGCGCGCGGCCGCTTCGCTGGCGTGCAGCAAGAGCTTGAGAGCGCCGCCGCCGCCTACGCCAGCTTCAGCAAATCCAAGTCGGATTACGTGCTGGTGATGGATGTTGGCGCCGGCACGACCGACATCGCCGGCTACCGCGTCGAACGCCGCGACGGACAGATCACCCTGCACCGCGTTCGCAAGACGCGTCAGTGCTGCGATCTCGCCGGCGATCAGATCGACACTATCCTGATCCATCAGATGCTGCGCCGCAGCCGTGCGGGCGCCGCCGAGGAAAAGGCGGCTGTGTGGCGCGCACTCCGCCTCGCCGCGCGCGACCTCAAGGCGGAACTGCTCACGACCGGCAAGTGCACGTTGCGGGTCGGCAAGCGCGCCATCGTGGTGCGCAAAGAGGCGCTTCTGTCCGACAGCAGTTTCAAGCAATTCGCCCGCTCGCTTTCGCGGACGCTGGCGCAAAGCTTGGAAGCTGTGGCGCTTGACGCACTGAAGCACGGCGGCGCTATCAGCATCTGCTTGGCCGGTGGCGGCGCCAATATGGGTTTCCTCGACACTCTGGCCGAAGAGACCGCCAAAAAATGGCGCAGCCGGGTCAAGCTGGTGATCGAGCGCTTTGACTATCACGGCCTCCTGCATGACGACGCGTGGCTGCAGGAGAAGGCGTTCGCCGCGGCGTTTCCGCAATTGGTGATCTCGATGGGCGGCGCCGCAGCGCCGTTCGACCCGCCGAACGCAAGCGCGTGGGCGGCAGCATAAAGGGTTGGCGGGACACGGGGGGTAGAATGGCCGGGCTGACTGAGCAACTGAAGCGCGCTGAAGCAAGCCTGCGCGCCTTCGTCGACGGCGTGGAATCCGATCTGAAGCATGGACGAGCGCTTGATTCCGAACGCTGCCACGTGCTGCAAAATCTGGCCGGCGGCTGCGAGACCCTGCTCATCCGCACCGGCGGCGCTCCCTCCGCACACCGGACATTGCAAAGGGCCTGCGTCCTTATCGAACAATGCGATCCGCTTGCATGCCTGCGCGCGGCCAAGCTCGACTATATCGATTGTGTGGCGACCGCGTGCGACCGCTTGATGAGCGCCGGCCAGATGCCCGCGCGCCCCTATCTCGACGCGCTTGGCGCGGCGGTTTGCGATTACGAGACCATGCACTCACTTGGCGATGACGATCACCACGTCGCTTTCGCCTGGGACATCCTTGCGCAAGCCGAGGCCGGCGCCGGCGAGGCTGCTGAAGATGTTCACTACGAAGCCGCCGAGCAGCGCTATCGCCGCCCCGCCGCGGTGAACCTCACGCTGGTGACGCGGGCTGCCGGCTAACGGCCGGAGCGCCAGCCGCACCAACGAAAAGGGCCGCCAGCTTGCGCCAGCGGCCCCATTCATTCGCGTTTGCTTCCCGCGTTACGGCGTCGTCGCCGGCGCCGTCGTTGTCGCAGCAGCGGCAGGCGCTTCCGCGGCGGCCGGAGCAGCAGCCGCTGGCGCGGCGGCGGCTTCGGTGGGCGGCAACAGATGCGTCAGCGCGCTGATGTCGCCTTGCGTGACGTAGAAGATTTCACGGTTGCGCGAACCGCCAGTTTGCGCGGCGTCGTCGTGATAGACTTCGTACGTCACCCAATCGTCTTCGCGCGTGGCCGGGTTGTCGAGGTGCGCCGCGCCAAGCAATGCGTCCATGCGGTCATAGACATCATGGTTCACGTTCGCTTCTTCGCCGGTATAGACGACGCGCAGCGCCGTGCCGGCGGGCGTTTGGCCGGTCTTGCCGATCAGCAGCGCGCGCGGCTGACGGCCCGTGTACGGATAGCCGACCTGATAGCAATACTGGCCCGACACAACGCGCGGTTCCACGGCCATCAGTTCGCCGTTCACATTGAGATTGTTCGCGCGCATCACCGGCGGGATCGCCACAACGGCTTGCTGGATGATCGAGGTGATCGATTCAGCGGAGCTGTCCGAGCAATTCTCGACATAGAAGAACGGCCGCGCTTCCAGCTGCACCACTGAATATTGCAGACCTGCGAAATCTGCGTTCGGCAGCGCGTTGAGGTCGGTTTCAACCGCCGTCGCTGCGGTCGCGATCAACGGAGCGACGGCGCCGCCCGTGATGATCTGAAAGCGGTCGAGCGGATTGGCGCCGAGATTTTGCTCGAGCTTCACATCCACGCGCGCGCCTTCGCCAGCGGGCGTCACCGTGTAGACAACGCGGCCCTGCGCGCCGTCCGCATAGGAGACCGGCAACGCAACCGTGTCGCCCTCTGCTTCAGCCGGACCGGACACGGTCACGCCTTCGGTGATCACTGCGCCGCTCGGCGTTGAAGCCAGCCGCGCCAGAACGGTCTGCGCCGGGCGCTGAATTTCCAGCGTTTGGCTCCGCGCCGCCACCGGCGGCACCAGGAAATAGCCCGCGCCGGCTGCTGCCAACACAAGCACGAGAATGATGATGATTATGCGTCCCACGCCGCCCATCGGCCTTACCCTCCGTTGGCTTCTGCCCCCTTTGCGGAGTGCGAGTCCTACCAACCCGCCCCGCGCTGAGGAACCTCTAAATTGGGCCCTAGCGACGCACCGATGCAGGCAGGACACGCTCTCTGCGTGCGCCAAGCGCCTGATTCGGCTAAGGAAGCGGCCCATGAGCCAAGACATCACCTACGGCGATTATCTGCGCCTCCCAGATTTGCTGGCCTGCCAGCAGCCCCAGACCGGCGAACACGACGAACTTCTGTTCGTCATCCTGCACCAGACCATGGAATTGTGGATGAAGCAGATCATCCACGAGGTTGCAGCCGCGCAGGGCGAAATCCGCAGCGGCAATCTTGTGCCTGCCTACAAGCAGCTCGCGCGCGTCTCGCGCATCCAGGCGGTGATGACCCAGGCCTGGGACGTGCTCGCCACCATGACGCCGGCGGACTATCTCAACTTCCGCGCGCTGCTCGGCACAAGCTCCGGTTTCCAATCAGCGCAATTCCGCGTGCTCGAATACAAGCTCGGCCTCAAGGACGAGACGTTCCTGCGCTACCATGCCGAAGACAGCGCCGATCGCGCCAAGCTGGAAGACGCGCTGTTCTCGCCAAGCCTTTATGACGACGTGCTGATCCAGCTTGCGAAGGCGGGCTTCGACATTCCCGAGAGCGCCTATGAGCGCGCACCCGGCGCGCCCTATCAATCCAGCGAAGCGGTTGAGAATGTCTGGCTCGAAGTCTATCGCAACACGCAGCAGCATTGGGGGCTCTATCAGCTTGCCGAGAAGCTGATCGATCTCGACGACGCACTGCTGACGTGGCGCCACAAGCATGTGCTGACGGTCGAGCGCATTATCGGCCGAAAGCGCGGGACCGGCGGCACCGAGGGCGTTGGCTATCTGCAGCAGACACTGACGCGCCGCGCTTTCCCGGAGCTCTGGTCGATGAGGACCAAGCTTTGATCAGCTACAGGCGCCTCTTCTCGCGCGCGCTTGCCGCCGCGCCGGGCCGCATCCATTTCGCCGCCCACTCGCACCACCTCTGGCCCGACGCTTCATACGCAGGCCACATGCAAGCGTGGGACGATGCGGCGGCGCTGGCCGACCGCAAGTGGGACAAGATTTTCGGTGAAGTGATCCCACGCGCGCAGTCCAATATTGCGCACGAATTGAAGCTCCCGGACCCGCGCACGATCGGTTTTGCGCCGAACACGCACGAATTGATCATGCGCCTGTTCTCGGCGCGTCGCCCCGGCAAGATCGAGGTGCTGACCACGGACGGCGAGTTCCATTCTTTCCGCCGCCAGAGCGCACGCTGGGAGGAAGACGGCTGGATCAGCCGCCGCATCGTGCCGTGTGAACCGTTCGCCACCTTCACCGAGCGCTTCCTCGCCGCCATGCGCGAGAAGCGGCCCGACATCGTCTTTCTCTCGCACGTGATGTTCCGCAGCGGCTTGCGCTTTGACGGCGCCGCAGAACTCGCCTCCTACGCCGCGCCAGACGGGACCTGGGTGGTGCTCGACCTCTATCACTCCTTCATGGCGATACCGTGCGACTTCAGCGCCATTGCCGATCGCGTCTTCCTGCTCGGCGGCGGTTACAAGTACGCGATGGCCGGCGAAGGCGCTGGCTACATCCATGCCCCGCCCGGCTTTGCGCCGCGGCCAAGCTTCACCGGTTGGTTCGCCGATTTCGGCGCGATGGAAGGCAAGCAAGCAGGCGTCGGCTACAGCGCCGACGGCGCACGCTTCCTCGGCGCTACCTACGACGCCACCGGCCTTTATCGCTTCAACGCGGTGCAGGCGATGCTGGCGAGCGAAGGCCTCGACACGCCCTCGATTAGCGCCCGTTGCGCCGCGCTGCGCGAACGCATGATCGGCATGATCGAAGCGGGTGAAGCTGGCGTACTGCGCGAGGCGGAGATCATCCGGCCGAACGCGGCCCCGCCCAACGCCCGCTTCATCGCCTTGCGCCACCCCAAGGCGGTGGAATGGAAGGCCGCGCTGATGGCCGCCAACATCATCACCGACGCGCGCGATGACGTGCTGCGCATCGGTTTCGGGCTCTACCAGGATGAAGCAGACGTGCCGGCCTTCTGCGCCGGCGCCAAGCGGGTGCTGGGCTAAAGGAGCGCGGGTCTTCAGACCCGCATGCTTGCCGCCGCTTTGCAGATGCGGGTCTGAAGACCCGCGCTCCTGTTTTCACCAGGCGCCCAACTCAACCAGCTTGCGCCGCAAATCCTCGGGCAGATCGGCGCCGCCTTGCAGCGCGCCTAAGTCAGCGGGCGCGTCTTTCGGCTCGAGATAGCGCCAGCCTTGGAAGGCGCGGCGCGGTTGCGGCGTGGTGCGCACCAATTCGGGATCAAGATAGAGTCCGCAGCGCTGACCGTGATCGTCGGTCACGTCATCAATGGCGATGATGCGCTGACGCACGCTGACCACGCCTTTGATCACCCAATAGAGCGAGCCGCCGGCCAGCACGTCCTCGACGCGCTTGGGCCACATGCGCGTGCCGCACACCGGCGCCACGATCTTGGCCTTAGCCTTCTTCATGCGCTTGATCTGCCCCGCCTGCCACTCGACAAGGTCCTCGACGCTATCGGCGCCGACGCAGAGTTTGACGATGTGGATGGTCATCCATTGCCATCCGGCTCGTCGCTCGAAGCGCGCTCGGCGCGCATCAGCGCGGCGACCTCCTGCGCAAGTGCATCGCCGTTTGCACTGAGCCCGCGCTCGACGCCCGCGACATCGGCCGCGCTCTTATTTTGCGACAGCTTGCGCTTGGCTTCGATGCGGTCGGCGTGCAGCGACACGCCGACAATGCCGCGCTTCAGCGCGTCGATATAGGCGCGCGGTGCATCGTCAACATGCCAAGGCTCGGCGCGCTCCGCTTCGTGAAACGCTGTGAGAGCGCGCAGCATGGCCTCCAGCCGCTCGCCGCCCTCGAACCACTCGACGGCGCCGCTCAGATGCACGGCTTCATAATTCCAGGTCGGCACGACCTTTCCGTGCTCGGCCTTCGATGGATACCAGCTTGGCGAGACATACGCCTCCGCGCCGCCAAGCACGATCAGCGCCCGTCCGGGCCCGCTCTGCCATTGTGGATTGGCGCGAGCGATGTGGCCGGTCGCGATCTTCGTCTCCGCATCCCACAGCACCGGCATGTGCGTCGCGAACGGCGTGCCATCGGCATCGACCGTGACCAGCACGCCGGCCCATCGGCGCGCGAGAAGGCGGATCAGCCCGTCTGCGTCATTCGCGGCAAAGTGCGCGGGGACGTACATCTACTCCGCCGGAACGGCAGCGGCTCGCTGCGCCCACGCCGCTTTGATCGACGCGGAAGTCTTGCGCGAGCCATCCGGGCTCCAGCCGGGCGGGCCCATCACGTAACCCCACACTTCACCCAGCGATTTGGCGTGCGTGACATCGCGCCAAATCCCCGCCCATTCGTGGAACGCGACGCGCACCGGATTGAAGGTGCCAAGCTGACTGATGATGCCGTAGTGCGGTTTCTCTTTGGCGTCCTCCGGCACGAAGCTGCCGAACAGGCGGTCCCAGATGATCAGCACGCCGGCATAGTTTGCATCGAGATATTTCGGGTTGGTCGCGTGGTGCACGCGGTGATGCGAGGGCGTGTTGAAGATCCACTCGAACGGCCCCATCCGGTCGATCGCCTCGGTATGAATCCAGAATTGGTAGACAAGGCTGAAGGCCGAGAACATCAGCACCATGCCGGGCGGAAAGCCGATCCACACCAACGGCAGCCAGAAAACGAAGCTGAGCGCGATCGTGCCGGTCCAAGTCTGCCGCAGCGCCGTCGTCAAATTGTAGTGCTGCGAGGAGTGATGCACGACATGGCTGGCCCAGAACCAGCGCCGCTCATGGCTGATGCGGTGCATCCAATAATAAGCGAGGTCCTCGCCGAGGAAGCAGGCGAACAATGCCGGCCAAGTCCAGCCGAGCTCGAACAGCCGGTACTGATAAACCCAGTAATACGCGAGCAGCGCCAAGCCGCCGAACAGGATACCGGCGATCTGATTGCCGAACCCCATCATCAGGCTGGTCAGAGAATCGCGCGCCTCGTAACGCCCGCCGTGCTTGGTGATCCGGATGTAGAGCATCTCGATCAGGATCAGCGCCACGAAGCCGGGCACGGCGAAGGTGATGATGAGGTCCTTGTTCAGCGCCGCGAGCGCGGCGAGGAAGCTGTCGGACGCAACGTGAGTCGGGGCGGTCACCGCGCCTCTCCTAGCTCAGCCAGCCAAGACGGCGGCTGCTGCACTTTCATATGTAGGGGCGGAAAGCCGATGTCGGCAAATGCAACGCCCAGCTTACCGTTGCGGAGGCGTATGCGCGCGGCGGCGGCGGGGGCGATGCGAACGCTGATGTCCGCGCCCATGACGCGCGCGATCATCAGCTTGCCGCCGTCGAGACGGGCGAGCGCGGACTTGCCCTTGGCGTCGACCACGCCGCCTTCATAGCGTGCGCCTTCCGCAGCCGCGAGCCGCTGCAACGCGTCCTCGCTGAGGCGCGCGGTGTCGCGAAAGCCGAGCAGCGCAGCGACACCAGCCATGAACAGCACTGCGAGCAGCGAAGCCGCAAGCACCGGCGCCTTTGCGGCCAAAACCTGCATCAAGTCCGTCATCATCCCGCCAGCCCAAGCACGATGATAATCGCGATGAAGATCGACAGAATAATCCACGCGAACATCAGCATGAACGCCGAACGCCAGAGCGCTGACCACCAGCCCAGCGCGTAGGCGCCTTTCAAGTGGAAGTAAGTGTGCACCGGCAGCCCCGCGACCAGCAATGCGACCGGCAGCCACTCGCCCCAGGGCGGCAGGCGCGCGGTCAGCATCACCGCGATCATCAGGAACGCGGCGAATGAGAGCGCATAGAGCGCGTAGGCCATGTGATCGTAGAGGGTAAGGCCGCGCTTCCACAGGAACAGCAGCATGATGAAGGGCAAGGACAGCGGCGCCAGCAGGAACGAGAATTTGGACGCCGCTTCCTGGATCTTGAACAGAGCCAAGTCCGGGTTGCGCAGCGAGGCGAGCACGCGCTGATTGAGAGCCTCGTTTCCCATACTGGGCCTGACGTCGCCGCGCTCAACGGCGTCGCGCAGCTCGTCCTGCCAGCGCTCTTGCCGCGGCGCGCTGGGCGGTGGCGCGGCGCCTTCGCCCTGCGCTGGCGCTGGCGCCGCCGCGGCGTTGCGCTGCTCCTGCGCCGCCAGTTGTCGCTCGATGCGAGCGACCTCCGCTTGTGCGCGCGCGACTGCGCCCTGCGCCAGTCCTTCGGCCAAGCCGGCAGGCTCGTCCGCGGCCGGATGCGCGCGCGCTTCGGCGAGCGCTGCCTGCGCCTGCGCCAGCTCCTGGCGCGCTTCGGCGAGGTCCGCCTGCGTGACTTGTGCGTCCTCCGCGACGGCGCCGACGCTGCTGGAGATGTCGTCCGGCATCACCGTCGCGAACACGAAAAACATCAGGAAGATCGAGAACAGGAACAGCGTCAGCGGCGACAGATAGCGCGCGCGTTTGCCGTAGACGTAATTGCGCGTCAGCGTGCCGGGGCGGAACAGCACCATCGGCAGCGTGCGCCACGTCTTCGTCTCGAAGTGCAGAATGCCGTGCAGAAATTCTTCGGCGACATGGGTGAGCTTGCGGTGCGCATGACCATGTTGACCGCATTGGCTGCAATACGGCCCGGTCAGCTGCGCGCCGCAATTGAGGCAGGCGCCCTCGTGGCCGCCGCGCGCCTCCTGGCCTTCAATGGCGCCGGCCGCCAAGCCCGCTGTCGCGAGCGCACCGGCTGCATCGATTTCCCCGCTCATGCATGCTGTTTCCCGTGCGCCGGGCGGCTAATCAAGCCCGCGCGTCACGGCGCGAGGGGCCGTCGGCGCCGGTTTCGCCATCGAGGCGCGGCAGAAAGCCCAACTCGGTGCGCGCCACCGCCGCCGGCGTACGCCGCGGCGCGGCCGCCGGCGGGCACTTCTTCGCATCTGCGGTAATGGCCTGCAGGCCTTCCTCTTCAAGCGCCAGCACCGCAAGGCCCTCGGCTTCCTCGATGGTGCGGGCCCAGACCCAGACAGCGGTCACGGCGGAGGCGAACTTGCGCGGCCATTTGGCCTTGCGCGGATCAAGCTTGGCCTCCACCACCACGCGCCAGAACGGCATGTGCGGGCGAATGAACTTGGCCTTGTAGAGTGCTGGCCAGATTCGGCTGAGGCCGCGCTTTAGCTTCAACTATTCCACTCCGGCTTGCGCTTCTCGAGAAACGCAGCGAGCCCTTCGTGACCTTCCGCCGAGCCGCGCCGTTTGGCGATGCGGCGGGCGGTTTCCCGCGCCAGGCTGTCGTCGATCTTGTGCCCGGCCACGTAGCGAACGAGAGCTTTAGCGTCCGCTACAGCGCCTGGCGCCGCCGCCAACGCGAGTTCCGTGAGGTACTCCATCATTTGACCGAGCCCCGCCTCGCTGTCGACCGTGTAGTGCACAAGACCGATCTTCTCGGCGAAGCTTCCGTCGAAGCCTTCCGCGGTCGCGAACAGCGCGCGCGCGTTGCGGGCGCCGATCGCCTCGATCACGTAAGGTGAGATCGTCGCTGGCGTGAGGCCGAGGCGCACCTCGGAGAAGCGGAACTTCGCCGACTTCATCGCCACGCCGACATCGCATGCCGCGACGAGGCCGGCGCCGCCGCCCATCACCGCCCCATGCGCCAGCGCCACTGTCAGCTGCGGCAGCTCGTAGAGGTGCTGCAGCATGCGCGCGAGCGTCAGCGCATCGGTCTCGTTGTTGGTTTCGGTCAGCTGCGCAGCGCGGCGCATCCAATCGATGTCGGCCCCGGCGCAGAAGCTCTCGCCGGCGCCGCGCAGGAACACCACGCGCACATGATCGGCGCCCTTGAGTGTTTCGAAGGTGTCGCTGAGACCGGTGATCATCAGCTCGTCGAACGCGTTGCGCTTTTCGGGCCGGTTCAGCGTGACGACGGCGACGCCTTCTTTGGACACGTCAAGCAGGACAGTATCTGCGGGATCGGACATGGACTCATCCTAGCACGGCAAGGAACGCCTGCGGACGATCCGCTTCCGGCGCCTCGAACAAAAGCAACGGCTGCGCTCCAGCGAGGAAATGGCCGAAATCCTCCGGCAGCGCCGCCGCTTCGATGTACACTGTCACCGGCCGCTTGCCATAGCGATCGGCGAGATAGACAGCGCGCTTGACCCGGTCGCTCTCGAACGCCGCCGGCGAGCAGAATATGACAATCGCTGAGGCGGCCTGCACAGCCGCCGCATCAGCCTCCGACACGAGCACGATCGCGCGCCCTTGCGCTTTTGCCGCCTCGATGAGCGGCGCGATGCGGCCCTCATCGCTCTCAGCGCAAGCCACCAGCACGGCGTCTGTCGAGGGCGTCGGCGCTGTGCGCACAGGCTCAGGCGTCGCGGGCGGCCGGCGCCGCGAGCCGCCCCGCAACAGCAGCGCAATCGCCAACACCATCAGCGCCAGCGCCAGCGCGAACAACCACGGCGTGGCCGCGGGCGGCAGGCCATAGCGGCTGCCGAAACTTTCGATGCCGGCGATTAATTCCGGCCAGCCGCCAGGGCGCGGGCCGATGCGGTTCACCAGCCAGATCGAGATCGACGCCGCGATCACAATCAGGCCGGGCGCCATCAGCGCCAACAACAGCAACACGCGGGCGAAGCTGCTTCCCTGCGCCTTGCGCGGTCGCGATTGCGCGGGCGTTCGCACGCCGGCCGGGCCGAGCATGTCGCGGAGCACGTTGCCGAGCGTATGCCAGGTCTGCTCGCGCGTTTCGGCATCGCTGGCGTCGAGCGCGGGCAAATCGCGCAGGCCGACGGGCGCGAGGCTCTTGTCCAGCTTGACGATAATCAACCGCCCCTCCGCCCACGCGTCGAGCGCGCGCTGTTCCAGCCGCAGCCGCGTCTGCGCGAAGGCGAGCACGTTCGACACCAGCAGCACGAGCACATCGCCTGCCTGCACCGGCGGCTGGGCGGTCTGCCCGTCGTCCAATTCCGAGAACTGGCCGCGGCGCTCCAGGAAACGTTCGAGCGCTTCGGCGGTCTCACGGTCAGCGGGGGCGTGGGCGACATAGACGGTCATGGCCGCCTCTTAACACGCGTCGCCCCAGGCGGAAGCGACCGCCCCTGGCGGCGTCCACAGCACTTATCATTGCGCCTTAACGAAGCGCGCCTAATCTCGCCGCTTGAGACCTCGATGAAGCCCAGTCTGACCGAAATTCCGTTCCTGAAGGACTGCCCGCCCGACGTGCTGGCGGCCATGGACGCCGTTTCGGAGTGGTTCTCACTGCCCGCTGGCTGGCCGCTAATACACGCGGGCGAGCCGCCGGACGGGGTCTATTTCCTGGTTTCCGGTTCGCTGGCTGTGTTCCGGGCGGGCGACGCTGGCGGGGAGCGCCTGCTGGGCTATGTCCGTCCAGGCGAGCCGGTCGGCGAAATGGCCATGATCGCACGCGAGCCGCATTCTTCGAGCGTCTTTGCCATCCGCGACAGCGAGTTGCTGAAGCTCTCACCGAGCGCGTTCGATCTGCTGGTGCATGCGCACCCGGCGATGATGGAAGCGATGGCGCGCATCATGTTGACGCGCTCGCGCGCGCTCGGCCGCTCCAACCCGCGCGCCGACCCCAAGGTCTATGCATTCATCGCCACCTCGCCGACGATCGATCTAAAGCTGCGCGCACGCACGCTACAGGCCGCACTGAAGCGCCTCGGCGCGCGCGCTGTGATCGTCACCGAGGAAGACGAGATCACCACCGAGGGCCTCAACAGCGCCTGGTTCGACGCGCTCGAACAGGACAATGACGCTGTCTTCATGGTTTCGCCGATCGCGGACACGCGCTGGTTTCGCACCTGCCTGCGCCAAGCCGACCGCATCTGGTTCTTCGCCCGCGCCGACGCGCGCCCCTCGCTGCCGCTCTTGCCGCAGGAGGAGCCGTCACCGGCGCGGCGGTTCAAGCTGATCGACGTGATCCTCCTGCACCACGGCATGGACCGGCAAGCCGCGACAACGAGCGAATGGCGCGCGGCCTGCGAGGCCATGCGCCTGTTCCATTGGCGCGGCGTCGATGACGCTGACGCTGCGCGGCTTGCGCGCATTATCGCGCGACGCTCGATCGGGCTGGTGCTGTCCGGCGGCGGCGCACGCGCTTACGCCCATATCGGCGTTGTGCGTGCACTGCGCGAGGCGGGACTGCCGGTCGACGTTATTGGCGGCACCTCGATGGGCGGCATCGTCGCCGCCTGCGTGGCGATGGGTTGGAACGACAACGAGATCGAATTCCGCATCCGCAAGGCGTTCGTGGAATCCAATCCGCTCGGCGATTACGTGCTGCCGGTCGTCGGGCTAGTGCGCGGGCGCCGCGTCGAGGACCGGCTCAAGGAGCATTTCGGTGAGACGCTGATCGAGGATCTCGGCATTCCGTTCTTCGCTGTCTCCACCGATCTCGTCGCCGGCGATATTCGCGTGCATCGCGGCGGGCTGCTGCGCCGGGCGCTGCGCGCTTCGATCTCGCTGCCCGGCATCTTGCCGCCCGTGGTCGAGGGCGATCATGGCCTGCTTGTCGATGGCGCAGTGCTGCGCAACTTCCCGGTCGATGTGCTGAAGGATTTCCATCGCGGCCCCATCATCGGCGTCGATGTCGCGCGCAAGGACACTATCGATCCTGCCGATTTCCGCGATCCGCCCGGCTTTTTGGGCTGGGTCGCCGCGCACGGTCTGCAATCGGCGCCGCCGATCGCTTCGTTGCTGATGCGCGCAGCGACGCTCGCAGTCGACCCCTGGGAAGGCCGCTCAGGCGCCGACCTGCTGATCGCGCCAGAGATGGCCGATCTCGACATGCGCGACTGGAAGCGCTTCGACGAGACGGTGGCGGCGGGCTACGAGGCTGCCGTTGCTGCGCTGCAGCGCCCGCACGGCCTGTTCCAGAGCCCGGCCCAGAGCGCGCTTGAGGTTCCGCTAGGGCCGGCCTCTCTCGAAGCGGCCGAATAGGCTAGCGCCCCCTTTTCCGCTGGCTATGCTCCGCGAGTCGAGGGGTGGTCATGCGCCATATCGTGTTGGGTCTTGCCGCGCTGTGTCTGAGCGCGTGCGGGCAAGTGCAACAAGCGGCTGCGCCCGCCGGTTGCGCGCGCAGCGCGACACATCAGGTTGAGTGGTCGCGTGCGGGCGGCCAGGACGTGATCACCACATCCTCACAAGGGCCAAGCTGCGCGCAGGCTGTCGTCACGTTCGTTGTGCGCAATGCCGATGGCGATCCGCTGTGGGCGTTCGCCTCGACCTATTTCGACATGCGCTTCGGCGGCATTCCCGCCGAAGGCGCGCCGGCGGTCTCCGACGCCGAGATGGACGAATTCCTGCGCGGCTGGTCGCAAGTGACGTTGCAGCACACGGGCGAATTGCCCGAGTGGCGCGCCGATGCCGCAACGCTGAGCGAGAGCGCGACGACGTTCGCTTACGACACCCCGTTTGACCGCGAGGTCTATGAGATGATGCGCAGCCGCAATCTGCCGATGATCTGCTACGCAGCCGCGGTCGAAGGCTCGCAATGTCTGATCATCGATCCGGCCAATAATGCGCCAAGCAAAATGGTCGCGTTCGGACCATGATGCGGCTGATCGCGTTTGCGCTGGCCGCGCTGGCGGTTGCTGCGTGCGCGCCGCGCGGCGCAGCCGGGGGCTGCGATTTCGACGTTTCGCGCACCATCGCCTTCACCGCCGCCGATGCCGAGGACAGCCTGCAGGTGCGCTCGCTCGGCCCCGCTTGCGACAAGGCGATCGGGCTGTTCGTGCTGCGCACAGCCGATGGCTTTCCGGTCTGGTCCTGGAGCGCGCCGCTGGCGCATCGTTTCGGCGATGCGTTCGGGCCGCAGGATCACGAGCAGATGCAGGATTTCCTGCGCCGCTGGGCGCAGCCTCGGCTGACCACGACGGGGACCGCCCCAGCTTGGTCACGCCTGCCTGCCGGGGAGACAACGCTCGATCAACTCACATACGAAGACGTGCGCGCCCGCAATCTGCCCATGCTTTGCCACTTTTCAGGAACAGCACGCGAGACCTGCGTGTTCTGGGAGCCGGCGGCTGGCGGCGCCGGACACATGTTCGACAGGGATACAGAGGAGAGCCAAGGATGAAGCATGCCGGCGCGGTCTTGTTTGCAGCAGCGCTCGCAGCGTGCTCACCTCCTGTTTCGCAATCGAAGGCCCCCGATGGGCCGAGCGCTGAGACGGCGATTTCGGCCGCCACCAGCGCGGTTCCGCCCGCGTGCATGGCGCAATCCTCGCGCGACTGGTCGGCGGTCGGCTCGCAATATTATATCGTCGAAGCAGAAGCTTCCGGCGACACCTGCGCCGACGCTACCGCCACCATGCGCATCAAGTCGACCGGGGGCGCGGTGCTGTTCACGCGCACCTACCCGGTGCGCGACGTGCCGCTCGCCTTCAACCCGAGCGACGATCAGACCGGCCTGCGCAGCGATCTCGAAGGCTGGACGCAGAACACTGCCGAGCCCGCCACCGCTGACATCCTGCCCGCTTGGCCCGCGGGCGCGCAGCGGCCGCCGAACTTCCAGCCCGCCGTGCCGCGCAACCGCTACGAAGCTGCGCGCGGCGCGCAGGGGCCGCTGTTCTGCTTCCCGGATGGCGCCGAGAGCAACGCCTGCGTTTACATGACGGGCGACACCGCCACCTATCTCGGTTCGTGGACGCCCGAGAGCGAGTAAGGCTCGGACGCATTTTCGCCTCGTTGTCGTTCGCGCACGCGGCATTCGCGCATCAGCAGCGGCGATCAACCATCGCGCTTTGCAGCGCGGCCGGAGCACCCTATCTTGCGTGTTCCGGCGGCTGTCGCCGGCTTGTTCTCTTAAGAAAGGAGGTGATCCATGTCTCATTGTCAGGATGCTCGCTTTCGGAGTGCCAGACTCTAGGCATTGATTTGGCGGGCTTCTGCCAATTGTACCCCCGGATCACCTCCGGCGGTTTACAAACTGGTTTACAAAATCAGGGTCGGCGACGCGGTTTTCCGCGTCGCCGATTGTGTTCGCAGCAACGTTCTTGCTCGATGAGCCGCAATGTTAGCTAGCCATTCGCTGTTCTTTCGCTTGCGATTGGATTGCGATTTCAGCACTGGCGGCTTGCTGCATGACACGGATGTTCAGAGGTCACCCGTCAACTCTGACCGTTCACACGTGCTCCTGGGCGCGGCCCGCTCACGGGGCGTGGCGGTCGCGTGGTGGTGTTTAGGCGCTGTTTGACCTTCAGAGCCTTGTTGCTGCCGAAGTTTGTGCGTTTAATGGAAACCATGTTCTTCATGCGTCCACTTAGCCCTGAGCTGCCTGCCGACCTGCGATGGGTGTTAGGCGACCCCAATGGCCCATTGGCGCTGGATTTTAATCATCCTATCGAGGAAGACCAGGAACTGGTCGAGCGTGCGGGCTTTGGAGGGATCCACCCGGTTACGAACTTGATGCCTGAGGAGCTATAGGTCGGAGCTAGATACTGTGAACGTCTCTACGGCAGGGCGACTAGGGCGAACCGGCTTTCTTGCGTACACGATCTCCGCGGCGGTTTTCTCCGGCCTAATATCGCTGGCTTTATGGAGATCGGGCATTTCACTTAACTACGAAGCCATCTCCATTTTCGCTATTCTGGCAGCCACACCGGTCTACGTTCCCGCCATCATCAGACGCCTCCATGATATCGGCTGGTCCGGATGGTTCTGGTGGATTTTCTACATTCCTGGCATCTCTTGGTTTCTCTTGATCACGCTGCTGATCTGGCCGGGCTCGCGCAGTCCGAACCGCTACGGCATACGTGGCGCTAGACAATCCGCTGACGAACCTCTCTGGCAACCGCAGGGCTTAGAGTAACGTTGCCGACAAGTGCAGCGGTCGCGAGGCGCTATATCTCTCGCTCCCGGAAAGGAAGCGGGAGCAGACGTTTCCGCCCGCTCCCGCACCGCTCACCAGCGGAAACTTGAATTTAGGCGGCGACCGCTTTCGGCTGCGGCGCGCGCATGAAGCCGTAGCCGGCCATCAGCGCAGCGGCGATGCCAGGCGCTGCGATTGCAGCGGCGGCGATCATCTGGATCGCATCGGCGCCGCCATCGAACAACAGCGAACCGGCGAGCGTCACTAGGCCAAGGCCGAAAATCATCAGCGCCGCCAATCCGCCGTGCTCGAACGAGAGCGCGAAGCCGCCCTGTGCGTGATCGTTGCGCGAGAACGTCTCAACGATCTTCGACCACCAGGGAGTCTTGTTCTGCTCTTGCGCTTCGGCGTGAGCGCGGCGGGTGGCTTCGCGCACGTCAGCGAGCGTACGCGCGACCGGCTTTGCGTGTGCAGTGGTGATTTCGTCTTCTTCGGCGAATTCGCTGTCCTCAACCCGCTGCGTCAGCAGCAGCACTTCGGTGGCGGGCTCCGAGCGCAGGATTGCACTGATGCGCGCGCCGAGATCGATAACAACCGACTCTTCTTCGGCGGCTGCTTCCACCGGCTCGACAGCAACCGGCGCCGGCACGGCGGCCAGCTTCGGCGCCGCATTGGCGACAGCGCCCGGCTTTTGCGGCGCTCCAAGTACGGAGGCCGCGTAATCAAGTTGCGGCGGCATCACTACGGACGAGATCACCGCGCAATCGCTGAGGAACAGCGCCTTCTCGGCAGCGCGGCGGCGCACCAGCGCCTCGACAATCTGCACATCGCCGTCGATCTCGCCCTTGCGCCACGCATCCATCGCGCAGGCGGCGGCGAGCATATCGCCAGCGTTAACGCGGCGCAGCACTTGGCTCTTCTCGAACGCATCGACGCCGATCGAAAACGCGAACGACACCAGCGCGTCGTACTGCGCTTGTGTCAGGTTCTGGCTCACCCGCTCGTTAACCGCGTGCTCGGCCGGGGCGATGTCGTGCGCCAGCAACGCTTGCGCTTCGGCTTCGGTAACCGCTTCGCCAGGCGCGCCAACGCGCACGTGGGCGTAGCCGACCAGCCAAACATTGCCGGAAATCGGCGTCGGCTGGCTGGTGAAGCCTTCCTGCTCCTGGATCAGGCGGAGGCCGGCGGGAGAGATCGTGTACGTCATGTGCGTTGCCCCTGAGGCGAATTTCTTGCGCCCGCCGTCCCGTTTCGGTGCGCGGCAGCGGGCGGACTTCTCCTCAGAGGCAAGCGCGGCGCCACAGCGCGCGCAGGGCGCGAAAATGGCGTTAGGGTTAAGGCCGGACAGCGCGGCGCGCTTCCGGGTTTGCTCTTTATTCTGCTCCGATGGGAGCGCGGGGCGCGCTCCGGCGGAGCGCTCAGAAGAAGGTGTAGCGTGGGGTTGTGCCGAAGCGCGCCCTCGCGCGGATTGTTCTCTCAACCGGCGCGAGCCTGGGGCGTTAGTGTCATGCCGGAGGGCCATGCGTTCAAACGGACGGACTTGGTAGCTGATCGCCGCGTTGCCGCTTCGCGTGCGATCTCCGCAAACGCTGGGGGTCCGGACCATGGACTTAGCGCCGTGCTCGACGTTCCCGGTCGACGTGCGGCGGGGGCCAACAAGTGCGAACCCGTTCGTCGTTCACACTTTTCCCGCCGGTGCTTTCGAGTTTCATCCTCCTCGAAACTGGAGCGATCCAGCGTCGCCGCTTTCACACTCCTTCACGTTCAATCCGCGTCTTCTGCGCTGTTTGGCGTTGGATCCGACAACCTCCCTGCAGAAGACGAGCCATCTTCGCATGAGATCAAGCCGGTCGGATTGAATCGGTGTGCAGCGCGCGCGGGGCGTTGAAGCAGTTCAGCTTTTCTAACCAACCCCGCCGGATAGCGCATCTTATCCGAGCGACTGGTAACGCCCGCTCAAGTCGTCCGACAGATCATTGTCCGTCGCCAACGCCGTGTTCGGCCCGGCGCAGTAATTCTCAGCAGCGCCGCCGAGCCAATTTTCATACGGATCCGTCTCTATGGTCGCGAACGCGACCCATCCCGATCCGTCCGTGGTGCGAAACTCGCCGCACATGATGTTCCGCGCGTCCTCGCCTTCGCCATGCAAGACGCCGACGTGAACGTTCCGGAACTGCGCTCCCGTTGGCGCCACGTGCTGGTGGAAATCATTGGCGGCGGACTCGAGCAGATGGGCTCGCGCACTCTCCGTCACCGCCACTGGCGCGCGCGCCGGATTTCCACACGACGCAACGGCCAGGACACACAACACTGCAGCGAAGAGATTTTTCACGCGACCTCCTGCGACTGGCGCCGCGGACGGGAGCCCGTGTTGCGCTCAGCGCTCTATAAACAGCGCCGCGGGATGCTCCAACAGGCCTTTCACGCGCTGGATGAAGGCGGCCGCGTCGTAGCCGTCGACCACGCGGTGATCGAACGACGATGATAAATTCATCATCTTGCGCACGACGATGGCGCCGTTCTTCACCGCAGGCCGCTCGACCAGCTTGTTGACGCCGATGATCGCCACTTCGGGGTGATTGATCACCGGCGTGGTGACGATGCCGCCGAGCGCGCCGAGCGAGGTGATGGTGATGGTCGAGCCTGACAGATCGTCCTTCGTCGCCGTGTTTTTGCGCACCGCGTTGGCGAGACGGGCGACTTCGATCGCACTGTCCCAGACATCGCGCGCTTCGGCATGGCGCACCACCGGCACGACAAGGCCGTTGTCGGTTTGCGTGGCGATGCCGATATCGACGTTCTCGTGGCGATAGACGACGCCTTGCTCGTCATCGTAGCGAGCGTTGATCTGCGGGAAGTCCGGCAGGCTCAGCACCAACGCCCGCATCAGGAACGGCAGCAGCGTCAGCTTCGGCTGATCGTTGCGCTTGGTCGCGTTCAAATGCGCGCGCAGCTCTTCGAGCTCAGTCAGGTCGCACTCTTCGACATAGGCGAAGTGCGGGATGCGGCGCTTGGCGTCCTGCATCTTCTCGGCGATCTTGCGGCGCAGGCCGATCACCTTGACCGGTTCGATGCCGTTGCGCTGGGCGAGCGCCGAGCCGGTGCTGCGCATGCCCGCCACAGGGACGAGCACGGCGTCGAGATCGTCATGCGTGATGCGCCCGTCAGGGCCGGTGCCGCGCACTTGCGCCAGGTCGATGCCGAGCTTGAGCGCGCGCGCGCGCACGGCGGGCGAAGCGAGCGCCGGTCCAGCTTCGCGCACGGTGGGCTCGCGCGGTTCGGGCCGCGTGACCGCTTGCGATTGCGGCTTGGCCTCAGCTTTGGCCGCGGGCGGCACGGCGGCGGCGGGCACGGCAATCGGCTTCGGCGCGGTCGTTTGCATCGCTGCTTGCACGGCGTCTTCCGACCATACCGCGCCTGACGGCGCTTTGATGCGCGGCTTTTCGACCGGCTGCGCCGCAGGCGGAGCCTGGGGCGGCTCGGCTTTCGGCGACGTCTGCGTCAGCCCCTCGCCAGCCGGGCTTATCGCCGCCGCAGCGCCATTTGGTTTCGGCGCAGGCGCGTCGGCTTCAGCAGCATCCGTCTCGAACACGGCGATGGCGCCGCCGACCGGGGCCATGTCGCCGGGCTCGCCGTGAATGGCGATCACCTTGCCGGCGACCGGAGAGGTCATCTCCACCGTCGCCTTGTCGGTCATGACATCGACGAGCGGGGCGTCTTCAGCGACGACATCGCCCACGCGCACGTGCCAGGCGACAATCTCGGCTTCAGCCGTGCCTTCACCAACATCCGGAAGCTTGAATACGAACTGGCCCAAGGTCAGCCCTCCATCACACGGCGCATCGCCTTGATGATGCGCGGCGGGGTCGGGAAATAATCCCATTCGAGTGCGTGCGGATAGGGCGTGTCAAAGCCCGTCACGCGTTGGATCGGCGCTTCCAGCTTGTAGAAGCAATGCTCCTGCACCAGCGCCGAAAGCTCGGCGCCGAAGCCGGAGGTGCGCGTCGCTTCGTGCACGATCACGCAGCGGCCGGTCTTGGCCACCGATTGCACGATGGTTTCGATGTCCAGCGGCACCAGCGTTCTGAGATCGATCACTTCAGCGTCGATGCCGGCATCTTCGGCCGCGGCGAGCGCCACGTGGACCATGGTGCCGTACGCGAGCACCGTGCAGTCGGCGCCCGCGCGCACGATGTTCGCCTTGCCGAGCGGGATTTTGTAATAGCCGTCCGGCACTTCGCTGGCCGCGTGCTTCGACCAAGGCTGCACCGGCCGGTCGCGGCGGCCGTCGAACGGACCGTTATAGACCCGCTTCGGTTCCAGGAAGATCACCGGATCGTCGTCCTCGATGGCGCTGATGAGCAGGCCCTTGGCGTCGTACGGCGTCGACGGGATCACCGTCTTGAGACCCGCGACATGCGTGAACAGCGCTTCAGGGCTCTGGCTGTGCGTCTGGCCGCCATAGATGCCCCCGCCATACGGCATGCGCACGGTCAGCGGCACGGTGTAGTCAGCCGCCGAGCGATAGCGGATGCGCGCCGCCTCGGAGACCAGTTGGTCGTAGGCAGGATACATATAGTCGGCGAACTGAATCTCGATCACCGGACGCAGGCCATAGACGGCCATGCCGATGGCGGCGCCGGCGATGCCGGTTTCGTTGATCGGCGCATCGAAGCAACGCTTGGCGCCGTACTTCTCTTGCAGATGCTCGGTGACGCGGAAGACGCCGCCGAAATAGCCGACGTCTTCGCCGAACGTCAGCACGTTCGGGTCGCGGGACATCATGGTGTCGAGCGCCGAGTTCAGCGCTTGGATCATGGTCATGCTGGGCATTGCGTCAGGCTCCCAGCTCGTCGCGCTGCTGCTTCAGATGCCACGGCATCTCGCTGTACACGTCCTCGAACATCGATCCTCGCGTATGAGCGCCTTCGACACCGAGCACGCCCACCTTCTCCGCTTCGCGGCCGGCTGTGCGCACGGTCTCGACCGCTGCTTCCTGCGCGGTGCGGTGCTGCTCTTCGCTCCACTCGCCGAGCGTGATGAGGTGCTGCTTGAGCCGTTCCACCGGATCGCCCAGCGGCCAGGCGCGGGCCTCGTCGGCGGGGCGATAACGGGCGGGATCGTCGCTGGTTGAGTGCGGACCTGCGCGGTAGGTGAAGTGTTCGATCAAGGTGGGGCCGAGATTGGAGCGCGCGCGCTCGGCGGCCCATTGCGTGACCGCGTAGACGGCGAGGAAGTCGTTGCCGTCAACGCGCAGCGGCGGGATGCCGTAGCCGACCGCGCGCGCGGCGAAGGTGGTGTTCTCGCCCCCGGCAATGCCCTGGAACGAGGAAATCGCCCACTGGTTATTGACCACATTGATCAGCACCGGCGCGCGATAGACCGACGCGAAGGTCATGCCGGCGTGGAAGTCGCCCTCGGCGGTGGAGCCTTCGCCGAGCCACGTCGAAGCGATGCGCACATCGCCCGAATAGGCCGACGCCAGCGCCCAGCCCACGGCTTGCGGCACTTGCGTGGCGAGATTGCCGGAGACGCTGAAGAAGCCATCCTTCTTCGAGGAATACATCACCGGCAGCTGGCGCCCCTTCATCGGATCTTTCGCGTTCGAATAGATCTGATGCATCATGTCGATCAGCGGATAGTCGCGCGTGATCAGCACGCCCTGCTGGCGATAGCTGGGAAAGCACATGTCGTCGGGATGCAGCGCCATCGCTTGCGCCACCGACACCGCCTCTTCGCCGAAGCATTGCATGTAGAAGCTGGTCTTGCCCTGACGCTGGGCGCGATGCATGCGCTCGTCGAACGCGCGCGTCAGCAGCATGGTTTTGAGCCCGCGGCGCAGGTTCTCCGGCGGCAGATGCGGGGCCCACGGCCCGAGCGCGTTTCCCTCCATGTCGAGCACACGCACCAGGCCGTAGGCGTAGTCGCGCATCTCACCGGCGCTGGCGTCCACATCCGGACGTGGCGTGGCCCCAGGCTCGGGCAAGCTCCAGCCGCTGAAGTCGGGCTTGTCGCCGGGACGCGCGCGCGGCGCCGGGACGTGCATTTCGAGCGCGTTCGGTTTGCGGCTGCTCATGTTTTCAAGCTCTCCTGGCGGCGGCAATGCGCGCGCGCACGATGCGGTCGGCGGCGACGTGTGGGGGCACGCCATCGGCTTTGGCTGCTTCGAGCACTTTCAACAAGCGCGGGGCGATGGCGCGGATACGGGCGTCCACGACATCGGCTGTCTCGCCGAGATATTCGGCTGAAACGTTGATGATGCCGCCAGCATTGACGACGTAGTCCGGCGCGTAGGTGACCCCGCGCGCCACCAGACGTTCGCCGTCGGCTTCGGTGGCGAGTTGGTTGTTGGCTGCGCCGCAGACAATGCTCGCACCGAGTTCGGGAATGGTGCGCTCGTTCAGCCCCGCACCCAGTGCGCAGGGCGAGAACAGATCGGCGGCGACCGTATGGATGCGGTCGGCCGGCGCGACGTCCGCGCCCAGCGCCTTGGCGCGCTCAAGATTGGCGGCGTTCACGTCGGCGACAATGAGCTTTGCACCTTCGCCTGTCAGCAATTCGCAGAGGTGAAAGCCGACATGGCCCACGCCCTGCACAGCGATGGTGCGCCCCTGCACCGAACCGCCCAGCAGCGCCTTGATGCAGTAAAACACGCCCTGCGCCGTCACCGGCGAAGGATCGCCGCCGGCTTGGCCCGCTTCCTTCGGCAGCCCGGCGACATACGATGTCGAGCCGGCGATCGCGCGCATGTCCGCCACCGAGGCGCCGACATCTTCGGCGGTGATGTAGCGCCCACCCAGCGCTTCGACCTGTTCGCCGAATTTGGCGAAACAGGCGGCGCGATCGGCGCCCATTTTGTAGAGCACAGCCTTGCCCCCGCCCATCGGCAGTTCGGCCATCGCGTTCTTATAGGTCATGCCGCGCGAGAGACGCAGCACATCGGTGAGCGCCTCCGCTTCGGAATAATTCCAAATCCGGCAACCACCGCCGGCGGGGCCGAGCGCGGTTGAATGGATGGCGATGAAGCCGGCAAAGCCAAGCGCGTCATCGCCGACGGCGACGACATCTTCATGACCGTTGAACGAGGGATGGGTTTTCCAGTTGATCATTGGATCGGTTCATCCAGCAGGAGTTGGCGGGCGAAGCGGCAGGGCGGCGAGCCGAACGCCAGCACGCCGTCGTGATAACGCTTCAGATTGAACTCAGGCCCCCATTTCACTTCTGCCGCCGCACGCGTTTCCAGGTGCTCCTGGAAGCCGACGAAGTAGGTCGATAATTGCCCGACCGAGAGTTGAGCGCGGCGCCATTTGCCGGCGGCTTCACGTTCTTCCTGGAAAGCGGTTTGCGTGAGCAGCTGCATCATCTCTTCGCGCGTCATGCCATCGCAATGGATGGCCTGATCGATGATGGCGTTGGTGATGGTGCGCAGCTGAATCTTGAGCTGCGAAAGATGAAACAGCGGATCGTCGGAGCGAAAGCCTTCGTCCACCATCACCTCTTCGGCATAAACTGCCCAGCCCTCGACGAACGAGCCTGAGCCCAACACCGCGCGCAGCGCCGAGGGATAGCGATTGGAGTGCCAGATCTGCACGTAATGCCCGGGCATCGCCTCGTGCACGGCGACATCGAGCGTGGCGCGCGTGTTGTATTCGCGCAGGAACGAGGTCGCCTGCTCTTGGCTCCAATCATCGGGCACGGGCGAAATGGCGAAGAAGGTTTCGAGCTGACGCTCCAGCGGGCCAGGGCTGTCGCAATAGGCGACGGCGACGCCGCGCTGGAATTCCGGCATCACGATCACGCGCACCGGGCCATCCGGCAACGTGATCAAATCCTTCTCAAGCACGAAGCGGCGCGCCTGTTCGGTCATCGCCGTCGCGGCCTGCACGAGTTGATCGCGCGCGGGCCGCTCATTGGCGGCGAGATCGAGCGCGGCGCGGATCGCCGCTTGCTGCTGCTCCGGTGAAGGCTCATCCGGCGTCGCTGGCGCGCCGGCCACGCCCGTAAGCGCGCGCTTGGCGACGCGATACATTTCCGCGCGCACCGCCAGCACCGCAGCGTCGGCGCGGCGGCGGATTTCCTGACGCGGCATGGTCGACATCAGCGTGTAGCCAAGCTGGGTGTCGAACACTTCAGCGCCGGCGCGGAACTCGCCCTGCGCAGCCGGCGCCAGCGTGCCTTCGATCCAGGCCTGATGCTCGTCGACCGCCGCGTTGAACACCGCGATCGCGGCGTCGAGCCGCTGACGGTCAGCGCTCGAAAGCGCGCCCTTATGCGGCTCGATCATCTCGGCGACGATCGATTTGAGGCCGCGGTTCTGCGCGGCGTAGGTTTCAGCGTGCGGCGCCGGCACGCGTGCGGGCACGAGTTCTTGGCGCGCTTGCTCGAACAGGCGCGGCAGCGCCAGCATGCGCGCCGTCGCCGCGCGCAGGCGCTGCGGCAGCGACGCAAACTCGCGCGCCATCAAGCCATAGAGCGCCCCGCCGGCGAGCGCTTGATAGCCAAGCGGGTTCCAAGCCCAAGTCTGCCACACCTCGGTCTGCCAGATTTGCGCGCGCAGCGCGTTCTCCAGCAGCGCAGCGTCGACCTGATTGGCGCGGGAGAGCTGGTTGCGGTCGACGCCCTGCAACTGACGCAGGGTGTCCTGGGCAAAGCGGAGAGTGGCGGCCCGGCCGGCAGCGCTGACATCGTCGACGCGGTTGTCGTAGCGGTGGTCGCCGGTCGTGGTCGCCGTGATCGGCGAATAACGCATCGATCGGTCGAGCCAATGGCGGCTCAACGCTTCGAAGGCGCGGTCGGCGCGGCTCCCGCTCTGGGCATGCGTCTGCGGCGCCATGAGCGGGACGAACATGGTGGAGCCGAGTGCGGTCAGGACCCGGCGGCGCGTGGTTGTCATTGCTGGCGCTTCGCTCCCAGAGCCAGCGTTCTGACACGCGGCCCGTTTATGGCGCGCGAAGATACCTAGGCGCGCGATCTCTGCAATAAGAACGGAGGTTCAGGCACAAACTTGCCAGCTTCTGCGCCAACAGTGGGCAAGTTCGTGCGCTACACGCCCATGACTTGCCCTGCGCGCACGTCATCTATTCCCCAGCGTCCGCCGCCTTCGCAGATGCACACGATCCTCGGGACTCTCATTCGCGCCGGGCGAAAGCGTCGCACCGGCATGGTGAACATTATTCGCCAGTGCAGCATTTTCCGTGTTGCGGAAATTACCTCCCTGTGCGTTGATGGTCGCAGGAGCCTTATTGAAGTGCCTGTTCGGAACGCCTCCGCCGTCCGCACGTCCGCCATTGCCGTGGCGTTGGACGCGCATGCGCAGGCGCGCGTTCTGCTACTCGTAGGCCTCCTTCTTAGCTCGCTGGTGCTTATTAGCACCGGAGCGGAGTGGCTGCGCGTA
>JAEUMR010000082.1 GCA_016791385.1 Hyphomonadaceae bacterium
CTGGTCGTCGCCGGCATAAAACTGATTGAGCGCGGTCATCATTTCTTCGACCATGCCGCGCTCGGCTTCACTCAGAAGCGGATTCCACACGTCGATGATAAGAATCGCGCGTTGCTGGTCGCTGTCGTTCCAGGCCTCGTGGTTGATGCTGTCATCGAACGCCCAGGCCTCGCCGATCCGCCATTCACGCGTGTCGTTGCCGACCCGGAAACCGCAGCGTTCGGGAATGACCAGTGGCAGATGGCAGATGAGGCGCGCGTTCGAAGAGCCGGTGTGCGGCGGAATGCGCGTGTGCGGCGCCAGCAGTGAAAACATCGCCGTGGGACCATAGCCCCGCTGGCGGGCAAGCGGCAGCGTGTCCAATAGCGCCGCAGTCTTCGGACAACGCGCGCAATTATCGTCGAAGCGCACGCCGTCGCGCCATAGGAAGAACGTGCTCCAGTCCGGGGAATGGTTGAGGTCGGCCCATTGATTGACCGGCGCCTCCGGCGGCATCTGAATGTAAGGCGCAAACTTGGCCCGATCTTCGCGCAGCACGATGGCGAGCTCTTCGCGGATCATGTCCGTCGCCGCCTCAAGCTGCGGCATCCAGGGAAACAATGCGCGTTCGTAGAACGTGTACGCCGGCAGCTTCGGGTAATGCAGCAGGATCGGCTCGTGCACGAAGGGGCGTTTCACGCCGGCCAGGATGTCCAGACACTCGTCAAAACGCTGCAGGTCGGCGTCGGCGAAACGCGCGCGCGCGCCGTTTGTGCGCTGGCGTAGGAAGTCGGCCAACGCCTGCGCGTTCTCGCGGATGGACGATTTTGCCCTTTCGTATTGCGCGCGCAGCGGCGGCGGCAGGCGCTCGGGCGCGGGCGCGATCTTCAGTGCATCGCTGTAAATCTTGGCCGCGCCCCGCGGATTGCCCATGCGCTCGTAAAGCGCGCCTTTGGAAAGGAGCGCGGCGAAGAAGTAGGGATCGGCCGCGAGCGCGCGGTCGATCGCGGCGAGCGCCTGAGGATAATCCCCGCGCATGTTGTGCGCGGCGGCAAGGAAGAGGGGGATTTCCGGGTCTCGGCCATCGGCGGCGGCGGCTTGGCTGAAAACCGAGACCGCGGCGTCAGCGTCGCCCTGTTCCAGCCGGCGCCGTCCCTCGCGGAATAGGACGCGCGGATGCGTCGGATGGGCGCGCGCGAGTTCGTCCCAGAGCCGAGCGGCCTCATCGCTGCGCCCGCTGCGCTCGGCTTGCGCAGCGCGCTGTAATAGTTCGTCGGCAGTCGCGTTCATCATGTGCCGGTCCGGTCTTCGTGTAGCATTGCTTCCGCTGGCGCGGCCAGGGGCTCTCCAATAAGAGGTCAGCGCACGGAGCTGTTGTGGCGGATCAAGTTGCACTCCTGCGCCAGGCGGGCGCGCTGCGTCAGGCCGGCCGCTTCGCCGAAGCGGAGCGGGCCTATGTCGAGGCGCTGCGACGATGGCCGCATATGGCCGATAGCTGGTACAATTTGGGCTATGTCCAGCGTCAGCTCGGCAAATACGACGCGGCGCTGCATGCTTACCAGCAGGCGATCGACCGAGGCGCGAGTCAGCCGGAAGAGATACGCCTCAATCGGGCAGTGATTTTCGCCGACCATGTGCACGACGACGCGGCGGCCGAGCGCGAGTTGCGCGAGGCGCTGAGGCTTAGTCCGCGCTATCTCCCAGCGCTCCTGAATCTGGGCAACCTGCAGGAAGATCGCGGTCAGCGCGGCGAGGCGCGCGCTTGCTACGAGCGCGTGCTTGAACTGGCGCCGCGCGACAGCGAGGCGCTGGCGAGGCTGGCCAATGTCTCCTCGTTCAAAGACGCATCCGATCCGCTGATTGCGCGCCTGCAGGCGGCGCTGGATCGGCCTGATCTTGCCGCGGCGGAGAAGGCCTCGGCGGCGTTCGCGCTCGGACGCGCCCTGGACAGCACTGGTGCATTCGGCGCAGCGTTTGGCGCGTACACGCGGGCAAATGCGTTCAGCCGCGCGTCATTTGGCGCAGCGGCGCGCTATGATCGCGCCGCGCAAGAGCGGTTCATCGACCGGATTATTGCAGCCTTTCCGCAGGCGCCGGCGCCGTCAGCAACACACGCCAAACGGGCGCCGGTGTTCATTTGTGGCATGTTTCGCTCTGGCTCGACGTTGACCGAGCAAATCCTTGCTGGTCATCCGCGCATCACCGCTGGCGGCGAACTCGCGTTCTTGCCGCGCCTAGTGCAGCAGCGGTTGGCGCCGTTTCCCGAAGCCGCCGCGCGCTTGGATGCAGCCGCGGCGGCTCAACTCGCGGGAGAATACCGCGCGATGCTCGAGCGCAGCTTCCCCGGCGCCGACCTCGTCACCGACAAAAGGCCAGACAATTTCCTTTATATCGGTCTGATCAAGCGCCTCTTCCCTGAAGCGAAGATCGTTCACACCGTCAGGCATCCGCTCGACAACATCCTCTCCATCTACTTTCTGCATCTCGATCCGAGCATGAGCTATGCGCTCGATCTGGAGGACGCTGCACATTATTATCGCGAGTACCGGCGCTTGATGCGGCACTGGAAGAAGCTGTTCGGCGACGATATTCTTGACGTCAGTTACGATGACCTCGTGCGCAACCCTGAAGCTGAGGTGGGCGCGCTACTGGCCTTTCTGGGGCTTGAATGGAGTGACGCCTGCTTGGCGTTCCAGGCGCGGAAGAACTCGGTAAAGACCGCCAGCGTCTGGCAGGTGCGCGAGCCGCTCTATCAGCGCGCATCTGGAAGGTGGCGCCATTACGCCACACAGCTGGCGCCGGCCGCAGCCTATTTGGAGGGGCTGTTACCCACGCAGATGTGACGACAACCGCGTGTGGAAGCTAGTTGTGCCGCCGGGTTGGATTGGATAGCACCCGCTTGGATTATCCGGCCCTCGCGCCGCCAGGCAGAAATTTTGTTCTAGAACAAAGGGGTAAGTATGAGAGTTCTGGCTTCCGCCGCCGCTGCGGCCACCTTGATGTTCGCCGCTTCGGCGTCGGCCCAGACCACCACCACGACCCCGGCAGCGCCCGCTGCGGCCGCTGCGGCCACTGTGCCGGCTTCGCGCTGCGGCGCAGTCCCCACCGCGCCGGCCGCTCCCGATGGGGCCACCGCCAACGCGCAGCAAATGCAGGCGGCGGTTGCGGGCTACGACGCCTGGCGCGCTCAAATCACGCCGAACCTTGAGTGCCGCCGCGCCGAAGCGCTGGAAGCGCGCGCGATCGCCGACGCCCGGACCAATGAATTCAACGCCGCCAACGCGGCTGCCCGCGAGGCTGGCGCAGCGTTCCAAGCCTCGTCCGAGGCCTTTAACGCACGCAACACGAACCGCCGCCGCGGCCGCTAAGCAATCGGGGGGGCATATTCCCTGGCATGCGCAAGCCGCTGCTTGACGGGAAGGGCGCCCCCCCGTATTTAACCCGCCTCACTCGGAACGGCTGCGGCCTCTTCTTATGCGCCGCCCCGCCGAATGATTAAGCACCGGCGCGCTTTCGGGCGGCTCTCCAAGGGGCCGCTTGGCGCGCTGTTCGGTTTTGAGGCGAAAGAACCAGCGAGCGCGAAGGCTCCAAGGGGTAGTTTGGGCGAATGCCGACCATCAACCAACTGATCCGCAAGCCGCGGTCACCGAAGCCGACGCGCAACAAGGCGCCGGCGCTGAAAGCGTGCCCGCAACGGCGCGGCGTCTGCACCCGCGTCTATACAACGACGCCGAAGAAGCCGAACTCGGCGCTCCGCAAGGTCGCCAAGGTGCGTCTGACCACCGGCATCGAAGCGGTGTGCTACATCCCGGGCGAAGGCCATAACCTGCAGGAGCACTCGGTTGTGCTGATCCGCGGCGGCCGCGTGAAGGACTTGCCGGGCGTGCGCTATCACATTCTGCGCGGCGTGCTGGACACCCAGGGCGTCAAGGACCGCAAGCAACGCCGTTCGCTCTACGGCGCGAAACGACCGAAGTAAGGAAGAAAAAAGATGTCTCGCCGTCACCGCGCCGAGCCGCGCGAAGTTCTGCCCGATCCCGTCCATGGCGACTTGGTGCTGACCAAGTTCATGAACTACGTCATGTACGAAGGCAAAAAATCGGCTGCAGAGCAGATCGTCTATGGCGCGCTCGACAACGTCGAGAAGAAGCTGAAGCGTCCGTCGATCGAAGTGTTCCACGATGCGCTCGGCAATGTCGCCCCGGCGATCGAAGTGCGCTCGCGCCGCGTCGGCGGCGCCACCTATCAGGTGCCGGTTGAAGTTCGCCCGGAGCGCCGCCAGGCGCTGGCGATCCGCTGGCTCGTCGGCGCAGCGCGCGCCCGCAACGAAAACACCATGCAAGAGCGGCTCGCGGGCGAGCTGATCGACGCCTCGAACAACCGCGGCAACGCGGTGAAGAAGCGTGAAGATACGCACCGGATGGCCGAAGCCAACCGCGCATTCTCGCACTACCGCTGGTGATCCCCTAGGGACCGCCGGCATCTTGCCGGCATGCCGGCTGGAAGCCGGCGCTCCTCCGAAACACGGACAGAATTGTCATGCCTCGTCAGTACAAAATCGAAGACTACCGCAACTTCGGCATCATGGCCCACATCGACGCGGGCAAGACGACCACGACCGAGCGGATTCTGTTCTACAGCGGCAAGAGCCACAAGATCGGCGAAGTCCACGATGGCGCGGCCACCATGGACTGGATGGAGCAGGAGCAAGAGCGCGGCATCACCATCACGTCGGCGGCGACGACGACGTTCTGGAATGACAAGCGCCTCAATATCATCGACACCCCCGGCCACGTCGACTTCACCATCGAAGTCGAGCGCAGCTTGCGCGTGCTCGACGGCGCCGTCGTCGTGCTCGACGGCAACCAGGGCGTCGAACCACAGACCGAAACCGTTTGGCGCCAAGGCGACAAGTACAAGGTTCCGCGCATAATCTTCGCCAACAAGATGGATAAGACCGGCGCCGATTTCTACATGTGCGTCGAGGACATCAAGAAGCGCCTCGGCGCGCGTCCCGTGCCGCTGCAGCTGCCGATCGGCATCGAGTCCGGCTTCAAGGGCATCGTCGACCTGGTCGAGATGAACGCGATCATCTGGAAGGATGAAAGCCTCTGCGCCAAGTTCGACATCGTCGAAATCCCGGACGATCTGAA
This sequence comes from Hyphomonadaceae bacterium, assembly GCA_016791385.1. Taxonomy (GTDB): domain Bacteria; phylum Pseudomonadota; class Alphaproteobacteria; order Caulobacterales; family Aquidulcibacteraceae; genus Vitreimonas. The sequence goes on from JAEUMR010000082.1 coordinate 5,133, forward strand.
GGACAAGGCCGCCGAGTTCCGCTCTGGCTTGGTCGAGGCGGCGGTCGAACTCGATGACGCGGCGATGGAAAAGTACCTCGAAGGCGAAGAGCCCTCGAAGGAAGAGTTGAAGCGTCTGATCCGTCTCGCAGTGCTGAAGGCTGCTTGGTACCCGATGCTCTTGGGCTCTGCGTTCAAGAACAAGGGCGTGCAGCCGCTGCTCGACGCGGTGGTCGATTATCTGCCGAGCCCGATCGATCGCCCGGCGATCAAGGGCGTCGACATGGACGATCCGGAAAAGGAATTGGTGCGCCAATCCTCCGATACCGATCCGCTGTCGATCCTGGCGTTCAAGATCATGGACGACCCGTTCGTCGGCACGATCACGTTCTGCCGCATCTATTCGGGCGTGCTGAACGCGGGCGATGCACTGCTGAACTCGACGCGCGACAAGAAAGAGCGCGCCGGCCGCATGCTGCTGATGCACGCCAACAACCGCGAAGACATCAAGGAAGCCTATGCCGGCGACATCGTCGCGCTGGCGGGGCTGAAGGAAGTGCGCACCGGCGACACGCTGTGCGATCCGCAGAAGCCGGTCATCCTTGAGCGCATGGAATTCCCGGAGCCGGTTATCGAAGTGGCGGTCGAGCCGAAGTCTAAGGCCGACCAGGAAAAGCTCGGCGTGGCGCTGGCGAAGCTGGCGGCGGAAGATCCGTCCTTCCGCGTGTCGACCGATCAGGAAAGCGGCCAGACGATTTTGAAGGGGATGGGCGAACTCCACCTCGACA
>JAEUMR010000011.1 GCA_016791385.1 Hyphomonadaceae bacterium
TCCTCGGCATGCCCGTGGATGACCGGGAAAGGCGTGCCGGGGTCGAGCAGGCTGACGACGTGCGAAGGCTTTCGCTCACGCGCGATGTGCGGCGCGCGTGACAGAGGGCAGACGATGATGGCCATGGGGCCGAGTTTAGGCTGGATCGAGCAGCGAGCGGAAGCGCTTGAGGAAGGCTTCCTGCACCTGCGCGGTCTCCATCGGCGTCAATTTCAGCCGCATGCCGCGCGGCGGCGCTCCAAACAGGCGCTTGGCCTCCGCTTCCGAGAAGCCGGCCAGTTGCACCGCTTCGAAATAGGCGCAGATGATATCCGCCCGCTTGATCACGCCCTTCACCGCCGCGGAGGGGTGCGGCGGCAGCCCGAAGCGCAGATGCACGGCCGCTTCGAGCTTGGCCTCGAACGCCTTGTAGTCGAGCCCGAGCGCGGCCTTGAACGGGCTGATCATGTCGCCGATCACGTATTCGGGCGCATCGTGCAGCAGCGCCATCAGGCGGCGCTTGCGGTCCCATTCGGGCGCGAGCTTGCGGCACAGATCCTCCACCACCAGCGAGTGCTGCGCCACCGAGAACGCGTGCGGGCCTACGGTTTGCCCGTTCCAGCGGGCCACGCGGGCCAGGCCATGCGCGATGTCCTCGATTTCCACATCGAGCGGCGAGGGGTCCAAGAGGTCCAGCCGCCGCCCCGACAGCATGCGCTGCCAGGCCCGCGGCGGCGCGGCCGCCTTGGCCAAGCTGGAGCGGGGGGCGCGAGTCGCGGACATCGGCCCTCACTCTAGGGCCGCGCCCCGGCTGGGGTAAGGCGGTTCGCCGCCAAGTGATTGCGCCGGCGCGCCCGGCCCGGCAACATGGCCTCACAAACCGAGGGGGAAGTCATGTTTGCAAACGTGCGTACGCTCGCAGTCGCGGCAGTGTTGGGTCTGGCCGGATGCGCGGCGACCTCCACGCAAAGCGAGCACGCTGCTGCGCAGAGCGCCGCGACGGTGCAGGCCGTGTCGATCTCGCCGCGCCCCGAATGCGCGCCGGCGCACGTGACGCTGTATTTCACCGAGCAAGTCGCCAGCGACGAGCCGGTGGTGACGCCGCTGCTGAACGACTTCATGGCGCGCATCCACGCTTGCGAAGCTGCGGGCGGTGAGTTGCGCGCGATCACCATCGCCACGACCGCCGATGCAGGCCAAGGCGCCGCCGAGGCGCGTGCGCAAATCCATCGCCGCCAGGAGCGCGTGCGCGCTGCTCTGGTGAATGCGGGCGCGCCCGCAGACAAGATCACCACCGCCGCCGAATCCGCGCACGAGGGCGCGGTAATGAGCCGCCGCGCCGAGATCACCGCCGATCTCTACTGAGGCGGTGTTGCGCAGGCGCAAGGTTGCAGGGGTTTCTGGGCGCTAGTGCTTTGGCCCAAAGGAGTGATGAATGCTTGGATTGACGCGTGTGATCTTGCGGCTCGGCCGCAATCCCGAGGCCGGCTATCCGGACGGGAACGACGATTACGGTTACGTGATCCAAGCGCCGCTCGACGCCAACGGCAAGCTCGACGCCGCGCTGTGGCGCGAGAAGCGCGAGCATTGCACGGTGCGCCGCTTCCATCCGCACGAAACGCCGGCTGACGGCTTCCTGCGCCATCGCGGCGAGCATTGGTACATCTGGTACGACGAAGCCGACGAAGGCCCGGCTGAGCCGCTGATCAAGCTCGGCTCGCACGAATTGCGCCCCGGCGAATACGTCACCGTGCGCGAGCCCGACGGCGATGCGCTGACCTTCCGCATCACCGAAGCGACGCGGATTTAGGCTCTCGCCGCGCCGCCCTCCAGCGCCTCGCGGTAGCGGCGGCTGCCGGCGATACTGCGGCCGTCATCGAGGGCAATTTCGACATCGCCGGCCGGCGTGGGCCGGATCGCGCTGATGCGCGTGCGGTTGACGAGGCGCGAGCGGTGAACGCGCACGAAGCCCTTGGCCGCAAGCCGCTCTTCCCACGCCGCCAGCGTGCCGCGCACCAAGTGGTTGCGCTGGCCGGTGTGGAATTCGATGTAATTGCCCGCGGCCTCGACCCAGAGCACCTCCGCCGGGGTTAGGAAAAAGGCTGCGCCGCCGTCCCTGATTTCGATGCGTCCGTCGCCGGCGGGCGCTGGCGCTGCGGTGCGCCGCGCGGCGGCGTAGCCGAAGGCCCAATAGGTCGCGGCGATGGCGGCGTAGGTCAGCACGTCCTTGCGCCATTCGTACAGCAGCGTCAGCGCCACGCCGTCATCGAAGAAGCCGTAATGGCGCCCGATCGCCCAGTAGATGCTCTCGCGCGTCACGAAGATGGTCAGGATGTGGATTAGCGAGAAGGGGATCGTCGCCAGGAGCTGGATGGCGCCGAACCGCATGAGGCGCCCCGGCTGCGGCGGCCAGCGCCGCATCGCCCAACCCACCAGAGGCGCGCTGGCGATGATCACCGTCGCGCTGGTGAGCTCCCAGATCAGCGGCTCCCACCAGCGCCGGCTCGAGCCGCTGCGGGCCAGCTCCATCATGTCGGAGGTGGCGGTGACGACCGCCACTGCAACGCCGATCAGGGCGACAGTCGCCCACGGTCCCCACAGGGCCCGGGACGCACCGCCTGTCCCGCTCTGATCGCCGCTCGTCACCAGGGGCTCCCCGTTCGTCCCAGCCGGCCGCCGGGCGCGGCGCCACCGTAGCGGCGCTGCGCGGCGCGCGGAAGAAGACGCCCCAGGAGGCGCATCTTCCATGCCGCAACGCCGCTACGATCTCGATTGGCTCCGCATCATCGCCTTCGGGCTGCTCATTCTCTACCATTGCGGCATGTTTTACGTGTCGTGGGACTGGCACGTGAAATCGAGTCGCGCCAGCGAGGCGATCGAGCCGCTGATGCTGCTCACCAATCCCTGGCGGCTGACGCTGCTGTTCCTGATCTCAGGCGCGGCTACCCGCTTCATGGCCGACAAGATGAGCGCTTGGCGCTTCACCAGCGCGCGCATGGGACGGCTCTGGCCGCCGCTGCTGCTGGCCGTGTTCGTGATCGTGCCGCCGCAAAGCTATTTCGAGATCGCCGAAGCGATCGAAGCGGGCGCGCCGCTTTCGCTCGATCACTTCTATCAGCGCTACGTCACCGCCTCGGGCCATTGGTGCGACGCCGATGGCTGCCTGACGACGCCGACCTATAACCACATGTGGTTCGTCGCCTACCTGATCCTCTACACGCTGGCGCTGATCCCGCTCTTGCCGCTGCTGCGGCGCATCCCGCGCGGCCTTTCTGTGCTGCTTGCCGGCCCCGGCATCATCCTGACGCCGTGGCTGTTCATGACGGCGCTGCGGCTGACGCTCTATCCGCTCTTCGGCGAGAGCCACGATTTCCGCGAAGACTGGTATCTGCATCCGCTCTATTTCGCCGTCTTCCTGTTCGGCTTCGCCGTCGCCAAGCACCAGCCCTTCTTCGACCGCGCCGTCTCGCTGCGCTGGCCTGCGCTGATCGTTGCGCTCGCGAGTTGGGCGGCGCTGGTGAGCTTCTACGCAACGGCGGGTGAGGCGACGCCCGACTGGCAGCGCAATCTCTTCCGCGCCGTGCACGAACTCGACGCCTGGTGTGCGATCCTCGCCGCACTCGGCTTTGCCCATCGCCACCTCAAGGATGCCGACGGGCCGGTGCGCCAGTTGCTGACGCAGGCGATCTTCCCATTCTACCTCATCCACCAGACCATCATCGTTGTGGCTGGCCACTATCTGGACGCGCTGGCGCTGCCGCTCTGGATCGAGGCGCCGCTGCTGATTGGGAGCACTGCTCTAGGCTGTTGGCTATTCTTCGATTTGGGGCGCAGAATTTCTATTCTACGCGTGTGGATCGGCCTTCCCTCGAACGCGGGTCCGAAGCGTGGTAGCGTCCAGGCCGTGCCAGTTGGCGAAGCCGGATAGCTCGGGGCGGAGAAGCGCCCCAGGAGCGAAGCGATGTTTCTTTGGTTCCTGGTTGCAGTCGCTGTCGTCGTGGCGCTCACCCTGTTCGGGGCCTGGTACTCGCGCAGCGACAAAGGCTGGAACGACGACGGGCCGATGGGCCCCTGGGTCGACCACCACTGACATCGCTAATATCGCGTTTGCTCTGCTTTTGCTTGCCAGCACGCAATCGGCGCGCATGATCGTGCGCGATGGTTGCGCCCGTTCAGATCCGCCGCGCCGTTGCGCGCGACGCTGAGATCATCGCCCGGCTTTCGGCCGAGGCGGCTGCGGAGGAGGGCGGACAATCGGCCTTCGATCTTGAGCGTGTGCGCGCGCACGGCTTTGGCGCCAGCCCCTTATTCGAAGTCTGGCTCGCCTACGGGCCGGGCAAGAACGATCATTGCGGTCTCGCCGTCATCACCAAGAGCTATGACGTCCGCCGCGGTTGCCCTGCAGTCATGTTGTGCGAGCTTTATGTGGCGCCGCAGCAAAGACGCTCGGGGCTCGCCCGCAAATTCATGAGCGCCATCGCCCGCCGCGCCCGCGACCTGGGCGCACGCGAGCTGACCATCACCACCGGCGTGGAAAACGAGGTCGCCCAGCGCTTTTTTGCCGCCGTCGGCGCCCGCCGGCGTGACGCGGCGGTGTTCATGATGTCGGCTGACGGGATAGAATGGCTGGCAGCCGAAGGCTCTTAAGCCGGGGAACCCGCGCCGCGCCGAAGCGCGGCCAACAAAGGGGGATAGAACAGACATGATCGCAAAACCGTTGCTCAAGGCGGCAACGTCCTGGATTGCTATCGTCGCCTTCACGGCGGCATGCGCCACGACGCCGTCAGCGCCCATCGCCGCTCAGCCGGCGGGCGCGCCGACCGTGGCTGAAGCGCAAAGCTTCGTCGACAACGCCGAGCGTCAACTCGCGGCGATGTCCGAACGCGAGAGCCGCATCGCTTGGGTCTATTCGACCTACATCAATTACGACACCGAGTGGCTGCAGCAGCGCTCCGATTCCGAAGGCACGCAGGCGCGCGTGCGCCTCGCCAGCCAAGCGGCGCGCTATCAGAGCCTCGATCTGCCGGCCGATCTGCGCCGCAAGGTAGACTTGTTGCGCTTGTCGCTGACGCTGCCTGCGCCGCAGCGCGAAGGCGCGGCTGACGAACTGGCCGAGCACAACGCGCACATGGGCTCGCTCTATTCGACCAGCCGCATCGATTATCAGGGCCGTCAAGTCACGCTCGATGAACTTGAATCGCTGATGGGCACGGAGCGCAATCCCGCGCGCCTGGCCGAGATGTGGACCAAGTGGCACGACACCGCCCGTCCGATGCGCGGCGATTACGAGCAGATGGTGCGGATCGCCAACGAAGGCGCGCGCGAGCTGGGCTATCCGAACGTGGGCGATTATTGGCTGTCGAATTACGACATGCCGCCCGAACAGATGGAGCGCGAAGTCGAGCGGCTGTGGGGCCAGATGCAGCCGTTCTACGAGCAGCTGCATTGCTATGTGCGCCAGCGGCTCAACGCCCGTTACGGCGATGCGGTGCAGCCCGAAACCGGCCCGATCCGCGCCGATCTGCTCGGCAATATGTGGGCCCAGGAATGGGGCAACATCGCCGACATCGTCGGCCCGCCTACGCGCGGGGGCTACGATCTCACGCATCTGCTCGAACAGCAGCACTATGATGCGCGCCGTCTCACCGAGACCGGCGAGCGCTTCTACACCTCGCTCGGCCTGGCCGAGCTGCCGGACACGTTCTGGCAGCGCTCACAGCTGACGCGTCCGCGTGATCGCGATGTCGTCTGTCACGCCTCGGCCTGGGACTTGGACAGCCGCGACGACATCCGCATCAAGATGTGCATCCAGATCGACGCGGACAATTTCCAGACCGTGCATCACGAGCTCGGGCACAATTATTATCAGCGCGCCTATCAGAACCAGCCGTACCTGTTTCAGAACGGCGCCAATGACGGCTTCCACGAAGCCATCGGCGATTTCGTCGCGCTGAACACGACGCCGGAATATCTGGTGCAGATCGGACTGTTGCGCCGCAATCAAGTGCCGCCGGCCGCCGCCGACAACGCGCTGCTGATGCGTCAGGCGCTCGACAAGATTGCGTTCCTGCCGTTCGCGATCAGCGTCGATCAGTGGCGCTGGCGCGTGTTCCGCGGCCAGATCCAGCCGGCCGATTACAACACCGCCTGGTGGCAGCTGCGCCGCCAGTATCAGGGCATCACTCCGCCCGGGGGCGAGCGTCCCGCCGATGCGTTCGATCCCGGCGCGAAGTATCACATCGCCAACAACGTGCCGTACCTTCGCTACTTCCTGGCCCGCGTGCTGCAGTTCCAATTCTACGAAGCGGCGTGCCGCCAAGCCGGCTGGCAAGGCCCGCTGCACCGCTGCACGGTGTACGGCAACGAAGAGGTCGGCCGCCGTTTCAACGCCATGCTGGAGATGGGCCAATCGCATCCCTGGCCGGATGCGCTCGAAGCCTTCACCGGCACGCGCCAGATGGATGGCTCGGCCATGGTGCACTACTTCCAGCCGTTGATGACGTATCTGGAAGAGCAGAACCGCGGCCAGCAATGCGGCTGGTAAGCCGCGCGCCGCACTGACGAAGAAAGGCCGCGCTCGGCAACGGGCGCGGCCTTTTCTTGTTTGTGCGCCTCGCGGGCATGTGCGCCGCGCGCCACCCATTCCCGGGGCGATGCGAAGCATCGAGCCCGGGACCCATAAGCACGCATGCCCAGCGACTGAGAGACGCCTTCGGACAATCGCGCCTATAGGTCCCGGACTTGGCGCTGCGCGCCAATCCGGGAATGGGTGAAATGCGGCAGCCCAGAAAAGAGGCGGAGCGCCAATTGCGCTCCGCCCTTGTTGTCCATGAAGGTCAGTGAGAGCCCCGGCCCCTAGTCCCGAGCCCCGGCCCTCAGCCGAACTTGCGCTTCAGGTCGGCGACGCCTTGCTGCACCAGGTTCGTCTGCGCTTGATCGTTCATGCGCTCGCGGATCATCCGCTCCGCTGCCGCGATCGCCGCTTCCGCCGCGGCCGCGCGGACTTCGTCGGCGGCTTTGGTCTCGGCCGACTTGATGCGGTCTTCGGCCTGGCGCTCGCGCCGGGCCATCGCCGCCATCATCGACTGGCGCGTTTCTTCAGCCACCGCGGCGGCCTGCTCACGCGCTGCGGAGACGATCTCCTTCGCCTCGGCTTCGGCGCTGGCGCGCTTTTGCTGGTATTCGGCCAGCAGCGCTTCGGCTTCTTCGCGCAGGCGCCGCGCGTCGTGTAGCTCCTTGGCGATCGCCTGCGAGCGCTGGTCGAGCGCGCCCATGATCGCCGCCGGAACCTTCAGGTAAACCAGCAGGGCGATGAACAGGACGAGCGCCAGGAAGGCGATTTCTGTCGCGGTGATTTCCATCACGCGCCTCCAGCGGCCCGGGCGGGCGCGATCTTGTCGGCGATGTCGCGGGCGAGCGCGTCGGCGATCGCCGGCACTTCCGCCAGCGCCTTGGCGCGCGCTTCGTTGACGCGCGTTTCGGCCGCGCCGATGCGGTCGCTGAGGCGCCGCTCGGCTGCTTCCTGCTCGGCGGTCAGCTTCGCGGTCACGTCCGCGCGGGCGGAATCGACCAGCGCGCGCGCATCGGCGCGCGCCTTCGCCACGGCCTTTTCCATGTTCACCCGCGCCTCTTCGGCCGAGGCGCTCTTCTTCGCCGCCGCGTCGAGGTCGCTCGATACCGCCGCCGCGCGCGTCGCCAGCACCGAAGACACCTTCGGCACGATGAAGCGCGAGACGATGTAATAGAGCGCCCCGAACGTGATCACGAACCAGACCAGCTGGCTGGCGAACAGCGAGGAATCGAACGGCGGGAAGGAGGCGGCGTGTTCGCCGCCGCCATGCGCAGCCGCTTCAGCGGCGCCGTGAGCGGCGTTCGCCGCGTCTACAGCGCCATGCGCGTCTGGAGTGGCCGGGTGAGCCATGAGGTTTGCCTGTCCGGTTTGCTTACTTCTCGACGACGAAGAGCAGCAGGATGGCGATGAGGAACGAGAAGATGCCGAGCGCTTCGGTCACGGCGAAGCCGAAGATCAGGTTGCCGAACTGGCTCGGCGCGGCTGACGGGTTGCGCATCGCGCCCGACAGGAAGTTGCCGAAGATCAGGCCCACGCCGATGGCGGCGCCGAGCATGCCGAGGCAAGCGAGACCAGCACCGATATATGCAGCTGCCATTGCGTCCATTGTATTTTCTCCCCTTGGGTTGGATTTCAGCCGGACGTCAGTGCCCGGGGTGAAGCGCGTCGTTGAGATAGATGCAGGTCAGAAGCGCGAATACGTACGCTTGAAGGAATGCGACCAGGAATTCGAGGCCGTAGAGGGCTACGGTCATGCCCAACGGCAGGATCGAGAGAATGCCGAAAAAACCGCCAGCGGCGATCAGCATCGGCACGAAGCTGGCGAACACCTTCAATAGGATGTGTCCCGCAAGGATGTTCGCCCAGAGACGAACAGAGTGACTGAGCGGGCGGCTGAAGAACGAGATAATCTCAATCAGCACAACCAGTGGCATGATGTACCAGGGCACGCCCGAGGGGGCGAACAGCTTCAGGAATTTCAGCCCGTTCTTGGCGAAGCCGACGATGATCACCGTCGCGAACACCAGCAGCGCCATCGCCGCGGTGACGATGATCTGGCTGGTCGGGGTGAAGAAGTAGGGGAACATGCCGAGCAGGTTCGCCATGAAGATGAACAGGAACAGGGTGAAGACGAACGGGAAGAACTTCTTCACGCCTTCTTCGCCGGCCGTATCCTTCACCATGCCGTGGACGAAGCCGTAGGCGCTTTCGGCCACCACCTGCGCGCGGTCCGGCACCAAAGCAGCCGGGCGCATCGCCCAGTTGAAGAAGAGCGCCGCCGCGCCCACGCCCGCGACCATCATCAGCGAGGCGTTGGTGAAGCTGGTGTCGATGCCCGCGATCGACGGCAATTCGACGATCGGGTTGATGTGAAACTGGTGGATCGGATCGTTCGACACTTGCCCGCTCAGTCCTCTTCGTCGTCCTTGATCGACGGCGTATCCGTCGCGACCGGGGCGCTGCGTGAATAGGCTTGCGCCACGCGCACCACGTTCACGACGCCCGCCGCAAAGCCCAGCCCCAGGCCGACGATCAATCCCCACGGCGAAGCGTGCAGGAAGGCGTCGGCGCCGTAGCCGAGCAATGCGCCGACGATGATCGCCGCACCAAACTCCCCGCCGAACCGAAGCGCCAGCGAAGCCGGGCTTTGGGGCGGTGGGGGAGCTGAACCACTCTCGCCACGGGCGGCGTCGACACGCCGCCGCAGATCGGAAAGAGCGTCCTCGGGCGGAGTTCTGTCAGCCATCGAACGGTCCGCGCGTCCGCGAGGGCGATTCTGATGAAACACCCCCCGTCCGCGCGCGCGGAAACTAGCAGGGGTTCGCCTGAAAGCAAGAAAGCCAAGTGCGGCATTTGTTGCGCCGCAAACCGCCGGCCCACGCCTCCCGGCCGTAGCGCCGCACAGCGGCGCAAAGAGCCGGGACCCAGGGCCACCGGCGCGGCCTTGGCCCAGGCTCCCGGTGCCCACCCCGGCTTCAGGAAAGGAGCGCGCGGCCTCCGGCCGCGCCAACGCAGGCATGCGCGGCC
>JAEUMR010000085.1 GCA_016791385.1 Hyphomonadaceae bacterium
CGCCGCCATGACCGATCGTATCTCCTTTCAAGGCGAACCTGGGGCGAACTCGCACATTGCTGCGCGCGAAGCCTTTCCCGGCCTCGAGCCGCTGCCGTGCGCAAGCTTTGAGGACGCGTTCGCCGCTGTCAGCGAAGGCCAGGCGCGCTACGCCATGATCCCGGTGGAGAACTCCGTCGCCGGGCGGGTGGCGGACGTTCACCACCTGATGCCCGAGAGCGGGCTCTACATCATCGGCGAGCGCTTCGTGCCGATCAGACACCAGCTCTTGGGCCTGCGGAACGCGACGCTCGACGGGCTGACGCATGTGCGCTCACATCCCCAGGCGCTTGGCCAATGCCGGCGCCGGCTGCGCGAACTGGGCGTGCATGCGGTCACGACTGCCGACACCGCCGGCGCCGCGCGCGAGATCGCCGAGCTGGGCGATCCTCACATCGGCGCGCTTGCCTCTTCGCTCGCCGCCGAAATCCACGGGCTCAAAGTTCTTGAAGCCGACATCGCCGATGCGCCCCACAACACCACGCGCTTTGTCGTGTTCGCCCGCGAGCCGCAGACGCCTGCGGCAGGCAGCGGTCCGTGCATGACGAGCTTCGTCTTCCGCGTCCGGAACGTGCCTGCCGCGCTCTACAAGGCGCTCGGGGGCTTTGCCACCAACGGCGTCAACATGACCAAGCTCGAGAGCTACATCGAAGGCGGCGGCTTCTCGGCGGCGATGTTCTTCGCCGAGGTCGAAGGCCACCCCGAGGACCGCAACCTCAAGCTGGCCATGGAAGAGCTGGCGTTCTTCTCCTCATCGATTGACATCATCGGCGTCTACCCGGCCGCCCCGTTCCGGCGGCTGTAACCGGGGCCCGGCCCCGCCCGTAGGAGGCGTGCAGAGTGGCCGACGAAGCCCAGCTCCGCGCCCTGATGCTGAAGGGCCTCGCCGGCGACGCCGCCGCGCACCGCGCCTTCCTGACGGAAGCGGCGGGCATGCTGCGCGGCTATTTCCGCAACCGGCTGCGCACGCGTCCTGAAGATGCGGAGGATCTGGTGCAGGAAACGCTGGTGGCGCTGCATACGCGCCGCGACAGCTACGATCCGAACTACCCGCTCACAGCCTGGCTCTACGCCATAGCGCGCTACCGGCTGATCGACTTCCTGCGCCGCGCCAAACACCGCAGCCACGCCTCGCTCGACGGCATCGATGTGCGTGATGACGATCCGGTTTACGAAGCCAGCGACGCCCGGCGCGATGTCGCCACGCTACTGGAAAAACTGCCGGAGAAGCAGCGCACCGCGATCCGGCTGGTCAAGCTTGAGGAGCGCAGCGTGCGCGAGGCCGCCGAAAGCACCGGCCTTTCTGAATCCGACATCAAGATCTCCATCCATCGCGGCTTGAAGACGCTGATGCGCCTGATGGCCGAGGAGCAGGCGACGTGAAGACCGACGACCTGATCGAAGCGCTCGCGCGCGAAACGGAGCCAGCCAAGCCGCAGCCGTGGCGGATGAAGCTCGCCCTCACCGTGCTCACCGGCCTCGTCGTCGCTGGATTGCTGGTCGCGATTGGCCTTGGCGTGCGCGCCGACATTGGCGTTGCGCGCATGCCGGTGATGATGAAGGCGCTGTTCTCGGCGCTGGCGGCGGCGGTGGTGCTGCCGATGGCCGTGCAGCTGATGAAACCGGGCCGGCCGCTCGGCTGGCGCATCGGCGCTGCGCTGATCTTCGCGGGCGTCAGTCTGCTTGCCGCCTTCATCGCGCTGATGGGCGAAATGCCGGAGCATCGCTGGGAAGCATGGATGGGCGGGCGCGGCGGCGTGCCGTGGTGCGTGGTGTTGATCCCGATCCTGGCCGCGCCCACGGCCGTGCTGCTGACCTGGCTGATGCGCAGCTTTGCGCCCACGCGCATCACGCTCGCCGGCGCAGCCATCGGCGCCATCTCCGGCGGCGTCGGCGCGATGGCGTACGCAATGTATTGCCCCACCGATTCCGTAGCGTTCGTGACCACCTGGTACACCGTCGCGATCGCCGTGTGCGCGGCGCTGGGCGCCTTCATCGGCTCGAAATTCCTGCGCTGGTGACGTAACCGCGCCCGCCTGCCCCGCGAACGTGGAGGCAGGAGGGCGTCATGCTCACACGTGTCAAACGCTACGCGCCGGCCGCGATTTCTCTGTTCGCCGCCGCCGTGTTTCTCGACAGCCTGCGCTACAAATTCACCGACCACCCGAAGACGCAGGAAATCTTCGGCCGCCTCGACGGCTGGGCCGGATCGCTGGGCTTGCCGGGGCTGTTCGGACATACCGGCTTGTTCAGCCAATACGTGATCGGCTCGGCGGAGTTGGCCGCGTCGACGCTTCTGCTCATCGGCCTGATGCCGCGGTTTACGCGCCTCAATGCACTCGGCGCGCTGATTGGATTCGCCGTGATGAGCGGCGCCGTGAACTTCCACCTGTGGACGCCGCTGGGCATCGATCCCAACAATGATGGCGGGGGCCTGTTCGCCGCGGCGGTGACGATCTGGTTCAGCTCGATCGCGCTGATCATCATTCGCCGCGAAGACCTGATCGGCCTTGCCCGCGACCTTGGCCGCGCGTTCGTCCCCTCTCCGAAGCCCGCCGCCGCGCCAATGCGCGCGCCTGCTCACGCCTAAAGGAATTCGCTATGAAGAAGCTCATCATCGCCGCCGCCATCGCGCTCGGTTCGCTGACAATGATCGCGGCGCCCGCCTATGCCGAACAGGCGCCCGTTTACACCGGCCCGCTCTCGCGCGTCGCCGTCGGCGGTTACGATCCCGTCGCCTACTTCACCGATGGCCGTGCGGTGCGCGGGGTGGAGCAATATCGCACCACCTATCAGGGCTACGAATATCGCTTCGCCTCAGCCGCGCACCTCGCCGCATTCCGCGCCGATCCCGCGCGCTATCTGCCGCAATATGGCGGCTATTGCGCCTGGGCGGTGAGCCAGGGCTACACCGCGCCCGGCAATCCCAACAATTGGCGCGTCGTCGATGGCCGTCTCTATTTCAACTACAACGGCGAGATTCAGCAGCGCTGGGAACAAGACATCCCCGGCCACATTCGCGAGGCCGACACCAACTGGCCGCGCGTTTTGAACCACTAGACCACGGCTTGCGCGGCGCTGAGCAGCGCCGCGCCGATGGGCTGGCCGAGATCGCCGGCGCGCCCGTCGTTGGCGGCGGCCGCCGCCACGATGCCGCGCGATTGATCGAACATCACCTCTGCGTACCAGAGCGTGTTCGAACCGTTGTGCCAGAGCACGCCTTCGCGGCGCGCCCAGCCCATCGCATACGGGCCGCCGAACGGCGGCGTGTGCAGCGTGTCCCAGCTCTCGCGGCGCAGGAACGGAGCGGCGTTGTCGCAATGCGCCGCGAGATAGCGAAACACATCTTCGAAGCGCGCATGCACGCGCCCCGCAGGGCCGAGCGCGACGGGATTATCGCTCACCTCGCCGCCAGGCGGATGCGGGACGAGCGCCGACGTCGTGCGTCCATCGGTTACGCTGGTCGGCCCCGGCGCGTGCCCAACTGGCTGGTCGTAAGCGCCCGGCGCGCCGGGTGCGCCAAAGCCGGCGCCGGACATGCCGAGCGGATCAAATACGTGCTGCCGGATCAGCGTTTCCCACGGCGCATTGAGCTTCGTTTCAAGCATCGCGCCAGCGATGACATAGCCGGTGTTGGAATATTCGAAGTGCTGCTCCTTCGGCCCGCTCGGCGTCTGCACCAGTCCGAGCCGCGCATAGGCGATGCGGTCCTGCCGCGCGTCAGCGCTCTCGCGCGGAAACCGCATCATCGCCGCCATATCGATATTGGCCTGCAAGCCGGCGCGGTGGCTGAGCAAATGCCGGAAGCTCACGTCGCGATAGTCGGCGCGCATGTCCGGGATCGCCGCGCCAAGCACGGCGCCGACCGTATCGGTCCATTGCACCGCGCCCGCCTCAACCGCGCGCGCCACCAGCGTCGCCGTCATCGATTTGGTGATCGAGCCGAGGTGCCATTTGTCGCTGGTAGTGACGCGCTCTGAGCGGCCGAGCGCGCGCACGCCGTCAGCGAACGCAACGGTCCGGCCATTACGATTGGCGGCCGCTGCGGCAAACGCGGGCGAGCCCGCCTGCGCGCGCAGCGCGGCCAGACGCTCCTGCGTCAGCGCCTCCCGCGCCGGCGCCTGCTCGCTCGGCTGCTCGCGCGAAAACACCAGCGGCAGCGAACCGCGCTGGGTGAACTGGCCCTCGATGCGCCCGCCGTTCAGACGGCCCTGGAAGTTCGCCTGGATGACCGGAATCGAAAGCGACAGCTGGCCCCCGTCGATCCGCGTCTCCCCCACTGGAATAGCAGAATTGCCCTGGTCGACGCTGTAGAGCGTCGAGCGCGGCCCTTCCTCGACAACGAGGCGAAGGCGCAGCCGCTGCGAGCCCATGTCGAGGGCGCCGAACCATTCGCCCATGAAGTCGGCGGCGGTGTCTGCGAGGGCATGCGGCGCGGCCAGAGCTGCCGCAGCGGCGCCCAGCAAGAGCGGCCGGCGAGTCATGCGCATGGGAGTCCTCCTACCCCGTGTCTGTCGGGTTGCAGATGCCTCCAGCGCCCCCCGCAGATGCGGCACGGACGCCGCGATCGCCGCATTGACGAGCCTTTTCTGACGGGCTTTATGTGCGCGTGCGAATTGGGCGTGGGCGACACGCCGCCAATCCTCAAGGATTTCAACGATGAAAGTCCTCGTCCCGGTTAAGCGGGTGCTCGATTACAATCTCAAGGTCCGGGTCAAGCCGGACGGATCGGGCGTCGATCTCTCCAATCTCAAGATGTCGATCAATCCGTTCTGCGAAATCGCGGTCGAGGAAGCGGTGCGCATGAAGGAAGGCGGCGGCGGCCATGCTGCTGGCGCTGCGAAGGAAGTCGTGGCCGTGAGCATCGGCCCCGAGCAGGCGCAAGAGACGCTGCGCAACGCGCTCGCCATCGGCGCCGACCGCGGCATCCTGGTGAAGGCCGACGGCGATGTGGAACCGCTCGCCGTGGCCAAGATCCTCAAGGGCGTGGCCGACGCCGAAAAGCCCGACCTCATCATCCTCGGCAAGCAGGCCATCGACGACGACGCCAGCGCCACCGGCCAGATGCTGGCCGCCCTGCTCGGCTGGCCGCAAGCGACCTTCGCCTCGAAGGTCGTGCTCGGCGACGGCAAGGCGACGGTGACGCGCGAAGTCGATGGCGGTCTGCAGACCATCGACATCGAACTGCCGGCCATCGTCACCACCGACCTGCGCCTGAACGAGCCGCGCTACGCTTCGCTGCCGAACATCATGAAGGCGAAGAAGAAGCCGATCGATGTGAAGGCGCCGGCTGATTACGGCGTCGACACCACGCCGCGGCTGAAAGTGATCAAGACGGCCGAGCCGGCCAAGCGCCAAGGCGGCGCCAAGGTGAAGAGCGCCGCTGAACTTGTCGGCAAGCTGAAAGAAGCGGGAGTTCTCTGATGGCCGTTCTCGTTGTCGCCGAACATGACAATGCGTCCGTCAAGGACGCCACCAACAAGGTCGTCTCCGCCGCCAAGGCGATGGGCGGCGATGTCGACGTGCTCGTCGCCGGCGCCAATGCCGGCGCCGCCGCGCAAGCCGCCGCCAAGATCGCCGGCGTGCGCAAGGTGCTGCACGCCGATGGCGCCACGCTAGCCAAGCAAATGGCCGAGCCGCTCGAAGCGCTGATCGTGCCGCTGATGGCGAACTACGACGCCGTGCTGTTCCCCGCCTCTACGACGGGCAAGAACGCCGCGCCGCGCGTCGCCGCCAAGCTCGACGTGATGCAGGAATCGAACGTCATCGGCGTTGAAGGCGCCGACACGTTCGTGCGGCCGATCTACGCCGGCAACGCCATCGTCACCGTGAAGGACGAGCAGGCTAAGAAGGTGCTGACCGTGCAGCCGACCGCGTTCAAGGCGGCGGGTGACGGCGGCAGCGCTGCGGTGGAAACCATCGCTGCCCCAGCGGGCCCGTTCAAATCGGCGTTCGTCGGCGAAGAAATGGCGAAGTCGGACCGTCCGGAATTGACCGCCGCCAAGCGCGTCGTCTCGGGCGGGCGCGCGCTGGGCTCGAGCGAAGAGTTCAACAAGGTGCTTGAACCGCTGGCCGACAAGCTCGGCGCCGCGGTCGGCGCATCGCGCGCCGCGGTCGACGCTGGTTATGCTCCGAACGATTACCAGGTCGGCCAGACCGGCAAGGTGGTCGCGCCGGAGCTCTATGTCGCCGTCGGCATCTCGGGCGCCATCCAGCACTTGGCCGGCATGAAGGACTCGAAGGTCATCGTCGCCATCAACAAAGATGAAGACGCGCCGATTTTCCAGATCGCCGATTACGGCCTCGTCGCCGATTACAAGACGGCGGTGCCGGAATTGATGGACGAACTGAACAAGGCCGGCGTCTAAATCGACGCCGGGCCTTGCGCCGCGCCCGCCCCTATGCTGCACTGCAACAAGATTTGCATTCAGCAAGGCCTGATGGCCTATGGCCGGTAAGATGACAAATATCAAAACGGTCGGCGTCGTCGGCGCCGGGCAGATGGGCAACGGCATCGCGCATGTCAGCGCGCTGGCCGGTTACGATGTTCTGCTTAGCGACGCCGATGCCAGCCGCATCGACGCAGCGCTGGAAATCATCACCAAGAACATGACGCGCCAAGTCCACCGCGAGTTGATCTCGCAGGCGGACATGGACGCGGCGCTGAAGCGCATCAAAGCGGCGCCGAAGCTCAGCAGCTTCGGCCCGTGCGATCTCGTCATCGAGTCGATCGTCGAACAGCACGACGCAAAGAAAGCGGTGTTCGCCGAACTGCGCGCCGTGCTGAAGCCGGACGCGATCCTCGCTTCGAACACGTCATCGATTTCCATCACCCGCCTTGCGGCCACCACGGACCGGCCCGAGAAATTCATCGGCGTTCACTTCATGAACCCGGCGCCAGTGATGAAGCTGGTCGAGTTGATCCGCGGCCTCGCCACCAGCCAAGAGACCTACGACACCTCGCTGCGCTTCGTCGAAAGCCTCGGCAAGACGATCGCCAACGCCGAGGATTTCCCCGCCTTCATCGTCAACCGCGTGCTGGTGCCGATGATCAACGAGGCGATCTACACGCTGTACGAAGGCGTCGGCTCGGTCGAAGCCATCGACAAGGCGATGCGGCTCGGCGCCAACCATCCGATGGGCCCGCTCGAGCTGGCCGATTTCATCGGCCTCGATACCTGCCTTTCGATCATGCAGGTGTTGTACGAAGGTCTGGCGGACTCGAAGTACCGCCCCTGCCCGCTGCTGGTGAAATACGTTGAAGCCGGCTGGCTCGGCCGCAAGACGCAACGCGGCTTCTACGACTACCGCACCGATCCCCCCACGCCGACCAGATAAGACGCCGACGCGCTAGCAGCCGTCGGCTTTTTCGCACCTCTAAAGGGAACGCGAAGCGCGCGGGCGTTCTGCCTGCGCGCTTCGCTTCAATGCGCGGTCACGCGGCCATGGCGATCATCAGCGAAAGCCCTTGCGCCATATACACCGCTACGGCGATGGCGAAGGCTGCGCCGATGCTCAGTTCGAGCAGTGTGATTGCTTTGCGCATTCAGTGTCCCCAGTGACGCGGACGGGGAGGTGTCCGCGCCGCTGAGATAGGGACGCGCCGCAACGCAAAGATGGCGGCAGCATTAAATCACGGAGAGACCGGCCCATTGCGGCGCATGGCTTGCATTCATGCCACAGCACGCCTGGGGACAACGCGGCATGAATATCGGCAGCATCACTTCAAACCCGCTGTTTTCAACAGCTTCGCGCACCAACGCAGCGCAAGCGGGCGGCTCAGTGTGGTCGAACCTTGCCCAGCGCCCGGCAAATTCTGCCGCGCAAACTTCGCCGCTGCCTGTGAGCAGCGCCACGCCCCTGTCCTTCGACACCATCCTTCACCTGCAATCCGCAGATGATCCCAGGCCGGCGAAGCCTGAAGCACCGAGCGCCACGGATAAGTTTCTCGAAGAAGCGCAGAAGTCGCCGATCCAGCGCATGCGCGAGCAGATCCTCGAACAGCTTGGCCTGACCGAAGACGCGATCGCGCAAATGCCGGCGGACGAACGGCGCGCGACCGAAGACAAGATCCGCGAGATGATCGAAGAGAAGCTGCGTCAAGCAAGCGGCGCCGACAATCAAGCGCCCGACAGCAACGCCGCGATGATCGAGGCCGTAGCTTAGCGCTCGAACGCCAGCGAGAAATTGTTGGCCGGCATCGCGATCACATCGCGCAGCTTGAGCCCCTGCGCGTTCGCCGCCGCTTCCACCGCTTCAAGATCGCGCACGCCGAAGGCGGGATCACGCCCCTTCAGCCATTGCTCGAACGCTTCGTTTGAAGGCGCAGTGTGTGCGCCGCCGCGCTTGTAGGCGCCGTAGGTGTAGAGCACCCCGCCCGGCGCCAGCAGGCGCCCCGCGCCGGCCATCAGGCCAAGCGTCGCCTCCCAAGGCGAGATGTGGATCATGTTGATGGCCACGATCGCATCGAACGGCCCCGCCACGCCCCACTCCAGCGCGCGCGCATCGATCTCAATCGGCGGGAGCAGGTTGGCTATCGCCGCCTCCTGCCGCCAGGCTTCGATGCTGGCGCGGGCGGCGGCGTCCGGGTCGCTCGGCTGCCAGCTCCAGCCCGGCATCGCCCCGGCGAAGAACACCGCGTGCTCACCTGTGCCGGAGGCCAGTTCCAGCACCCGCGCCTCAGACGGCAGGAGCGAGCGAAGCGCGTCGAGGATCGGTTCCCGGTTGCGGGCGGTCGAGGGCGATTGCTGGCGGGCGTTCATCCCCCCTCAAACCACGGACACGCATGTGTTGAAAGCGCTGCACCTTTCGCGCGCGCCCTGGTGACGGGCGGCAGGCGGCCCCTAAAGTGCGGCCCATGCGCCCGCGCATTCCCCAACGCATCCCGCCACTGACGTGGCGCCAGCCGGTGTTCGTCTGGACGCCGTTGGCGCTGCTACTCGCGCTCGGCTGGCCGGCGCTGTTGTTCGAGGGCGCTGACGCGCAACGGCTGGCGCTGGCCTTTGCCTGCATCGCCGCCTCGTTCGCCTGCGTCTCGCTGGCGCTGCGCTGGCGTGTTCGCGGCGCCGCCAAGGCGCGGCTCGTGGTGATCGGCCATGCCGTCGGCGCCGCCGCGCTGACCGCGTTCCTGGCGCCCTTCTTCGTCCGCGCTCCGGGTCAGGACGATGCGGTCGTCGCGGCCCTGGCGACGATACCGCTCTTGCTTGTCATCGCCCTCCCGCTCAGCCTGCTCTCCGCCGCGGCGTTCGCCTGGATCGCGCTCAGGCGCCCACCGCACGCAGAGCCCGGCGAATTGCTTGATATCAGCGCCAACGTGCAGCGCTGAGGCTTCCATGACCGCAAGCGCGCCGGTGATCTTGGTAGCCGAGGACGAGGTGCTGATCCGCATGGCGGTCGCCGACAGTCTGCGTGATGCAGGCTTTGCCGTCACTGAAGCAGCCAGCGCCGCCGAAGCGCTCAAGGCGGTGCGCGCGGGCCTGAAGCCGGACGTGCTGGTCACCGACGTCGCCATGCCAGGCACAATGGACGGGCTCGCGCTCGCAACACTGCTGCAACGAGAGAATCCGGCGCTGAGCGTGATCGTCACCTCGGCGCATATCGAAGGCGCCAACGCTGAATTGCGGGCCGATTTTGTGCCCAAACCCTATGATCCGCGTGCAGTAGTGCAGAGCGTGACGCGCGCCTTGCAGCGCTAGCCTCAGCCCCGCCGCAGTAAGATGGTGGGCGCGCCCTTGTAGTACGTCTCGGTATAGGGTGCGTAGCCGAGCTTGTCGGCGACGCGGAGCGAAGCCGTATTCTCCGGCGCGATCATGCAGACGAAATCGCGGCGGCCGAAATGGGCCTCGCCCCATTCGATCATCGCCCGCGCTGCTTCGGTGGCGTAGCCCTTGCCATGCGCGGCGGCGCTCAAAGCCCAACCTTGCTCGGGCGCGTCGAACGGCGGCTCAAGTCCCCGCTTGAACGAGCCGAAGCCGCCCTCGCCGATCATGGCGCCGCTCGCCTTCTCCTCGATCACCCAATAGCCGTGGCCAACCAGGTGCCAATGTCCCGGGTAGCGGATGAAGCGCGCCCAGCTTTCCTCGCGCGTGGATGGAGCGCCGCCGATATAGCGCGTGACGTTCGGGTCGGCCCACATCGCCGCGGACGCCTCGAAGTCAGTCAAGACGTGGCCGCGCAAGCGCAGCCGCTCCGTCTCCAGCACTGGGACCATCTCACTCCCCCGCCAACACCGCGTCGATCAACGCGCCTGCATCTTCGCCGCCCCAATCGGCGCCGCCCGCCAGCCGGGCGATTTCCCGTCCTTGAGCGTCATAGATGATGGTTGTTGGCATGCCGGAAGCCTGGAGGTCGAACAAGACGCCGCGGCTAATGTCGATGAAAAAGGGCAGTGAGCCCGCTGACAGCCGCGCCAGCTCGGCGCGCGCCTTTTCCCGGTCCGCCTCGCTGTCGACGCTGACGGGAATGACGCGGATGCGCCCGCCATAGCGGCGCTGCAAAGCCGCCAGCGTCGGCATCTCCTCAACGCAAGGCGCGCACCATGTGGCCCACAGGTTGACCACCAGCACCTCGCCGCGCATGGCGGCCAGGTTCGTCTCGGCGCCGGCGGCGTCGCGGATGGCGCGCGTGGACAGCGCCGGCGCCTCGCTCAGCACGGCCAGACGCGCCATGTCGCCGCGCGCGAATCGCGACAGACCATAATTCTCTTCAGGCTTTGAAGCGGCGGCGAAAAGCACGTACACCACCGCCGCAATCCCAGCCGCAGCCAATGTCAGCGCCGCCCAAAGCGCCCAGGGGCGCTGCGCTTCACCGGAGCCGTTTGTCGTGTCCAAGTCCGATCCTTCGTCTGGCGGTCAGAAGATGTGGGGCGGGCGCTTCGCCGCTCAACCCGCCGACGCCATGCAGGCGATCAACGCGTCGATCGATGTCGACAAGCGCCTGTGGCGCGAGGACATCGAGGGTTCGAAAGCGCACGCCGACATGCTCGCCGCGCAAGGCATCATTACGAAAGAGGACAACGCAGCGATACAGTCCGGGCTGGATCAGATCGCCGCGGAGATCCTGGCGGGCGAATTCGTGTTCTCGAAAGAACTCGAAGACATCCACCTCAATATAGAGGCGCGGCTGACCGAGCGGATCGGCGAAGCCGGCAAGCGGCTGCACACCGGCCGCTCCCGCAACGACCAGGTGGCGACCGATTTCAAGCTCTGGGTGATGCGCGCCTCGCGCGAGGCCGCTGACGGTCTGCGCGCGCTGCAGAAATCGCTGGTGGCGCAGGCGGACAGCCACGCCGACTGGATCATGCCGGGCTTCACCCACCTGCAAACGGCGCAGCCGGTGACGCTCGGCCACCACCTGCTCGCCTACGTCTCGATGTTCGAGCGCGACCGCGTGCGCTTGATCGGCGCGGCGCTGGAAGCGGCGTGGGAGTGCCCGCTCGGCTCGGCCGCGCTCGCCGGCACCTCCTATCCGATCGACCGCCACCGCACCGCCGACGCGCTCGGCTTCCACGCCCCGGCGGCGAACTCGCTCGACGGCGTGGCCTCGCGCGATTTCGCGCTCGCCGCGCTCGCCAATCTCTCCATCGCCATCACCCACATGTCGCGGCTGGCCGAAGAGATCGTGCTGTGGACCAGCCCGCAATTCGCCTTCGCCACGCTCAGCGATTCCTGGTCGACCGGCTCTTCGATCATGCCGCAAAAGCGCAACCCCGATGCGGCGGAACTCATTCGCGCCAAGGCCGCGCGCATCGGCGCCGACTTCGCCGCGCTCAACGCCATCGTGCAGAAACTGCCGCTCGCCTACGCAAAGGATTTGCAGGAAGACAAGACGCTGACCTTCTCCGCCTTCGACGGCTTTGCCCTCTCGCTCACGGCGATGATCGGCATGATCGACACGGTGCGTTTCAACCGCGCGGCGATGCGCGAAGCCGCCGCGCGCGGCTATTCCACCGCCACCGACCTTGCCGACTGGCTGGTGCGCGAACTGAAGATGCCGTTCCGCGAGGCGCACGAAGTCACCGGCAGAATCGTCCGCAGCGCCGAGCAGGCCGGGGTGCGCGAACTGGCGCTTCTGCCCTTGAGCGAATTCCAGGCCGTCGAGCCGCGCATCACCGAGGCGGCGCAGGCGCTGCTGACGGTTGAAAAATCGGTCGAGAGCCGGGATAGCTATGGCGGAACCGCCCCCCAGCGCGTGCGCGAACAGGTGGAGCGGTGGAAGGAGACGTTCGCATGAGCCGTTTTGTCCTCGCGCTGGCCGCCCTGACGCTGGTCTCGGCCTGCGGCATCAAGGGCGACCTCGAACGTCCCGATCCGCTCTGGAACAGCGAAGCGGCGATCCGGCGCGAATGCCAGCGCCAGCTCGAAAACAACGAGCCGCAGGACGCGCGCTGCGCCCGCTACCAGACCGGCGCGCAGACAAACCCGTGAACCATTTCGACTATCGCGGCGGCGAGCTCTGCTGCGAAGGCGTGAAGCTGGGTGACATCGCCGCCGCCGTCGGCACGCCGGTTTACGTCTATTCGACCGCGACGCTTGAGCGTCACTACGAGGTGTTCAAGCAGGCGTTCGCGCCGCGCGATGTGCTGGTCGCGTTCGCGGTCAAAGCCAACGCCAACATCGCCGTGCTGGCGACGCTCGCGGCCAAGGGCGCGGGCGCGGACACCGTCAGCCAAGGCGAAATCGAGCGCGCGCTGAAAGCGGGCGTGCCGCCCGCGCGCATCATCTTCTCCGGCGTCGGCAAGACGGAAGATGAATTGGCCTTCGCGGTGAAGGCCGGCGTGCATCAGATCAATGTCGAGAGCATCGCCGAGCTGGAAACGCTGTCGCGCATCGCCGCGCAGCTGCGCGCCAAGCCGGCGATTGCGATCCGCGTCAATCCCGACGTCGGCGCCGGCGGGCACGAGAAAATCTCGACCGGCAAGGGCGATGCGAAGTTCGGCGTCTCGATCGAACAGGCGATGCAATATTACGCGCGCGCCCACGCCGACGCCCATCTCGACGCCAAGGGCCTTGCCGTGCACATCGGCAGCCAGATCAAGGACCTCGCGCCGCTGCAATCGGCGTTCCGCATTCTGCGCGAGACCACCGAGAAGCTGCGCGGCGCCGGGCTCAGCGTCGAGCGGCTCGATCTCGGCGGCGGGCTTGGCGTTCCCTATTTCAACGAAGGCGATCCGCCCGCCCCGGCCGACTACGCAGCGATGGTGCTGGGCGTGTTCGAGGGCCTCGATGTGAAGCTCGCCTTTGAGCCGGGCCGCATGATCGCGGCCAATGCGGGCGTGTTGCTGGCGCGTGTCGTGCGCACGCAGGAGCGGCCCTCGCGCCCGATCCTGGTGCTCGACGCGGGCATGAACGATCTCATCCGCCCGGCGATCTACGACGCCTATCACGAGATCCGGCCGGTGCGCGAAACCAACGCGCCGCGCGAGGCCTACGACGTCGTCGGCCCGATCTGCGAAACCGGCGACACCTTCACGCGCAACCGCGCGCTGCCCCCGCTCGCCAGCGGCGATCTCGTCGCCTTCATGACCGCCGGCGCCTATGGCGCCACCATGGCCTCGACCTACAACGCCCGCGCGCTCGTGCCCGAAGTGCTGGTGCGCGGCGATCGTTTCGAGATCGTACGCCGCCGCTGGGACCTCGCCGACCAGCTGGCGCTGGAGCGCCTGCCGAATTGGGCTGATTAAGCACTGGTTATCGACCAGCCGCAGCAACAGGCGGGCGATGGTCATGGTTTGGCCAGGACCGCCCTGTTAGGGTCGGCCTAGGCCGGCATGAAGCATCAGGACGCCCTCAACCAGCTCGCCCGGGAGACCGCCCGGGCCCGCAGCCGGCTTGCGCTGGAGCGGGGTTTGCGCGCCGGCCTGCCGCTGGTGTTCGGCATCGGGCTCTGGGCCGCGCTGGCGATGGCGGGCGTGCACGAAGCGCTGCCGTTTCTGGCGCAGAGCCTTTCGGCCATCGCTGCGCTGATCCTGTTCGCGTTCCTGGCCGTGCGCGCGCGGCGGCGCTGGAGGCCGCCGACGGAGGAAGAAGCGCGGGCGCGGCTGGCGCTCGACAGCCGCCTCGACGAGGGCGCCTTCGACACGCTGCGCGATCAGCCCGCGCGCTTTGATCCGTTCGCGATGGCGCTGTGGCGGCGCGAGCGCGAGCGCGCGCTGCAACATGCAGAGCATGTGCGCGCCGGCCCGCCGCGGCCGCGGCTCGACGATCTCGATCCGTACAAGCTGCGCTATGGCGTGGCGCTGGCGCTGATCGCGGCGCTCGTCATCGGCAATTTCAACGCGCCCGACCGGCTGGCGCGCGCGTTCCTGCCCGATCCTGGCCCGCTGCTCGGCGATCAGCCAATGGCGATCGAAGCCTGGGCGGCGCCCGCCGATTACACCCACGCCCCGCCTGTCTCGATGAGCGACCGCGTCGGCGAGCGTATCGCCACCCCGCCTTCGGTGGCCGTAACCGTGCGCCTGACCGGCCCTGTCGGCGCGCCGCGCCTCGTCTTCGACGGCAGCGGCGGCCACCGCAGCGAAATCTTCACCCGCTCAGCTGATGGCGCGTGGGAAGCGCGCATGACCATTCCCGGCGCGGGCCGGCTCAAAGTGGTGCGTTTCCATACCCGCGCCGCTTGGCGCCTCGCACCCGCGCCCGATGCGCGGCCAAGCGCTGCCTTCACCGCGCCGATCGCGCGCTTGCACGACGAGTTCGTCACTATCGGCTGGCGCGGACGCGATGATTACGGCGTGCGCCGCGTGGCGCTGCGCGTGCGCCCGATCACCCCGCCTGAAGGTCTCATTCACGCCGACCCGATCGACACCGAACTCGAAACGCCCGCCGGTGATCCGCGCGAGGCGGAAGCGGAAACCGAGATCGACCTCGCCTCCCACCCCTATGCGGGCATGGAAGTGGAGGCGCGCATCGTCGCCTTCGATGCGCTTGGCCAGGAAGGCGTCAGCGAGGCGATGCGCTTCACTATGCCGGAAAAGGTGTTCCTGCAGCCGCTGGCGCGTGCGGCGATCGAAATCCGCCGCCACATCCTGGCCGAGCGCCGCGCCTATCGCGAGCCGCCGCGCACGCAGCGGCGCACCCTTCCCGCCGGCGATATTCTGCTCGGCAATCAGCGCATCGAAGTCCGCGACTACGAGCGTCCGCCCGCGCTGCAGCGCGCGCCGGACGGCATCCGCCAGGCCGCCCGCCTGCTCGATGCGCTGATGATGACGCCGCAAGACGGCTATTTCCGCGACCTTGCCGTCTATCTCGGCCTGCGTGTCGCCCGCTCCGAACTCGCCGCCGCCGACACTATCGGCGAGACCAACACCGCCGCCGATACGCTCTGGCGCACCGCGCTGCGGGCTGAATATGGCGGCGCCGCCGATGCACGCCGCGCGCTCGAAGAAGTGCAGCGCCAATTGGCCGAAGCGCTCGCGCAAGGCGCGCCGAGAGAACGGATCGACCAATTGCTGGAAGCGCTGCGCCGCGCCACCGACAATTACATGCAGGCGCTGATCCAAGAAGCCATGCGCAATGGCGAGCGCTCCAACATGGAGGACACGCAGGACACCACCCAGCTCAGCCAGAACGACATCGAAGATCTGTTGCGCCAGGTGGAAGAACTCTCCCGCCAAGGCCGCAACGAAGAGGCGCAGCGCATGCTGCAAATGCTGGCCGGCATCCTCTCCAATCTCGACGTGCAGCTGAGCGAGAGCCAGGGCGGCGAGGGCGAAGGCCAGCAAGAGCAGCAGATGCAGCAGAGCATGGATCAGCTGTCCGAGGCGATGGGCGAACAGCGCGCGCTGCGCGATCAAACGCAGCAGCAACAGCAGCGCCAAGGCCAGGGCGGCAGCGGTGGCGAGCAGCAAGGCGGCGAAGGCGGCGACGAACTGGCCCAACGCCAGGCGCAAATCCGCCAAGGGCTCGATGCGGCGCAACGCATGGCCGATGAAGCCGGCGCTGCGCCAAGCGAACAGCTCAACGCCGCAGGCGAAGCGATGCAGCGGGCCGAGAACGCGCTGCGCCGCGGCGATTTCGAAGGCGCCGAAGCGGCGCAAACCGCAGCGCTCGACCAACTCCGCGAAGGCGCTGAAGCGCTGGCCGCAGAAATGCGCGACCGCGGCCGCGAAAGCAGCGCCGGTCAACGCAGCGACCAAGGCGCCGGGCGCGACCCGCTCGGGCGCGCCACCTCCGGCGCCAATGCCGGCGATGGCGGCGCCAACATCCCGGCGCAAAGCGACCCGGTTCGCGCCCGGGAAATCTTCGACGAAATCCGCCGCCGCGCCCAAGACCCGAACCGGCCGGAAGCGGAACGCGAATATCTGCGCCGCCTGCTCGATCGCTTTGGCGGCAGCTAACCCCAGACTTTAGTTGCGCCGCTCCCCGGGAAGGCCGATTTTGCCGGCTTCAGCTCCAAGAGGACGGCATGGCCCGCTACAACAACATCCTTGAAACCATTGGCCGCACGCCGGTCGTCAAGATCAACCGCCTCGCGCCGCCGCACGTGAACGTGTGGGTCAAGATCGAGGCCTTCAATCCGCTCGGTTCGGTCAAGGATCGCCTCGCGCTCGGCGTGATCGAAGCGGCGGAAAAATCGGGCGCGTTGAAGCCCGGGCAGACCGTGGTCGAAGCCACCAGCGGCAATACCGGCATCGGCTTGGCCATGGTGTGCGCGGCGAAGGGCTATCCGCTGGTGGTGACGATGGCGGAGACGTTCAGCATCGAGCGCCGCCGCTTGATGCGCTTCCTCGGCGCCAAGGTGATCACAACGCCCGCGGCTTTGCGCGGCACCGGCATGGTGACCAAAGCGCAAGAGCTTGCGCGCACGCACGGCTGGTTCCTGACCCGCCAGTTCGAGAACGAAGCCAATCCCGACATGCACGCGCGCACCACTGCTGTCGAAATTCTCGAAGACTTCAAGAACGACAAGCTCGATTACTGGGTCACCGGCTACGGCACCGGCGGCACGCTCAACGGCGTTTCGCGCGTGCTGGCCAAGAAGATGCCGAAGACGAAGATCGTCGTCTGCGAACCGGCCGATGCGCCGCTGCTGCAAAGCGGCGCGCCGCAGGAGCGCCACGCCGACGGCACGCCCGCCGGCAGCCATCCGGCCTGGAAGCCGCACCCGGTGCAAGGCTGGACGCCGGATTTCATCCCGCAGATCACCAGCGAGGTGGATCCTGCGCGCATCCACAAGCTGATCTCGATCGCCGGCCCCGACGCGATCCGCGCCAGCCAGGAATTGGCGACGAAGGAAGGCATCTTCGTCGGCATCAGCGCCGGCGCGACCTTCGCGGGCGCGCTCGAAATCGCCAAGGATGCGCCGAAGGGCGCGAACATCCTGGTGATGCTGCCGGACACCGGCGAGCGCTATCTGTCGACGCCGCTGTTCGCCGACTTCGGTCCGGACATGAACGAAGAAGAATTGGGCATCTTCAACTCGACGCCGTAAGGGACGCAGCCGGCCGCTTGACCGCGCCCAGCCGCGCGCGTCTGATCGCGGCTTCGCTGGAGGTTCCCATGCGCACGCTCTTGGCGGCGGCGGCTGTTGCCGCGATGCTCGCGGCTTGCTCGCCGCCTGCTCAGCAAAAACAGGACGAGACGCCGCCTGCCCCGCCGCCGGCGGAGATCGCCTGCAACAGCCTCGCGCCCGATGCTGCGCGTCAGATCGCGGTGCAAGAACCTTTGGCGGCGGTCGCTTCCGCCGATCTGCGCGGCGGCGCGATCCCGCCAGGCCTCTACGATCTTACCAGCGCCCGCCGCATCGGCGCAGCGACCGGCTGGACCGGCACGCGCGCGGTCGCGCTTGAGGTGGCGGAAGCCTCTTCCGGCGTCGTTACGCTTAACTGGGCCGGGGCCGATCCAAGCAACGGCTACACCGATCGTTGGACCGCAACGCTCACCGACACGCCGCAGACCCGCCTCAGCTATTCGTGCGGACGCATTGGCGAGGTGGCCGCGCAATTCGCTGTCAGCGGGACAGATCTGCAGCTGCGCTTGCCGGATGGCGCCAACGGCTCGCTCGATCTGCACTTCGCGCGGCGCAGTTAGGCCTCGATCGCGGCGATGTACGGCAAGCCGCGATAGCGACCTTTGTCGTCCATACCGTAGCCGACCAGAAAATCGCCCGGCGCGTCCCAGCCGATGGCGTCGATCGGCTCGCCCATCGCCTGCGGTTTGCGCACGAACGCGCAGGCAAGCGTCTGCGTTGCGCCTTTGGCGGCCAGATGCGCCTTGGCGAAGGCAATGGTGCGGCCGCTGTCGAACACGTCGTCGAGGATCAGCACCGGCCGCCCCTCGACCGAACGCGAGATGTCGGCGCGCACGACAACCTTGCCCGAGCTTTCGCGCGCATCGCGATAGCTTTCGAGCCAAAGTGAGTCGTAGAGCGGATGACGCCCGCGCCGCTCGAACGCGCGCATCAGGTCAGCGGTAAACGGGATCGCGCCCTGTAGCAGCGCGACCACCGTCCATTGATCATCGACTTGTACAAGCTGATCGGCCAGACGCTCGATCCGCTCGGCGATCTCCGCTTCAGACAGAAGGACGCGCAAGCGCGTCTCAGCCGTTGGTTTGGCGCAAGCCTTCGATCGGGCCGAGTTCGCTCACCGTCGGCGCTGCGTGCGCGTCGCCTACCGGCTGATCGAGCACGAGCGGCTCTTCCGGCGCAGCAGCGCTCGGCGATACGCGCGGCGCGCCTTCGGCCACCGAAAGCTCGGAGAAGCTGGCGAACGTCGCTTCGAGATCGACAGCATCCGCCGGCGGGTTCTCGACGCGAATCTGGAACGGCACCGCCGCGCCGGCTTCCACCGGCTGATCGGTGATCGCGTTCACGACCTGGAAGATTTCATGCGAGCGCGTGTCGCGCAGCGTGACGCGCACCGGCGGCACGAGCTTGTCGTCGCGGCCGATATTGCGCACTTCGCCCGACACCAGCAGCACCGGCGTTGCGCCATCGAACGCACGCTCGACGCCGAGGTCGTAGAACTCAAGGCCATAGACGTTCACATCGAGCCCAAGCGCAGCGAAGGCGCTGGCCGAGCGCGGCCAAATCTCAGCGACGTCCTGACGGAACGCGATCGCGCCCGTGGCCGAAGCCGCCAGCGCAGCGCCCGTAGCGCCCCAGACCACCAGCGCGGCGCGCGCCCGTTCGCGGCGCATGCGCTCAGCCTGCTGAGCCCGGAACTTGGCCGCAGCCGATGGCGCGGGACCCGGCTGTTCGGCGGCGCGGCGAAGCCGCTCCACCCGCTCGCGCGTCAGCGGCTCCTGGGCCGGCGCGGCGGCGGCGGGCGGTTCAGCGCCTTCCGCAGCGGTACGCAGCTCAAGTTGCGGTTCGGCGAACCACGAGAAGCCACACGCGGCGCAGCGGACGGTCCGGCCGGTCGGGCCGATCGCCGCGTCGTCAGCGTAATAGCGTGTCGAGCAAGACGTGCAGGTAAGGATCATGATAACGGTACGTTCAGCTGCCCCAGTGAGTCATCTCGGTGCA
Organism: Hyphomonadaceae bacterium; assembly: GCA_016791385.1. Lineage (GTDB taxonomy): Bacteria > Pseudomonadota > Alphaproteobacteria > Caulobacterales > Aquidulcibacteraceae > Vitreimonas. The sequence goes on from JAEUMR010000085.1 coordinate 19,504, forward strand.
TTGATTCTATTAAGCTTGTCCAGTTATGGCCCGGTTAACAAATCCTGACCTTGAGCTGTTCGAGCGCGGAATCTTGGTCCGCCTCTCAAACGTGGACGCCGGTTATGGGCCCGCCACCGTTCTGATGGGGATCGATTTCGAGGCGCGTGCAGGAGAAGTCGCGCTCGTTACAGGGCCCGCCGCCGCTGGCAAGACTACGTTGATGCACCTGTTGCGGCTAGCGCTGCAGCCGCGTTCTGGACGCGCTTTAATTCTCGGCGTCGACGTCGCCAGATCGAGCGCCCGTGCGCGCGCTGAAGCCAAGCGCCGCATCGGCTATGTCGCTGAAAACCCTGTGTTCGTTGAGCATTGGAGCGCGTTCGAGAACATCGCTTTGCCGCTGCGCATGATGGGCCGGCGCGCCCGCGATTATGCCGGCGACGTGCGCGAACTTGTGGAATTCGTCGGCATCGCCGAAGCCGCCGATCTGCCGATCGAGCGCCTCTCCAACGCCGAGCGCCGCCGCGCCGCCATCGCCCGCGCGCTGGCGGGCAAGCCGCACCTGATCCTGGCTGACGATCCCACTGCAGGCATGTCGCCCGCGGACGGGCGCCGCGTCGTGCGATTGCTGGCGGAGATGCGCCGCGTCGGCGCCGGCGTGATTATCGCCAGCCAGGACGAGGATCTCGCCGATGCCGCGCCAATGGAGCGCTGGCGCATCGAGCGGGGCCGTCTCACGCCCGCCCCTGCTCCAGCCCACGCGCCGGAGGCGACCGAGTGAAGAACGCCCTCTCCGGCATGGAACGGGCGCTGTTCTGGACGCTCGTGTTCGCCACCTTTGCCGCAGCAGCGGCCGGCCTTGCCGCCCGCGCGGTCGACCGTCTCGCCGTCGCCTACGAGACCCAGCGCGGCAGCTACGCCATCGTCCAGGTGCTGGCCCCGGAGGACCCCGCGGCGATGGCGGCGGCCCAGGCCGCGCTGATGCAGGCGCCGCACGTCACCGCCGCCTCGGTGATGACCAGCGAGCGCGCCGCGCAAGTGCTGCGGCAATGGGGCGGCGAGCCGGTCAACCCCGCTGACATCCCGGCGCTGCGCCTGATCGAGATCGAGCTTTCGCCCGAGAGCGCCAACACCGATATCGCCGGCGACCTGACAGCATGGCTGGCGCAAAGCGGCATCACCGCGGACGTTGTGACGGCGCCGCAAGGCGCGGCTGGCGGCGGCGTCAGCCGCGCAGTACGCACCGCCGCGCTCTTGGGCGCTGTCGCGTTCGCACTGGTGATGGCGCTGATCGTCTCACTGGCCGCGCGCGGGCTGGCGGCGCGGCGGCGCGAACTGGTCACCGTCATGTGCGACCTCGGCGCCACCCGCAGCCAGGCCGCCGGACGCGTCGCCGACGAAGCGGCGGTGCTTGGCCTTTATGCTGGGTTGACCGGCGGCGTGCTCGCTGGCGCTGTGGCATTCGTCGTGTTGTTGCTGGCCATTCCCGGCGCGAGCGTCGAGACTTTGGCCGCCATGATTCTGCCGATCGATTACGCCCCCATCGTCGCCGCCCCGCTGGGCGCGGCGATTGCAGCGGGCGCGGGCGCACGCGCTGCGGCCGGCTACTTCCACGGCCAGGCCGCGAGACTGGGCTGATGCGCGTCCTCGCCATTTGGGTCGCGATCCTCGCCGTGCTGGCGTTCGTGGCCGGCTTCTGGGAATTCGCAGACGATGTGCGCGCCGATCCCGCCCCGCCCCCACGCGCCGATGCGATTGTCGCGCTCACTGGCGGCTCCAACGAACGTCTCGCCGCCGGCGTGCGCTTGCTGAAGGAGCACAGAGGCGCGCGCCTGCTCATCTCCGGCGTCAACCGCATCGTCACCGATCACGAATTGTACGCGGTGCTGAACGTCGACGACGAACTTGGCCGATGCTGCATCGATATCGGCCGCACCGCCGACGATACGCTTGGCAACGCCGCCGAGACCGCCGATTGGGCGCGGCGGCGGCGCTATACCAGCCTCATCCTCGTCACCGACGATTATCACATGCCGCGCTCGCAGACTGAGCTGCAGCTGGCGTTGCCCGATGTCGAGATATATCCCTATCCGGTGCGCACGCGCTGGACCGATCCGGCGCTGTGGCGGCGCGATATCGGCGCGGCTGGCCGGCTCGGCGCGGAATATCTGAAGTATCTGGTCATCCGCGGCCGCGAAGGCCTCATCAATCTTGGCCGCGGCGCGCCGCACGAGGACGACAAAGCCAAATCATGAAAGCGCTGCGTTCGATCCTCTTCGTGATCTGGCTCTATGGCTCGATGGCGGTCATCGGCCTTGTGCTGTGGCCGTTCGTGCTGATGGACGAGCGCCATGTCTGGACCGCACTGCGCAGTTGGGGTCGTGCGATCAATTGGGGCCTGCGCTGGATCGTCGGCGCGCGCGTCAGCTTCGAAGGCTTGGAGAACGTGCCCCAGGGCGGCGCGCTGATCGCGATGAAGCATCAATCGATGCTCGACACGGTCGCGCCGGCGCTGATCCTGTCGCGCCCGGTGTTCATCTACAAAGCCGAACTCGCCGGCACGCCGGTGATGGGCTCGTACTTGAAGCGCAATCAGATCGCGGTCGATCGCGGCGGTCACGCCAAGGCGCTCAAGAGCATCGTCCGCGGCGCGCGCGACGCTGTCGCCAAGGGGCGGCAAGTGCTGATCTTTCCCGAAGGCACGCGCCAAGCGCTCGATGCTCCGCCCGATTACAAGCCAGGCATCGCCGCGATGTACAAGGACCTCAACATCCCGGTGACGCCGATCGCCTGCAACACCGGGCTGATCTGGAAGCCGAAAGGCATCATGCGCTCGCCCGGCCACGTCACCATCAAAGTGCTGCCGCCGATCCCTGCAGGCCTGCCGCGCGATGAATTCATGCGCGAACTCGAGCACCGGATCGAAACCGAGAGCCAAGCCTTACTGCCGCCGGAGAAGCGGCGCAGCGTGAAACCATGAAGCGGATTTGGCTGATCATTCCCTGGGCGATCTTCGCGCTGATCGCAGCGGGCTGGGTGGCGTACTGGAACATTGCCGCCAACAGCGCCGAGCAACGCTTGCGCGCGCTGGTGACCGAACAGAGCGCCACTGGCGCCAGCGCCTCGATCGGAGAGATCACGCGGCACGGCTTTCCCGCCCTGCTGCGGCTTGAGGTGCACGATGTCAGCTACGCGCCTGCGCGCGGCGGCTGGCGCGCGACGACGACGCTGGCGGAAATGCACGTCGAGTTGCTCAACCCGCAGCACATCATCTTCAAGGCGCGCGCGCCGATCGCGGTTGCGCGCAGCAATGGCGAAGTCACCAACATCAGCGCCGACACGCTGATCGCCAGCTGGCGCACAAGCGGCGGCGCCTTAGCCGTAGCCGGCATCGAAGCCGACAATCTGGTGCTCGACGACCCCGCCAAGGAAGGCGTGCTGCGGGCGCGCAAGCTCGTACTCAACGTGCGTCCCGATCCGCGCGCGGCGGGCCAATACCAAATCGCTTTCGATGCCCAGGCGCTGACGCTGCCGCGGCCCGTGCGCAGTTTCGAAGCCTTCGGCCAGGACATCGCCGCGCTGCGCGCCGCTATCGTGGTGGAGCAAGCCGCCGCTCTCAGCAAAGGCGCGGAAGGCGACCCGCTTGGGCCTTGGCGCGAAGCCGGCGGCAAGCTGCGCTTCGAGGCGCTGGTGCTGAACTGGGGACCGCTCGAAACGACCGGGCGCGGCGAAGGCTCGCTGGACGCCGAGCGCCGTCTGCAAGGCGCGCTGACGCTGCCGATCGAGCGTCCCGGACCGGTGCTGCAAGCGATCGCGCGCGGCGAGAATGTCAGCGACGATGCGCGCAGCGCCATCGGCCTGCTCGCCACCGCGTTTGCGCTCAGCGGCGACGACATCACGCTCGATGTCGACGCCAATAACGGCGTGCTGCGGCTTGAAGGCGTCTCGGTGCGCACGCTGCCGCCCGTCTATTGAACGTACTCACACAAGCGCGTGATTTTGAGGCGCGTGCGCAAATCGCCGCGCACCCGCCATGACTTGACCACGATCCACGCGCTGGCTTGATTGTGCCGAAATCACCGTGTCCGGACGGCTTGGGGAGGACCATCCATGTTTACACGCGCTAAGCGCGCAAGTCTGTTGTGCGCGCTCTTCCTTGCCGCCTGCGCATCGCAGATTCCGCCAACACCGCCGCCACCGCCGCCTGCGCCTCCACCACCGCCGCCGATGGTGGCGTACGAGATGGGCGCTGGACGCGCAGCCGTTGGGCTCGCCGCGCCTTACGCGCAAACCGCGACGCAGCCGATGCCGGGCGATGTCGACCGCGAACAATACGAAGACGTCGAGGTCAATCCGATCCATGTCGTCGCCGAGGATCCCGTTTCAACCTTCTCGATCGACGTCGACACCGCCTCCTACTCGAACGTGCGCCGTTTCCTCAACGAAGGCCGTCTGCCCCCGCGCGACGCCGTGCGCATCGAAGAGCTAGTGAATTATTTCCGCTATGACTATCCGCTGCCGCAAACGCGCGAGCAGCCCTTCTCCACCAGCGTCACCGTCGCGCCTTCGCCTTGGGCCGAAGGGCGCCAGCTCGTGCATATCGGCCTGCAAGGCTACAACATCGTCCCGCGCGAGCGCCCGCCGCTGAACCTGGTGATGCTGCTCGACGTCTCCGGCTCGATGGGTGAGCCGAACAAGCTGCCGCTGGTGCAGCAGAGCTTCCGCATGCTGGTGGATCAGCTCAATGCGCGCGATCGCGTGTCGATCGTGGTGTATGCCGGCGCCGCCGGCGCCGTGCTCGATCCGACACCGGGCGATCAGCATGCGCGCATCCTCGCCGCGCTCGACAATCTGCATGCCGGCGGCTCGACCGCGGGCGGCGAAGGCCTGCGCCTCGCTTATTCGTTGGCCGAGCAGAACTTCAACCGCAACGCCGTCAACCGCGTCATCATCGCCACCGATGGCGACTTCAATGTCGGCATCAACGATCCCCAGCAGCTGCAGGATTTCATCTCGCGCAAGCGCGAGACGGGGATTTACCTCTCCGTGTTCGGCTTCGGCGGCGGCAATTACAACGACGCGCTGATGCAGCGCCTGGCGCAGAACGGCAACGGCGTCGCCACCTATATCGACACGCTGAACGAAGCCCGCCGCGTGCTGCGCGACGAGATGGCTTCGAACATGTTCTCGATCGCCAACGACGTGAAGATCCAGGTCGAGTTCAATCCGCGGCGCGTCGCCGAGTATCGCCTGATCGGCTACGAGACGCGCATGCTGCGGCGTGAGGATTTCAACAACGACCAGGTCGACGCCGGCGAAATCGGCGCGGGCCATGCCGTGACGGCGATCTATGAGATCACCCCGGTCGGCGGGCGCACCTTCACCGACCCGCTGCGCTATCAGCAAGGCGCCGCGCCTGCTTCAACCACCGGCGAACTCGCCTTCCTGCGCATCCGCTACAAGCTGCCGGGCGCCGACACGTCGCGTCTGATCGAACGGCCGATCACCGATGGCGACGCCGTCGCCAACATCAGCGCGGCGAATGAATCGGCGCGCTGGGCCACGGCTGTGGCCGGCTACGGCCAGCTCTTGCGCGGCGATCCTTATCTCGATCGCGGCTATGGCTGGGACGATGTGCTGAACCTCGCCCAGGGCGCGCGCGGACGCGACGAGTTCGGCTGGCGCGCCGAGTTCATCCAACTCACCCGCGCCGCCCAATCCGCCGCCGCGCTCCTGCCCGCCCAAACCGCGCCCCACCCTGAGCCGCCGCCGCCGCGGCCAAGGCCGGTGCGGTGAATCTCCGGCCAAGCACGCTTCCCGGACGCAGCCCCGGCGAAAGCCGGGGGGTGATCCGGGATCCAGAACCAAGCCCGCTTTCGCCAGCAGCTCTGGCTCCCGGCTCGCGCCCCGGATCAAGTCCGGGGCTTGGCCGGGAAACGCGGTTCGAGCTTTGACTGAAGGACCACTTCAAGCGCCGGACCAAAACCCGCGACCGACGGATACAAATCTTCCCACCGCGGATTCAGCTTCTCTATCAGCGCAAGCTTCCAGGCACGGCGCCAACGCTTGATTTGCTGCTCACGCTTGTACGCGGCCGCAACGCCATCATGCGCCTCGAACCAGACAAGCCCGGTCACCCCATACTTGCGTGTGAAGCTCGAAAGCTGCCCCTGGCGATGCTGCTCGATGCGGGCGGCAAGTGAGCGTGCGGACCCGGTGTAGAGCGTGCCGTTGCGGGCGCTGGCGAGGATGTAGGTCCAACCGCCAGCTTCCTCACGCATCGCTTCACGCCGCCCAAACCAAGCGCACGCCTGCGCCTTCGGCCGCTTGCACCAGTTCGGCTTCGAAGAACGGGCCGTTCATGACCGGCTTCAGTGCTTGGGCGAGGTCGGATTCGACGTATTCGCGCGCGTCGCGCTCGTCGTGGTCGCAGACCAGGATGTGCGTCGCGCCCAGCAATTGGGCTTCGGGCCATTGCTCGTGTGCGGCCAGGCGCTTGGAGAGGTCGCCGGTGCGCGAGAGGAAGAGCGGGGTCCAGCCGCGGCCGCCCGGGCCCGGGCGGGCAAAGCAATAAACGGCCGGCGCAGAAGCAAAATGCGCATCCGGGCGGTGCACGGTGAAGCGGTGCAAGCGGCCTGAAACACCACGGAAAATCGCTTCGCTCATGCTGAGCCCCCTCGTTCAAGTTCCCTGAATGTTCCAATTCATGACATACGCCGATGTTCCTGTAAAGTTCTCATCGCTCGAATTCCACGCGAACATCCCCACCTTGCGGGAAAGACAGAGCCTGCAATCATGCGTTCCATGTCCCATGCGCACGACCGCACCCACCACGTGGCGGAAGCCGAGAAGCGCTGCGCTGCCGCCGGCGAGAGCCTGACGCCGCTGCGCCGGCGCGTGTTCGAATTGCTGCTCGACCAGCACGGGCCGGCCAAGGCCTATGACCTCTTGCCGCTGATCGACGCCGAGAAGCAGGCCAAGCCGCCGACCATCTATCGCGCGCTCGATTTTCTCGTCCGCATGGGTCTTGCCCATCGCATCGAGAGCCTCAACGCGTTCGTCGCCTGCGATGTCGGCGCCTGTCAGCGCTCGACCATCTTCCTCATCTGCGAGAAGTGCGGCGGCGCTGAAGAATTCGACGCCGGCCACGCGCTCGTCGATCTCGCCGAAGCCGCGCGCCGCGACGGCTTCACCATCAACCGCACCATGATCGAAGCTAGCGGGCTCTGCGCCCAATGCGCGAAGGCCGCATGACAACAGCTCCAGCGCCGCTGCCGGCGCCGCTCTATCAAGGCAGCGTCAACACTTGGGAATGCGATGAAGGCGGACACTTGAATGTCCGCTTTCATCTTGAGCGCGCGATGATTGGGCTTGGGCACATGGCCCGCGCGCTCGACGTGCCGCGCGCCTTCACCGAGGCCGCCGGCTCCACGCTGCTGCCGCGCGAAGCGCATGTCCGCTTCCTCAAGGAAGCGCGCCCCGGCGCACCGCTGGTGATGCATGGCGGCGTTGTCGCGCTCGGCGAGGACGAAGCCACGCTTTGCCTCGACATGCGTCACGGCGACGGCGCGCCCTCTTCGTGCTTCACACTCAAGGTCAGCCACGTCACCGCGCGCGGCCTGCGCCCGTTTCCGTGGTCTTCGCGCTCACGCGCGGCGGCGCAGCGGCTCGCCTGCGCCCTGCCTGAGCACGCCAAGCCGCGTTCGATCGATCTGAGCAAGCCGCCGAGCAAGGCCTCGCGCGACGGCGCCATCGCGCTCGGGGCCAAGCGCATTGGCGGCACGATGGCGAGCCCCGATCAATGCGACGCGTTCGGGCGTCTGCGCGGCGAGCAATTCATCGGCCGTATCTCGGATTCGGTGCCGAACCTGCTCTCCGGCTGGCGCGAAGAGGCTGGCGCGGCCAACAACGCCGAGCCCGCGGGCGCGGTGGTTGAAGCGCGCATCATCTTCCGCCGCTTTCCGCGCGCGGGCGAACTGATCGAGGTCTATTCAGGCGTTGTCGAGGTCGGCGAGAAAACGCTGCGCATCGTCCACTGGCTGTGCGATCCCGAGAGCGGCGCCGCCTGGGCCAGCATGGAAGCGGTAGCGCTGACGTTCGACACCAAGACACGCAAAGCCATCGCCCCGCCGCCCGAAGCGCGCGCACGGCTGCAATCCCGCGTGGTGAAACTGGCAGTGTGATATGGAGCGCCGGCGTCCCCGCCGGCAAAGCTTCGCGTCAGCCTTCGACAGGCTCAGGCAGGCGCGATTTGAGCGAACCATTGAAAGCGTCATCCTGAGCCTGTCGAAGGGCGACGCCGCACACGAGCCGGCGCGGACGCCGGCGCTCCATATCAGTCCAAAGCGTCGTGATATTTGCGCCCGGCTTTGCCGAGCAGCGCGGCGGTTTCGATCGCGGCGCGGACGCGGTCGCGGCGTTCCATCGGCAGCATGTGACTGGCGCCTTCGACGGTGGCGAGGCGCGCATCGGGCTTGATCGCGGCGATGCGATGCATCGACGCTTCGCTGATGGTGGAATTCTTCTCCGCGCGCAGCATCACCAGCGGATCGGTAACGCGCCGCAGCGCGCCCCACGGATCGTGCCGCTGGGCGCAATAGGTCGCCGCCTCGAAGCGCGGCGCGCAGGCGAGTTTGAAGCCGCCCTTGCCGTCCTCCACGAGGCCATCCTCGACATAATCGGCGACCATCTCCGGCGGAAACGTCTTGAACACGCCGCGCCCGGTGAATGCCGCTGCCGCCTCCGCGCGCGACGCAAAATTGTTGCGCCGCTTCAGCGCCCCGCGCGCCAGCGGGAACGTGCCGCGCTGAATCAGCGGCCCGAACGGCAATTGCGCGAAGGCATAACCGGCAGCCGGCAAGATCACCGGCTCGATCAGCGCCAGGGCGCAGACGAGATCGGCGCGCTTGCCGGCCGTCAGCAGACTGACCATCGCCCCCATCGAATGCCCCGCCAGCGTCACCGGCGCGGTGAAGTGCTCGAGCACGGCGATCAGGTCGTCACGATGACGGTTCCAGGAAGTGTAGCCGAACACGCTGGCTGGCAATTGCGTGCGGCCATGCCCGCGCGCATCGAGCGCGAGCACGTGGAATTTCTCTGCGAGCGGCGCCAGCAGCGTGCGATAGGTCATCGCGTTGAAGCCGGTGGCGTGCATGAAGACGATGTCGGGGTTTGGCGTTGCAGCGCCGAAGGCGATGCCCGCCATGCGCCCGCCGCGCACTTCGAAACTGACGCGCCTGAAGCTGGTGGCCGAAACGTCGTTCATCAGGACCCAAACACGCGCCTAAGAATATCGGTCGTGCGCCGCACCGGATCGCGGCGGATCGCACGCTCCTCCTGGGCGATGTAGTGAAAACACCCGTCGAGCGCTTTCGTGGTCGAGAAATTGATCACTTCGGTGCGCAGATCGCTGGTCATGCTGGCGAGGCCAACTTCGCGCAGCGCCATGCGCATTAACGTAAACGCACCCGATTGCGTCAGCGCTTGCGTCATCGGCGGACGCAACAGCGTGGTGAGACGCGGCTCGGTGCGGCCGCGCAGATAAGTGGTCGCCGAGTTTTCGCCCTCGCGCACGATCTGGATCGCATCGCCGATGGTGATGGTGCGGATCGCGTCGGTGAACAGACGCCCCGCTTCGGGCATCACCGATTCTGCCGCGTGATTGAGGCTTTCCTGCAGCTGATCGAGCGGCGCCGACATGCCAAGCCCGCGCAGTGTGCGCTGGCTCTGGCCGAGCATCCCCGGCAACGGAATGCGCACCTGGGTATCGCCCCAGAAACCGTCGGCGCGGCCGAGCCGGCCGGTGGCGCCGGTCGCGGCCAGGCGCAGCGCTTCGCGAACGCCGCGGCCAGCGTCAGCTTGGGTCAGGCTGTCGAGCAAGGGCTGCTGCGCCAGCGCCGGCGAGGCTGCCGTTGCGGCCAGCAGGAGCACAAGCGCGCGGCGGGTCTGATTCTGCATGCGGCTAATCCTAGCACCCCACGCTGGCGCGCTGGCGCCCGAAACAATCCGTCACCAAGTGTTGCTTCCCAAGGCCCCGCCCGGCCTGCCATGTGGTTCCATGACGCTCGCCGATCTTCTGCCCAAGCCGCACTACCCGACCCGCCTGGAAAAGCTGGTCGACGGCTGGCTGCATGGCGTGGCGTTGATGCTGTTCACGTTCGCGGTCGGCGTCGGGCTGGGCCTGGCCATCTGGCGGGGCGGATTGCCGATGACCAGCGCCGTGCTGGTCTATGCGCTCTGCGTGATGACCATGATCGGCTGCTCGATGGCCTACAATCTGACCGAGAGCCCCAAGCGCAAGGCGCTGCTGCGCCGCTTCGACCACGCCGCCATCTTCCTGATGATCGCCGGCACCTACACGCCCTTCACCACGATCCGTTTCGACGGCGCCTGGGCGATTTCCATGACCACCATCGTTTGGGCGCTGGCGCTGATTGGCGCCGCCGGCAAGCTGTTCCTGCCTGGCATCGGCAAGCGCGTCTGGATCGCGTTCTACGTTCTGCTCGGCTGGCTCGTGGTCGCGGCGATGGGGCCGCTGCTCCAGACTGTGCCGCTGGTCGGTCTCATCCTGCTCGCGGTTGGCGGCCTGCTCTACACCATCGGCGTGCCGTTCTATGTTTGGGAGAGCCTGCCGTTCCGCCGCGCCATCTGGCACGGCTTCGTCATCGCCGCCGCCGGCGCGCACTACGCGGCCGTACTGACCGGCGTTGTGTTCGCCTAGCGCTAAACCTTCCGCACGAACTCAGACTTCAGCTTCATCGCGCCGATGCCGTCGATCTTGCAATCGATGTCGTGATCGCCGCCGACGAGGCGGATGTTCTTCACCTTGGTGCCGACCTTCACCACCTGCGACGAGCCTTTGATCTTCAGGTCCTTGATCACGGTGACGGTGTCGCCGTCGGCCAGCACCGCCCCGTTCGCATCGCGGATCACGTCGGCGACTTCCGCCGTTTCCTGCGCAGCCGGCGACCATTCGTGCGCGCACTCGGGGCAGATCAACAGCGGTCCATCTTCGTACGTGAAGGCCGAACCACAGGCGGGACAAGGCGGAAGCGTGCTCATGGCCGCGTGCCTAGCAGGCAAGCGACGGGGATGCCATCGTGGCAAAATGCGGCGGCGCTGCTTAGGGGTTGTCAGCCGCGCACTCCGCGGACGGGTCGAGAGCACCGAGGGACGGGCTCTGTTCCGCTGACGTTTGGCCTTCACCGGCAGCGATCAATCTGCCTTGGCAAAATGCGCCAGCTGGTCCGCGTGAGCTTTCAAGAAACACGGACGGGCGGTGGCGCGCGCGACGTAGGCGCGACAATCGGGATATGCCGACAGCCCGTCGAACCGGGCAACCAGTCGCAACACATCCGCCATGAGGATGTCAGCAACGGAGAAGCCGCCAGCTAGCCATTCACGCTGCGCGAGGATCGGCTCGATGTGCGCGAGGCGGTGAGCTTTGAGGAAATTGTCGAACAGCTGGAAGGATTGCGAACTTGTATCTCCCGAAAAGTGGAAGAGCGACCACGGCAAGCTTGCCATCTCCACCGAGTTCAGCGCCGCAAACACCCATTCGATGACCTCGCTGCGGCCGCGCGTATCGGCTGGCATCAAGGCTTCGCTCTTTTCGCCGAGATGCAACATGATTGCACCACTCTCGAAGATCGAGACGCCTCCATCGGTGAGCCACGGCGTCTGGCCAAATGGCTGATGCGCAAAATGTTCGTCTTTGCGATCGCGGAACGGCGTGCTCTCGACGCGATACGGCAAGCCGGCCTCTTCGAGCGCCCATCGCACGCGCAGGTCGCGTACGTACCCGCGCGGGGCGTCAGGAACCCAATCATAGGTGGTGAGGACTAATTCAGTCATGCCGTGTTTCCCCTCATCTGGCTCCTTGCGAGCCCAGACCGAGGACGAGCCGCATTCGCCGGTTCCGACAGCTCGCCACGCTTTTTCGCTGTTCACGCGTGGCCACCGATATGCGTACGCAACACCCCCGCCAAAATCTATCCGCCCCCTCCCGCAGGCGGCGTACACTGCGCCCATCGCTTCACCCGGAGAGCAGTCGGCGCCCTGTTCGAGCTGACGTGAAGCGGTGCGAGAGAGCGTGAAGCGCGGATGTTTCCGTCACGCGCCGGGGCTGGGCGCCACGGCAAAACGGACGGAGTTCGCAGCTGCGCAGAGGCCCGCGTCAAACGCGGGAAGACGCACCGGGGATTGCCGCGAACACGGCAACCCGCACGCCGCCGGCCGAGCCGCCTCCCGGAGTGAAAAACCTCCGGCGACGGCGCCGGTGATCCTGCTCTCGCCGGGACGCGGGCTTCCGCGTCATAAAGCGCCGAAACAACGGCGCACTTCTTCGGCGCGCAAACCCGCGTCCCCTGCTCTCCACGCCTGCCGGCGAACGCACCCGCATGCCCTGATTTCCGTAACGCGATGGCGCGACCGCCGCTTGCAGCCGTGCTAGCCATGCGCCCAGGAGGCGCGCCCCATGACCGAGACAACCTGCTTTTCCGTCAGCATCGAAAACAACGTCGCCCACATCGTCCTCAATCGCCCCGCAGCGCTCAACGCGATGAACCGCGCGTTCTGGAACGAGCTGCCGGCGATCGTTCGCGACATCAACGACAACGCCAAGGCGCGCGTGATCGTGCTGTCCTCCACCGGCAAGCACTTCACCGCCGGCATGGACATCTCCGTCTTCACCGACGGCGAAAGCATCACCGCGCAAGGCGGCGATCAGCACACGCGCGCGGAATCGTTCCGCCAATTCGTGCTGACGCTGCAGGACAGCTTTTCCTGCCTCGACAATGCGCGCGTCCCCGTCATCGCCGCGATCCAGGGCGGCTGCATCGGCGGGGGCGTCGACATGGTTTCCGCCTGCGATATCCGCTACGCGACCGAAGACGCGTTTTTCCAGATTGCCGAGATCAATATCGGCATGACCGCCGATGTCGGCACCTTCCCGCGTCTGTGTCATCTGATCCCGCAAGGCTGGGTGCGCGAGCTTGCCTATGCGGGCCGCCGTCTGCCGGCGCAGAAGGCCAAGGAGATCGGCCTCGTCAACGAGGTGTTCGCGACGCAGGAAGCCATGCTCGCGCATGTGCTCGAACTGGCGCGTGAGATCGCCACCAAAGCGCCGGTGGCGGTGGCGGGCTCCAAGCGTATGATCAATTACGCGCGCGACCATTCCATCGCCGATGGCCTCGACTACATCGCCACTTGGCAAACCGGCATGTTCTCGCCCCCGCACATGGCCGAAGCCTTCGCCGCCAAAGCGCAAAAACGCGACCCCAACTTCCCGGATTTGGCGCCGCTGAAGAAGAAGATGTGAGGTTCGGGGATCGGGGCTCGGGGATCGGGATTGGGCGCGGCCATGCAGAGTCACCGGGAACTCGACGTTTGGAAGGTGTCGATGACGTTGGCGCGGGATGTCTATGCGCTTGCGCGGCTCATGCCGAAACAGGAAGAATTTCGGCTCACCGGCCAAATGTTGCGCGCAGCCGTCTCAATCGCGGCGAATATCGCCGAAGGACACGCCCGCGCCACGCGCAAGGATTATGCGCACTTTGTTAGCATCGCGAGAGGATCCGCAGCCGAACTTGAGACGCTCGTGTTGCTTGCTCGGGACGCGGAGCTATTGTCCAGCGCGTCTGTGGAGGCCGTACTGCAAACGACAGAGCGCGTCGCCAAAATGCTGACACGGCTACACGCCCGTCTCAAAGAACCCCCGCAAGATTGAACCCGACCACCGACAACCGACAACCGAACCCCCAATCCCGATCCCCGAGCCCCGACACATGGACATCCGTTTCGTCTCCCCCGGCCCCAACCCGCCGCACGAGGTCAACGCCTTCGTTGAAATCCCGCAGGGCGGGCTTCCGGTGAAGTATGAGTTGGACCAGAAGTCCGGCGCGCTGTTCGTCGACCGCTTCCTGCACACCTCAATGCTCTATCCGAGCAATTACGGCTTCATCCCCAACACGCTCGCCGAGGATGGCGATGCGATCGATATCCTGGTGGTGACGCCGATGCCTGTCGTCGCGGGTTGCGTGATCCGCTCACGCCCTGTCGGCGTGCTGATGATGAGCGACGAAAAAGGCGTCGACGAAAAAATCCTCGCCGTGCCGGTCGATGCGCTCAACCCGTTCTACAAGGACGTGAAGACGCACGAGGACCTGCCCCCGCTGCTGGTCGAGCAGATCAAGCACTTCTTCACCCACTACAAAGATCTCGAACCCGGCAAACGCGCCAGCGTCGGCGAATGGGCTTCACTGGAGAAAGCGCACGAGCGCATCACGCTCGCCATCAATCGGGTCAAGAAATGAACGAAGGCGCGCTTGCCGCTCGCTTTACCGAAGCGCTGATCGCCGCCGCTCAAGAACAGAGCGGCGGGCAGAGCGCGCTGGTCTCGATGGCGATGGAAGTGATCGACACGCGCGAACCGGCGCGTGTCGAAGCCGGCCTGCAACGCAAGACGCGCACGCTGCTGTTTATGCACGCCGACGCGTTCGCCCAGAACGGCGCGCGCATCGCGACGGCCTCAAGCGTGCATAAGATCAAAGACTAGGCCCGCGGCGCGATCCAGCGCATCTCGGCCAGCGTCGCCTCGTGCAGCACGTCCGGATCGATCGCGTCGAACGGATCGCTGGGGCCGTCATATTCCGCCGGCAGGCGATAGACGCGCCAGAAGCTTCCATCCGGCGCGGTCGAGCAGGCAAAGCCCGGCCCGCCATCGACGGTTTCCGACAGGCACACCGCCGCCTCGTCCTCCGGCACGTCAGCGAACTTGGTTTGTCCGACGATCTCCTGCGCCGGCCCGCGCGCTTGCGTCGAGCGCGTAACGATAGCGTGGATGTGCGCACGGTCCGCGGTCGGCAGGATGCGGAACACCACCTCATCAGCCGCCGAAAGCGTGATCGCAGTGAAGGCCTCGCCTTCGACCTGATCCTGCGTTTCGGCGACGATGAAGCTCGGCGCCGCGGCGCGAACGGTCTCGACATTCATCGCCAGCGCACTGGTGATGGGGCCGGCGCCGTTGGGGCCGATATCGGTGTTGATCTCCGGCGCATTGACGACCGGATAATCCTCGCGGCTCGCTTGCCCGCTTTGCTGTTGCTGGCCGCACGCGGCCAGCAACACGAACAACAATACCGCGAGGAGGCGGTGCATTACGAGAACACCTCGAACAGGCCCGCCGCGCCCATGCCGCCACCGATGCACATGGTGACGACAGCGTACTTGGCCTTGCGGCGGCGCCCTTCCATCAGCACGTGGCCGGCCAGGCGCGCGCCAGTCATGCCGAACGGGTGGCCGATGGCGATCGAGCCGCCATTGACGTTGTACTTTTCCGGATCGATGCCGAGCTTGTCGCGGCTGTAGAGACACTGCGAAGCGAACGCTTCGTTGAGCTCCCAAAGGTCGATGTCGTCGACCTTGAGGCCCTGGCGCTGCAGCAGCCGCGGCACGGCGAACACCGGGCCAATGCCCATTTCGTCCGGCTCGCAGCCGGCGACGGCGAAGCCCTTGAACAAGCCCAGCGGCTCAAGCCCGCGCTTTTCCGCTTCCTTTTCGTCCATCAGCACCACAGCCGCGGCGCCATCCGAGAGCTGGCTGGCATTGCCGGCGGTGACGAAATTGCCGGGGCCGCGCACCGGCTCGAGCTTGGCGAGACCTTCGAGCGTGGTGTCGGCGCGATTGCACTCGTCCTTCGTCACCACGTAATCGACCAGGCTCTCTTCCTTGGTCTCCTTGTTGACGACCTTCATCTTGGTCGCCATCGGCACGATCTCGTCCTTGAAGATGCCGCTTGCCTGCGCCGCGGCGATGCGTTGCTGCGAGCGCAGCGAATATTCGTCCTGATATTCGCGGCTCACATTGTAACGCTTGGCGACGATGTCGGCGGTTTCGATCATCGTCATCCAAAGCTCGGGCTTGGTTTTCATAAGCTGCTCTTCGGTGAAGTGATGGCGGTTCATGTGCCCGCTCATCTGCACCAGAGAGATGGATTCCACGCCCCCGCCGATGGCGGCCTTGGCGCCCTCATTGGTGATGTAGTGCGAAGCCTGCGCGATCGCCTGCAGGCCCGAGGAGCAGAAACGGTTGACCGTCGTGCCCGAGGTGGTCACCGGCAGACCGGCCCAGATCAGCGCTTGACGCGCCACGTTGTGGCCGGTCGCCCCTTCCGGGCCGCCGCAGCCGATCACGACGTCTTCGATCTCCTCCGGCGCGATCTTCGCGCGCTGCACCGCGTGTTTGATCGCGTGGCCCGCCATCGCCGCGCCGTGGGTGTTGTTGAAGCCGCCGCGGCCAGACTTGGCCAGACCGGTGCGAGCGTAAGAGACGATGACTGCGCGACCCATTCCAATTCCTCCAAAAGTGCGCGCACCCTAGTGGCGCAAGCGCGCACGCGAAAGCGCATCTCGCGGCGTCAATGACATCACGCCCGTGCTGTCAGGAGATCGCCTGGTTGTTGACGAGCCCGCCGCCGGGCGGCGCATCAGCAGGCGCTGCAGGCGCAGCTGCGGGCGGCTGACCGCCGCCCTGGGTGAAGATGCCCTTGCCGCGCTCCTGGATCCATTTGGCGATGTCCTCCGACATCACGCCCGCGACGATGCCGACCAGCGACACCGTGAACGGGTTGAGCATCGAGGACGTCGTCGCCTGCTGCACGCCAGAGCTGAGCGAGAAGCCGGCGATGGCGGCGTTGGCCAGCACATAGAATGCCAGCGCCGCGCACATGCCGAAGACAAGCCGCACCACGATCTCCGCCATCGTCACCGGGAGGGGGCGGTTGAGGTATGCTGGGAAGAGATAGAGCAGCGAGCCAAGCGCACCCATCAGCAGCACAAGACTGGTCGACAACAGCGACGGGTGGCCTTGCGCGAGGAACGCGCTGACGCCCATCGGGCTCATGCTGCGCAGTGCTTCCGCTTCGCCGCTGACGCGGTCGAACTGATCCGAGTTTGGCACGATCGCTGCTTCCAGCGCAAAGATGCGGCGATTGGCTTCCGCCACTTGGCCGTTGACCAGGCGCTGGCGCGCCACCAGGGCGCTGCGTTCGCCGTCATGTTCGTCGATCGCCTGCTCTTGCTCGGTGAGCTGCTGCACTTGCGCACGCAATTGCGCCAGGCGCTGCTGATCCTGCGGCGAGAGCCCGCTGCGTGCGGCCAGCGAATTCACCCGCTGCGACAGAGCTTGCGCGCTGGTATCGGCGGCGGCGCTGGAAGCGGGCTGCAAATTGGCATTGCGCTCGATGTCGGCGATCTGGCCGACGATGGAGGCGCGCGCGTCATCGGCCGCCTGCGTCAGCGAACTGAGTTGGGTGTCGAGCGCTGCGAGCTGGGCGTTGAGGTCGATGAGTTCGCCGCGCGGCGCCGCTGTCTCGGTTTCGATCCGTTCGATCTGCGCGCTGGCGTTTTGCAGGTTCGCGAACGAGATCAGCCCGCCTGTCTGCGGCGAGATCTGCTGTACGCCGAACTGGAAGTCGCGGGCGCTGAACACGAGCGCGCCCAGCGCCAGCACGATCACCATCGCCAGCGTCAGCACCGCACCCACCATGAACTTGTAGATGGTCATCGCGCCTATCCCCTTGGCCGCCTTCCCTCACGGCGACAGCTTCCTCCATTTGCCCCCAAGCCCTGGGCCAGGGCGAGTGGGTATTTGCGAATTTTAACCATTCGGACCGCTCACGCGGTCGTGAATGAAAGACGCGTGAATATTTTCGGTTTCGTTCAATTTTCTCTTGTCAGCCCTCAGCGCCTGGGGCAAGGTCCGGCCGCGCTCCTCCCAAACGGCGCGACCACCCAGGAGTTTTTCTGCATGTCCGCAGTCCGCACCCTCGTCTTCGCCGCCCTGGCCAGCGTCAGCTTCGCCGGCTCGGCTTTTGCCGGCGACACCGTCTTCACCGCGAAGCTGGAAAGCCCGCTCGCCGCCCCGGCGCGCGTGATCACGCTCAACACGGTTTGGAATTGCGAAGGCGATACCTGCCGCGCCCGTCCTAACCACGCCTCGACCGTCCGCGCCTGCCGCCAATTCGCGCACGAAGTCGGCGCGCGCGTGGTCGCCTACGGCCCGGAAGGCGCCCAGCTCAGCGCCGACGAAATCGCGCGCTGCAACGGCGAAACCCAACAAGCGCGCAACTAAGCGCTCGATCCATTCTGATCGGAAAAGCCGCTGGCGCGCTCGCGCTGGCGGCTTTTGCTTTCAGGAGCGGTAGCGCCCGCGCAATGGCGCCGCCCAAGGATGAGCGCCGCAGGGCTCCAGCGTCATCAAGCTGACGGCAGGATCGCCGACAAGGCGCATGTGCGCAGCGCCGGTGCGGCCATCGACCATCGAGTGCGTCACTGGCGCGATGCCGCCCTCGCCCTGTCGCGCCAGCACCAAGACACCGTGCGAGCCAACCACGCGTGCGCCGCCGGCCACCTGCGGCAGGTCATAGACGATGCGGACACGAAACGTCTCGCCATCGCTTTCCAGCGCATAGCGCGGATTGGCGAACAGGATCTCGGACTCGTTCTCGTACACCGCCCGGATCGCATCGGCGTCGAAGCGCACGCCCACGCCTGCCGCGCAGGCGGCGGGGCCCGCGCTCCAGAGGCCCGACAATTGGTTAGGCGCGCCACGGCCGGCGCAGCCAGCGAGCGTGAAAAGCAAGGCTAGAACAACGAGCGGCGCCGCGCGGGCCATTGCACGGGAGCTACGCTGCACCGGTTGACGAGGTCTGAACGTCGCTCCCGCTCTGGTCAAAACCGCGCGGGCGCCCCATGTGACTTCACACACAACCTCCCAATGGAAACGACCGCTCCTCCTGCCGAAGCCGCCGGCGACACTGCTTCGGCGGTGCTCGACGATCTGGTCGACGCCTATCCGCATGACACGCTTGTAACAGTCGGCGATCTGCTCGACCGTTTGGACTCGCGCGCGCACGGGGTGCTGCTGCTGGTGCTGGCGCTGCCGATGTGCATCCCGAACGTGCCCGGCATCTCGACCATTTTCGGCCTGCTGATGATGGCCCCGGCGGTTCAGCTGGTGCTCGGTTCACGCCGACTTTGGCTGCCGCAGCGGGTGCGGACGATGAATGTCGATTTCGGCGCTCTGCGACGGGCGCTGCAGGTGGCGACGCCGCCCTTGAAGCGGATCGAATATCTGATCAAGCCGCGCCTTTCAGCGCTGACCCGCTTTCCAGTGACAATCGTGATCGGCTTGCAGACGCTGCTGATGGCGATCATTCTGATCCTGCCGATCCCGTTCGCGAACTGGCCGCCCGGCATGACCGTGGCGATGACCGCGCTCGCGCTGCTGCAGCGCGACGGCGCGCTGATGCTGCTGACGATCCCCGCCGCGATCGCTTCGGTTGGCTCAGTTTATCTCGGCGCGCGCGTCGGCTTCGCTTTGCTTGATCAAGCGCTTCAATGGCTCTCAACGCTGTTCGGCGGCTGAGCTAGCAGGAGCGGCGCACCAGCCAGCCGAGTTGTTCGCCCGAACGCGACACCGCCGGCTCCACGCTCCGGCACTGTCCGGCTGAAGGCTGCGCGCCCGGCACGAATTCCGGATCGCCTTCACCCGGCCGGCGGTCGACATCCGACAGCGTTTCATAAACGCTGATCTGGCCGTCCGTGGTGATACATTCATGGCGCGCGCCGTTGGCTTCGCGCACACGCACGCTGTATTCGCTTTCGTTGAGCGCTGTCGCGTAGGTGACCCGCGCCGGACGCGAGGTGGCGCGCGCTAGGCACGTCGTGATCGCGGGCATCAGCTCCGGCAACACCGACGCCCAGGTCGGCCGCTCGCCCTCTTCGATGCCGCGCCGCGCGCACCCTTGGTAAGACACGCCCTCGTAAATGACGTTCGCCGTGTAGGGCAGTTCGATGCCGCTGGCGGTGCAGGCTTGCGCCATGATCGTGACCGTCACCGCCCCCGCGGCCACGCGCATGCCGCGCTGGTGGAATTCGCGCTCGCCGGGCACGCCGCCGTCCTCGCCGAGACCGGGACGGGTGAACTGCACATAGTCGTTGAGCAGCCGCAGCTCCCAAGCGCCTTCACCGGCGGCGGTATCGCCCGAGGCGCCCGCGTCGAGCCCGCCCGATGCCTGGAACTCGCCCTCATAGAGCGCGCGTTGTTCGGCCGAGGCCGGGCCGCCGAGGGCCGCCAGCTGTTCGGCCGCCAAAGCCGCTTCGCGTTCCTCATCGCTCGGCGCGCCGGCTTCCTCGGTGGAGGAGCCACCCTGGCGTTGGCACGCGCTGACGCCCAGAGCGCCGACCGTTAGTACGGCGCCCAGGCACATGGCGCGGAGCAAGGTCCGCATTGGCATCCCCCAGTCCCGCCGGCCGGTGGGCCAGCGCCTAATTGATATAGTATAGACCCATGACCTGTGATTCCGGCGCCCCACTTTACGAGTTTTTCGCGGGCGGCGGGCTGGCCCGCCTCGGCCTCCAGCCAGACTTCAACTGCGTCTTCGCCAATGACATCGATGTCGCCAAAGCCAGCGCCTATCGCGCCGCTTTTGGCGCGCAAGAAATGCGCATTGGGGATATCTGGGCGCTCAATCCGTGCGACCTCCCCGGACAGGCGGCGCTCGCTTGGGCGTCTTTCCCCTGCCAAGACCTGTCGCTGGCCGGCGCACGGCGCGGGCTTTCAGCGCCGCGCTCGGGTGCGTTCTGGGGCTTTCACGGCCTCATGGAAAAACTCGTCCATGAAAACCGCGCGCCTGACGTACTGGCGCTTGAGAACGTCACTGGGCTGTTGAGTTCGCATGCGGGCGCCGATTTCACCGCGCTGCTGCACGCATTGGCCGATCTTGGCTATCGCGCCGGTGCGCTCGAAATCGACGCCGCTGCGTTCACGCCGCAATCGCGCCCGCGCCTGTTCATCATCGCCGCGCGCAATCCGCCTCCGCATCTGATGCATGCGGGGCCGATGGAACCGTTCCACACCCCCGCGCTGCGCAACGTGGTGGCGCGCCTGCCGGAGCGTTTGCGCAAGAAATTCGTGTGGTGGCGCCTCGATGCGCCGCCCAAGCGCAACACGCGTCTTGCCGATCTGCTTGAAGACGACGCGAGCGTCACTTGGCGCAGCGAAGAGGAAACGGCGCGCCTCGTCGAACAGATGAGCCCGCTGCAACGGGCGCGGCTCGATGCGCTTCGCGAGAGCGGGCGGCGCGAAGTGGGCGCCGTGTTCCGCCGCATCCGCATCGAGCATGGCGAGCGGGTGCAGCGGGCCGAAGCCCGTTTCGACGGCCTCGCCGGCTGTCTGCGCACGCCGGCTGGCGGATCGAGCCGGCAGCTGCTGCTGTTCGTTGAAGGCGACAGCCTCCGCTCGCGCCTGCTTTCGCCGCGCGAGGCGGCGCGGCTGATGGGCGTGCCGGACGAGTATCCGCTGCCTGCGAGCCAAACCGCGGCGTTGCATTTGATCGGCGACGCGGTCTGCGCGCCGGTGGTGCGCTGGCTGTCGCACAATCTGCTGTCGCCGCTGGCGGGCGCGGCATCGGCGCGCAAGATCGCCTGATGCGAACCGACGTTTTCGACGCGGCCAAGCGCTCGGCGGTGATGCGCGCGGTCAAATCGAGCGACACCGCGCCCGAGCGCGCGGTGCGCGCAGCGGTGCGCGCACTCGGCTATGGGCGGCGCTACCGCCTCAATGGCGCCGGCCTGCCGGGCAAGCCGGATTTAGTGTTCCGCGCGCTCGGCAAAGCCGTGTTCGTGCATGGCTGCTTCTGGCACGGCCACGATTGCGCGCGCGGGGCGCGCATGCCGAAGCAGAACGCCGAATACTGGCGCGCCAAGATCGCCCGCAATGTCGCCCGCGACGGCGCCGCGCTGAAGGCGCTGCGCGCCGATGGCTGGCGCACGCTGGTGGTGTGGGAGTGCGAGACCCGCAACGCCGCCGCACTGTCGCGCAAGCTGGATTCGTTCCTGAAGCCCTAAGCCGCGTTGCGCGGCGCAGCGGCAAGCACCGGCGCGTCGAGCAGCAGTGAAAACACCGAGCCTTCGCCGAGTTCGCTCTTGGCATGCAATTGGCCGCCCATCAGCCGCGCCAGGCGCAGGCAGATGGAAAGCCCAAGGCCGGGCCCTTCGCCTCGCGCCGTCACCCGTTCGCGCCCGAACAGGATGGCGAGCTTGGAGCGCGACATGCCCGCACCGGTATCGGCGACGCTGAAGGTGAGCCGCGCATGGTGTTCGCGCTCGCTGCGCTGCGCATGCAGCGAGACGCGCACGCCGCCATGGGTTGTGTAGCGCACCGCGTTGGCCAGCAGGTTGAACATCACTTGCCGCACGCGGCGCGCATCAATGCTGACGCTGCCGGGCGCGTCGGGCGCGATATCGAGGAAGAGCTCCAGGTGCTTGTCCTGCGCGGCGACGCGGAACGCCGCGACGACGCTGCGCAGCAAGTCGCGCGGATCGCACGGACCGGGCTCGATTGGCAGCTTGCCGTTCTCGAGACGATCGAGGTCTGAGAGATCGTCCAGCACCAGCTTCAGCACTTCGCCCGCCTGCGCCAGCGTGGCGATGTGCGCACGCGCCTGCGGCGAGGTGGCGGCGCGGCGCAGATGCTCGGCGGCCCCCGCAAGCGCGGCCATCGGCGTGCGCAGCTCATCGTTCATGCGCTTGATCATGTCCGACTTCGCCGCAGCCGCCGCCGCCGCCGCCTGCCGCTCGCGCAATACGGCCGCTTCGGCCTGCGCTTGCGCCACATCGGAGGCGAGCAGGCTGCGCCAGAGATTGACGCCGAACGCCAGCAGCAACAGCCCGCCGATCAAGGGCACGAGATCGAGAACGTTGGCGGCGCCGTTGAGAAAATACTCGGCAATGGGCAGGCCAAGCAGGAAGACTACCGTGCAGCCTGCGCCTGCGATCGCAAGCGGGCTTGAATAGCGCAGCGTCGCAGCCGCGTTGGCCAGGCCGCCGCAGAGATAGATCACCGCCAGCGTCTCACCGGGGACATAGGGCGAAAACCACAGCAACACGGCGAGGATGTTGCCATAGGCGCTCTGGAAGACGGTCCAGGCGACAAGAACGTGCAGCGAGCGGGGCGGCTGTCCGGCCGCGCAGCGCTCCGCCAGGCGGCGGAAAATCTCGCGATCGGCAACGATGACGACGGCGAAGCCCAACAGCCAATAGAGCGCGCTGGTTGCCCCCGTGATCGAGGTCGCGACCAGAGCTGACACCACGCAAGCGGCGCCGCGCACGAGGAAATTGGCCGCGCGCGCCTGACCGACCGCGATCAGGCCACGCACGCGCCGTCCCTCTTCAGGCCCCGCCAGTGACGAACTCAGCTCCACAACTCCCAGTTTGGCCAAACCTCCCTGAAGCTTGGTTAAGAGCGCGTCATCTGCCGCGCGTCGCATCCGCCTTGACGGGGAATGCCGGCCACGCCTCAACCTGCCCCTGCGGGAGGACATTAATGAGAGCTTTATTCCTCGCAGCGGCGCTGGCGCTCATGGCCTGGGCCACACCGGCGCGGGCTGACGTACAATCGGCGTCGGCGAGCGCCTTCACGATCACCGCGGAGGCCGATGTCGCGGCCACGCCGGAGCAGACCTACCGCGCGCTCACGCACGTGAACCGCTGGTGGAACGGCGCGCACACGTATTCGGGCGACGCCAGGCGTCTTTCGCTCGATCCGCGCGCAGGCGGTTGCTGGTGCGAGCGCTGGGCCGGCGGCTCGGTCGAGCACATGCGAGTCGTCCTCAATATGGAGCACGAGGGCGTGCGCACGCTGCGGCTGGCGGGCGGGCTTGGCCCCCTGCAGCAGATGGGCGTGAACGCGGTGTTGACCTTCACCGTTGCCCCGGCGCCCTCCGGGGCGAAAATCACCATGACCTATCGCGTGACAGGAGAGCCGGGCCTTGCGCTCGATCAGATCGCAGGCCCAGTAAATGGCGTTCTCATGGAACAGTTCGGCCGGCTCAGCCGCTATAGTGCGTCGGGATCGCCCGATTAGGTGTATTCGTTCAGCGCGCGCTCAGCTGGCGGGCGCCAAGTTTCACACTGATCGGGTGCGCCCGACCATTCCGATTTGGAGGGATTGATGATCCGCAAATTTATGGCCGCGATGGCCGCCGTCATGTTCATGGTCGGCTGTACAACAGTCGACCCCGTGACCGGCGAGCGCGAGACCAATCGCACCGCCACCGGCGCCATTGTCGGCGCCATCGCCGGCGCCGCCGCCGGCACGCTCGCCGGCGGCGATGACCGCCGCAACGCCATGATCGGCGCCGGCATCGGCGCGCTCGCTGGCGCGGCGATCGGCAATTACATGGACCGCACCTATCTGAACTTGCGTGAGCGTCTGGCCGGCACCGGCGTCGGCGTCACGCGCGTGAGCCAGAGCCAGATCCTGCTCAACTTCCCATCAGACCTGACGTTCGATTTCGACCGCGACAACGTCAAAGGCCAGTTCGTGCCAACGCTGCGCGATGTCGGCAACGTGCTGCGCGAGTACGACCAGACCACGGTTGACGTCTACGGCCACGCCGACTCGGTCGGCAGCGACGCTTACAACCAAGACCTGTCTGAGCGCCGCGCCATGAACGTCGCTTCGGTGCTGATGCAAGGCGGCGTGATCCGTCAACGCGTGGCGGTGCAGGGCTTCGGCGAAAGCCGCCCGATCGCCAGCAACGCCACCGACGACGGCCGCGCCCGCAACCGCCGCGTTGAAGTCTATATCAGCGCCTTCCAAGGCTGATCAGCCAGCCTGAACGCAAAGACGCCGCCGCACTTGATCAGTGCGGCGGCGTTTTCTTTTTAAAGGCCCGCCCCGCTCTAGCGCGTCGGCTTGCGCTGCTTGCGATACTTCGGCGGCGCGCCGCTGTTGGACCACACGGAATTGCCCTTGCGGTCACGGCGGTCGCCCTCGTCGCGGGCGCGCGAGGGAGCATGCCCCTGCTTCGCATGCGCCTTGCCGTGCGCTTCCGAAGCGTGGTGCTTGGCCGCTTGCGGCTTGCGCTGCTGCTGTTGCCGCGGACCGCGCCCAGCCGGGCCTTTCGGCCGCGGCGCGCGCTCGTCCGCCTTCGGCGCGGCGAGCGAGAAATCGGTCTCCATCACCGGCACGGTCTGCTTGGTCAGCTTCTCGATGTCGCGCAAATAGGCGCGCTCGTCCGGCGCGCAGAACGAGATGGCGACGCCGCTGCGTGCGGCGCGCGCGGTGCGGCCGATCCGGTGCACGTATTGCTCGGGCACGTTGGGCAGATCGTAATTGATCACGTGGCTGACATCGTCGACATCGATGCCGCGCGCGGCGATTTCGGTGGCGACGAGCACGCGCGCATGGCCCTTCTTGAAGGCCTCCAGCGCACGCGTGCGTTGGCCCTGGCTCTTGTTGCCGTGGATGGCTTCCGCTTCGAAGCCGGCGCTCTCCAGCTTCTTCACCACCCGGTCGGCGCCGTGCTTGGTGCGGGCGAACACCAGCGCGCGGCTGATGGTCTTGTCCTTCAAAAGCGCGTGCAGCAGGTCCTGCTTCTTGTTTTGGTCGACATGGATCACCGCCTGCTCCACCCGCTCGGCGGTGGTCGAAGGCGGCGTCACCGCGACACGCTCGGGGTTGTTCAGGAATTGCGCGGCGAGTTCGGCGATCGGCGGCGGCATCGTGGCCGAGAAGAACAGCGATTGGCGCGCCTTCGGCAACAGCGTCGCGATCTTCCGCAGATCGTGGATGAAGCCCATGTCGAGCATATGGTCGGCCTCGTCGAGGACGAGGATTTCGACCTTGTCGAGCCGCACCGAGCGTTGCGAAACGTGGTCGAGCAAGCGGCCGGGCGTGGCCACCAGAACGTCGACGCCGCGAAACAGCGCCTGCTTCTGCTTGAACAGCGAAGCGCCGCCGAAGACGACGGCCGTCGAAAGGCCAAGGAAGCGGCCATAAGCGCGGAAGCTGTCGCCGATTTGCGCGGCGAGTTCTCGCGTCGGCGCCAGCACCAGGGTGCGGCACGCCTTCTCGCCCGCATGTTTGCGGTTCGCGGCCAGCCGGTCGAGGATCGGCAGCGCGAACGCGGCGGTCTTGCCGGTGCCGGTTTGCGCCAGCCCGATGAGATCGCGCCCGTTAAGCACGATCGGAATCGCCTGCGTCTGGATTGGCGTAGGCGCAGTGTAGCCCTCGGCGTCGAGCGCCTTGAGGATCGGCGCAGACACGCCGAGGTCTTGAAAGGAGGTCACGATTTATCTTTCAGCCGCACGCGTACCGCGCCGGCTCTGTAGGGATCAGGAACGATGCGACGGCGAAGAAAGGCGGCGAGCGTACGCTCAAAGCCGAACGTCGATGGTGGCGTTCCGTGGGACCGCGTTCCCAGCATCATGAGCCGGAAACGGTCGCTGACCGCCCATATCGCGGCTAAAGCTTACAAAGTCAATAACACCCAGGGCATAGCTGCCCGGCGTTGGCGTGCGTCAGGCCTCGGAGACGAAGCCCTTCCAGGTGCGCATGTAGTTGACGAACGCAGTTCCGAGCCCCTCGCCGCGCAGATAGGCCTCGCTCACCGGCGTTGCGATGACGGTGAAGTTCGCGTCGGCGGCGACGCGCTGGGGGAAGTCGTGGTGCAGAATGGCGCCGCGGCCGATCACCGGGAAGTCGAAGCCCGCCGCCAGCACATCGCGCGCATCTTGCGCCGACATGATCTTGCCCGCCGCGCCGACTGGAATCTTGCCGCGCTTCAGATCGCTGAAGAAAGAGGCGAGCGTGCGCCCTTTGAGCGCCTCCTCGTCGGGCTCCTTGCGCACGTCCCAGAGCGACATGTCGAGGAAATCGATCTTCGCGTCGTTCAGCAGTCGCTGGGCAACCTCGCGGATCTCCAACACTTTGAGCCCCCAGCGCTCCGGCGAGAGACGCACGCCAACCGTGAAGCCCGGCTTGGTCGCGGCGCGGACGCCGTCAATCATCTCGATCAGGAAGCGCGAGCGGTTTTCGATCGAACCGCCATATTGGTCCTCGCGCCGGTTGAGTTCAGGGCTGAGGAACGAGCAGATCAGATAGCCGTGCGCGCCGTGCAACTCGACGCCGTCAAAGCCGGCGCGCTCGGCGCGCTGGGCGGCGGCGACGAAGCAATCACGCGATTGCGCGATCTCATCGAGCGTCATCGCCTCGGCGCCGATCTTCTCGTCCGCCGAGGGCGCCTTGGGGTTCTTCATCGAGCGCAGGCCGCCATGATGCAGCTGCGCGATGGCCAGCGAGCCGTGCTGCTTGATCGCGCCCGCCAGACGCTGCAGGCCGGGGAAATGCTTCTCGTCATGAAAGCCAAGCTGACCGGGAAAGCCGACGCCGCTTTCCTGCACAGACGCCGCGCACGTCATGGTCAGCGCAAAGCCGCCCTTGGCCCGCAACGTCAGCCAGTTGAACTCATCCTCCGACAACACCCCGTCAGGATGGCTCTGCAGGTTGGTCAGCGGCGCCAGCACGAAACGGTTCTTCAGCACAGCGCCGGAGGGAAGCGTGATCGGATCAGAGAGCTGGGTCATGGCAAGCCTACGTATGAGCGGGGCGCCCGGTTTGCACTTTGCGCCAGATTAAAGTTGAGCGTGAGTTCTGCTTAAGCCTTCGGCGCGGGCTGCGGCCGCGCGCTCCACCAGGCCACCAGGAAGAGCTGCATCCACACCCCGTCGATCAGCGCGCCCAAGAACGGCCCGGTGAAGCCGAGCCGGCCCGTTGCATAGAGCGCCAGGCACGGAACGAAGAAAGCCGCCTTCTCCAACACGCCGATCAGCATCAGCAGCCGGTAACGGCCGGGATCGGAGGCGATGAGCAGAAACATGAGCTGCCACACCAGCGCCGAGGCGAAGAAGCCGTAATAGAATTCCGGGTGCGTGATCGCTGGCTGCACCATCGCCTCGGCGAAGAAGCTGGGGATGAGCACGGCGATGCCGTAGATTGCGGCAGCCAGGAAAATCCAACGCGCAAGCTTCATCGCTTCACCCTTATGCCGTCGCGCTGACAATCCAGCATGCGCCGGCAAGCGCGACGCCATCGGGCGTCTCATACGCGGCTAGGTAATCGGCAAGCATGGCCCGCGCCGCCGTCGGATCAAGATTTTGTTCAGCGACGGCGCGCGCGCACGGGCCGATCCGCATCAGAAACTCGGCGGCCTCGCGCGCATCGCCGCCGCCGCCGATGCGCATGGCGCCATCCCAAGGCGAGATGCTCGCATCGCGCCAGCCGGACGCCGCGAGAATGGCGTTGATCCTTTCCGGGTTCGCCAACGCGAACGGCCCCGGCGCCTCTGGATCGGGCGGCGCCGGCGGCGCAGCGAGCATCGGCGCGAGCGCTTTGAGCGGTGCGGACGACCATGCGTTTTCGCTGAAACCGCGCCAGCAAACGAACACAAGACGTCCGCCCGGTCGCACCGCGCCGCGCAGGTTCGCGAACGCCGCGGTTGGTTCATCGAAGAACATCACGCCAAAGCGCGAGAACGCGGCGTCGAACGGCGCGCCCGTAATGGCGCCCTTGCCTGCGTCGGCTTCCAACAAGTCGATGCGCCGTCCGCGCGTACGCTCGCGGCCAAGCGCCAACATCGGCGCCGAGATGTCGACGCCGACGACATGGCCATCGGGCTCAACACGATCCGCTGCCAACAGCGTCGTCGCCGCCGCGCCGCAGCCAATGTCGAGCACGCGCTCGCCGCGCTGAAGCGCAAGGCGCTCCAACGCTGCAAGCGTGACGGGCTCAAGCATCCGATCCATGCGATCGGCTTGCCGCACCCATTCTTCGCCAACCTTGCCGTTCCAATACTCGCTCTGACTCAGAGCGGGCATGGCCTCACGCCGCCTTCTTGGCGCCGAAGCGCTCGTAGAAGGACTGGTTGGTCTTGGCCATGTCGCGCAACAGCTTGTTCGGGCGGAAGCGCTCGCCGTACGTGTCGGCAAGGCGATCGGCTTCTTCCACGAACTTCGCCGTGCCCCAGAACAGGTCGATGTAGCTGATGCAGCCGCCGGTGTACGGGGCGAAGCCCCAGGCCAGGATCGAGCCGACGTCGGCATCGCGCGGATCGGTGATCACGCCCTCTTCGAAGCAACGCGCCACTTCGATGCACTGACGGAAAAGATAGCGCTTGGTCAGCTCCGCCTTCAGGTCCGGCGGGCATTCCTTCACCTTCACTTCGACCTTTTCGGCGAGCCCCGGCCAGATGCGCGTCGGCTTGCCGTCGTCGCCATACTCGTAATAGCCCTTGCCGCCCTTGCGGCCGACACGGCCCTTTTCTTCGACGATCCACGACAGCAAGTTCGCGCGCGGGTCCTTCTTGTAGTCTTGCTGATTGAGTTCGGCGTTGGTCTTGCCGATCTTCAGCGCGGTATCGAGGCCGACGCTGTCGGACACTTCGAGAGCGCCCATCGGCATGCCGCACTGGCGCCCGACATTCTCGATGATCGCCGGCGCGATTCCTTCCATCAGCATCTCGACGCCTTCAGCCGGATAGGTGCCGAAGCAGCGCGAGGTATAGAAGCCGCGGAAGTCATTGACGATGATCGGCGTCTTACGGATCTTCAGCACATAATCGATCGCCTTGGCGACGGTTTCGTCCGTCGTTTCCTTGCCGCGGATCAGCTCGACTAGGCCCATGCGCTCGACCGGCGAGAAGAAGTGGATGCCGATGAAGTTCTTCGGTCGCACCGAAGCTTCGGCCAGACCGGTGATCGGCAGCGTCGACGTGTTCGAGCCAAACACGGCGGTGTCGCCAAGGAAGGCTTCGGCCTTCTTGGTGACTTCCGCCTTGAGCGCCGGGCTTTCGAACACAGCCTCGACGACCAGGTCTGAGCCCTTGATCAGCGAATAATCGGTCGAAGGGGTGATGCGCGCGAGGATCTCGTCGCCCTTTTCCTTGGTGAGCTTGCCGCGCGAGACGTCCTTGTCGACGATGCGCTTGGAATAGGCCTTGCCCTTCTCGGCGCTCTCTTGGCTGACATCGAGCAGCACCGTCTCGATGCCGGCCTTCGCCTGCACGTAGGCGATGCCCGCGCCCATCAGGCCCGCGCCGAGCACAGCGACCTTCTTCACCTGATATTCCGGGAAGCCTTGCGGGCGATTGCCGCCCTTGCCGAGCGCCTGCATGTTCACGAACAGCGTGCGGATCATGCCCTTCGCTTGCGGCGTGTTCGCCGTCTTGATGAAGTAGCGGCTTTCGATGCGCAGCGCCGCATCGATCGGCACCTGAATGCCTTCATAGATGCACGACAGAATATTGCGCTGGGCCGGATAGTTCAGGTTGGTCTGCTTGGAGACCATGGCGTTGCCGCCGACATAGGTGATCGCGCCGCCCGCCGTGAACGGGCCGTCCTTCACGCGGAAGCCCTTCACGTCCCACGGCGCCACCGCCTTCGGGTTCGCCTTCACCCAGGCCTTCGCCGCTTCGACGGTTTTGCCGGCCGGCACGACTTCATTGATGAAGCCGAGGCCCTTGGCTTCCTGCGGCGACTTGTCGGCGCCTTGCAGGATCATCATCGCCGCGTTCTGCACGCCAATCAGGCGCGGCAGACGTTGCGTGCCGCCCGCGCCCGGCAACAGCCCGACCTTAGATTCCGGCAGGCCGAACTTGATCTTCGGATTGTCCGCCGCGACGCGATAATGGCAGGCGAGCGCGATTTCGAGGCCGCCGCCGAGCGCCAAACCTTCGAGCGCCACAGCCACCGGCTTGCCGCAGGTTTCCAGCGCGCGGAATGACTTGTTGAGCGTGAAGCTCTGCTCGAATTGCTTCTTCAGCTTTTCTTCTTCGCTCTTGGGCTCGTCCTTGGCTTGCGCGCTGCCGCGCTGGTTCATCTCGCCAAGGTCGGCGCCGGCGCAGAAGCCGCTGGCTTTGCCCGAGCAAATCACCGCGCCCTTGATCTTGTCGTCGCTCTTCAGCGTGTCGACCAGCGTAACCAGGTCACGCATCACCGAGCCGGTGATGGTGTTCATGGAGCGGCCCGGCACGTCGAATGTAATGAGCGCGATGCCGTCGCTGTCGACGTCGATCTTGAAGTTTTCCATCGGACCTACCCCTATATGCGTACTAGTCTTTGTGTGCTGTCAGCGCGCGCTGTCGCTTTCGATAGGTGACGCCCCGGCAGCGCGCGCTTGCCGGGGCGTCGCCGCATCAGTTCACGCGTTCGATCACCGTGGCGGTGCCCATACCGGCGCCGACGCAGAGCGTGATCAGAGCGCGCTCTTTGTTCGAGCGCTCAAGTTCATCGACCATCGTGCCGAGGATCATCCCGCCGGTAGCGCCAAGCGGGTGACCCATGGCGATAGCGCCGCCATTGACGTTGACCTTGTCCATGTCGAGGTCGAAAGCCTGCACCCAGCGCAGAACAACGGCCGCGAAAGCTTCGTTGAGCTCCCACAGATCGATGTCCTTCTTGGTCATGCCGAGGCGGTCCAAGAGCTTCTTGGTCACGAATTCCGGGCCGGTGAGCATGATCGCCGGCTCAGAGCCGATCGAGGCGCCGCCGAGAATCCGCGCGCGGGGCTTGAGACCCAGCGCATCGCCCATTTCCTTGGTGCCGATCAGCACCGCCGAGGCGCCGTCAACAATGCCCGAGGAATTGCCGGCATGGTGGACGTGCTTGACCTTCTCCACTTCCGGATAACGCTGCTGGATGACGCCGTCGAAGCCCGGCATCACTTCGCCTTGCATCACGAAGCTCGCTTCGAGCGCGGCCAGCGATTGCATCGTCGTGTCAGGGCGCATGTGCTCGTCATGATCGAGCAGCGTGATGCCGATCTGATCCTTCACCGGCACGATCGACTTCTTGAAGCGCCCTTCCTTCCAGGCCTTCGCCGCGCGCTGCTGGCTTTGCACCGCATAAGCGTCGACATCGTCGCGCGAGAAACCGTACTTGGTGGCGATGAGGTCCGCGCCGACGCCTTGCGGGGTGAAGTACGTCTTCATCGCGATCGAGGGATCGGTCGCCCAGGAACCGCCGTTCGAGCCCATCGGCACGCGGCTCATCGCTTCGACGCCGCCGCCGATCGCCAGCTGCGCTTCGCCTGACTTCACCTTCGCCGCGGCGATATTCACTGCTTCCAGGCCCGAGGCGCAGAAGCGGTCGACCTGCACGCCAGCGACCGTTTCGGCGTAATTGGCGTTCAGCACCGCGATGCGGGCGATGTCCGAGCCTTGCTCGCCCACTGGCGAGACGCAGCCGAGATGAACGTCGTCGATCTTCGAGGTGTCGAGATTGTTGCGATCGCGGACCGCTTCCAGAACCTGCGTCGCCAGCGACAGCGCCGTCACTTCGTGCAGCGAGCCGTTGCTCTTGCCTTTGCCGCGCGGCGTGCGAACCGCGTCATAGATATAGGCCTCAGCCATTCTCTTCACTCCACTTGCGCCTAACGCATTCGCGCCGGCGCTTCGCACCCTGCATGGGACCGGAGTCGTCCCTGGCCCAAGACCCGAAGATCTTCGCCTACTCCGCTGACCGCTTGCGCCGGGCCGGCGCAAGCGCGGCAAAACTCAAATCGAACCGCCGGAATCGGCGATCTTCTGTTCCAGTTCCGCGATCTCGACATCGAGCGCGCTGATCTCGTGCCGCAACGCTTCGATGTCCCGCTCCATGTCGGCGAGCGCGATCGGATCCTCGGCCGCGTCGATCTCGCCCTTGCTCAATGCCTTGAAGCGCTCGTCGAGCCTCGCCCGCGCGTCAGTCGCCTTGTTGAGTGCAGCGTAGAGGTCGGCGCGGTCGTCAGCCATCATGCAGCCTCCACCACGACGTCCGCCTTCACCGAATTGGCGATGAAGCAGGCCTCGTGCGATTTGTGATGCAGCGCCGCTATATCCTCGGCGCTCGGACGCGTGTCGCCGGACCAGGTCACCTTCGGCTTCAGCGTGATCTTGGTCATCTGCATGCGCCCGTCCGCGCCCTTCTCCAGCACGCCTTCGGCTGCGTCGACGTAAGTATCGATCACGAAGCCGGCGCGGCGGGCGAAGTCGAGGAAGAAGAGCGCGTGGCACGAGGAGAGCGAGGCCACGAACATCTCTTCAGGATCGACCGCATCCTCGCGCGACAGGGGCGGCCGCACCACGTGCGGCGAGGACGACGCCGGCACCGTCACGCCGCCGTCGAACGCGATCTCGTGACCGCGCGAATACTTGCCGTCGCTGAACGGCTGCTCACCGCGCTTCCATGTGAGGGTGGCGGTGTACGTGCTCATCAGAACGCTTCCGCCGCCAGCGCCATCACCGGGCCGGCGCCGCTCTTCAGCTTGTGCAGGTGCGCGGACGCATCCGGCAGCGAGCGCGCCAGGAAGTAGCGACCCGTGACGAGCTTGTTGTCGTAATAGGGATCGGCCGCGCCGCCGTTCTTCTTGGCCGCCAGCGCCGCCTTCGCCTGCAGCGCCCACATATAGGCCAGCGCCGTGATGCCGAAGAGGTTGAGATAATCGTGGCTGGCGGCGCCGGCATTGTCGAAATTCGTCATGCCGTTCTGCATCAGCCACATCGTGCCGTCCTGCAGCCAGGCCTTGGCGTTCTTCAGCCCTTCGGTGAACGGGACCAAGTCTTCCTCTTCCTCGTTGGCGGCGATGAAGTCGTCGATCTCGTTGAAGAAGGCGAAAATCGCGCGCCCGCCATTGGCGCCGAGCTTACGGCCGACCAGGTCGAGCGCCTGAATGCCGTTGGCGCCTTCATAGATCTGCGTGATCCGTGCATCGCGCACGAATTGGCTCATGCCCCATTCTTCGATGTAGCCGTGGCCGCCATAGACCTGCTGGCAATTGGTAGCGTTGGCGTAGCCCTTGTCGGTCAGATAGCTTTTGATCACCGGCGTCATCAGGCCCATGTAGTCGTTGGCCTTCTCGCGCAGCTTCTCATCCGGGGAAGCGTGCAGCAGATCGCCATAGAGCGCGGTCCAGAACGCAAACGCGCGCGCGCCTTCGTTGAACGCCTTCGCATCCATCAGCATGCGGCGGATGTCGGGGTGGACGATGATCGGATCAGCCGGACCATTCGCATTTTTCGCGCCGGTGATCGAACGCCCCTGCAGGCGATCCTTCGCGTAGGCAACGCCGTTCTGGTAGGCGACTTCCGATTGCGACAAGCCTTGCAGGCCAACGCCGAGGCGGGCCACGTTCATCATCGTGAACATGGCCATCAGGCCTTTGTTTTCCTGGCCGATCAGATAGCCCACAGCATCATCGTAATTGAGCACGCACGTCGCATTGCCGTGGATGCCCATCTTCTCTTCGATCTTGCCGCAAACGACGCCGTTGCGCTTGCCCAGCGCGCCGTCAGCGCCAACCAGGAATTTCGGCACGATGAAGAGCGAGATGCCTTTGGTGCCCTGCGGCGCGCCTTCGATGCGCGCCAGCACCAGATGGATGATGTTCTTGGCCAGATCGTGCTCGCCGGCGGAGATGAAAATCTTCTGCCCACTGATGCGATAAGAACCATCCGCCTGCGGAATCGCCTTGGTGCGCAGCATGCCGAGATCGGTGCCGCAATGCGGCTCGGTCAGGTTCATCGTGCCGGTCCACTCGCCGCTGACCAGCTTCGGCAGATAGGCCTGCTTCTGCGCGTCTGTGCCGTGCTGGTGGATCGCCTCGTAAGCGCCGTGCGAGAGCCCCGGATACATGCCGAACGCCATGTTCGAGGAGGCCACCATCTCGTTCCAGGCCAGCGCCACGATATGCGGCATGCCCTGGCCGCCATAAGCGGGATCGCTCGACAGCGAAGACCAGCCCGCCTCGGTAAATTGCCGATAGGCTTCCTTGAACCCGGGCGGGGTCGTCACTGAGCCGTCTTCGCTGCGCTTGCAGCCGTGCTCGTCGCCAACCTTGTTCAGCGGGGCCAGCACGCCCTCGCAGAACTTCGCGCCTTCTTCCAGCACCTGATTGATCAGGTCGACGGGCGCGTCGGAGAAGCCCGGCAAGTTCGAGTAGCGCTCGATCTCGAGCACGTTCTGGAGAAGGAAACGGTACTCGCGCAGCGGCGCTTTGTAGGTCGGCATCAGCGGCTCCCGCCCGGCAAATAGAAGTGCGGAGAGCAGAGGCCGCTCGCCTCTGCCCCCTTTACGAACTTCCTACTCGCTTCAGTGAACCTCTTCGAGCCGCTTCTTGGCTTCCTGCTCGTAAGCGCGCGCCGCGCCTACCGCCGCCGGCGCCGCCGGCTTGGACAGGAATTGTTCCACCTTGCCGATGCTCTCACGCAGCGCCTCGATCGCTGCGTCAACGTCCTCGCGCTGTTGTTCGAGCGCGACGATACGGGCCTTGTACTTCTTCAGCGCCGTCTGCGCCTGGGCGCGCTGGTCGACCTTATAGAGGTCGAGGATTTCCTTGATCTCGATGAGCGAGAGCCCGACCCGCTTGCCGCGCAGGATGAGCTGGAGCCGGGCACGGTCACGGTGGGAATAGACCCGGTTCATGCCGTCGCGACGCGGCGTCAACAGACCCTTGTCCTCGTAAAATCGGAGCGCCCGCGGGGTGACGTCGAATTCGCGAGCCAGCTGCGAGATTGTGTAGGTGCGTTCCGGATTAGGCATGGCGGGGCTCCCAACTCTTATTTGTTCCTTGAAACGCTAACTTCCGTTTACGGTAGGGTCAACTGAAAATGACGCCTCCGTCATGCTTCCTGCAGTAACGCGACAAGCGCGTACTTCCCCTTCAGCACGACAGGTTGTTTCGCTTTCGATGCTCGGCTTGCCTGTGGCGGTAGCCAGCCTGGAAGCCCGCCCGCAGTATTCATTGCGGCTCGGCCGGCGGATGCGGGAGCGAACACAAGCAGGCCAAAATGTTTCGTCTTCGCACTGATGCGCGAGTGCTCTCAAGACTAACTCACGTTTACCGTTTTACTCGCCATTAACACGCCAACTCGTTTGATTGACACTGTTTAACACGGGCGATTCTCGAACTTCCTCGAGCCGCCCTGGGGTTGGGCGTGAGTTGCGGACGCGCAGCGACACGCGGCGAGGGCGAGAATGAGCGGCGCGCAAAGCTGGAGCGTAAAGGGCATCGACCCAAAAGTGCGAGAAGCGGCGCGCGAAGCGGCGGCTCGACAGGGCATGAGCCTTGGCGAGTATCTCAGCCTCGCTTTGCAGGGTGGTCAGGGCGGCGGCGCGCAAGCGCATCAGCAGCAGCCCCAGCCGCAACATGCCCCTGCTCCGCCGGCGCGGACGCCACGCCGCACGCTCGCCAACGCACCGAACGACATCGAGTCCGACGACGATTGGCAAGTCGGCAGCGGTGTCGGTTTCGCCACGCGCACCACCGATCCTACGCGCATCGCGCAACGCATCGACTCCATTGAACGGCGCACGCAACTTGCCGTCACCGGACTCGATCGCGCGGTCTCGACCATCGATCGCTCCGTGCTCGGCCTTGCCGCGCGCATCGAAGACGCCGAAGCGGCCGCCACTGAAGCAGCCGAACGCATCACCGAAGCGCTCGAACACTTCCGCGTCGCCGGCGAGACGCTAAGCGGCAAGCTCGAACGCGCCGAATACGAAGCGGGCGAAAGCCGGCGCGCCTATGAAGAGGCGAAGTCGGAAATCAGCGGCGTGCGCGAGCGGCTCGAAGCGCAAGCGGCCACCGCCGAAGAAGTTGCGCGGCGCGCCGATGCGGCTGCGTCGTACCTGACGCGGGAAATGGAAGGGCGCGACGACGCGCTCAACCAGACGCTGGCCGAAGCCCGCGCCGTTGCCGAAGAAGCCGCACGCCAAGCGAGCCTTGCCTCCGCCGACGCCGTGAATGAATTGCGCCGCTTGCAGCAAGAGATGAGCGAGCGGCTGGCCGACACCGAAGGCTCAACCCGCCGCGCCGTTGAAAGCGCCGTGCAGGAAACGCGCGAAGCGCTGCTGGAAGAAGTCGTCCGCCTCGAAGGCGAAATCGCCAAGCGCGTTGGCGCGGCCGATGAAGTGCGCGCCGAGCAAGCCGCGCTGATCGCGCGCATCGAGCGCGCCGAAGCCAGCGCGCGCGAAAGCACGGCGGGCCTGCGCCAAGCTGCGGGCGCGGCGATCGCCGACCTCCGCAACTCACAGCTGACGCTCTCGGCGCGTGTGAAGCAGGTCGAAGACGCCGCAGGCGCGGCCGGCACGATCGATGTCGGCGATCTGCGCCAGGCGCAGCAGGACATCGCCGAGCGCCTGTCCGCGCTTGAGAAGAAGACCGATCACAGCCCACTCAACGACGCGCTCGCCGCGTTCGAACGCCGCCTCGCCAGCGTCGAAGCCAGCCCGAAGCTGGAAGAGGTCGACGGCGCGGTGAAGACGCTCGATCAGTCGCTGCAGCGCCTGGCCGACCGCATCGCTGAGACAGAATCCACCGCCAACACCGCCATCCGCACGCTCGAAGAAACCGTGTCCTCGCTCGGCGCCCGCGTCGAGCAGAATGACACCACGCAAGAAACCGAAGCCGTGCGCGCCTTGCTCGAACAGCGCCTCGACACCATGGCGCAATCGGTTTCGGAAATGGTCGACGCCGCCCGCAGCGAACTTGCGGGCCAGTTGCAGGCGGTGATGGAAGGCGTCGCCGGCGAAGGCCTCGAAGAGGCGATCGCCGACGTCAACCGCCGCCTTGCCTCCGCTGAACGCCGCCAAGCGCAGACGATCGAGGCCATCTCGCTCGAAATCAAGCGCATGTCGGAAACGGTCGACAAGCGCCTGCGCGCGGTCGAAGCGCGCAACGACGACGCCGCCGCCTCTGCCGTGCGCGAAGAACTGACGCGCATGGCCAACACGCTCGAGCACCGCTTCGACGAGATCGAGCGCCGCGAAGCCGCCGCGTTCGACCGCATGGGCCTCGAAGTCGGCCGCCTCTCCGATCGCCTCGAAGAGCGCGTCGGCGCGGTCGAGACGCGCAGCGCGCAAGCGATCGAGCATGTCGGCGAGCAAGTCGCGCGCATGGCCGAGCGTTTTGGCCAACGCCACGAAACGCTGGCGCGCGAACTCGGCGAGCGCATGCTCGACAGCGAAGAACGCGCCGGCAGCAAGGTGGCCGAGGCGATCAGCTCGATCATGCAGCGCCTGCAGGAGGTCGAAGAGCGCTCGCAGGAAGCCATCACGCCGGTGCAGAAGGCGGTGTCCAGCGTCGCCACCAAGCTGGAGCAGTTCG
This sequence comes from Hyphomonadaceae bacterium, assembly GCA_016791385.1. Classification (GTDB taxonomy): domain Bacteria; phylum Pseudomonadota; class Alphaproteobacteria; order Caulobacterales; family Aquidulcibacteraceae; genus Vitreimonas. The sequence goes on from JAEUMR010000085.1 coordinate 57,466, forward strand.
AAAGCGAGCGTGGCGGTTCAACAGCGGCCGAACCGCTCTACGAGCCGGCGCCGACGCCTTCGCGCCGCTTCGACGATTTCCCCTCGTTCGGTGACGACCTCGGCGACGCCATCGATCTGACCGGCGATCCTGAACCGTACGTGTCGCCGCGCGACGCGGCCCAGCCGCTGCGCGCCGGACCGCTGCCGCCCACACCACAACTGACGCCGAACACGCCGCCGGTGCTGCAAACCGCCAGCGACGATGACATCTATTTCGAAGAACACGCCGAACATCAGATCGAAAGCGATCTGCTCGATGATGAAACCGAAGCCGACGGCATCGCCTTCGTCGAGCCGGAAGCGGCGCCGCAGCCGGAATTCACCGCCGCGGCCGACGAGCCGTTGTCGCAAGCGTTCGATGCGCCGGCGCCCGCAGCGCCGCTGCAAGGCCATCACGACGACGATCTGCTGATCGAAGACGCGTTCGATGATTTCGCGAGCGAGGCGCCGCCCCCGCCGCCGGAAGACGACGACTTCTGGTCGCCCGAAGAGATGAGCAGCGCTGCGGACGATGCTGAAGCGGGTCAGCAACCGCCGGCGGTCGAGCCATCCGACCTGTTCGGCGCGGAGGCGCCCGCGCTCAATCTCACCGACGAGCAGACGCCGGCGGCGAAGAACGATTATCTCAGCGCCGCACGCAAAGCGGCGCAGGCGCAATCGCTGCCAAAGACGCGCGCTGAACCGGGCGCGACGCCGCAACTCAGCCTGCGCGGGTCGAGCCGCATCATCCTCTGGGGCGCAGCCAGCGCCATCGCGGTCGCGCTTGTCGGCGGCGCCTGGTACATGAACCAGCGCAGCGGCGAAGCGGCGGTCGAGCCGCAAGCGGCGCCGGCCGAGCCCGCGCCGCAGCACGTGCTGCCGGAAACCGCCGATCCGAATGCCGTCACCGGAGAAGCGCCGGTCGATCCGTTCGCCGTCCAGCCGGGCGCCGCGCCGATCGAGGGCAACGCGCCGGCCGAGACCCCGGTTGCTGGCGCAACCGCCCCCACGGCCGCCGCCGCCACACAGCAAGCAGTGGTTGCGGCCCCGCTGGCGCCGCGCAATGTCTCGCTCGAACAAGCCGCTCAGGGCGGCGACCTGACCGCGCAATACGAACTTGGCCTGCAGCGCATCGCCGCCGGACGCACGCAGGACGGCGTCGCCCTGCTGCGCCGCTCGGCCGACCGCGGCTTCGCCATGGCGCAGTACCGCTTGGCCAAGGTGTATGAGCGCGGCGAAGGCGTGCCGGCCGACCTCGCCGTCGCCCGGCAATGGACCGAACGCGCCGCCGCCGCCGGCAACCGCCGCGCCATGCACGATCTCGGCGTCTATTTCGCCCGCGGCGAAGGCGCTCCGCTCGATGAGGCCGCCGCGTTCCGCTGGTTCCGCCAGGCCGCCGAACTTGGCGTCGCCGACAGCCAGTACAATCTCGGCGTCCTCTACCAGCAGGGCCGCGGCGTGAACGCCAGCCCGGGCGAAGCGCTATTCTGGTTCATGGTCGCGGCGCGCCAAGGCGATGAAGACGCCGGCGCACGTGCAGCGGCGCTGGAGGCGCAATTGTCGCCGACCCAGGTGCAGCAGGCCCGCTCACGCGCCCAGGCCTTCCGCCCGCGCGCGGCAAGCGCTGTCGCCAACGGCGAATTCGGCCAGCGCCCCTGGGCCAGAACGGGAACGTAACCCGGCCTGGCGCGGTCAATCCGCGCACGCTCGTTTGAGCTCTGGAAAGTATACGCAACAGCGTTGCTTCGGCGCGCGCGCATACGCATAAGGTCGCTGGGCAAGGGGCGGCGCGCCTCAAGTTCAGAGCTGCAATTTTGATCTATTTGCCGATCGCCGAAATGCCGGTGAACGTGCTGCTTGTCCTGTTGGTCAGCGGCGCGGTCGGCTTTGTCTCGGGCCTTGTCGGCGTGGGCGGCGGCTTCATCATGACGCCGTCACTGATCTTTCTTGGCGTGCCCTCGCCCGTGGCGGTCGCCACCGGCGCCAGCCAGATTGCGGCCACCTCCTTCTCCGGCATCATGGCGCAGACGCGGCGCAAGGGCGTCGACTGGCGCATGGGCTTGTTGCTGTCCACTGGGGGCGTGCTCGGCAGCATGGTCGGCGTGTGGCTGTTCGAGCGGCTGTTGCGGCTGGGCCAGCTCGATCTGCTGATCTCGTTCTTGTACTTGTTCCTGCTCGCCGGCGTCGGCGGCATGATGCTGCGCGAGAGCCTTGCCGTGATGCGTGGGCGCCAGCTCAAGGGCGTCAGCGTCCTCAAGCTGCCGATGCGCACGATCGCGCACAGGCTGCCGCTGCGGCTGCGCTTTCCGCGCTCTGGCCTTTACATCAGCGTGCTGCCCCCGCTCGCGCTTGGCTTCGGCATCGGCGCGCTGGCTGGCATCATGGGCATCGGCGGCGGCTTCGTGCTGATCCCGGCGATGATCTACCTGCTGCGCATGCCGACCAATGTCGTCATCGGCACCTCGCTGTTCCAAGTGCTGGTGGTCTCTTCGCTGATCGTGATCCTGCAATCGGCGGCGACGCAAACGGTCGACCTCGTGCTCGCTGCGTTGCTGATGCTGGGCGGCGTGGTCGGCGCTCAGTTCGGGGCGCGTGTCGGCGCCGGGCTCAAGAACGAACACATCCGCGCCCTGCTCGGCCTGCTTCTCGTGGCCGCCAGCCTCAAATTCCTGGCCGACCTGGTGATCCCGCCGGCCGAGCAATTCGTGCTCGTGAGCGGCCAATGATACGGCGTCTTCTCCTGGCGCTTGCGCTGGCGGTTCTGGCGGGCCCTGCGGTCGCGCAACAGCGCACCGACGGCGCAGCCGACCTGCCCGCTGCCGTCGCCGAAGAGCAGATCACGGTCAGCTCCGATTATCGCGGCTCCTTCATCACCGTGTTCGGCGTCAATCCGGACCGGCGCGGGCGCGGCGACGTCGTCGTCGTGCTGCGCGGTCCGAACGAGCCGGCCACGGTGCTGCGCAAGCGGCGCGTGTTCGGCCTGTACGTGAACGGCGATCCTGTCCGCTTTTCGCGCGCGCCATCCTTCTTCGCGGTGATGAGCACGCGGCCGCTACGCTCGATCGCCTCGCCGCAATCGATCTGGCGCTATCGCCTCGATCCGGCTGCGTCCGCAGAATTGGCGAGCGCCGTGCCGGGGGGCGCAGATCCCTCCGCCTACCGCGCCGCGCTGGTGCGCTTGCGCCGCGCACAGGGTCTCTACCAGGAGCATACCGGCCGCCCGACAGCTGAGGAGCGCAGCGGCCTCACCACCTATCGCGGCGGCCTCTTCCGCGCCGTCGTGCGCCTGCCCGCCAACGCGCCGATCGCCGAGTACAGCGCCGACGCCTATGTCTTCCGCGAAGGACGGCTGATCTCCTCGCAGGAAATTCCGATCACCATCTCGCGGGTCGGTTTCGAGCGGCGCATCCACGATCTCGCCACACAATGGCCGTTCCTCTACGGCCTCTTCGTTGTGCTCGTCGCGCTGGGCGCGGGCTGGATCGCCGCTTTCATCTTCCGCCGCTCGTGACCGAGCCGCCCTTTCTTCCCCGCGCCGCGTTGCGGCTTGGCTTTCTGGGGCTTGCGCCGCTGGCGATCTCGGCGCTCGTCTCGCTGTCACAGCACCACGACACCGCGCGGCTCGGCGCGCTGAGCTTTTCGGTCTACGCCGCCGCGCTGCTGTCGTTTCAGGGCGGAGTGCGCTGCGGCTTTGAGCTGATGCGCGCGCCGCAGACGCCGAACCCGCTGCGTCTTCTGTTCAGCGCGCTGCCGGCGCTCGCAGGCTGGACGCTGGCGCTGTTGGTGGTGATCGTGCCGGCCGCGCTTGGCGCAGCCTCCGCCTTCGCCGGCCTGTTCGCCGCGCAGCACATGTGGGATCACCGCAGCGCCGAAGATGCGGGCGCGCCGGAATGGTATCCGCTGCTGCAGCGTGTGCTCACCGGCGGGGCGATGATCGTGTGCCTGCTGATCCCGCTGGCGACGGTGTTGCGCAGGCTCTAGTCGGCTAACAGCCGCTCGTGGCTCACCGGCAGCACGCGCTGTGTGCCCAGCACAAGCGCCAGCGCGCCTTCGGGAAACAACGGCGCGAATACATCGTCGCAGATATTGAGCCCGCCGGTGAACGCGCCGAACGCGGGCATCACCAAGCGCGCGCCATCGGTGGCGAAGCAGCGCCGGCGCACGCTGCTGCCGCGCCCGGCCACGCGCGCGCACGGATGCAGATGCCCGGCGATCTCGCCCGGCGCTGCGCCTTCGCGCGGCAAGTGCCGCAACACCAGCGCGCCGGCATGCAGCGTCTCGCGCGCCGCCCCCCCGAGCGTTTCCGACGCGCGGCCATCGTGATTGCCTTCAACCCAAACCCAATCGCAGCGGCCAATCATGTCCGTCAGCAACGCGCGGTCGCGCCCGTCCATGCGCGCGGGCCCGCCGCGATCGTGAAAGCTGTCGCCGAGCGAGACGACGATGTCAGGCTCAAGCCGGCGCATCAGCGCATCGAGCTTCACCAGCGCCGCGTGCGTATCGTAAGGCGGCAACATCTGCCCGCGCAGCGCAAACGCGGAGCCCTTCTCCAGATGCAGATCGGAAACGATCAGCATCTTGGCTTCGCCGATCCACAGCGCTGCTTCCGGCAACGCCGTCGCCAGCACATCGCCAAGCCGCAGCTCCACGCCCTGCCCGACGATCGCCATCGGCGGCAACGCCCGCGCAGCCTTGCGCGGCGCACGCGCGCGCGGCGGCTTGCCGGAAGGACGTGAAAGAAGCGGCATAGCGGGCGACGCTAGCGGGAATCGCCACGCGCCGCCAGCGCGGGGCGCGGCGGCCCGCAGCGCGCTTCTCTCGACTCCTCGCATCAAAATTTGGCGCGCACCCTCTCCCTCCCGAGGAGGGGTTCGGCGCGGTCCCGCGCAGCGGGAGCGATTGCACTGCAATCGCAGCGCCGGACGGCAGGGTGAGGGAGGAGGCGCAAGTGTTTAAATGTCCTGGCGCCCAGTCGCTCACCCTGCGCACATCCTGAACCGCCTGCGCTCCACCCTCACCCACCCCTCTCCCTCCCGAAGGAGGAAGAGGGCTTCAGGCGTTCGAGACAATCTTCACGGCGTGACGATCGCGAAATTCGGGTCGGGCGTGTCGAACACTTCACCGAGGCCTTCGAGTGAGCGTCTGTTGCCGGCGATGCGCACTTGGCCGGACAGCACGGCGCGCGCCATCGAGCCGCTCGCCATCGCTTGCAGGAACACGGCGCGCGGCGAGGTGATTGTCGGCGCGTCCGGCAGCGTGATGTCGCGCTCGTGCACCAGCACGCCGTCTTCGATCGTCACCGCAAAACGCTCATTGCGCTCGGGGAAGACGAGATTGAAGGCGAAGTGGCGCGCACCCAGCCGCTCCGGATTGAGCCGCACCGCCAAGAGATCGAGGATGTAACTGGTTGGCGTCGCCCCGACGAGATCGGCGCTCTGCACCTGGCTCGGCCGGCTGGGCGGTCCGTTTTCCAGCTCCTGCGCGGCGACCAGATACATGTTGCGCCAGATCGCGCTCTCGGCCTGATACGCCATCTGCCGGTGCGTGCGCGCCAGCAGCTGCCGCGCGGCGCGATTGTCCGGATTGGCGAACACGAGATTGTTCAGCACGCGCGCGGCCCAGCGATAATCGCCTTCGTCGAACGCGCGCTGGCCTTCCGCCAGCACGCGGTCTTCGCCGCCCATCGCCCGCACGAAGCGCGTCGCCTCTTCTTCCGGCGGCAGCGGATTGAGGTTAGCCGGATTGCCGTCATACCAGCCCATATAGCGCTGATAGATCGCCCGCGAATTGTGCATCATGGTGCCGTAATAACCGCGGTTGAACCACCGGCTTGCCAACGGCTCAGGCAAGCGCACGCGCTCGGCGATCTCGCGATCGGTGTAACCGGCATTCATCAACCGCACGGTCTGGTCGTGCAGATACTTGTAGGCATCGCGGTGGCTAGCAATGAAATCGACAACGCGGTCATGGCCAAAGCGCGGCCAGGCATGGCTCGTCACCATGATCTGCGTGCGGTCGCCGTAAAGGCGCAGCGATTGCGTCAGATAATCGGCCCACGCCTTGGCATCGCGCACCAGCGCCCCGCGCGGGGTCAGGATGTTGTGCATCGACGCGTTGGCGTTTTCCGCAAGGCACAGCACGCCGAGATCGGGAAAGAAGAAATTCATCTCTGACGGCGCTTCTGTTTCCGGCGTCAGCTGAAACTCGATGCGCACGCCATCAATCGTGGCCGTTTCGCCAGTGTGCGAGATGGTGCGCGTCGGCGGGATCAGCGTGAACGTGCCGGCCGAGACCGCCGGGCCGATGCCCGAGGTCATCTGCCCTTCAGGGCCCGGGATGAGCCCGGCGCCGAATTGATAGAGCGCGCGCCGCCCCATCGCGTTGCCGGCGATCACGTTCTCGGTGACCGCGTGGTCCATGAAGCCTTCGGGCGCAATGATCTCGACACGGCCTGACGCAACATCTTCCGGCGTCACCACCCCGCGCACGCCGCCGAAATGGTCGATGTGGCTGTGTGTGTAGATCACCGCGCGCACCGGCTTATCGCCCAGCGTGCGCCGCGCCAGCGCAAGACCGGCGGCGGCAACCTCGGTGCTCGACAGCGGGTCGATCAGGATGAGCCCGGTGTCGCCAACGACGATGGTCATGTTCGACACATCGAAGCCGCGGATCTGATAGACGCGGTCGCTGACCTGAAACAGCCCCGCGCGCGTCAGCAGCTGCGCGTGCCGCCACAAGCTCGGATTGACGCTCTCGGGCGCCTCGCCCTGCAGGAAGTTGTAAGCGGTGAAATCCCACACCACGTGGCCGTCGGCGGCGCGGATTTGCGGCTGATCCCAGGCGGCGACAAAGCCGCGGTTGGCGAAGTCTTCGTCTTCGCGATCGCTCCACGGTAACGTCCGCGCCATCTCGGCGTTGGCCGCTCGCGTCGCGTTGCTCACTTCCGCCTGCGCCGCGCCCGTCAAAGCCAGCGCGCACGCCATCACCGCCGCAAACCGCATCGTCTCCCCCGATCCTATTGCACTGAAAATGCGCCGAACATCGCCTGCGCGCAACGCTTCCGCTGCGAGAGTCAGCTCATCGCCTCGGCAATCAGCGCCGCTGCGTCCTCCAAAATGGCGTCTTCCGCCTGCCCCTGGATCGGCACGCGGCCAAGCTCCAGCATCACCGGCGCGCCGAAGGGTGAGACGTGCGGCAAGTCCTTATGGACGATCCGGTCTTTCACGCGCTTCAGCAGCGCACCCAGGCGCTTGAGGTCGAGATAGCCCTCGCCCGCATCAGCGAACGCAGCTTGCACCAGCAAGTGATCAGGCTCGTATTGCTTCAGCACGTCGTAGATGAGGTCGGCCGAGAACGTGACTTGCCGGCCCGTCTTCTTCGCCTCCCCTGGCGCACGCCGCTCGATCATGCCGGCGATCACCGCGCAATTGCGGAACGTCCGCTTCATCAGCGCGCTTTCCGCCAACCACGCTTCCAGATCGTCGCCCATCATGTCTTCATCGAACAGGCGCGCGAAATCGACATCGCCCATCGGTTCGAGACCCCACACCGCCATCGCGTATTCGCTGGCGAGGAAGCCCAGCGGATGCTTGCCGATGCGCTCCAGCCGGCGCGTTATCAGCATGCCCAGCGTCTGGTGCGCGAGCCGGCCCTCGAACGGATAGCAGACCAGGTAATTCTTCGGTCCGCGCGGAAACGTTTCGATCAACATCTGCTCAGGCGCTGGCACCACAGAGCGCTTTTTCTGGAACTTGATCCATTCGCGCACTTGCGGCGGCAGTGTTTTCTGCCGCTTCGGATCGTGCAGCATCTGCCGCACGCGCTCGGCCAGAAAGGTCGAGAGCGGAAACTTGCCGCCGGCATAGGAGGGAATGCTCGGCTCCTGCGCGCCGGGCGCAGGCACGGTGAGAACATCGTCTTCGCGCAGCCCGACGAAGCGCAGAATCTGGCCCGCAAAAATGAAGGTGTCGCCGGGCGTCAGCCCCTCGATGAACCATTCCTCGATCTGGCCAAGCCTGCGCCCCGGCACGAGCGGACGCGGCGCGTCCGCTTTGGCCGCCGTCGCGCGCGCCGCAGCGCGATGCGCGAGGCGGACATTGAGCATGTCCGCTTCGATGATGGCGCCGACATTCATGCGGTGCTGCTGCGCCACCGAGGCATTGCGCGCACGCCAGCGGCCCGTGTGCGGGTCCTGCACGATGCGGCGGTAGCGATCGTAGGAGCGCAGCGCGTAACCGCCGGTGGCGACTAGGTCGACAGCACGGTCGAATTGCGCGCGCGGCAGATCGGCGTAAGGCGCGGCTGAGATCACCTCTGCGTAGAGCTCATCTGCGTCGAACGGCTCGCCGCAGGCGCAGCCCATGATGTGTTGGGCCAGGCAATCGAGCGCGCCGACGCGGGGCGCTGCGCCATCGAGCGCGCCTTCGGCGACGGCGTCCTGTGCGGCGCGGCATTCCAGCACTTCGAAGCGATTGCTCGGCGCCAGCAGCGCGCGCGAGGGTTCGTCCAGCCGGTGATTGGCGCGGCCGATCCGCTGCACCAGCCGCGCGCAGCCCTTCGGCGCGCCGACCTGAATGACGAGATCGACATCACCCCAGTCGATGCCGAGGTCGAGCGTCGAGGTGCACACCACCGCGCGCAGATCGCCGCGCGCCATCGCCGCTTCCACCTTGCGCCGCTGCTGCACATCGAGCGAGCCGTGATGCAGCGCAATCGGCAACGCATCGTCATTGACGCGCCACAATTCCTGAAACACCAATTCGCTCTGCGCCCGCGTGTTGACGAACACCAGCGCCAGCTTCACGCGCTTGATTGCTTCGTACACGTCCGGGATCACGTGCCGCGCCGTGTGTCCCGCCCACGGAATACGCGCATCGCTATCGAGCACGTCGACGATCGGCTGCGCCCCGGGCGGGGCGCGAACAATCACCCCCTCCCCGCGAGGGGAGGGGGAAGGGGGCGGGGCGATGCGCGACGTCTGCCTTGTTCGCATCACTGCGAGCTTGGCTTCGCTGAGGGTCTCCCCGCCCCCCGGCCCCCTCCCCTCGCTGGGAGGGGGAGTAGAACCCACCAGCCAGCGCGCCAGATCCGCTTCGTCCGCCACCGTCGCGCTGAGCCCCACGCGCCGGTGCTGCGGCGCCCAGCGCGCGAGCCGCGCGAGTGCGAGCGCCAGCAGATCACCGCGCTTGGTCGGCGCCAGCGCGTGGATTTCATCGATCACCACCGCCTTCAGGTCGGCGAAGAACACGCGCGCATGCTCGGATGCGATCAGCAGGCACACTTGCTCCGGCGTCGTCAGCAGAATGTCGGGCGGATACGCGCGCTGACGTTGACGCCGATGCGGCGGAGTATCGCCGGTGCGCGCTTCCAGCCGCAGGTCGAGCTTCATCTCGCGCACTGGCGCTTCCAGATTACGCGCCACGTCCGTGGTCAGCGCTTTCAGCGGCGAGATGTAGAGCGTGTGCAGCCGATGCGGCCGGCGCGGGCCCTGATCGGCAAGCGGAGCAAGCTCGATCAGGCTGGGCAGAAAACCCGCCAGCGTCTTGCCCGCGCCGGTCGGCGCAATCAGCAGCGTCGAGCGGCCGGCAAGGCCGCGCTGAACCAGTTCCAGCTGATGCGCGCGCGGGGTCCAGCCGCGGCTGGCGAACCAGTCGGCGAACAACGGGGGCAGCATCGGATCGCCGGCGTCCATCGCCCTTCATGTAGCGTGTCTTGTGGCGGGCGCCGACGCCATGGCATGCTCAGGCCATGGTCTGCCGCCGCGCCCTCCCCGCATGATGAGCGAAGGCGGCTACCAGCATCTGCGCGCCGACCGCGTGCTCGCCACGCTGGAGAAGCTGCACGCGCGCATCCTCGCCCGCTTCCCGGACGGCGGTCTGAGCCAAGTCTGCGCCGCGCTGATCGAAACCGCCCGCCACAGCGCCGCGGACGCCGCCGCGCTGGCCAAGCCCCATTATGCCTGGCGCGCGGGGCTGCTGGCCCTGGTCGCAGCCGGCGTCGCTGCGCAGATCGCCGCCTTCCGCTTCCTGCGCCTCGACATCGGCGCGGTCACTGCGCCGGAATTGCTGCAGGGGCTGGAAGCGGCGGTGAACCTGCTCATCCTGTTCGGCGGTGCGATCTGGTTCCTGCTCAACCTGGAGGAACGCATCAAGCGCCGGCGCGCGCTCGACGCCCTGCACCGGCTGCGCTCGCTCGCGCACGTGATCGACATGCACCAGCTCACCAAGGACCCGACCATGCTGCTTGCTGGCGCGTCAACACCCGCCTCGCCACAGCGGACGATGACCGAGTTTGAGCTGACCCGGTATCTCGACTATTGCTCGGAGATGCTGGCGCTGATCGGCAAGTTGGCGGCGCTCTACGCCGAGGGCATGCGCGATGCGGTGGTGATCGAGGCGGTGAACGATCTGGAAAACCTCACCACCGGGCTCGGCCGGAAAATTTGGCAAAAGATAACCATCATCGGCGCGCTGGCGGAAAAGCGCGGTAACTGAAATTTACGACTCGTAAAGCGCCTGCGTTAGGAAATTTCCTAAATAATCGCTGCTACGCCTTGTGTGTTTGGGGGAGCCCCGCACGGCATGCTCGGCGCAGTCTTTGATCCGTCGGAATTGACCGCGTTGGTCGCGGATCAGAACCATTTCGCGCGTCACATCACGCTTGAGCAATTGCGCCTGATGGGCTTTGGCCGCGTCACCGGCGCCTCCAGCAGCGAGGAGGCTTGGACCCTGTTGCTGCAGCACAACCCCGATGTCGTGCTGCTGGAATGGACCGAGGACGGCGACGGCCTAGACCTCGTGCGCCGCATCCGCACCAGCGAATTAACCCCCAACCGGGCGGTGTCCTTGTTCATGCTCAGCGCGCGCGGCGCCCAGCGCGATGTCGAAGCGGCGCGCCAAGCTGGCGTCGACGGCTATCTGCGCAAACCGATTTCGGGGCTCGCGCTGCAGCGGCGCGTGAAGAAGATCGTGACCCGTCCGCAGCCTTTCGTCGATACGCCCACCTATGCCGGCCCCTGCCGGCGCCGGCGCCAGGATCCCGCCTATCAAGGGCCGTGGCGCAGGCTGGACGACGCCGCGCCGGGCCCCAACGGCCCGGAAGAAGAAGTCGACGTGAAGGTGCAGATGGCGCGCGCACGCGTCGCGGCGCTGCAGGGCGCGGTGGGCCACATGCTCACCGGCAACCCGCAAGCGGTGCGCGATGTGTACAAGGCGCTGAGCGAGCTGATCGCCGTGGCCGAAGAGATCGGCGATCAGTGCCTTGCCCTCGGCGGGCGCGAGATGGCGCGCTACATCAAGGCGCAAGGCGCGCTCGGCCAATTCAACAACGACGTGTTGCAGACGCACGTCTCGGCCCTGCATCAGCTGGCGCATCTTCCCAACGCGCTCGGCGCCGAGCGTCAGCAAGTGGCGCAAAGCCTGCGCCGCATGGTCGACAAGAAGCTGCGCCAAGCTGGATCGCCGCAACGCTGAAGCGCGCGCCTAGCGTTTTCCCTTCTTCTTTGCCGCTGGCGCGCCATTCAGAGCAGCCGCGCCGCGCACGAGCGCCACGAACGCTTTCTCGTTCAAGCCATCGCCTTCGCGCAAATCGATGGCGCGGCGCGCATTGCCGTCGAGTGCGGCGTTGAACAGGCCCGCCGGATCAGCCAGCGCGGCGCCCTTGGCGAAAGTCAGCTTCACCTTGTCCTTGTAAGTCTCGCCGGTGCAGATGAGCCCGTCCTTCTCCCACACCGGCACGCCAGCCGGATTGCCCGGCTTGCGCCATTTCACGACTTCGGTGATCTGCGGGTCGGCCGCTTCCATCAGCCGCCGCACTGTCTCCAACATCTGGCCGCGCCAGTCGGAAGCCGTTTTAACGGGCATCGCGTTGCCGCTGCAGGTAAGGCGAAACGAACATCGTCAGCCCGGTCAGCAGCAACAGCAGCAACGGCGGGAGCGGCGCATAGGTCACCCATGCCAGCGGCGCGCCGAAGGCCATCACGATGAAATTGGCGGCGACCGTCGCCGTGAACAGGATCGACACCCAGCGATGGGTCTTGCGGATCGCACTCATGGCTGCCTCCGGCTCTCGATCATCTTCCAGCCGTTGCCGGACGGATCGCGGAAGCTGGCGTCGACGGCGCCGTAGCGATCGATCGGCTCTTGCGTGAACTCAACTCCGCGCGCGCGCATGCGCTCGTAGGCGGCGCGGCAATCCTCGACCATTAGCACCAGCGGCGGCATCGCCCCCTTCGCCACCGCTTGATGCATGGTCTGCGCGGTCGCCGCGTCGATGATGGGCGGTTGCGGCTTGAACAAGCCCAATTGAAATGACGGCTGTTCGGGATGCTGCACGGTGAGCCAACGATAATCGCCGTTGCGCGCATCGGTATGGATGCGGAAGCCCAGCTTCTCGACATAGAATTGCAGCGCTTCGTCCTGGTCGTGAACGTAAATCCCGGCGACGCCGACACCTTGGCTCATGGCTATTCCTCCGTGCGAACGGTCTTATCGGCCTCCTCTCTGCGCCGCTTCTCCGAAACTGCTGTTCTGAGATCAGGCCGGTTGGCGGCGCTCAGGAAACACGGCGGTGTTCCCTCCTCGCGCGGCGCGGCCCTGACGCGGGCGCGAAAGTCGCCCGGGCTTTCGCCGGTGATGTCGAGGAAAGTGCGCCCGAAAGTGCCGAGACTGGACCAGCCCGCTTCAAAGGCGATGTCGGTAATCGGCAACTCGGTATCGCGCAGCAGCGCGCTCGCGCGCTCGATCCGGCGGGTCAGCAGATAGCGGTGCGGCGGCGCCCCGAACGCTTGCTTGAACGAGCGCGCAAAGTGCGCCTCGGAAACGCCGCTGACCGATGCGAGCCGCTTGACCGGCCATTGTTCATGCGAGGCAGCGTCCATCCGGTCCTTGGCGCGCAGCAAGCGCCGCAGCAGCGCCGGGTCTTGGCCTTGGCCTGCGTCGGCGCTGCGCGTGCTCACGGCGAACGCGCCTAATGCTCGTGCCGTTTCGGCGGCTGCACGAACAGCAGCAGCACAAAGCCCGCTATCAGCAAGATGACGATCGAAGCAAAGCCGGCGCGCTGGCTTTCATACGCATCGGTGAAATACTCCACCAGCATCGGCCCGAGCCACGCTGTCGCCGAACCCGACAGCGCATAAAGGCCGAACACTTCGCCCTCCATCCCCTCCGGCGCGAGACGCGCCATCAGCGCCCGGCTTGAGGCATACGCAGCGGTGATGGAAATGGCGATGACGACGGCAAAGCCCAAATACGCGAGCTGCGGCACGGTGTTGAAGATCGGCCCCTCCCAAGCCCGCGCGGCGGGATCGACAGGAATGAAGAACAACATCGACGTCGCCGTCATCGACACCATGGCGATCAGGCAGACAAAGGTGACGCCGATCTCGATCACCACCGCGCGCTTGGGTCCGATCGTGTGATCGAGCCAGCCGCCGACAAAGCCGCCGAGCACAGCGAATATGGTGAGGATGATGCCGTAGGCGAGCATCTCGATCAGGCCCCAGCCCATCGTCCCGGCCGCATAGATGCCGCTGAAAATCAGGATCGCCGTCTTGCCGTCGGCGTAGAGCATGCGCGCGATCAGAAACAGCGCGACGTTCTTGTAGTCGCGTAGCTTGCGCAGCGTGCGCATGACATTGCCAACGCCATGACGCATCGCATCGCCGAAGCGTTCGCCGGTGGTGACCAGATCGGGCGTGTAGAGAAACAGCGGGACCGCGAACACGATCAGCCACGCCGCGCACAGCAGCGTGACGATGCGGCTCGGCTCGAACTTCGCCGGATCGAGCCCGAACAAAGGCGCTTCCGGCAGGAACGGCAGATCGATCTGCCCCGGCAGCGCCATCGTCACCAGCACGAACACCAAGAGCAGCACGGAAGCGGCATTGCCGAGCGAGAGGCCCAGCCCCGACACCAGCGAGAGCTGCTTCGGCGGCGCAGCGCGCGTCAGCATCGCGTTGTGCAGCACCTCGGTGTAAACGAACATCACGCCGCTGCTGGTGACGGCAAGGCCGAGCGCCCACAGCGGCAGGCCCTGCGCGCCAGGCATCGCCCACCATTGCACGATCATCGTCAGCGCTAGGGCTGCGGTGAACAGCGCCAGCAACGGCTTGCGCCGCCCCATCCGGTCGGTCGCCGCGCCCAGGAACGGCGCCGTCAGCGCGATGATGATGCCGGCGGTCTTGTGCCAGCCCGAGATCAGCGTTTGCCCGTGGATCGGATCGCCGATGACGACATTGGAAACGTACGGCGCGAAAACATAGATGGTGCCGAGCAGCACCCACGGATTACGCGCCCACTCGAACAGCGCCCAGCTCCAGGCGCCGCGGCCGATGCTGGAGAGCGGGGCCAGCTAGCGGCTTCCTTTGAGCGCAGCGCCCGTCTCGCGGGCAATGCGGCGCACGGCTTCGTCCGCCGCGCGCGCCGCGCCCGAGAACGCAACAAAGCCGTGTGGCAAACTGTCGAAGCGGGCGTAGCTCGTCTTCACGCCCGCCTCCTCCAGCCGCTTGGCGTAGGCTTCGCCCTGATCGAGCAGCATGTCGAAGCCAGCGGTGTAGACCAAAGCCGGCGCAAGCCCACGCAGATCTTCCACCCGCCCCGGCGACACGCGCGGATTGCCCGGCTCAACGCCTTCGGGGAGGTAATTGCGCACGAAGAACTCGATCGTCTCGGCCGTCAGCGGCCAGGCGTCGGCGAAATCGTGCATCGACGGGGTTTCGCTGGTGAAGTCGATGCCGGGATAGATCAGCAGCTGCAGCACTGGCGGGCGCGTCTTCTTGAATTCCTGGGCGATGATGGCGGCGAAATTGCCGCCCATGGAATCGCCGCCTACCGCCGCCTTGCCCACCGCCGCGCCATAGCGCGAGGCATTGTCGAGCGCCCACGTATAAGCGGCGATGCAGTCTTCGAGGCCGACTGGAAACTTGAATTCCGGCGCTAGCCGGTAATCGACCGAAAGCACCGGCGCACCAGCCTCGCGCGCGATCAGGCCGCACAGGCGATGGCACACTTCAAGCGAACCGATGACGCCGCCGCCGAAATGGTAATAGACCATCATCGCCGCGGAATTGTCGCGCACCGTCGGCAGGTAGAGCCGCGCCGGCACCGAATGCGAGCGGCCGGTAATGTACACCTTCTCCACCCGCACGCCGGGCACTTTGGGCCCGCCGAACAATTCAGCGCCGGCCTCCGTCTGCGCGCGCAGATTGGCGACGGTCTGCTGCTCCCACGGGATCGCACGCTGGCGCGCCTGCGCTTCCAGGAACTGGAAGCGCGGATCGAGCGTCATGCCGCGCACCGTGCGCGGCTCGCCGCCGGACGCCTTGATCAGCGCTGCATCGGAACGCGACAAAGCAAGATGAACCAGCAATTTACGCAGCCAGGACAAGGCGCGGTGTCTCCTGAATTTCAGCCCTGGCGCGGAACGCCGGCCAGCCCGTTGAGAATGAGCCCAGTGGCGAACGCCGCCGCCTCGTCGATAGCTGGCGGCGCACGGCGCAGCATCGCGCCCCCCACCTCTTGCGCAATGCCGATGCAGGCGCAAGCGAGATAGTCCGCATCCACGTGCGGAGCGTCCCCGCGCGCGATCGCTTCTTCCAGGCTCTGCCGCACTTCCTGGTAGACCGCCATCATTTCCGGCGTGTCCATGCGGATCACGTGCGGGCGCCGTTCGTCGATGGGCAGGCCTTCGCTCTCATTGTCTTCGACGATGAAGCGGAAATACGCCACGAACGCGCTGTGCAGATAATCCTTGAACGAGCGCGCATGCTCGCGCGCCATGCGCAGGATCGGCCGGAACCGGCGCGCGCCATCGTCGGCCAGCGCTTCGAACACCTCTTCCTTGGAGCGGAAGTAATTGTAGAACGTGCCCGACGCCAGTTCGGTGCCGCGGATGATGTCGCGCACCGTAGCCGCTTCGTAGCCAAGCTGAGCGAAGATGCGCCGCGCCGCCATCAGAATAGCCTGACGGTTGGCGAGCTTGGTCCGCTCACGCTTGCCGATCGGCTCGACTGAGGCCGTTTCACTCATGCTCATTCCTGCTGGTTCTGCCCCGCGCCGCCATGACCGCACAAGAGTGACGTTCCGTCAACTTCATTGTTGGCAGTGGCGCCCCGGCGCGTGCTAGCACGCTCGCATGAGTGAAGCGAACCCGCCCGCCTCGTACGCGGCCGCCACCGATGACGTGCTGCAGCGCATCCTCTCCATGTTCCAGTTCACACCGCAAGCGCGCGCGCTGGGCATCGAGGTGACGCGGGTCGAAAAGGGCCGCGTTTGGGGCAAGGCGCCCTACCGGGAAGAGCTGATCGGCGACCCCGAGCACAGGGTGATCGCTGGCGGCGTGCTGACCACGTTCCTCGACCAGCTCTCAGGCACCGCGGCGATCGCGGCGATGGAGACGCCCACCACCGTGGCCACCATCGACATCCGCATCGACTATATGCGCCCGGCTGAGCCCGGCCGCGACGTGCTGGCCGAAGCGCATTGCTACAAGCTCGGCAAGAGCGTCGCCTTCGTGCGCGCAGTCGCTTACGAGGACTCGCCGGACAATCCGATCGCGCACGCGAGCAGCGCCTTCATGGTCAATTCCAGCGGCGGCCGGAAGTTCGGCGCCAATCTGCGGAAGAAATCATGACGACGACGCATGAACGCGTCGCCGCCGCGTTGGCGCGTATTCCCTATGCGCGCTTCATCGGTTTGCGCGTCGACCTGAAGGGCGATGAACTCACCTTGGTGATGCCGTTCGGCGATCACCTGGTCGGCAATCCGATGCTGCCGGCGCTGCATGGCGGCGTCGTCGGCGCGCTGCTGGAGATGACGGCGCTGACGCAGCTGGCGATCGCATCGAAAACGGAGACGTTTCCAAAGACGATCGATATCGGCATCGATTATCTGCGCTCGGGCCGCCCGGTCGACACCTTCGCCCGCGCACGCGTGGTCAAGATCGGGCGGCGCATCGCCAATGTGCAGGCCGAAGCCTGGCAAGGCGAACGCGGCCAACCGATCGCCACGCTGCACGGCCACTTCCTGACGCCGGAAGAAGAGCGCGGCGCGTAGCTATCCATCAGCGCAGCGCACTTCTCATCAAGCCCCCACGTTTCCCGGCCGTAGCGCCGCGCAGAGCCGGCTTCGGGAAAGGAGCGCGCGGCCTCCGGCCGCGCATGCCTGCGTTGGCGCGGCCGGAGGCCGCGCGCTCCAATAGGCGCCGCCGCACTTTGTCCCCAGCGCGCGCACGAAAACGCGCGCCGCATCAAGTCTCTGCGCGCCCGTCACAGCGATTCAATCCGACACCGCGCAAGTCATGCGAAGATCGCTCCGTCTTCTGCAGGGAGGTTGTCGGTACCAACGCCAAACAGCGCAGAAGATGCGGATTGAACGTGAAGGGGTGTGAAAGCGGCGACGCTGGAGCGCTCCAGTTTCGAGGAGGATGAAACTCGAAAGCACCGGCGGGAGAAGTGCAGCACAGAGTCATCCCGGGGCTCGCGCAGCGAGAACCCGGGACCCAGGAGCAAACGCGCGACCTGTGACCCCCTGGGTCCCGGACAGCGCTGCGCGCTTCCGGGATGACTCGGAGCTGCACCGTTGGCCCCCGCCGCACGTCGACCGGGAACGTCGAGCACGGCGCCAAGTCCATGGTCCGGACCCCCAGCGTTTGCGGAGATCGCACGCGAAGCGGCAACGCGGCGATCAGCTACAAGAACCGTCCGCGAAAACGCATGGCCCTCCGGCATGACGCCAACGCCTCGGGCTCGCGCCGGTTGAGAGAACAATCCGCGCGAGGGCGCGCTTCGGCACAACCCCACGCACTACACTTCTGAGCGCTCCGCCGGAGCGCGCCCCCGCGCTCCCGATGGAGCCAAGTGAAACGCAAACCCGGAAGCGCGCAGCGCTGTCCGGCCTCGTGTGCAGCAAGGCAAAATGGCGCGCCGCAGCGCGCCATCCACACAAAAACGCCGCGGCCCGTTCGCCGCGGCGTTCAAGTCACAGGGGTAAATGCCTACATCGACGCCAAGCGCAGCATCCGGCGCAGTTCGTCCGGCGCGTTGACGCGGCGCTTCTTGGCTTGGCTCGGCTGATACGCCAGCCGCGCGTGATCTTGGCAGTACGGATGACTGCCGAACGAAGCGCGGCCGCAGAAGGCGAAATTCGGGTCGTTCGGATCGCCGATCGGGTATTTGCACATGCTCTCATTGAGCGTCAGCACCGAAGCGGCCTTACCGTCTTCGAGCCTCAGCGGCTCGAGATCGGGAATGACCACGGCCGGAACCGCCGATGGCGGCCGCAGGCGCGGCGCGCTCGGGCCGACAATACGCGGCCGCGCGGCGCGGACCGGGCGCTTGGCCGGACGCGAGGGCGTAGCCCTGCCCGCGAGCCCAAGCCGGTGCACCTTGCCAATGACGGCGTTGCGGGTGACCCCGCCCAATTGTTTAGCGATTTGGCTAGCGGATAGACCTTCGGTCCAAAGCTTACGCAAGAGCGCGACGCGCTCGTCAGTCCAACCCATGTTCAAGCCCCTTTGCCCATGGCCCTGCGAGACCGCAGGGATAAAAGACACTCGCGTGGATGGTGAGAAAGGTCAACTAATTGCGATGTAACAACTGTGGAAACACAAGATACAGTGGTCTTATCCCCATTGCCTTGCCGAATCACTAACAGCTTCTCCAAGTCATCCTCAGGCGCTGCTCTCGCCGAAAGTGCTTTGCCGGCGGGGCCTTAGCCTGTTGTTCATGGTTAACGAGCGCCAAGACTCGTAAAGAATTTGTTAGAAGGACCGTTCTCGTTATGGACACACGCGTCGCGCCCCTCCCCACCCGCCACTACGGCGCCATCAATTGGCTGGGCCTGGAGACGCTGATCCGGCGCGAGATCCAGCGCTTCCTCAAAGTCGGGGCGCAGACCGTGTTCGCGCCGCTGATCCAGACGCTGCTGTTCATGATGGTGTTCTCGCTGGTGCGCGGGGGCCATTGGCCGGGCACCGAACGCGCCTACGCCGACGGGCTGGCGGCGGGCCTTGTCATGATGTCGATCCTGTCGAACGCGTTTCAGAACTCGTCCTCGTCGATCGTCATCGCCAAGGTGCAAGGCAACGCCGTCGACTTCCTGATGCCGCCGCTCTCGGCGCTCGAACTCACCATCGCCTTCATCGTCGGCGCCGCCGCGCGCGGCTTGCTCGTCGGCCTCGCCAGCCTGATCGCCGTCGCCTGGCTCGCCAACATCATGCCGGTGCATCCGCTGGCGGCGCTCTATTATGCGCTCGTCGCTTCGGTGATCTTCGGCGCCATTGGCCTGATGGGCGGCATCTGGGCCGACAAGTTCGATCACCTCGCTGCGGTGACGAACTTCATCATCGTGCCGCTGACATTCCTCTCCGGCACATTCTACTCGACCTCGATCCTGCCCGAACCGATCCGCACCGTCTCGCACTACAATCCGGTGTTCTCGCTGATCGACGGCTTCCGCTTCGGCTTCATTGGCCACAACGATGCGCCGCTATTGCAAGGCGCACTGTTCACCGGCGCGCTGGCGCTGGTGCTGAGCTATGCGTGCTGGATGATGCTGAAAAGCGGGTACAGGCTGCGGAGCTAGTCCGGCTAGACGCTCAACGCCTTCGCCAGCTTAGGCAAAAACACGTCCATCCGGTAATCGACGTCCATGTGATCGTCGTCGAATTCCTCGTATTCGTGGGCGATGCCGGCGGCTGTGAGCTTCTTGGCAAAGCGGCGCATGCCGAGATGGATGCGGAAATTATCGTGGTCGCCGCAATCCATGTAGATCAGCTTCAACTTGCGCAGATTTTCGCCCAGCGTGTCGAACATCACCACCGGATCGTGCGCCATCCATTGCGCCCAGCGCTCGGGGATGAATTCGCCAGTATAAGGATCGAGCGGCAGGCGCATGCTCATAAATTTCGAGGGGTCCGGATCGAAGAACGCGCTCTGCGCCAAATCCATCAGCGCCAGCGATTCCTTGAAGCTCATCTTCCGCTTCGCGGTCGTCGCCTTCCAGAATTTCTCGATCGAGTAATCGTGCTTGCGCAGCTGGTCGATGTCCTCAAGCAAAGCGGGAATGTAGAGCGCGTCGAAACCCATGTCGCCGCTATTGATCGAAATCGCGTCCCAGAAATCGGCGCGGTTCATGCCGTGCCAAGCGGCGCCGTAGCCGCCCGAGGACTTGCCGAACAGGCCGCGCCTGCCCTTGCCGCCGCAAGCAAAGCGCTGCTCCACGAACGGGACGATCTCGTCGCAAATGTAGTCGGCGTAACGGCCCGTGCCGATGCTGTTCAGATATTGGTTGCCGAACAGCTTGGTGAAGCAATCGGGAAACACCACCACCACGCGCGGCATGCCTTCATGCGTCAGCCGGTCCAGGCGCTCGGGCACGTTTTCCGTGAAGCCCTGCCAATTGGCGTGCGCGAGGCCGGACGAGGTGTAGCCCTTCAAATCCACCAGCACCGGCAAGCGCTCGCCGGCGCTCCAGCCGGGCGGGGTCCAGACATAGAGCTCGCGCTCGGCCGGATCGCCGAGCGGGTTGCCCTGCAGCACGACGGATTGATGAACCAGGCGATGCAGTTCGCCGCGGGGGATGGCGTGGTTTCGTCTCATGAAAAGGTGATTATACCGGATGCTTGACCTGACAAGCGGCGCGGACCAGAACCCTCGCCTTTCCCAGCCTTCGAGAGCCAAAATG
This sequence comes from Hyphomonadaceae bacterium, assembly GCA_016791385.1. GTDB lineage: Bacteria > Pseudomonadota > Alphaproteobacteria > Caulobacterales > Aquidulcibacteraceae > Vitreimonas. Next base: position 78,167 of record JAEUMR010000085.1, read on the forward strand.
AGCGCCGCAGAAAGCCATATCCTCCCGGTCTATTCCCCGCCCGAGCAGGTGTTCGTGCGCGGCGAGGGCTGCTGGATCTGGGACGACAAGGGCGACAAGTATCTCGATTGCATCGCCGGCATCGCCGTGAACGCATTCGGCCACGCTCCGCCCTTCCTGGTGAAGGCGCTGACCGAGCAAGCCGGCAAGCTCTGGCACACCTCGAACATGTTCAAGGTGAAGGGCCAGGAAGAGCTGGCCGACAAGTACACACGCGACAGCTTCGCTGACGTCGTGTTCTTCACCAACTCGGGCACCGAAGCGATCGAAGGCGCGCTAAAGACGGCGCGCAAATATCACAGCGCCAACGGCCATCCCGAGCGCATCGACATCATCGGCTTCCAAGGCTCGTTCCACGGCCGCTCGTACGGCGCGATCAACGCCAGCGGCAATTCGAGCTATCTCGACGGCTTCGGCCCGCGCCTGCCCGGCTTCATCCAGGCCCCGTACGGCGACCTTGAAGAGGTGAAGAAGCTGATCGGTCCGACCACCGCCGCGATCATCATCGAGCCGGTGCAAGGCGAAGGCGGCGTCCGCGCCGTACCGGATGAATTCCTGCGCGGCCTGCGCAAGCTCGCCGACGACAATGGCTTCCTGCTCATCTTCGACGAAGTGCAATCGGGCGCGGGCCGCACCGGCAAGATGTGGGCCCACCAATGGTCGGGCGTGACGCCCGACATCATGGCTGTCGCCAAGGGCGTCGGCGGCGGCTTCCCGATGGGCGCCTTCATGGCCACCAAGGAAGCGGCCAAAGGCATGGTGCGCGGCGTGCACGGCACCACCTTCGGCGGCAACCCGCTGGCGATGGCTGTCGGCAACGCAGCGTACGACGAACTGTCGAAACCCGAATTCCTCGAACACGTGAACACGGTGGCGAACCATCTCGGCCAAGCGCTTGAGAGCCTGAAGGACCGCCACCCCGATCTGGTCGTCGCCGTCACGGGCAAGGGCCTGCTGCGCGGCCTCAAGCTGAAGATCGATCCCAAGCAGATCCAAGCCAAGCTGCGCGACCGCAAGGTGCTGGTCGGCGTCGCCGGTGACAACGTGCTGCGCCTTGCCCCGCCGCTGGTGATCAGCGAAGCGGAAGCGCGCCAAGCGGTCGACGCGATCGACGCGGCGCTCGCCGCGCACATGGCCGAGGCCGGCGCGTGAGCAGCGCGCTGAAAGGATCGTGCGTGGCGTCGCCCTTCGACAAGCTCAGGGTGACGCCAATCCAAGCGCTCCGCCATCCCAGTAGCGTCAGCCTGAGCTTGTCGAAGGCAACACGGGCCACAGGCGGCAGATGACAACAGCACCGCGTCACTTCCTCGACATCTCAGCGCTCAGCCGCGAAGAGCTGCGCGACATCCTCGACGAAGCGCATGCGCGCAAAGCCGCGCGTGCGGGCTGGCCCAAAGCCAAACGCGACGAAGACGCCCCGCTCGACGGCTACGCGCTGGCGATGATCTTCCAGAAGAACTCGACGCGCACGCGCGTCTCGTTCGAGATCGGCATGCGCCAGCTCGGCGGCGAAGCCATCATCCTCGACGCCGCCAGCACGCAGCTCGGCCGCGGCGAAACCATCGAAGACACCGCGCGCGTGCTCTCGCGCATGGTCGATGCTGTGATGATCCGCGCCAACGCGCATCAGGACGTGGTCGATTTCGCGATGGCGGCGAGTGTGCCGGTGATCAACGGCCTCACCGACCTCTCGCACCCGTGTCAGATCATCGCCGACCTGATGACGATCGAGGAATGGGCCGGCGACATCACCGGCAAGACCATCGCCTGGCTGGGCGACGGCAACAATGTCTGCGCCTCGTTCGTCCATGCAGCGGAGAAATTCGACTTCAGCCTGCGCATCGCAACGCCGCAAGCGTACGCCCCGCGCGCTCAGGAGATCGCCGCCGCCAAAGCCGCCGGGGCCAAGATCGAAACCAGCTTCGACGCGAAGGCGGCAATCAAGGGCGCCGACGTCGTCGTCACCGATACCTGGGTGTCGATGGGCGACACCGACAAGGACGCGCGCCTGGCCGCCTTCCCGCCCTACGCGGTCGATGAGGCGATGATGGCGCACGCGGCGAAGGACGCGGTGTTCCTGCACTGCCTGCCCGCGCATCGCGGCGAGGAAGTCACCGACACGGTGATGGACGGACCGCAATCGGCGGTGTGGGACGAAGCCGAAAACCGCATCCACGCGCAGAAGGCCATCCTGATGTGGTGCCTGGGCAAGCTGTAATCGGCGCCGCGTACGCCATGGCGCAGCACCGGCCAAATCCCATCTAGAGGCCCATGTCGAACACTCCGCCGCCCGCCGACGATCTCGTCGCACCGTTCAGTCTCGATGGCGCGCCTGTGCGCGGCCGCATCGTGCGCATCGGCGCGGCCGGGCTCGATCCGATCCTGCGCCGGCACGATTATCCCCGTCCCGCCGCGATGCTGCTCGGCGAAGCGCTGACGCTGGCGGCGCTGATTGGCTCGCTGCTGAAGGTGGACGGACGCCTCGTCGTGCAAGCGCAAGGCAATGGCCTAGTGCCGCTGCTGGTGGCCGAACACAGCGCCGGCGGCTTGCGCGGCTATGCGCGTTTGGCCGAGGGCGCAGCCGAGAAACTCGTCGGCGCCAATCGCGTGCCGCCGAAGGACTTGCTGGCCGACGGCAATCTTGTGCTGACGCTCGACCAGGGCGAGAACAAGCATCCGTACCAGGGCGTGGTCGAACTCAATGGCGATACGCTCGCGGCCTGCGCAGAGAACTATTTCCGCATCAGCGAGCAGACCGACACCGGCATCCGCCTCGCCGTTGGCGAGGTCACCGAAGGCGATGGGCCGATGCGCTGGCGCGCAGGCGGAGTGCTGATGCAACGCATCGCCGCCGACCGTGCGCGCGGCGACACCGCCGAAGATTGGGTGCGCGCCTCGATGCTGTTCTCAACGGTGCGCGACGAAGAATTGGTCGATCCCGATCTGGCCACCGATCGCCTGCTCTATCGCCTGTTCCACGAGGAAGGCGCGCGCATGGATGCGCCTGCGGCGCTGGAAGACCGCTGCACCTGCAACGCAGAACGGCTCACGCACGTGATGCGGCAATTTCCGCCGCAGGAGCTGCGTGATCTCGTCGAGGCCGATGGCCTCTTGCACGCGCGCTGCCAATTCTGCTCGCGCGTCTACAAAATCGAACCGGAAACCGTCGGCGCTTAGGCGTCGACGTCCAGCGCGTAGCCGGCGCTGCGCACGGTGCGGATCGGATCGTTCTCATCACCGACCATCAGCGCCTTGCGCAGGCGGCCGATATGCACATCCACAGTGCGCGCCTCGACGTAGACATCCGAGCCCCACACCGCGTCGAGCAATTGCTCGCGGCTGAACACCCGGCCCGGGTGCTGCATCAGGTGATCGAGAATGCGGAATTCGGTCGGCCCCAGATGCACCTCGCGCTCGCCCCGCTTCACCCGGTGCGAGACCCGGTCCATCACGATGTCGCCGCAGACGAGCTTGTCCTCGGCAAGGCCCGGGCGGATGCGGCGCATGACGGCGCGCAACCGCGCCAGCAATTCGCTCATCGAGAACGGCTTGGTGACGTAATCGTCAGCGCCAAGATCGAGGCCACGGATGCGGTCGCTCTCCTCGGTGCGCGCGGTCAGCATCACGATCGGCGTGTTGCGCGTGTCCTGACGCGCGCGCAGGCGCCGGCACACTTCGATGCCGGGCGCCTTTGGCAGCATCCAATCGAGCACGACCAGATCGGGCTTGGCTTCGTCAGCAACCACCAGCGCTTCCTCGCCGTCATTAGCGACGGAGACGCGATAGCCTTCCTTCTCAAGATTGTACTTCAGCAGATCGGCGAGTGCGGCCTCGTCTTCGACCACCAACACATGCGGCGCTTTGGCCATTCGCGTCACTCCTAGTCGGCAGTGTCCACATCGGCCCGCGGCCGCTGCGTCGCGATTTCCTCACCCGTGACCATGAAGTGAATGTATTCGGCAATGTTGGTGCCGTGATCGCCGATCCGTTCCAGATTCTTGGCGATGAAGAGCAAGTGCGCGCAGGAGCTGATCGTGCGCGGATCTTCGATCATGTAGGTCAGCAACTCGCGAAACAGCGAGTTATAGTGCGCGTCGATATTGTCGTCCGAGTACCAGACCGTGATCGCGCCTTGGACGTCCCGGTTGGTGTAGGCGTCCAGCACCTGCTTCAGGTGCTGTTGGGCGATCTTGCCCATCCGCTCGACGCTGCGCGTGAGCTGGATCGGCTCGGATTGGTTGAGGATCAACGCGCGCTTGGCGATGTTCTTAGCGAGGTCGCCGACGCGTTCGATTTCGCCGGCCAGGCGCCAGGCAGTCAGCACCACGCGCAGATCGCTCGCCATCGGCTGGCGCAGCGCGAACAGCTTGATCGCCTTGCGTTCGATTTCACGCTGCAGTTGATCGATCTTCACGTCGCGCTCGATCACCGATTGCGCCAGCTCGGTGTCGCGGCGTGCGACCGCAGCGATGCTGTCGGCGACCGCCGCCTCGGCGAGTCCGCCCATGCGCGCAGTATCCTGCGTGATCGCGTCGAGCTCTTCAGTGAACGCCTTGACGGTATGCTCGGCCATTTTGCTCTTCACCTGCCGCGCACGAAGCGCGTTGCGTGTCTGTCGTGCGGGCGGGCAGCTTAGCCGAACCGGCCCGTAATATAGTCTTGCGTGCGGGTATCGCGCGGATTGGTGAAGATCTCTTCCGTGGCGCCGGTCTCGACCAGCTTGCCCATGTGGAAGAACGCCGTCTTCTGCGAAACCCGCGCCGCCTGCGCCATCGAGTGGGTGACGATGATGATGCAGTAATTCTGCTTCAGTTCGTCCATCAGCTCTTCGATCTTCGCCGTCGCGATCGGGTCGAGCGCCGAGCACGGCTCGTCCATCAGGATGATGTCGGGGTTCACCGCCACAGTGCGGGCGATGACGAGACGCTGCTGCTGGCCGCCGGAGAGGCCGGTGCCGGGCTGGTTCAGGCGATCCTTCACCTCGTCCCAGAGGCCGGCGCGGCGCAGCGAGCTTTCGACGATTTCGTCCATCTGCGCTTTCGACTTGGCGATGCCGTGAATGCGCGGGCCGTAGGCGACGTTTTCATAGATCGTCTTCGGGAACGGGTTCGGCTTCTGGAACACCATGCCGACCCGCGAACGCAGCACGACGGGGTCGACATCGCTGGCGTAGGCGTTCTTGCCCTCAATCTCGAGCACACCCGAAACGCGGCACTTGTCGATGGTGTCGTTCATGCGATTGAAGCAGCGCAGGAACGTGGTCTTGCCGCAGCCCGACGGGCCGATGAAGGCGGTCACGGCGCGATCGGGGATGTCCATCGAGACATCGAACAGCGCCTGCTTCTCGCCGTAGAAGACATTGACATCGCGCGCGGAAATCTTGGTCGCCGCGCCCGTCAGCGCGCCGGCGTTGGCCCGCACTTCGGGCGCCGTCATGGCAGGGGCTTGGTTCATCGCTCGCTCTGCGCCGGCAAAATCCATCATCAACCCCATAGCACCAAACCGGGCCGACTCGGGATCGGCTCGTGGACTGCAGCGGCTGTGTAGGGGCCTTTCATGACACTGATGTGAAATGGCTGCTTGCGGGACCTCAACCCTCCTCCGCCAATTCCACATAGACGGCGAAGGCGGACCCCTTACCTGTTTGACTTTCCACAAAAAAACCACCGCGGTGGCGGTTGATGATGTGCTTGACGATGGCGAGTCCGAGGCCGGTGCCGCCCTTCTCGGCGCCGAGCTCCCGCTCGACCCGGAAAAAGCGCTCGCCCAGGCGGGGCAGGAAGCGGCGGGAAATCCCCGCGCCGGAATCCTCCACGCGCACATAACCGTACGAGCGGTTGGCGGCGGCCTCGGGTGTCAGGATCGCGATGCGGCCTGCCTCGTCCCAGCGCCGGCCGGCCGCGGCCATCACTTCATCGCGGTCGCCGGAGGCCGCGACCTCGACCAGCACTTCGCTGCCGGGGGGAGCGTATTTGATGGCGTTGTCGACGAGGTTCTGCACCACCTGCGCCAGCTGAAAGCGCTCGCCGACGACAGCCAGCGGCGCCTCGGGCGCCAACAGGCGCACGCGCACATTGCGCTCTCCAGCCACGGCCCCAATCGTATCGACAACTTCGCGCGCAACGCCGACGAGATCGGCGCGATCTGACGGCGGCACGTGTTCGTCGAGTTCGATGCGCGACAGCGACAGCAGATCGTCAATCAAGCGGCGCATGCGGTCGGCTTGCACCTGCATCATGCCGAGGAAGCGATCGCGATCGGCGGGATTATCACGCGCGGGGCCGGCCAGCGTCTCGATCAGAAGCGTCAGCGACGCCAGCGGCGTGCGCAGCTCGTGGCTGGCGTTGGCGAGGAAGTCCGCGCGCATGCGCTCGGTGCTGATTCTTGCGGTTTGATCGTGAAAAACCAGCATTGCCGCGCGATCGGCGCCCCACGCGACAGGCGCGATGTAGCAGCGCGTCGAGCGCTCGACTTGCGTCGTTGTCTCATACTCGACCGCACGCGCAGCGCCTTCCCTCAACGCCGCCTGCACCGCGTCGAGCACGTCCGGATGACGCAGGATCGAGGTCAGAAACTGGCCGTGCGCTTCAAAGCGCATCTGGCGGCGCGCCGCCGCGTTGGAGGACACGATGCGGCCCTCGCTGTCGATCAGCAGCGCTGGGTCAGGCAACGCTTCCAGCAACGGCGCAAGATCGGCGAGGCCAACATACTCGCCTTGCTGCGAGCGCGGCGAGATCGTGTAGCGCTGAGACTCGCGCGCCGCCCACACGCACGCGCACGCCGCGACCACCATCAGGATCGCCGCCGTCGCGCTGACAAAAAACGCGCAGGCCAGCGCAAGCGCGGCCATTGCGCCGGCGCCCCAGGCGGGCGGCGGAATTTTGCCAAGGCGCGAACGCCCGGCCGCGATGTGCTCAAAAGCCATGCTGGATCACATCCGGCTTAGGCGGATGCGGCCCGCCCCGGCAAGCGCCCCGGGGCTGTCGAAATCGCTCCTATTCGAACGTCTTCCTTGTGGATGCCTCAGGCCGGCGCATCCAAAGCCGCGCTGACCGGCATCCAATCGGCAAGACGAAGAAAGCGATCTACGCGGGATTCGTCACGAGATTATCGATTTTCAATATAGTTTTATTGACTTTCGAGAGAGGCAGGCGTAGTTCCGCGCTGCGAGGGAGTGTGATGAACCAGGGGGCGACACTTATCTTGGGGTTGGGACTGCTCACCATCTCTGGTTGTGCAGGCCGCCATCTGCCGCCCGAGCCGGATTCCTATGTCGCGGCCAACGCGATCGGCGCCGAGCGCGCCGCCGAACTGGCCGCCTCCCCGGCGGCAACCTGGCTCGATGATCTGAATTCGCCGGAGATGTCGGCGCTGGCGCGCGAGGCGCTGGCAGGCAGCCCTGATCTGCAAGTGGTCGAGGCGCAGTATCGCGCCTCGCGCTGGCGCGCGCGCGGCGCATTCGGCGGCAATCTCCTGCCCAGCCTCAGCGCCGGCGGCAACGCCACCCGCACCGAAGAGCCCACCGGCACGTCCAACCGCATTCGCACCGACACCGTGGCCTCCAGTGTCATCGCCTCGTGGGAGATCGACCTTTGGGGCCGCCTCGCCGCGCGGGCGATGGCGGCCGATCTCAACGCCGACGCCGCCGCCGACGATTTGGACAGCGCGCGCCTTTCGATCGCCGGCCAATCGGCGCGCGCCTGGGTCGACCTTAGCGAGGCGCAGCAATTGCTGGCGCTGGCCCAGGAAGATTTGCAGACCCGCGAACGCGCACTCGATCTGACACAGCGCCGCTACGACGCCGGCATCGCCACTTCGCTGGCATTGCGCACGGCGCGCAGCCAAGTCGCATCGGCCCGCGCCGAAGAAGCCCGCGCCCAGGACGCCCTGCTGATCGCTTCGCGCCGCCTGCAGGAGATCATGGGCCGCTATCCGGACGGCACGCTGCGTGCGGACGGGCAATTGCCTCAACTCTCCGCGCTCGCCGCCGCGGGCGCGCCGGCTGACTTGCTCGACCGCCGCCCTGACGTGCTGGCTTCCGAGAACCGCCTGCGCGCCGCCGGCTTCCGCATCCACGAAGCGCGCGCGGCGATGCTGCCGCGCCTGACGCTCACTGGCCGCGCTGGCAGCACCGCGCCTGCCGGCGATTTCGGCGATGTCGACGACAGCGTGAACATGATCACCAACGTGATCGCCGGCTTCACCATGCCGATCTTCAACGGCGGCGCCCTGCTCGCGGAATCGCGCGCGACCGTGGCCGACCGCCGCGCCGCCGCGGCCGATTATGTGCGCACCTCGATCGGCGCCTGGCGCGAAGTCGAGGGCACGATCAGCGCCGACCAGAGCCTGGAAGTGCGCGAGCGCGAGTTCGCCACCGCCGCCGAAGAAGCGCACGCGGCCCAGGATCTCGCCGAGCGCGAATATGCGCGCGGCGTGGCCACGTTGTTCGAACTGATCGACGCCTACACCCGCCGCATCGACGCCGAGCGCGGCCTTATCACCGCGCGCGCTGCGCGCGTCTCCAATCGCATCACCTACCACGTCGCCCTTGGCGGCGGCGCCCGCACCGGCGGCGTCGACGAGGATCGGGAGCAAGCTCCATGAACAAGATGGATTTCAACATGACGACTCAAAATGAGCCGGATGAGACAAAGCCAAAAGGTTTGTGGGGCGCTGTGCGCCGCATTGCCGTGTTTGCGGCGCCAGTGGTCGTGCTTGTCGCGGTCGCGGGCCTGTTCGCGCTGATGCTGGCCACCGGCCCGAAGCCGGAGGAAAAAAACGACACGCCGCACCCGCCCGCGGTTCAGTTCGCCGTTGCGCAGGCGCGGCCGACAACGATCGCCATCGCCGTTCAGGGCGAGACGCGTCCGCGCTTCTCCTCGGCGCTTTCCGCGCAAGTCGCGGGCCGCATCGTCTGGGTGAGCCCGAAATTCGCCGAGGGCGGCGCCTTCAGCGAAGGCGAAACGCTGGCGCGTATCGAGGATGCCGACTATCGCCTCGCCGTGGTGCGCGCGCGCAGCCAGGTGGCGCAAGCCGAAGAGGCGCTGGCGCGCGAGGAAGCGGAATCCGAGCTGGCGCGTCAAGATTGGCAAGCGCTCGGGCGCGGCGATCCGCCCCCGCTCGCCGTGCGCGAACCGCAATTGGCGCAAGCGCGCGCTCAACTCGCGGCCGCGCAGGCGGCGTTGCGTTCGGCCGAACTCGACCTCTCGCGCACCAGCATCAAGGCGCCGTTCACCGGCCGCATGCTCGAGCGGCGCGCCAATGTCGGCGACTATGTCGGCCCCGGCGCGCCAGTCGCGACCATGTTCTCGACCGAAGCCATGGAAATCCGCGTGCCGCTGACCGACGCCGACCTCGCTTCGATGTCGCTGCCGGTGGGCTTCACCGGCACGGCGCAGCGTCCGGGCCCGGTTGCGCATGTGAGCACCGTGAGCGGCGGGCGCTTGCGCACCTGGGAGGGGCGCCTAGTGCGAACGGAAGCCTCCGTCGATGCACGCACGCGCTTGGTTTATGGCCTGGTCGAAGTGCGCGATCCATTCGCCGCGGCCAATGTCGCCCCGCTTGCCCCTGGCATGTTCGTGTCCGTGCGCCTGGAAGGTTCGGGCCGCGAGACGCTTGTCGCGGCGCCGCGCAGCGCGCTGAAGCGCAACGAGTTCGTCTATGTCGTGCGGCCGGACAACACGATCGACGTACGCCAGGTGCGCCCTGCTCAGACCACCGCCGACGAAGTGCTGTTCCGTGAAGGCGTCGCAAACGGCGAGCGGGTCGTCGTCTCGGTGTTGACCTCGCCGCGCCAAGGCATGGCAGTGACGCCGATCGACCGCGCCGGCGAAAGCACTGCGCCCGCTGCGCAGCAGACGCCGCAAGAAGGACCGCTGGAAATCCGCCGCTAGGCGCAACCGAACGTGAAACCGCCTCCCGCGCACGCGGGAGGAGAAAGGAACGACACGATGTTGAAAGGCCTCGTCGCCTGGTGGGGACGCAACCCCGTCGCCGGCAACCTTTTGATGCTGTTCTGCGCCGTAGCGGGCGTCTTCTCCTTCAATCAGATGGAGAAGGAATTCTGGCCGGCGGGCCGCGATGACGGCGTGTTCATCAACGCCATCTGGCCGGGCGCGAGCCCGGAAGACATGGAACAGCAGATCATCGTCCGCATCGAGGAAGCGACCAGCGACCTCGACGGCGTCGATTGGGTGCGCTCGCGCTCCGGCGAAGGCTTCGGCTGGGTGCGCCTCGCCGCCGACGCCGGCATCGATGTCGACGCGATGACCGAAGAAGTGCGCTCGCGCGTCAATTCCATTAGCGGCCTGCCCCAAGGGATGGAACCGATTCAAGTCGCGCGCCAGGTCGGCCGCAACTGGTCGATCATCATTGGCGTGCACGGCAATATCGACGAGCGCACGCTGCGCGACACCGCCGAGCGCTTGCGCGATCGGCTCTCGCTGCTGCCAGGCGGCGCCAACACCGTGGTGGTGGGCGTGCGTACGCCCGAAGTGTCGATCGAGGTCTCGGAAGCCTCGCTTCAAGCCTACGGTCTTACCTTCGATGAAGTGGCGCGCGCAGTGCGCTCCACTTCGATCAACCAAGGCGCCGGCGCAGTGCGCACCGCCGACGGCAATTTCCAGCTGCAGGCGCGAAACCTCGCCGACAGCCAGCTCGATTTCGAGAACATCATCATCCGCCAAACACCGGATGGCGGGGCGGTGCGCATCCGCGACGTCGCCCACGTGATCGACGGCTTCCAGGACACCAATCTCTACTCGCAGATCAACGGCGAGCCGTCGGCGCTGGTGACGCTGCAAACCGCCGACCGCTTCAACATCTGGGAAACCAACAAGGCGGTTCAGGACGCGCTGCGCGATTTCCGCGCCGAGGCGCCCGCCGGTGTTCAGATCACCACGATCTACAACGAGACCGAAGACTATAACGCGCTGCTCGACATCCTCTTTCAGAACGCGGCGCAGGGCTTCTTCCTGATCTTCCTGCTGCTGCTGCTGTCGCTGCACCCGAAGGTGGCGTTCTGGGCCACATTGGGGGTGATGACCGCGTTCGCTGGCTCGTTCTTCATCCTGCCTTATGTCGACGTGTCGCTGAACTTCATGAGCGTGTTCGGCTTCCTATTGGTGCTCGGCATCATGGTGGATGACGCGATCATCGTCGGTGAGGCAGTGTATGAGCGCGCCGAGAAAGGTCACCACGGCGCCGATTCCGCCATCACCGCGACGCAGATGGTGCTGAAGCCGCTGGTCGCCTCGGTGTTCGTGACGATGATCGCGTTCAGCCCGATGATGCTGATCGAGGGCGATGTGCGCCAATTCACGCGCGCGATCTCACTCGTCGTGATGTCGACTCTGGTGTTCTCGCTAATCGAGAGCCTGATCATTCTGCCGGCGCACTTGGCGCACGTGAAGAGGGTCGAACCGGGCGGCAAAGGCATCATGAGCCGCCTCATGGCGTTGCAGCAGAAATGCGCGCACTCGGTGGTCTGGGTGGCCGAAAATCTGCATGGGCCATTGGTGCGCACAGCTGTGCGCTTCCGTTACCTGACCTGGGCGATCTTCCTCGGCATCATGGTGCTGGGCGTCGGCTTGATGGCCTCGGGCCGGGTCAAGCAGACGTTCATGCCGGAAGTCGAGGGCGACTTCATGCAGGCCAGCATCACGCTGCCGCAAACAACGCCGTTCTCGCGCATGGAGCAGGTCGCGGCGCAACTCGATGCGGCCCGGCGCGCGCTCGAACAGGAAACCGCCAGCAGCGCGGTTGAAGATCCCAACACTGGCCAGCGTTCGCGCGGCGTGGTGCGCTCGTGGAGCCAGTCGATCGAGGAGAACTCGATCCGTGCTTATGTCAGCCTGACGCCGCCGGAATCGCGTCCGAGCCTGCGTTCACGCCAGATCACGGAGCGACTCGAAGAATTGCTAGGCGAAGTGCCGGACGCGGACGAGATCAGCTTCTCGCTGTCGGGCTCTGGCTCGCCGTCGATCGATCTCGCCCTGATGGGCGAGAACAAGGAAGACCTAGACGCCGCGGTAGAGGACTTGAAGGCGCGCCTGCTGCAATTCTCGGACGTCACCAGCGTTCGCGACAGCCAAGACGCGGCAAACGAAGAATTGCGCTTCCAATTGCTGCCCGGCGCCGAGCAACTCGGCGTTACGTTGGGCGACATTACCCGCCAAGTCCGCCAAGCCTATTTCGGCGACGAAGTGCAACGCCTGCCGCGTGAAGGCGACGACGTGCGCGTGTATGTCCGCTATCCGCGCGACGATCGCCGCACGCTGGAGAGCCTTGGCTCATTCCGTGTGCGCACCGCCGACGGGCGCGAAGTACCACTCGCATCTGTGGCGACCTGGGAGTTCGCTCCGGGCGTCACCGGCCTCGACCGCCGCCAGCGCATGAGTTCGATCATGGTCACCGCTGACCTCGTCAACGGCGAGGCGCGCCAGGAGATCATGCGCACGCTCGACCGCGACTATTGGCCGAACTTCGAATCGCGCTTCAGCACGGTGTCGCGCCGCGCCATCGGTGAGGCCGAAGGCCAAGCCGAGTTCATGGAGAACTTGACCCGGCTGATGTTGCTGGCGTTCGCCGCCATCTACTTCCTGCTCGCGGTGACGTTCCGTTCCTACTGGCAGCCGGTGATGATCTTGTGCGTCATCCCCTTCTCCATCGTCGGAGCGCTGCTCGGGCACATGATGTTCGGCATCAGCTTTGCGCTGTTCTCATGGCTCGGCATGATCGCGGCGATCGGCGTGGTGGTGAACGACAACGTCGTGCTGGTCGATCGCTGCAACCAGATCCGCGGCTATTTCGGGCTACGCCGCAAGGGAACCGGACAGCCGCTGCCAGAAGAACTCGGGCTCGAATTGCACGAATTCGCACTGCCCGACGGCCAGATGGTGGAGTATGTCGGCGTCGCTCCGGACCTTGAACCGCACGAAGAGATGATCGCCGAAGGCGCTGCGTCCGGCTTCCAGAAGGGACCGATCGAACTGCGCCATTCCGCGCAGATGCGCTTTGACGCCTCGGAGTACCGCGAGCGGGCGCAGGAGCTGGAGGCGCTGGGCTTCCAAGTGATGCGAGTGAAGGCCGAGCGTGGCATCACCGAGGCCTCGGTCTCGCGTTTCCGCCAGATCTTCCTCACCTCGGTGACGGAATTCATCGGCACCTCGCCGATGCTGCTGGAGAATGCCGCGATCGTTCAGTTCCTGAAGCCGATGGTGATCAGCTTGGCCTTCGGGGTGCTGATCTGCATGCCGGCCACCTTGATCCTGACACCCGCTTTCTACATGATCGGCATAGACTTGAAGCGCGTGATCGGAGGCATGTTCGGCTTCTATGCGCGCCTCTATGGGGGCCGCCGCAGACTGGCCGCGGCGGAATAAGAACTTCGGAGGCAAGACATGATCAATTTGACCCGCCGCGCCATGGGCGCGTCGACGCTGGCGCTGTTGGCCGGCTGCGCCACGGGCGCCGAGGAAGTGGTAACGGCCGCACCGGCGCGTGCGCCGGCCGCAATCGGCGCCTGGGGCGTCGACCTCTCAGCGCGCGATCTCAATGTGAAAGCGGGCGACGATTTCTTCCGTCACGCCAACGGAACCTGGCTCGCCAACACGCAAATCCCGGCCGACCGCACGCGCTGGGGCACCTTCGACATGCTGCGCGAGAAGTCGGACAACGACCAGCGCGTGATCATTGAAGAGGTTGCGCTCGCCGGCGGCGCGCCAGGCTCGAACCAGCAGAAGATCGCCGACTTCTACAACGCGTTCCTCAATCAGGAAGCGATTGACGCCGCGGGCCTTGCGCCCGTGCAGGCCGAACTCGCGCGTATCAACGCGCTGCGCACTCACGAAGAAGCGGTGCGCCTGATTGGCGACCCGGCGATCTCTGTCAGCTCGCCGATCGCGATGTACGTCGGCCTCGATGACCGCAATCCGAACCGCTACATCACCAACATGTCGCACTCGGGCCTCGGCCTGCCGGAGCGCGAATATTATCGCCGCACCGACGGTGAGTTCCCGAACATCCGCACCGCCTATGTTGCGCACATCGAGCGCGTGCTGACCCTGGCGGGCCAATCCAACGCCGGCGCCAAGGCGCGTTCGATCCTGGCGCTGGAAACGCAGATCGCCGAACGGCATTGGCCGATCGCCGACCGCCGCGACCGCGAGCGCACCTACAATCTGAAGACGCGCGCCGAAATTCGCGCGCTGGCGCCGACCTTCCCGTGGGATGCGGCGTTCGACGCCTCAGGCCTCGGCGGCGTGCAGGAAGTCGTTATCGCCGAGTTGTCGGCAATCGGCCCGCTGGCGCAGCTGTTCATGCGCACCCCGGTTTCGACCTGGCGCTCGTATCTGGCCTACCACCTGATCCGCAACAATGCGGCGGTGCTGCCGAAGAATATCGATGACGAAGTGTTCGACTTCTTCGGCCGCACGCTGAACGGTCAGCCGCAACAACGCGAGCGCTGGAAGCGCGCGGTGCAAGCCACCAACGGCGCGCTCGGCGAAGCGGTTGGCCAAATCTACGTGCAGCGCCACTTCCCACCGGAAGCCAAGGCGCAAATGACGGAGCTGGTCGAGAACCTGCGCCGGGCCTATGGCGAGCGCATCGACGCCGTGTCGTGGATGTCTGCGGAAACGAAGGTCGCTGCGCGCGAGAAGCTGGCGACGTTCCGGCCGAAGATCGGCTATCCGGATCGTTGGCGCGATTACTCGGCCTTCGAAGTGCGCGCCGGCGATGCGTACGGCAACGCCAAGCGCTTCCAGGTGTTCGACTGGAACCACGACCTTGAGCGTCTGTCCCGCCCGACCGACAAGGACGAGTGGTTCATGACGCCGCAAACGGTGAACGCTTATTACAATCCGACCTTCAACGAGATCGTGTTCCCGGCTGCGATCCTGCAACCGCCCTTCTTCGATCCGAACGCCGATCCGGCGGTCAATTACGGCGCCATTGGCGGCGTGATCGGCCACGAAATGGGCCACGGCTTCGATGACCAGGGCGCGAAGTCTGACGCGCAGGGCGTGCTGCGCGATTGGTGGAACCCCTCCGACGTCGCCGCCTTCACCCAGGTCACCGATCGTCTCGTGGCGCAGTACGATGCGTTCACCCCGCTCGAAGGCATCCACGTCAACGGGCGCCTCACGCTTGGCGAAAACATCGGCGACAATGGCGGCCTGCAGGTCTCGTATCACGCCTACAATCTGTCGCGGAACGGCGCTGCCGCGCCGGTGCTCGATGGCCTCAGCGGCGATCAGCGCTTCTTCCTCGGCTGGGCGCAAGCGTGGCGCGCGCTGATCCGTGATGCGGCGCTGCGCAACCAAGTGCTGACCGATCCGCACTCGCCTTCGCTCTACCGCTGCAACGGCACGGTGCGGAACATGGATAGCTGGTACGCCGCGTTCAACGTGCAGGAGAGCGACGCGCTCTATCTCGCGCCGGCTGACCGCGTCACCATCTGGTAAGCGCAAGCTACCGCGCAAAATGCGAAGGGGAGCGGCTCACACCGCTCCCCTTTTCGTTTGTACTGGCGGTGAGTTACGGCGCGGTCGCGAGCGATTGCGAGGCAGCTTGCGCCAAGCGGCGCGCGATCTGCTCGCCGCTCATCGCCGCATCGCCCGAGCTACCGCTCACCATCACGACGGCGCCGCCTTGGCGGAAAACGATCTGCGTCTGATAGCCGGGCAAATCGGTGGCGATGCGCGCATCCTCGCCGAGCCCTTCGACCGGCGCCAACGCTGTTTCAGTCTGCGCGTCCCACTTCTCGATGGTCTCGGCCATGTTCGCTTCAGGCGTGACCGCGCCCAGGCTCGCGGCGTTCGAGATCACGACTTCGCCGCTGCGCGTTCCGTCCGCGGACTGGAACTGGCACGAGGCCGCCATGGTCTCGAGCCGGCCATAGCCAACGTGTTCGACATTGGCGCCGAAGATCGCCTCCGGCTGCGCGATCAGCGCGCAGGCTTCCTCCGAAGCGCCTGGACCGCCCGGGCGCTGTGCGCCCTGCCCGCACGCGGCCAGCGCCGCGGCGCACGCAAAAGCCAGAAGAAGACGCTTCATCGCCGCTCTCTCGTCGTCGCGAATTGCGGGCCGGGCGGCCCGTTCCCGTCCAGCCCATGACAGTTTTGCGACAACGCCGCAAGAGGCGGACGCGTCAGGGGTATTTGCGCGCCATGTGCGCCCAGGCGCGCTCGATCAGCGCGCGCAGCGCCTGCGCATCAACCTCCGCGAGTTTGTTGATGTAGAGGCAGCCTTTGCCGCGTTTGTGTTTGCCCAGTTTGCCCAGCACCGCCTCCGGTTCGGTGGCGCCGAAGCTGAGATAGAGAACCAGGCTCGTCTTGCGCGGTGAAAAGCCCGTGCGCATCCACCGTCCGGTCGAACCATCGTACTCGCCGTAGCCGACGATCGATGTCCCCCACATCGCCGGCTTTTCGCCAGTGACTTCGCGGAAGAGCTTGTCCACCGCCTTCGCGTCCTTGCGCCGCGTTTCGCCTTCAACGGCGGCGAGAAAGGCGGAGACGGAAGCGTTGGTGCGAACCGTCTTCGGTGCGTTGGACATCGGACCTCCCCGTGCAAACATCGGACAGAAACAACTCTTCCGAGGATGCCATGAGCGAATCCGCAGCCGTCATAATCGCAGCTCTGATCGCCGCAGCATCAGCTTTGTGGATCGGATGGCTCCAATTTGCCAGTTTGAACCACCAGAACAAGTGGCAGATGCGCGAAGCGCGTCTGAAGATCTACAACGCCTGTCGCGACATGCTCGTGGTCGCATCACAGTATGAACTCACTGACGAAATACGCAGCGAATTCCTGAGGGCTGAAATTGGTGTCGGGTTCCTATTCGACAGCGATGTCGTCTCCTTCATCAAGGAGGCGCGCGACCAGATGCACACAATCGACGTCTTCAAGCCGGATAGAAACAGCGACGCGTCGCCGGAACAAAAGAAGGAACATCTGGCTAAATACCATGCCGCTTGGAGACGAGTTGGCGAGATGGTCAAGCAAATCGATGTCGTGTTTGCCCCGTACCTCGACTTCCGAAACCTTAGATAACTCACAGCCCCTTCACGATCTCATCCGTCATCTTCTTGGCGTCGCCGAACAGCATCATGGTGTTGTCGCGGAAGAAGAGTTCGTTTTCGACGCCGGCATAGCCCGAGCCCATGCCGCGCTTCACGAACAGCACCGTCTTGGCCTTTTCGACATCGAGGATCGGCATGCCGAAGATCGGGCTTTTCGGGTCGGTCTTGGCGGCAGGATTAGTGACGTCGTTAGCGCCGATGACGTAGGCGACATCGGCCTGGCTGAACTCGTTGTTGATGTCTTCGAGTTCGAACACCTCATCGTACGGCACGTTTGCTTCGGCCAGCAGCACGTTCATGTGCCCCGGCATGCGGCCCGCGACCGGGTGGATGGCGTACTTCACCTCGACGCCTTCCTTCTTCAGCATGTCGGCCATTTCGCGCACGCTGTGCTGCGCTTGCGCAACCGCCATGCCGTAGCCCGGCACGATGATCACCTTCGAGGCATTCTTCATGATGAAGGCCGCGTCGTCGGCGCTGCCCTGCTT
>JAEUMR010000046.1 GCA_016791385.1 Hyphomonadaceae bacterium
CGAGGAAGCTCTCCGCGGCATGCAGCACTTCGGGATGGACCTCCGGCGCACCGGTCGTCGGCGAGATGCGGTGATAAACCGATTTCATCTCAACAGCAGTCGTGTCGAGATCGCGCAATTTCTCGCGCACCGTGGCGAGCGTCTTGCGTTCTAGGCGCTCGACATAGAGCACGTGCAGGATGAGGCCGACCAGGACGTGTTTGGCCGAGCGATCCCAGAAATCCTGGTGACGGCCGTCTCCTGCGGGATCGACGAGGATTTCAACGATGTTCTGGACATCACGCACTTCATTGGGGCCGCGCCGCACTTCAAACAGAGGGTTGAAGCTCGCCGAGTCCGCGCGCGTCGGCGCAAAGCGCAGCACCGGTCCTATCGTTTCGCGAAAGCCCGCCGTGCCGGGAAAGCCGTGGCGTTCGTCGCCGTCGGCGAGTTCGCCCTTGATGTCGAGCACCAGCGCCGAGTGCGGCCACGCGAGCAAAGTCGGCACGACGTGCCCCCTACCCTTGCCGGAGCGCGAGGCGCCGATCAGCAACTGGTGTTCTGGACCGTCAAAGCAGAGCACTTCGCCATCGAGCTTGCCGAGGACGGCGCCGGCGCGGGCGAAAAGTCCGCAGGCGGCCGCATCATCGAACCCGCCCCACGCGCCATCGGCGAACGGCTTCATTGCGTGATCGCGGCGCATGATCAGAGCAGCAGCGATGCAGGCGAAAACGAAACCGCCGAGCGCTATGAGCTGCGCCGCCGCGAAGGGCCGTGGAAACGCCTCGCTCCAGCGCGCGCTCCACTCGAAAACACACCAAGGCGGATAAAGCCTTGCGCCTCCGATAGTGATCGCAGGCGTGCCCAATGCTGGTTGATGGCCGAAGGTGTCGGCGATGAACGATGAGGCCCAGACGCACGCAGCGACACTGATCGCACTTCCCGCGCCCATCGCTGCCCAACGCTGCTGCATCGAAACGCTCCGGAGATATCGTCTGGTTCGAGTTGACGATCTCAGGTGGAAGCAGATGCTCTTGCGGCCCCGGGCTCAACGGGTCCCGCGGGACCTCTTGATCAAGAAGATGCTTTGTGATCCGAGCATGACAAAATCGCGCGTTTGGCGAAGTACGAAGGCGCTTCGCGCCAAAGAGGCAACGACGGAGGAACTAAGGATATGTTCGGTGGGACGTCGAATGTCGCGCTCGCGTAGAGTGCGATCGTGAGTGAGTATTGCGATCCTCGCCAACCACGACCGGAGATGCCGCCAAGGCGCAACACGCACCAGCGCCAATCGACTTTGTCGATGGCGATGGAAGCGCTCGGCGGCGGCCTGGTCATCGCCATGATCGTGATGGGCATCGCGCGGTTGATCACATGATCTGCGGCGCGCTCACTTGAGATAGCCGCTCGCATATTGCGCCACTTCGTCAGCCGATACGATTTCCAGTGCGTCTCTCGCCAATACGCGCGCCTGGATCGCTTCAATGTCCGCAACGGGCGCTTGAAGCCATTCTCTCTGTTCGGCCTCCCTGCCCAGAATGACCGGCGTCGCCTTGGCGTGGACCGGCCGCACCAATTCGTTGGGCTCCGTGGTGAGAAAGCTGAAGATGCGTCCGATATGGGACTCGTTCTTGGAGCCGTAATCGCCTTCCCATTGGCGCCAGATGCCGGCGAAATAGACAAGATCGCGATCAATCGGCGCAAACCATCGGATCTGCTTTTTCCCTTTCGGCGAGGCGTCTTCGTATTCGCTGAAGGCCGTGAACGGAACGAGGCAGCGATGGGCAGGGCCTAGAAGCGGTCGCCAGTGCGGACTCTTCACGTTGCGGATATTGGTGACTGGCGCCCCCCCGAATTGCGGCGGACCGGGTAAACCTCTGCGCATGTTGGACCATTGACGCTCGCAGTTCTTGTCGAGCTTGAGGATGGGACCGAGACTCTTCGGAAACACTTCAAGCACCGCGTTGCCAAGGCCACGATGATGTTTCGGCAATCAGACGCGCTAGGACCTGTTCCCGCACGACGCTGGTGTGGAGCGTGAATTCTCACCGCGCTTTGCGGGCCAGCTCCATTATGAGCAGATGAGTCACGGTCAGATTTTGGACGAGGGCGCAACCAGGGTCTCGACTATCTCGGCGTGCCCCTGCTCTATCGCTTCGACACGGACTCTGCAGAATAAGCCGCGGTGACCGAGGCTCAACCGCCCTCTGCGCGCCAATCGCTCGCCGTTGCGACAAAGAGCGCGGCGATGTCGCGGCGCAATTGGGCATTTGCCTGGATCAGGCCCAGCCGCGCGCGCTGCGACTGACGTTGCGCGTCGATCACCTGCAGCAGCGTGCCCGCGCCATTTTCGTAAGCAAGCTCCGCGAGACGCGCATTCTCAGCCGCCGCGGCCGCAGCGCGGATTTGCGCTTGCACCAGTTCCTGGTCCTGCGCCACAGCCTGCAGCAAGTCCGACACCTGCACGAAGGCGTTGAGCACAGTCTGCTCGTAGCGGGCCATCGCTTCGACCTGCGAGGCTTGCGCGCCGCGCCGCTGAGCGCGCAGCGCGCCGCCATGAAACAGCGGTCCAGTCAAGGACGGGCCAAACGACCAGCCTGCGCTCTCATAGTTGAACAGCGTTTCGGGTTCAAGCGAAGCGACGCTGAAGGCCGCCCCCAACGAGATGCGGGGATAGAGCGCGGCGGTTGCGACGCCGATATCGGCTGTAGCGGCGTGCAAATCCGCCTCAGCGGCAAGTATGTCGGGGCGCGCGCGTACGAGCTCGGATGGCAAAGACACCGGAATGCGCTCCGGGATGTTCATTGCCTCGAGCGTAAGCTCCGGCGCCGCCCATTCGCTCGGCGCGTGTCCCAGCAACGCCGCCAAGGCGTGACGCGCTTGTGCAAGCTGGATCCGCAGCGGAGGCAAGCGCGCTTCGTCCTCGGCGAGCTGCGCTGCCGCGGCGGTCTCGGCCGAAGCCGGCGCGCCGCCCGCGGCGATCGATCGGCGGATCATCTCGATCACGCGTCGATCATCGGCGACGATCCCTTCGGCCGCCGACAACTGTGCTTGCAGCGAGCCAATGTCCACGGCGCGCGTGACCACCTGCCCGCTCAGCGACAGGTACGCCGCGTCGGTGCGGCGGGCCTGCGCCTCGGCGCGCGCGGCTGCGCTTTCGATGCGCCGGCGCTGCCCGCCGAACACGTCGAGATCGAACGCCGCGCTCGCACCGACCGAATAGAGTGAGATTGTGGGGCTCGGAAATCCTTCGATGCCAAAGGCGGCCGTATTGACACGCTCGCGTTCGGCGCCCGCGCTGTAATCGATCTGCGGGGCTGCGCCGCCGCGCGCGGCGCTAAGGACAGCTTGCGCACGCGCCAGCGCCGCGTCGGCGGCGGCGAGCGTCCTGTTCTGGCGGAGCGCTTGCTCGACGAGTCGGTCGATGTCCGTGGAGGCGAAACTGCGCCACCATTCACGCGCGACCTCATTGCTCGGAGTCAAGGCAACCAGAGTGGGCGCAGGTAGATCGCCCGTCATGGCGTAATTGGCCGCGGGCGGCGGGGCCGGGCGCTCGTAGTCCGGGCCGACGGTGATGCATGCCGATGTCATGGCGGCGCCGACAAGCATGGCGGAGAAACGGATTCTCTTCATCGATCAGACCACTATTCTTTTTGTCCGCATCAGCAGAACCAGCGGCGCGAGCGCCACACACATCCAGAACAACAGATGAAAGGCGTCGATATAAGCGACCATCGCCGCCTGCCGCGCGATCGCCTGCATCATGGCGGCCAGCGCGCGCACGCTCGCGAAATCAACGGCGCCGGCGGCGATTGGATTATCCGGCGTCACATGTTCGACGAGCTGCGACTGCACGATCTTGGTGTTGTAGATTTGCAGCGCGCCCACAAACGAAATGCCGATGCTGCTGCCGACGTTACGGACGAGCGTGAACAGCGAAGCAGCCTGCGTTCTCAGCTGAGGAGCGATTGTGGTGAACGCGAGCGCCGACATGGGCACAAAGATGAGGCCAAGGCCCAAGCCCTGCAGCAAACCCGAGATCAGCACCAAGCCCTCGTCCATCTGAAGCGAAAAGCGCGACATCTCGGCGTACGACCAACCGGTAAGCGCCAAGCCGGCCAGGACGATTAATCTCTGGTCGATGCGACCGTGCAAGCGCCCGACAAGGACCATCGACAAAAGCGTGCCCACCCCACGCGGCAACTGAACAACGCCGCTATGCAGGACAGGATAACCCAAGAGGCTTTGAAGCAAAGTGGGCAACACCGCCATGCCGGCGAACATCAGCATGCCGATGAAGAAGATCATGATGCTGGCCGTCAAGAAATTGCGGTCGACCCATATCTGGCGATCGAAGATCGCCTTGCGCGCCGTGAAGGTGTGAACAAAAAACAGATAAAAGCCGAGTAGACCCAGCCCGAATTCGATCCAGATTTCGCTCGAAGCGAACCATTCCTGACGCGGTCCGCGATCGAGCATCAGCTGCAGACCGATCAGGCCGACCGCGAGCGCCCCAAATCCAAATGCGTCGAACTTGTGGATTTCCACTTCCTCGTGTTTCGGCAGCGCGGCGGCGACCATGAAAAAGGCCACGGTCGCTAGGGGCACGTTGATAAAGAAGACCCATCGCCAAGTCAGGTTTTCGGCGAGCCAGCCGCCGAGCACAGGCCCGATGATCGGTCCCAACACCGCGCCGATGCCCCATAACGCCATTGCTTGGCCGTGGCGCTGCGGAGGATTGATGTCGAGCAAGATCGCCTGCGACATCGGAATGAAGACGGCGCCGAAGGCGCCCTGGGCCAAACGGAAGAGCACGAGTTCGACGATGCCGGTCGCCAAACCGCACAGCATTCCCGACACCGTAAAACCGACGATCGAGGCGAGCAGCAGAAAGCGGCGGCCAAACTTCTGTTCCAGCCAACCGAGGGCCGGCGTCACAACCGCGCCCGCCAGAATGAACGAGGTCAGCACCCAGCTGATCTCGTCCTGCGCGGCGCCGGTGCTGGCCCTGATCTGAGGCAGCACCACATTGGCGATGGTCGAGGCGACCGTAGAAAGGATCGTCGCCAGGATCAGCGCGAACGTGATGGCGCTGCGCTGTGCTTCGCCAATCGAGCTTTCGGTCACCTCGCCCGCCCGCGCAACGCGTCTCCGTGATCGCGGGTGTTCACGTCCACGCGCGCGCTCAGACCCATGGCGAGCGCTGCATCAGGCGGCGCTTCGTCGAAAGCGATGCGGACGCTCAGGCGTTGTACGACGCGCACCCAATTGCCGGTCGCGTTCTCGGCCGGCAGCACTGCGAAGCTGGAGCCCGTACCCGGGGAGAAGCTCTCGACATGGCCGCGAAACGCTTCGCCCGGGAAAGCGTCGATGCGAATGCGCACCGGCTGACCCGGGCGCAGGTTCTCAATCTGATTTTCCTTGAATGCCGCCTCGATCCAGGGTTCGCCTGAAACAACATAAAAAAGCGTTTGGGCGGGCTGGACGTAAGCGCCGAGCTGCACCTGACTTATGCGCGCGACAACGCCGTCAGCGGGCGCCTTGATCTCTGTGTCGGCCAGATCGCTGCGCGCGTCTTCAAGGGCGGCAAGGGCCTGCATGACCAAGGGATGAGAATCAATGTCGGCGCGCGGGTCGCCGCCGAGATTGGCCAAAGCGATCGCCTCGCCTTCAGTCGCGGCCGCGGCTTGACGGGCGGTCACGTCGGCCTGGACACGAGCGCCATCGAGATCCTGGCGCGACACCACCCCTGCCCTGAACAGGTTCTCCTGCCGTCTGGCTTCCGCCCTGGCGTGGGCGGCCGTGGCTTGTGCGGCGCGCCTGCCCGCGATCGCTTCCTGATAGGTCGCACGCAAGGCCGACACCTGAAGCCGGGCCGCCGCCAAGCGCGCTTCGGCCGTGGTGACGGCCCGCTGGAAATCACCTTGGTCGAGCCGGACCAACGGATCGCCGGCGCGCACGGGCTGATTGTCGCTGACAAGTATTTCGACAACGCGGCCACGCACGCTGGCGCTGATCGGCGCCCGCGCGGCGGTCACGGTTGCGTTGTCGGTGCTGACCGCGCCTGCAGACGCCAGCAGCCAGACCGCCACCGCCGCCAACACCAGAACCGGGGCGCCAACCATCAACAAAAGCCGGCGCCGGTCGGCGGTTCGCATCCGCCGTATTGCTTCGCTGGCGAAACTGCGCACGCGCGCATTTGCCGTATTGGCGAACGAGCCATCCATCCGATTTGTCCTCGCGCGGGCGGCCCCGCGTTCACATCGATCGCACAGATAGGTTGACATCTATTGTGAGCAAAATGGTATTTATGCACACGCAAAATGAACAACGCTCAATTTAGCGCTCTCGACCTTAATCTGCTCAAAGTGCTGATGGCGCTGCTGGCGCGGCGCAGCGTAACGGCCGCCGCCTCCGACCTCGCACTTAGCCCTTCGGCCGTCAGCCATGCGCTCAACCGCCTGCGAACGGCGCTTGACGATCCCTTGTTCGAGCGCCGGGCCGGCGGTCTTGTTCCCACCGCATACGCCATCGACGTCGGCAGGCGCGCGGGCCCTGCGCTCGAGCAGATGCGCGCCGCCGTCGCAAAAACCGCCTTTGACGCGTCTAGCGCAGAGCGCGAGTTTGTCATCGCCGCCGGCACCTATGCAGCTTCAGTGCTGTTGCCGCACGCGCTCGCGCGCATTCATGCGGCAGCGCCTGGGGTGACCCTTCGCGTCAAGCGCATCGACGCCCACTACGTCGACGATGTCGAACAGCGGCGCGTTGACCTTGCCCTCGGCGTGCCGAAGCTTACGCACCGAAGTGTGCAATGGCGCCCATTGCTGGCGGACGGCGTCGCGTGGGCGGCGCGGCGCAACCATCCGTTCATGCGCGAGCCGGTGACAGCGCAGATGCTGGCAGGAGCACGCCATGTCGTTCTCGACCGTTTCCAGTCATTGCTCAGCGCCGAATCGGATGCACCATCGCCTCTGCCGGACGTAGGCGCCCAACTCAGCGCCGCGTATTCAGCCGTCATCGCATCCGGACGCGGCCTGGCGCCGGTGGCGATTGTCTCGGACATGGGCCAGGCGATCGATCTTGTGCGCAGCTCCGACTTCGTCACCCTGACGATGCGCAAGTTCGCGCTGGCGCAGCGTCTGCCCGACCTCGCCGTGCTTGAGCCACCCCACCGTGGAGCGGATTTCGAGATCGGCGCTGCTTATCATCCGGCCCGGCTGCATGATGGCGGCCTCAGCTGGCTGCTCGAGACCGTGGCTGGACAATGACGTCTCGCGCCGCGCTGGCAAAGGCGCTGTCGGCCGCGTGAACGTGCGCCGCGATAGACGGCATGGGGGCGGGCTCCCCGCCTCTCGAGTCAAGTTCGCAGAAGCGGAATTCAGAGCTTCTCCCGCCAGCACCGCGCCCGCTCGGGCCGTCACTCCAACGTGCGCCGGAAGCGCGCCAGCGCGAGCGCGCCGACGACGACAAGAATGATCGATAAACGGGCGAGATCGCCGCCGATGTCCGCAAGACCGGGCTTGCGCCCATCAGGAGCTGCAGGACGTCAATGGCGCAAGGCTCAGCCTCTCGTGACGGCGCCATTGAGCAGAAGCGATACCGCGGCGCGGACGTGCAGGGCGACCTCCGCGTCGCTCAGATCATAGCCGTCATCGAGAATGGCGCGGTACTGATGCGGGCCGCGCACGAGCGCGAAGAAGGCGAGCGCCGCAGCATCAGCATCTGAGAACGCCACCCGCTCGATCCCCGCGCGCGCGCGCAAATACTCCGCCACGGTCTCGGCGACCCGGTTGGGACCAATGCGCAGGCATTCCTTCGCCGCCTCGGGAAACTCGGCGCTGGCGGCGCAGATCATCCGGAAGAACCGGCGCGACTGAATCGTAAGCGCTTGGCGCAAATAATGCTCGCCGATCCGCCGCAGGCCATCGCCAAGACCAAGGCTGTGATCGACCACAGGGCAAAGTGCGGAGGCAAAGCGCGCGTTGCACTCCTCGAGCACCGCCAGGAACAGGCCCTCCTTGCTGCCGAACTGCGTGTAGAGAGTCGCCAAAGAACCGCCAGCTTCGTTCACGATGGCGTTGACATTGACCCCGGCATAGCCGCGCTCGCAGAAGACGTTGACAGCGGTCTCGAGGAACACCCGCCGACGCACAATCCCTCGATCGGTGTGGTGCTGTGGTGGAGAGGCGCGCTCGGGCATCGACCTTTTCCTCTAAGATTCGACATTACCGCCGACCGCGCGCAGGCGCGAGCGCAATCCCTGGCTTAAGGGCTCTAGCGCCCCCCCCTGGCGAGAGCGCGCGAGGGGCCATCGCGCCCGGGCGTCGGCCACGACGCGAGCAGCGGTGACGCGCACGGGGCCGGCCGCGCCGAAGATGGCGCACCCGACGCCAGCCATGCCGCGGCGACTGCGCCCGAGAGCGCAGCTGCTCTATTCCATGGCATGAACCGCTCCGCCCTGGGACGCTGCGCGCGCAGGCCGCATGAGGAAGGCGATCGGCATCGCCAATATAGTCAGGAGCATGATCAGATGAAAGTCGCTGACATAGGCGACCATGGCGGCTTGGCGCGCCACTTCTGGGGTCCAGGCGGCGAGCTGTTCGGGCGTGGCTGCGGCAGCGCCCAGCACCGGATTGTCTGCTCTCAGATTCTGTACAAGTTCGGAATATGAAGCCTGCCAGTTGATCAAGAAGATGGCCTGCATCACCGAGATGCCCAAAGCAGAGCCGATGTTGCGCACAAGCGTGGTGATCGCCGCGCCGTCCGTGCGCAATGCCCCAGGCACGGTTGAGAAGGCCAGGGTATTTGAGGGGATGAAGACAAAGCCCAGGCCAATGCCCTGAATGAGGCTCGACCAGATGATCAAATGCGAATCCATATCGAGATTGAAATGCGTCATCTGCCAGGCGGCGATGGCGTTGAGGCCAAAGCCGAACGCCATGAGCCAGCGGGAATCGAGCAAGCGCATCAGGCGGCTAATAACCACCATTGCGGCGAACATGCCGATCCCGCGCGGCATGGTGACCAGCCCCACTTCGATCACCGGATAGCCCATCAAGTTCTGCATCATGGGCGGCAGCAGAGCGAGCGAGGCGAACATAAGCATGCCGACGACAAACGTCGCGAGCGCGCCGACGACGAAGTTGCGATCGCCCAGCAGCCGCCGATCGAAGAACGGACGCTCCGCCGTCAGCGTGTGCAGGGCGAACATGTAGAGGCCAGATAGAGCGATGGCGGCTTCGATTCTGATCTCCCAGGACTGTAACCAATCTTCGCCTGGACCTCGATCAAGCATCAGCTGAAGCGCGGCGACGAACAAAGACAAGGTGGCGAACCCCGTGAAGTCGAAGCGCGGCGGTTGCAGCTTAGGCGCCTTGGGCAGGAAGGCGTAAACCCCGAGAAAGGCCAACACCCCAAGCGGCAGGTTGATCAGAAAGATCCAGCGCCAGCCCGAGTTCTCAGTGATAAAACCGCCGAGCGCCGGACCGATAATCGGCCCAAGCACGATCCCCGCGCCAAATACCGACATCGCCTGGGCGTGCTTGTGAGGTGGATTGATGTCGAACAGGATCGCTTGCGAGAGCGGGATGAACGACGCCCCGCCTATGCCCTGCAGCACGCGAAAGGCGATCATCTGCTCCAAGTTCTGCGCCAGGCCGCAGGCGATCGAGGCGCCGACGAAGACGATGATGGAAACCAGCATCAGACGCCGTCGCCCGATGCGCACGGCCAGCCAGCCGACCAGCGGCGTCATCAGCGCCTGCGCCACAATGAAGGAGGTGAGCACCCAGGTAATCTGATCGATGCCCGCCGAGAGCCCGCCTTGCATGTGGGGCAGCGCCACGTTTGCGATCGTGCTGTCGATGGTGAACATCGATGCAGCCAGCATGATCGAC
>JAEUMR010000052.1 GCA_016791385.1 Hyphomonadaceae bacterium
CGAGGCCTTCACGCTGTTCGAGCGCATGCTGCTCGATCTGCGCACGACGGTCACGCGCATGCTGCTGCGCCTGCAAATCGGCCAAGCCGAGGAAGCGCAGCGGCCGCTGGCGCCGCCGACGATGTTCGAAATCCACCAGAACCCGGACACCGGCGAGAACGAGATGGCGCGCGCGGACGCGCCCTCGCTCGCGCCGGACGGCTTCGACCGCCACGATCCGCGCACCTGGGGCAAGGTCAGCCGCAACGCGCCGTGCCCGTGCGGCTCCGGCAAGAAGTTCAAGTACTGCCACGGCCAAGCCGAAGCGGCGAGCGCGTAGGCGCGCGCCAAACGCGCAAGATGTGATCAGGCCACGCAGGAGCAGCCAAGGGGCGCTGCCCTGCGCCCACATCTTCGCGACGAACGGCATGCTCGGGACGGCGAGTGTAGCTTGAATTACGGTCGCCAATGTTCAACCTATGTTGAACCCGGCCATGTTCTTCACGCCCGCCCAGTCCACGCCCGCGCAGGCGCCGCCGCACGCCGTGCGCGTTTACGCTGAGAATGCGGAATGGCTGCCGTGGAGCTTCAGCGCCGAGGGCCGGAGCCTCGTCTTTGCGCATTTACCGCGCGAGGCGCAGCGGCGCGCCGTGTTCCTCGACCACCGTTTCACCGGCGAGAGCGAGAAATCGCCCGAGGTGCCGCTCACCGCGCTCGATCGCGAACAGATCAAGCGCGCGGCCGGCCCCTTGCACTTCGTCTTCCACACAGGCTTCTGCTGTTCGACGCTGCTCGCGCGCGCGCTCGACATTCCCGGCGTGTCGATGGGGCTCAAAGAGCCGGACGTGCTGGTCTCGTTCGGGTGGCCCTGGGAAGGCGCGCGCCAGTCAGCCGCTGCGCTCGAAGGGCTCGAACTCACGCTCGATCTTCTGTCGCGCCCGCTCAATCCCGGCGAGACGCAGATCGTCAAGCCCAGCAACGCCTGCAACCACCTCTTGCCCGGGGTGCTGCACATGCGCCCCGACGCGAAGGTGGTGCTGATGCACTCAAGCCTTGAGGATTTTCTCGTCGCTATCGCCAAGCGGGGCGTCGCCGGCCGCGCCTTCGCGCGCCAGCTCTACCGCAATTTCTGCTCGTCCATTCCGCTTCGGGTGCGCTTTCCCGACGAGGAGCAAATGATGCTCACCGACCTCCAGGTCGCGGCGCAGGTGTGGCTGATGCAGATGTCGTTCTTCGCGGCGATGGCCGAGCATTACGGCGCCCGCCGCGTGCGAACGCTGGCGGCGGATGCGTTCTTGGCGCAGCCGGACCGTGTGCTGGCGCGCGTCGGTGATTTGTTCGGCCTGAAACCCGGCACGAACAATTGGGCCGCGCAGGCGGAAGAAGTGCTGAGCGAGCATTCAAAGCGGCGCGGCGAAGCCTTCGACGCCAACGCGCGCGCCGCCGAGAACAAGGCCGCCCGCGCCAAGCACGCGGCCGAGATCGCTGCGGCGGAAGAATGGGCGCGCCGCTTCGCCGCCCATTGCCAAGCCCCGCAATGGCTCGGCGACACGCTGCTGGTGGATTAGCGCGGCAGGAGCGAACTCGCACAAGAAACAAAAAGGGCGGAGCTTTTGCTCCGCCCTTGATGCTTTGTGGTTCTGCATGGACCCCGGAATGGCGACGGATCGCCATCCGGGGTGACCGGCTGTCGCCGATCAGAAGTCCATGCCGCCCATGCCGCCCATGCCGCCGCCAGGCATGCCGCCGCCGGCGGCTTCCTTCTTCGGCGCTTCGGCGATCGAGGCTTCCGTGGTGATGATGAGGCCGGCCACCGAGGCTGCGTCTTGCAGCGCGGTGCGGACCACCTTCACCGGGTCGATGATGCCCGCTTTGACCATGTCGACATATTCTTCGGTTTGTGCGTTGAAGCCGAAATTGTCGTCCTTGTTCTCGCGGATCTTGCCGACCACGATCGAGCCTTCGACGCCGGCGTTTTCCGCGATCTGACGGATCGGCGCTTCGAGCGCCTTCTTCACG
>JAEUMR010000059.1 GCA_016791385.1 Hyphomonadaceae bacterium
CGTCATCACCGCCGGGCTCTCATGCACGCCGCCGACATGCGACTCCTCATGCGACGCATGCGCCCCGCCATGGCCGTCCGCCCGGCGCGCGCCGCCACGGTAGTGCCCGAAGAACACCTCCGCCATCTGGCGCGTCATGTAAAACGCCGTCAGGAACGCACCCGCCGCCCCCAGCAGGAACGGCCAGCGCGACGGCGCCCAGCCCCATGCGGCGTGCAGGATCTCGTCCTTGCTCCAGAACCCCGAGAAGAACACCGGCACGCCGGCCAGCGCCATCATGCCGATGGCATAGGTGGCGAAGGTCGCCGGCATCAGCCGACGAAGCCCGCCCATCCAGCGGATGTCCTGCTGCTCATGGCACCCGTGGATCACCGAGCCCGCGCCCAGGAACAGCAGCGCCTTGAAGAAAGCGTGCGTAAAGAGGTGGAACATCGCCGCGTTGTAGGCGCCGACGCCCGCGGCGAAGAACATGTAGCCAAGCTGCGAGCAGGTCGAATAGGCGACGACGCGCTTGATGTCGTTCTGCGCCAAACCCACCGTCGCCGCGAACAGCGCCGTGGTTGCGCCGACGATGGTCACGATCCCCGCCGCGATCGGGGCCATGTGATAGAGTTCGCCCAGGCGGCAGACCATGAACACGCCGGCGGTGACCATCGTCGCGGCGTGGATCAGCGCCGAGACCGGCGTCGGGCCTTCCATCGCATCCGGCAACCACACGTGCAGGAAGAACTGCGCCGATTTGCCCATCGCGCCGATAAACAGAAGCACCGCCACCAGCTCAGCGGCGGGAATGACCAAGTCACCAGCGACCAGCGATTGGTGCGCGAGGCGCTCAAGCTGCCCCGGCACGTCAACGCCATGCACCGCCGCGCCAAACAGCGCCAGATCGCCAGGCGCGGTCGGGAAGAACTTGATCGTGCCCAGGAACAGGAAGCACGCCATGATCCCCAGCGCGAAGCCGAAATCGCCAACCCGGTTGGTGACGAAGGCCTTGATCGCGGCGTCATTGGCCGAACGCTTCTGAAACCAGAAGCCTATCAGCAGGTACGAGGCGACGCCGACGCCTTCCCAGCCGAAGAACATCTGCAGGAAGTCGTTCGCCGTCACCAGCGACAGCATCGCGAAAGTGAAGAACGACAGATAGGAGAAGAACCGCGCCCGGTGCGGGTCTTCGGCCATGTACCCGATCGAATAGACGTGAACCAGGAACGAGACGGTGTTCACGACCACCAGCATGACCGCCGAGAGCGTGTCGATGCGCACGCTCCAGGTCGAGGTGAAGCCGGCGACGTCGATGAAGCGGAACAGCTCGATCACGCGCTGGGCGCCATCGCCCCAGACAAAACTGATGAAGATCGGCCAAGACAAAACAAGCGACAGGCCGACCGAGGCGGTCGTCACCGCCATCGCTGCCTTGTCGCCGATATAACGCTGCAACAGCCCCGCGAACGCCGCTGCGAACAGCGGCCCCAGCACGATCAGGGCTTCGGTCGAGAAAGCCACGCCCTAGCCCCTCATCTGATTGATGTCTTCAACCGCGATGTCGCCGCGGTTGCGGAAGTACGTCACGAGAATGGCGAGGCCCACAGCGGCTTCGGCAGCCGCCACGGTCAGCACCAGCATTGCGAAAATCTGACCTTCGAGGTTCTGCAGGTAGGCCGAGAACGCGACGAGGTTGATATTCACCGCAAGCAGAACCAGCTCGATCGACATCAGGATGATGATGACGTTCTTACGGTTCACGAAGATGCCGAACACGCCGATCGTGAACAGAGCGGCGGCGACGACGAGATAGTGTGCGAGCCCGACTTCCATCAGCCGATCCCCTGGCCTGGACGGATGTCCTTGAGTTCAACTGCCTCGGAGCGGCGGCGGCCGACCTGGGCGGCGATGTCCTGCTTCTTCACCCCAGGCCGATGCCGAAGCGTCAGCACGATGGCGCCGATCATGGCCACGAACAGCACTAACCCCGCGAGTTGGAAAACGAGCAGATAGTCGGTGTAGAGCACCTGCCCGATCGCCTCGGCATTGGTGACTTGGGACGGCTGCGCCGGCGCAAGCCCAATCGGCGCGCCATTGGCGCTCCCCGCCGCACTCGCGACAAGCGCCAGCTCGGCAAACAGCGCCAGCGCCACCAGCCCGCCGATGGGCATGTAGGACAAGAAGCCCTGCTTCAATTCGGCAAAGTCGACGTCGAGCATCATCACGACGAACAGGAACAGCACCGCGACCGCGCCGACATAGACCACAACCAGCAGCATCGCCAGGAACTCGGCGCCCAACAGCACGAACAACCCCGCCGACGTGAAGAACGTCAGGATCAGGAACAGCACCGAGTGCACGGGATTGCGCGCAGCAATCACCGCGAACGCCGAAACGACCGCGATAATCGACAGCACATAGAAGGCGATGCTCGCCAACATGCTCTACGCTCTCCCAAGCTCGATGGGCCGACGCCTAGCGCGAGGGGCCCGAAGAAACCGCGCCCTACCGGTAGGGCGCGTCCAGTTCCAAATTCTTGGCGATGGTCCGTTCCCAGCGGTCGCCATTCGCGAGCAGCTTGTCCTTGTCGTAGAACAGCTCTTCGCGGGTCTCGGTGGCGAACTCCAGGTTCGGGCCTTCAACGATAGCATCCACCGGGCACGCCTCCTGGCAGTAGCCACAATAGATGCACTTCACCATGTCGATGTCGTAGCGGGTGGTGCGGCGCGAGCCGTCGGCGCGCGGTTCAGCTTCGATCGTGATCGCTTGCGCCGGGCAGATCGCTTCGCACAGCT
Organism: Hyphomonadaceae bacterium; assembly: GCA_016791385.1. Classification (GTDB taxonomy): domain Bacteria; phylum Pseudomonadota; class Alphaproteobacteria; order Caulobacterales; family Aquidulcibacteraceae; genus Vitreimonas. The sequence goes on from JAEUMR010000059.1 coordinate 2,778, forward strand.
TGCAGGCGATGCAGCGCTCTTCGCCATTCGGATAGCGGCGCAGCGCATGCTCGCCGCGGAAGCGCGGGCTCTGCGGGTTGCGCTCGTACGGATAATTGATCGTGGCTTTGCGGCGGAAGAAATACTTCATGCCGAGGGTAAAGCCCCCGATCATGTCGAGCATCAACGCGCCCTTGGCCGCTTGCAGTAAGCGAGACATCTCTAACCTCCCGCCACCGAAGTTGCGGCGGCCGGCGCCATGAAGGTGACGTAGTAGGCGATGGCGCAGACGGCGGCGAGCGAAGTCGGCAGGAAAATCTTCCAGCCCAGCCGCATCAGCTGGTCGTAGCGGTAGCGCGGCACGATCGCCTTCACCATCGCGAACATGAAGAACTGGATCCAGATCTTCACGTAAAAGACCAACATCGCCACGACGCCAGTCCAGAATGGATCGAGCCCCAGGCTCTCAACCGACCCCCACGGCAAATGCCAGCCGCCGAGGAAAAGGATGTTCACCATCGCGCACATCAGCACGATGTTGAGATATTCCCCGATCATGAACAGCAGGTACGGCGTCGAGGAATATTCGACCTGGTAGCCGGCGACGAGTTCTGATTCCGCTTCCGGCAAATCGAACGGCGGACGGTTGGTTTCCGCCAGCGCCGAAACGAAGAACATCACCAGCATCGCCAGCATGATGACGCCAACGAGGATGTTCGACGGGAATTGCGTGAAATCGAGAATGCGGAAGCCGTGCCAGGCCCAAATGCCTGCAGCCTGATTGTCGACGATGGTGGTCAGGTTGAGCGAGCCGACCAGCAAGAGGACGGTGATGATGATGAAGCCAATCGAGACTTCGTAGCTCACCATCTGCGCTGCGGAGCGCAAACCGCCGAGAAACGGATATTTCGAGTTCGACGCCCAGCCGCCCATGATGATGCCGTAGACGCCGAGCGATGAGATCGCGAACAGGTAGAGGATGCCGACATTGAGGTCGGCGATCACCACGCCCGGCGCCCAGGGCACCACCGCCCACGAGACGAACGCCAGCACGAACGTGATCAGCGGCGCGAGCAGGAACACCGTCTTGTTGGCGCCGGCGGGAATGACGATTTCCTTGAACACGAACTTGAAGAAGTCCGCGAAGGACTGCAGCAGGCCAAAGGCGCCGACCACGTTCGGGCCTTTGCGCAGCTGCACCGCCGCCCAGACCTTGCGGTCGAACAGCAGCAGGAACGCCAGTGACAGCAGCAGCAGGATCGAAATGCCGAGCACCTGGCCCAGCTTCATCAGCCCCCACTCCCATTCGACCGGGAGCGTAATCAGCGGAACGTAATCGACGCTCGGATTCATTCCGCAGCCACCTTCATGGCGCCAGCCTTCAGCCGCGAACACTCAGCCATCGTCTTCGAGGCGCGGGCGATCGGATTGGTCAGATAGAAATCGGCAATCGGCGTGCGCAGCGGCTCGCTTGAGATTTGTCCCGCCGCGCCGAGTTGCGCGGGATTGAAGCCGGCGGCGTCAGCCGCGCCAGGAGCATAATCGACGTGCCCGAAAGTCGGATGATCGGCGATCATCTTGGCGCGCAATTGATCGAGCGTGTCGTAGGGCAACGTCTTGCCCATCACCGCCGACAGCGCGCGCAGGATGGTCCAGTCCTCCTTGGCGTCGCCCTTCGGGAAGGCGGCGCGGTGTCCGTACTGGACGCGGCCCTCGGTGTTGACCCAGGTCGCTTCCTTCTCGGTGTAGGCCGCGGCCGGCAGGATGATGTCGGCGCGATGCGCGCCCGCATCGCCGTGCGTGCCGAGATAAATGACCTTGCCGCCCTTCGGTAGCGCCACTTCATCGACGCCCAGCAGCAGCAGCGTGTCCAAGCCGCCGGCCAGCATCTCGCGTGCGCTCTTGCCGCCCGCGCCCGGCAGGAAGCCGAGATCGAGGCCGCCAACGCGCGCTGCAGCCGTGTGCAGCACGTTGAAGCCGTTCCAGCCTTCGCGCACGACATTGGCGCTGGTCGCGAACTCGCCGACCGCACGCAGCACAGCAGCGCCGTCCGCCCGCGCCAGCGCGCCGATGCCGACGATGATCATCGGCTTCTGCGCAGCGCGCAGCTTGTCGGCGATCTTGCCGAGGTCCGCGCTCGCCAGCGTCGCACCTAGGTGCGCGTAAGGATAAGTGAGTTCCGCTGCCTCGCCGATCAGCGCGACATCAGCACCGCGCGCCCAGGCCTTGCGCAGCCGCGCATTCAGCACCGGCGCTTCGACACGCGGGTTGGCGCCGATCAGCAGGATCGCGTCGGCCTCATCGATGCCGGCGACGGTCGAGTTGAACAGATAGCCCTGGCGCGGGCCGCCACCGATCGCGGCGCCGTCCGGACGGCAATCGAGATTGGGCGAGCCGAGCGCGCGGAAGAGATCGAGCGTCGCCTTCATGCTCTCGGCGCAAGCCAGATCGCCGGCGATGGCGCCGATCTTCTTGGCGTCGCCGGAGAGCGCCCGCGCCGCTGCTTGCAGCGCTTCATCCCACGAGGCGGCGCGCAGTTTGCCGTTCTCGCGAATGTACGGCCGGTCAAGCCGCTGGCGTGAAAGCCCGTCTTCGGCGTACCGGGTTTTGTCAGAGATCCACTCTTCGTTGATCTCTTCGTTCACGCGCGGCAGCACACGCAGGACCGCATCGCCGCGCGCATCGACGCGAATATTGGAGCCGAGCGCATCCATGACGTCGACGCTTTCGGTCTTGGTCAATTCCCACGGCCGCGCATTGAATGCGTACGGCTTGGAGGTCAGCGCGCCGACCGGGCACAGGTCGATGACGTTGGCCGACAGCTCGCTGGTCACCGCCGATTCAAGGTACGTGGTGATTTCCATGTCCTCGCCGCGGCCGGTGGCGCCGATCTGCGGCGAGCCGGCCACTTCGGTGATGAAGCGAACGCAGCGCGTGCACTGGATGCACCGCGTCATCACTGTCTTGATGAGCGGGCCCATGTATTTCTCTTCGACCGCGCGCTTGTTCTCATCGAAGCGCGAGCCGCCGCGGCCGTAAGCGACGGCCTGATCTTGCAGGTCGCATTCCCCGCCTTGGTCACAGATCGGGCAATCGAGCGGGTGATTGATGAGCAGGAACTCCATCACCCCGTTGCGCGCCTTCTTGACGGTGTCGCTCTTGGTGACGAGTTCGTTGAGCAAATTATCGCGCGGCGGGGGCAGATCGCGCACTTGCTGCGCGCAGCTCGCGACGGGCTTGGGACCTGATTTGCCGCCGACCTTCACCTCGATCAGGCACATGCGGCAATTGCCGGCGATCGACAGGCGCTCGTGGTAGCAGAAGCGCGGAATCTCGGCGCCCGCGCTTTCGCACGCCTGCAGCAACGTAAATTCCGGTGGAACGTCGACTTCAACGCCGTCGACGAGAATCTTCGTCATGCCAAGTCCGCTTTCGCGCACGCGCATGGACGATTTATTGCGTCGCCGCAAGAGGCGCCCGGGCCGCAGGAGCCCCCGCGCGACGGACAACGCCGCCGAGCCCCGTTCAAGCCACAGAGGGAACGGAGGCTCAGCAATGAAGTCAGCATTTTTCAGAGGTCTGGCGGCAGCGGCCGCGCTCGCCCTGACCGCCGCGTGCGCCACAGATTATGACAATAATCCGCCTGGCCCTCGGGGCGGTCCCGGAACGAATTGGGAGAACCCGCCGGGCCGTCGCGGCGGCCCCGGCGCATCGCCCGATTATCGGCCGTGGCGGCATACCTATGTCGATGGCGTCGTCTGGGTCTGGCACCCGCATAATGGATGTTGGTTCCGCGATCCCGACCAGAACCCGCCGGGCCGGCGTGGAGGCCTCGGCACGAACTGGGAAAACCCACCGGGCCCGATCGGCGGGCCGGGCGCCTCGCCCGACCGGCGCGTGTGTTCCTGACGCAAGACGGTGGATGGGGCGGCGCCAACCGCCGCTCCGTCCCGCGATCAATTGCGACTAGTTCTCATGTGGGCCGTAGCCGCCGCGCGAAGAACGCGATGATCTCATCGACCTTCTGCCGCGTCAGCGAGCCCTGCTCGTCAATCAGATGGGTGGTCACGACCGAGTGCGGATTGGGATTGAAGGTGTCGGGCTTGGCGGCCGAGTCCGGCAGCGCCTCGCCTTCGAAACGATCGCCGAAATGTTGCTTCAGCGTGCGGAAACGGGCCTCGCGGCAGAGACGATCCCCTTCGAAGCGATAACCGCGGACGGTCAGGTCTTCCCGCTGCAGCCGCTCTCGGATCGCTGTCGCATCCTCGGGTGCGAGCCCCAGTCCGCCGGGATGCGTGATCGGCAAAGATGGCTGGCACATCACAGGCGCGAGCGTCGCCTTCTCCACCATCATCGCCAACGCGAAATTGCCGGTCAGGCACATACCGATGGCGCCGACGCCGGGCCCGCCGCTTTCGGCGTGCGCGACCGCAGCCAGGTCCTTCAGCCAATCGACGATCGGGCTGGTCTTGTCTGCGGCCAGTACGGCGAACTCACGCGCTATGCAGGCCCGCAGTGACGATTGCAGCACATAGCCCGGCCCGTTCGGCTTGCCGGGCGAACCAAGCAGCGAGGGCAAATAGACGCGAAAGCCGGCGTCGCGAACCCAGCGCGCGAAGCGCGCCACTTCCGGCGTGATGCCGGGAATCTCGTGAATGACAATGACGGCCGGGCCGTCCCCCGCGATGAGCACGTCGCGCGTCCAGTCGCGGAAATGCAGCCTGCGGCGCTCGAAATCCGCGAGCTTGTCCCAAGTCTCGCTGACGCCCTTGGCCATCGCCGCCCCCGCTCGCGCGTCAGACTTTTGTCAGCGCGTTCGTGCCCACGACCGCAACCCACTCGCGCACGCGCCAGGATTTGACGACGCCATTGGTTACGTACGGATCGGCGCGCGCGAAATCTTCGGCGACCTGCGGGCTCTCACCTCTAAACAGCAGCAGCCCAAACGGGGGATCATCGTTCGGCACGGCGCCGCCAAGCTCAAGCTCGCCCCGCTCCGTCGCGGCACGCGCCAGCTCCAGGTGCGCGGGCCGCAGCGGTGTGCGCTTTTCCAGATAATCTGGGACGTAATCGTAGATGAGGAGGAAGTGTTTCATCACTCCGCCGCCACCGCAGGCGTGCGCACGACGTGGAAGCCCTTTGCCGCGCGGTAGCGATCGATGCGCTGTTCGATCTCGCCGCGGAAATGGCGGATGAGGCCTTGGATCGGCCACGCGGCCGCATCGCCGAGCGCACAAATGGTGTGGCCTTCGACTTGGCTGGCAACGTCGAGCAGAAGATCGATCTCGCTGTGCTCGGCCTCGCCCTTGGCCATGCGTTCGAGCACGCGCCACATCCAGCCGGTGCCTTCCCGGCACGGCGTGCACTGACCGCAGCTTTCGTGCTTGTAGAAATACGCAATGCGGGCGATCGCGCGGATGAGATCGGTCGATTGATCCATCACGATCACCGCTGCCGTGCCCAGGCCCGATTTCAACGCTGACAGCGAGTCGAAATCCATCAGCACGGTTTCGGCTTCGTGCGCGGGGATCATCCGCACCGACGAGCCGCCCGGAATCACCGCTTTCAGATTGCCCCAACCGCCGCGCACGCCGCCGCAATGCTCTTCGATCAGCTGTTTGAGCGGAATGCTCATCGCCTCTTCGACATTGCACGGCTTGTTCACGTGGCCGGAGATGCAGAACACCTTCGTGCCGGTGTTGTTGGCGCGGCCGATGCCGGCGAACCACTTGGCCCCGCGGCGGATGATCGTCGGCGCCACCGCGATCGATTCCACGTTGTTGACGGTGGTGGGGCAGCCATAGAGGCCGACATTGGCCGGGAACGGCGGCTTCAGCCGCGGCTGACCCTTCTTGCCTTCAAGGCTTTCCAGCAGCGCCGTCTCTTCGCCGCAAATATAAGCGCCGCCGCCATGGTGGACGTAGCAATCGAAGTCCCAGCCGTGGACGTTGTTCTTGCCGATCAGCTTGGCGGCGTAAGCCTCCGCGATCGCCCGCTCGAGCGCTTCGCGCTCAGCCACGTATTCGCCGCGGATATAGATGTAACAAGCGTGCGCCTGCATCGCGAACGAGGCGACAAGGCAGCCTTCGATCAACAGGTGCGGATCGTGGCGCATGATGTCGCGGTCTTTGCACGTGCCCGGCTCGGACTCGTCGGCATTGACGACGAGATAATGCGGCCGGTCCTTCACCTCTTTGGGCATGAACGACCATTTCAGGCCGGTCGGGAAGCCCGCGCCGCCGCGGCCGCGTAAGCCGGAATCCTTGAGCTGCTGGATGATCCAGTCACGCCCCGCGTCGAGCATGTCCTTGGTGCCGTTCCAGGCCCCGCGCTTCTTCGCGCTCTCCAGGTCAGCGCCCTGCCGACCGTAGAGATTGAGGAAGATGCGATCCTTATCCGCGAGCATGCGCTACCTTCTCGAACCAAAAACCATGAACAGCCGCAGCCCGAACCACAAAGCGCCGATGGCGGGCGCGGCCACGTAACCGCTGGTCAGCGGAAGCCTCTCCACCAGCCCCATGTAAAGCGCAAGCCCGAGCAGCCCCAGCGTCAACGCCGCATAGAGCACCAGCACCACCGGCCGCGTGCCGCCCTTGAACGGCTGCGGCTCGAACGGCAGTCGCGCCTTCACGCGCGGCTCGCGCGAGGGCGGCTCCGCGCTCACGCCTTCTCCGGCAGATTCGGAAGCGTGATCTTCTGGCCCAACGAGCCATCATAGAGCGAAGGATCGGTGAGCACTGTGGGCCCGCCATCCGGCGCCGACGTCATCCGGCCAATGGCCGAGCCGGACGTGATCTTCTCGCCGCGCGCCAGCGCATCCATCAGCGCTTCCAGCGCGGCGGGCGAAAGGTCTTCGTGATAGTAATCGTCGATCGCCACCATCGGCGCGTTCACGCACGCGCCCATGCACTCAACCTCTTCCCACGAGAACATGCCGTCGGCGCTGACGGCGTGCTTCTCGCCAATGCGCTTCTTGCAGACGGCTTTGAGCTCTTCGGCGCCGCGCAGCATGCACGGGGTGGTGCCGCACACTTGCAGGTGATGCTTACCGACCGGAGCGAGTTGGAACATCGTGTAGAAGGTGGCTACCTCCAGCACGCGGATCACCGGCATGTCCAATAGCTCAGCGATGGCGCGGATCGCTGGCTCGGAAACCCAGCCTTCCTGCTTCTGCACCAGCCACATGACCGGGATGGCGGCAGATTGCTTCCGCTCGGGCGGATACTTCGCCATCCACCAGCGCACCTGCTCCATGGTCGCGGGCGTGAAGGCAAAGCTCTCAGGCTGCTCTGCAGCTAAGCGGCGGACGCTCATGTTCTACTCACTTCACGAAATCGACGCGGGCGATCAGCCCATTCTTCACAGTGTAGATGGCGATGGCTTCGAGCCGCGGGCCGTTGGGGCTCCGCAGCACGTCTTCATGATCGATGACGACATCGCCCAGAGCCATGCGGTGGACCAGCCGTGCCTTGTTCTCAGGATATTGCGCGAACATGGCCGCGTAGCGGGCGCGCACTTCCTCGCGACCGTTCTGAGTCACCGCGCCATTGAGATCGCAAATCTGGCAGTCCGGCGCGTAGGTCGCCAGGAACGCGTCCATATCCTGGGCGTTGTAGGCGTCGAACTGGCGCTGAACGACTTCGACCGCAGGCCCCGATGCGTGCGCCGCGCTCACCGGTCGATTTCCCCGAACACGATGTCGAGCGAGCCGAGCACCGCAGAGACATCCGCCAGCATGTGGCCGCGGCACATGTAGTCCATCGCTTCGAGGTGCGGGAAACCCGGCGCGCGGATCTTCAAGCGGTACGGCTTGTTGCTGCCGTCGGCGACGAGATAGACGCCAAATTCGCCCTTCGGCGCCTCGACCGCCGCGTACGCCTCGCCCGCCGGCACGTGGAAGCCTTCGGTATAGAGCTTGAAGTGATGGATGAGCGCTTCCATCGAGCTCTTCATCTCGGCCCGGCGCGGCGGCGCGAACTTCGAATTCAGCGGCAGCACCGGCCCCTGCGCTTCACGCAGCAGCTTGATGCATTGCTGCATGAGCTTGGTCGACTCGCGCATCTCCTCGACGCGGCACAGATAGCGATCATAGCAATCACCGTTCTTGCCGAGCGGCACCTTGAACTGCAGTTCGTCGTAGATTTCGTAGGGCTGCGAGCGGCGCAGGTCCCAGGCCAAGCCCGATCCACGCACCATCACGCCTGAGAAGCCCCACTTGATCACATCGTCCGGCGTCACCACGCCGATATCGACGTTGCGCTGCTTGAAGATGCGATTGTCGGTGAGCAGGCCTTCGATGTCGTCGATCGTGCGCGGGAATTGCGCGCACCATTCTTCGATGTCGTCCACCAGCTGCGGCGGCAGATCCTGGTGCACCCCGCCGGGGCGCACATAGTTCGCGTGCAGCCGCGAGCCCGAGGCGCGCTCATAGAACACCATGAGCTTTTCGCGTTCCTCGAAGCCCCAGAGCGGGGGCGTCAGCGCGCCGACGTCCATCGCCTGCGTGGTGACGTTGAGCAGGTGATTGAGAATGCGCCCGATCTCGGAATAGAGCACGCGGATGATCTGCGCCCGGCGCGGCACGTCGATGCCGGCGAGCTTCTCGATCGCCAGGCAGAAGGCGTGCTCCTGGTTCATCGGCGCGACGTAATCGAGCCGGTCGAAATACGGGATCGCCTGCAGATAGGTCTTGTACTCGATCAGCTTCTCGGTGCCGCGGTGCAACAGGCCGATATGCGGATCGACGCGCTCGACCACTTCGCCGTCGAGTTCGAGCACCAGGCGCAGCACGCCGTGCGCGGCCGGGTGCTGTGGGCCGAAATTGATCGTGAAGGTGCGCTTTTCTTCCGGCGCGGCCGCCGGGATCGTCGTTGTGCCGTCAGCCACGAGCGTTCTCCGGGTCCTTCGTCGCCTTCTCATCGCCCGGCAGCGTCATGCCTTCCCAGGGGGAGAGGAATTCGAAGGCGCGGAACGCCTGCGCCAGCTTCACGGGCTGGTACGCCACGCGCTGTTGCTCGGGGTCGTACCAAACCTCGACATGGCCCGAGAGCGGGAAGTCCTTGCGCAGCGGGAAGCCCTCGAAGCCGTAATCGGTCAGCAGGCGGCGCAGATCCGGGTGGTTGGCGAACAGGATGCCATACATGTCGAACGCTTCGCGCTCGTACCAGTCTGCGCACGGGAAGAGGCTGGCGATCGACGGAACGGGCGTCTGTTCGTCCGTCATCACACGCAGCCGGATGCGGTGGTTCAGGTGCATCGACAGGAAGTGGTAGACGACGTCAAAGCGCTTATCGCGTTGCGGATAATCGACACCGCAAATGTCGATCAGCGTGGTGAAGCGGCAGCGCGGATCGTCGCGCAGGAAGCGCGCGACGGTCAGCAGCTGGTCGGCGCGCACGTCGAGCGTGAGTTCGCCGAAGGCGAGCTTCATGTCCTCGATCGCGGAGGTCATCGAGGCGCGGATATGCGCGCCGAGGTCTTCAAGCGCCTGCGTCATCGAATGATGTTTCCTTCGCGGCGGATTTTGCGCTGCAGCTGCAACACGCCATAGACCAGCGCTTCCGCGGTGGGCGGGCAGCCCGGCACGTAGATGTCGACCGGCACGACGCGGTCACAACCGCGCACGACGCTGTAGCTATAATGGTAATAGCCCCCGCCATTGGCGCAGCTGCCCATCGAGATGACGTAACGCGGGTTCGGCATCTGATCGTAGACCTTGCGCAGAGCCGGGGCCATTTTGTTGGTCAGCGTGCCGGCGACGATCATCACATCGCTCTGACGCGGGCTGGCGCGCGGGGCGAAGCCGAAGCGCTCAAGATCGTAGCGCGGCATCGAAGCCTGCATCATCTCGACTGCGCAGCAGGCGAGCCCGAAGGTCATCCACATCAGCGAGCCGGTGCGCGCCCAAGTGATCAGATCATCGGCGGCCGCGGTCAGAAAGCCCTTGTCCGCCAATTGATTGGAAAGGCCGGTATAAAACGGGTCGTCTTCTTTGACGGGATAGCCGCCTTCAACGCCCGCGCGCGCCGCGCCGCCAGCAGGAACGGTCACTCCCATTCGAGCGCGCCTTTCTTCCATTCGTAGATGAAGCCAACCGTCAGCACGCCGAGGAACGCCATCATCGACCAGAACGCGAACTGGCCGACCTCAGCGGGCATGTCGCCGAGCGTGATCGCCCAGGGAAACAGGAACGCCACTTCAAGGTCGAAGATGATGAAGAGGATCGACACCAGGTAGAAGCGCACGTCGAACTTCATGCGCGCGTCGTCGAACGCGTTGAAACCGCATTCGTAGGCCGACACCTTCTCCTTGTCGGGAGACTTCGGCGCGACCACCCAAGCAGCGATCAGGAAGCCCAGGCCGAGCACCAAAGCGACGGCGAAGAAGATGATAATCGGCAGATAATCGAGCAGATCCAGGCCCATGCCCTCACCTAAGCGCGTGCGGGCCGCGACGCCAGTGTATGAGGCGCCGCAGCCGCGAAATCGGCGCGGACGCTAGTGGCGCCCGCGCCGCCTGTCCATGCAGCTTTGTGGGAATTTGCCCGCACCAAGAGCGCCCGATCTCCCCCTGATGACTGGCGCGTCAGACCTCAGCGGCTGGACTGCCTCCTGACCGTGTCTGCAACACGCGCAAGGCGCCGCCCCAGACGCCGCCGAGCACCGCCACAGCTGTACCGGTCCAGACCCAGTGGGAGGGCGAAACGCCGAACATCGCCGCCAGCGGTGGGACCAGCATCACCAGGGTCATGGCCGTGCTGACCGCCAGCACGATGATCCAGAACACGCGCCGGTGCGGGGCAAATAGGGAGGCGCCGGAGAGCGAGTCCGTCAGCGCCAGCGCAAGGTTCCCCAACGTCAAGCCGATGAAGGCGGCCCCGCGCGCCTCCGGCTCCGGCGCCACCTGCAGGAGCCAAGCATACAGACCGAGCACCAGGGCCAGCAGGCCGGCGCCCTGCGCCAGCGCGACGGTCAGGTGGCGCACACCAAACAGCGGCTCGTCCCGCGGCCGTGGCGGCCGTGTCATGGCGCGGGCTTCGCCGCGCTCGGCCTCGAATACTAAGGCGCAGGTCGGATCGATCGCCAGTTCCAGCAGCACCACGTGCATGGGCAAGAGCAGCGGCGGCATGCCGAGTACAATCGGCAGCAGCGCCAGCCCCGCAATCGGCACGTGAATCGCCGTGATGTAGGTGAGCGCGTTGCGCAGATTGTTGAAGATCCGCCGGCCCAAGCGAATGCCGCCGACGATCGAGGCGAAACTGTCATCGAGCAGGATCAAATCCGCCGCTTCGCGCGCAACATCGGCGCCGCGCTGTCCCATGGCGATGCCGATGTCCGCCGCTTCGAGCGCGGGCGCATCGTTGACGCCATCGCCAGTCATGGCGACCACCTCACCGTTGGCCTTGAACGCTTCGACCAGCAGCAGCTTCTGCTGCGGCGCCACGCGGGCAAACACCCGCACATCGCGCAAGCGTTCGCAGAGCGTCGGAAACGGCAGTTCGCCGATCTCGCGTCCGGTCAGCACCCCGGCGGAAACATTGATGCCCGCTGCTTCGGCGGCCGCCCGCGCCGTGGCCGGGTGGTCGCCGGTAATCATCGCGACTTTCACGCCAGCGCCGCGCGCCTCCGCCAGTGCTGCGGGCACCGCGGGGCGCAACGGGTCACGGAACGCGATCAGCCCCAGGAACTCGAACCGTACCGCCGAGGGATCATCGATCATCGCGTCCGTCGTGGCGCGGGCGATGCCGAGGACGCGCAATCCATCGCGCCCGAACGCCGCCAGCGCATCGTGAATGGCAGGCTGCGTCGCGCCATCATGCATGCCGCACAAGGCGATCACCGCCTCCGGCGCGCCCTTGGCGGCGAGCAGCCAATCCTTCCCATCTTCCCAAGCTTGCACCACCACCATGCGGTCGGGCCGCAACGGCCACGTCCGCGAGGGCGCTGAAGCGTTCGCCAACGGAGCCAGCGCGTCGATGGCGCGGTCCATGGGATCGACCGGGTGCGCCGCCGAGGCGCGCCGCGCCACCGTCAGCAAATCTTCAGCTTCGCTTGGCGCCGTCTCCTGCCCAGTCGCCTGGAGCCACAGGCGCGCCACCTGCATGCGGTTCTCGGTCAGCGTTCCTGTTTTATCGACGCAAAGCACGCTGGCGGCGCCGAGACTCTCGATCACCGCGCTGCGGCGCACGAGCACGCGGTGACGCGCCAAGCGCCAAGCGCCGACGGCGAGAAACACCGCCAGCACCATCGGAAATTCCTCGGGCACAAGCGAGATCGCGACGGTGATGCCGGCAAGCAAGCCGCTAAACCAATCGTGGCGAAGCAGCCCGTAGGCGAGCGCGACCACACCGCAAAAGGCAAATGCAACCAAGCCAAGCAGGCCAACCACTTTCGCCGCACGCTGCTGCAGCGGCGTCGGCATGTGCGCGATCTGCGCCAGCGAAGCGCCGATGCGTCCGATCTCGGAATTGGCGCCGGTCCGCGTCACCCGGGCGACGCCGTGGCCGCGGACGATGAGTCCGCCGGCAAACAGATAGACGCTGGCATCATCGCCGGGAGCAACATCTGGATTTGGGCTCGCGCCGGGCGCGGCCAAGCGCTTGGTGACGGGCGCCGATTCGCCGGTGAGCACCGCCTCATCGACGCTGAGCATATCGCCCCCGATCAGCATCGCGTCCGCCGGAAGCCGGTCGCCCTCGGTGACAAGAATGACATCCCCGGGCACAAGTTCTCGCGCCGGGAGGCGACGCTCGGCGCCGTCGCGCATGACCCGGACTGTGGGTTGAGCCAATTGCCGCAACGCGGCCAGGGCGCGCTCGCTTCGCGCCTCCTGCGCCACGACAAGACCCGCAGCGACCAGGGCGGCGACAGAGAGAAACAGACCCTCGCCAATGTCGCCGACAAAAACATAAAGCAGCGCCGCGCCCAGCATCAGCAGGAACATCGGCTCACGCCCGGTCTCGGCGATGATGTCGAGCACGCTGCGCGTGCGCTTGGCCGCAACCTCGTTGGGCCCAACTTGCTCAAGCAGGCGCGCGGCCTCGGCCTGGCTCAAGCCATCAGCCGGCGCCGCAAGGGCGGACCGCAGCGGTTCGGTGGGGGATTGCGACACCAGCGCATAATGACTGCTGGCCTGACGCTGCACCACCAATTTGGAGGGGCGCGTGACGGGGCTCGAACCTCCGCCCTCCGCATGACATGATAGTTGATGTGGCGGACGCGCGCGTCAGAGCAGCGGCTGGGGCTTGCTGCGCAGCCATTGCGACAGCACCCACTTCCGCCCTCGGCTTGGCGGCAGGCCGGCGTGGACAGTCAGCGGATCAGGTTGGCCGTCGGCAAAAACATTGACGAATAAGACGCAATCGCCCGGCCCGCCGCGCAGCTTCAGCTTCGCCTGTGGAAAATGCGTCTCGCCGCCGTCAAAGTCGGCGTTGAGATAGGTCACACAGGTCGCAACGCGCTGGCCGAGTATCGCTAGTTCATCCTGGAAGCGAGGCGCGCGCGGATCGACGAAGTCGAAGTGTTCTTCGAACTGCTGCCCTGGCTCATAGCTGATCAAATTTGGGGGCTCATGGTAGTGCACCGGCATGCCGGTAAGAGCGGCCACGCGCGCCTGCATCACGGCGCACACCATGTCCCGCCGCAGCACGGTCAGGCCGGCAGACAGCGCCGTCCGCATTTCGTGCCGCCGGATTTGACCGGTGCTGGCGTCATTGACCTCGCCTGGCGCGAGGAACGGCGCGCCGCGCTCGATCAGCCATTCCGCCATGGCCTCGCTCGCAAGGCCCCTCACCATTCCGATCCGCGGCCGGTCGCTCAGCCAGTCGACCGCCGGCGCGGCGAGCAGAGCCGGGATGTCGATCCCCTCGCGAATGGAGCGCCAGGCCCGGCCCCTGGCTGCGTCGAGATCAGCCAGAATCAACACCTGCCGCTGGGCGGCCGCATCTCCGAGTTCGCAGGCGCGCTCCAGCTGATCGAGCGCCTCGCGCCAATCCGGCTCACGCGCGACGCCAATAGCCGCAAGCATCGCCAATCGTGCCGCGGCGCGGCCGCTGCCGCGTTCGAGGGCGAGAGCAAACATCGCTGCCGCGGCCTCGGGCTCTGGGGGAGCGTCTCCAGCGCCGACCAACAGCCGGTCCGCCTCAGCCAACAATTGTTCTATATCCGCCGCAGAAGCCATAGCCGCGACGCGTAGCATGCTTTGAGATACGGCGAAGGCCTATGAGCCGCTTATCGGAAAATGGCGCGAGTGACGGGGCTCGAACCCGCGACCTCCGGCGTGACAGGCCGGCGCTCTAACCGACTGAGCTACACCCGCGTCTTTGCGAGACGGGAGGGGTTAGGCCAAGCTGTTCCGCCGGTCAAGCACGCACGCAGGCGCTTTTTTGCGGCAAAACACTACGGTGCGGGCGCCGCCGCCGCGGCTGCGGGACGGATCGGGTCGTCCCACGTCCGGCTCGGCGAAGTGAGACGCAACAGCGCCTCCAAGCGGTCGTTCGGGACCAATTCCTCTACCCCGCTCATGTCGCTGACGCCGACGAACACATCCCCTGTCTCCGCGTCGATGGCGACTACGCCGAGGCCGTCCAGACACCCCCCCGCTGCGCAGCCAGAAAACACCAGCGCCTCCAGCCCTCCGCCCGAGGCCATCACGCCCACGGCGGGGGTCGCCGTGACCCGGGCAAAGCGCGCGCGCTCGGCGTCAGACAAGCCCATGGCGGCAATCGAATACCGCTGCATGCCGGGCGCGGCGAGAAAGTCGGCGTAGGAGCGCCCAACGAAGGGCGTCAGATCAGGGGCCGGCGTGCTGGCCTCGGCGAGCGGCGGCGCCGGCGCCGCCTTTTCCAGTCCAAGCCGGTCGCACGCCGCCAGCGCCAGCACCGCAGCGGCAACCCAGGTGAATCGAAGCGCAAAACTCCCCATGAAAGAAGCTTAACCACTTTGCCGGGGCCACACCAACCACCCCCGCAGGGCAATCATCCTCGCCGAGGCTGACGAGGATTGATTCTGCACATACCCAGCTTTCGCATTAGCGTCGAAGTTGAGGCTCAGAGCGCGCAAGCGCCGGTCTGTGGGAGGACGATTTGAAATCCGCGCAACGTCTGTTGGAGTACGCCGCCAGCCGCGGCGTTAGCGCCTGCTTCGCCAACCCCGGCACCTCGGAGATGCACCTCGTCGCCGCACTCGACGCCGTACCGCAGATCAAGCCGATCCTGTGCCTGTTCGAAGGCGTCGCCACCGGCGCGGCCGACGGCTTCGGGCGCATGGCGCAAACACCGGCTCTGACGCTGCTGCATCTGGGCCCCGGCCTCGGCAACGGCTTGGCCAACCTGCACAACGCCTATCGCGCACGCACGCCGATTGTCTCGTTGATTGGCGAACACGCCACCTATCACCGCGCCAACAACCCACCGCTCGCGAGCGACATCACAGCAATCGCCAGCGCGGTCTCCGCCTGGATGAAGACGGTGGAACGCCCGGAGGACCTCGTCGTAAGCGCAGCCGAAGCAATCGAAGCGGCGCAAGCGAGCGGGCCCGCCGCGCTCATCCTGCCGGCAGACGTCGCTTGGTCCGATGTGGAGCCAAATCCGGCGCCGCCGCCGCAAAAGGCAGCGCCGGGTAAATCCTGGCAGGGCGCACTTGAGCGCGCCGCACGCGCGCTGAATGCGCGCGCCGTGCTCATGCTGGGCGGACGCTATCTCTCCGCGCGCGCGTGCGCGGCCGCACAGCGCATCGCCGAGAAGACCGGCGCGCAGATATATGTCGAGACCTTCCCCACCCGCATCGCTCACGGCCGCGATGCAGCGCCGTTGAAGCGCTTGCCCTATCTCACCGAAATGGCGGTGGGGATGTTGGCTAACGCCGAGAGCATCGTGCTTGCGGGTGCGGTGAAGCCGATCGCGTTCTTCGCGCTGCCGGGGCGGCCAACCGAACTCGCCCCGCAAGGGGCGGCAATTGTCGAGTACTTCCCCCCGTTCGGCGATCCGGCCGAAGCGTTGGAAGCGCTGGCCGAAGCGGTCGGCGCGCCCGCAAAATATGCAGCTTCTGCTGACAAACCGGCGCTTCCCGCAGATACAAGCGCGCGCATCGATCCGATGGGCCTGGCGCACGCGCTCGCGGCGCTGATGCCGGAAAACGCAATCATATCCGATGAGTCCAACACGCTCGGGCTTTATGTTTATGATGCCTGCGCTGGCGCTGCGCCGCACGATTGGATGACGCTGACGGGCGGTTCGATCGGCCAAGGCCTGCCGCTCGCCACCGGCGCCGCTGTCGCGTGCAGAGACCGGCGCACGATCGCGCTCCAGGCCGACGGCAGCGCGCTCTACACGATGCAAGCGCTTTGGACGCAAGCGCGTGAAGGCCTCAACGTCACCAACATCATTCTCAACAACGGCGCCTACGCCATCTTGAAGCTCGAGATGATGCGCGCTGGCATCAACGCGCAGACCGAGGCCGCCGCGCAATTGTTCGACCTGCAGCGCCCCGGCATCGACTTCACCCACATCGCCTCCGGCTTCGGCGTGCCCAGCCAGCGCGTCACCACCGTTGGCGAATTGATGGCCGCGATGCAGCGCAGCTTCGCCACGCCGGGGCCATTCCTGATTGAGGCGATGTTCGCATGACCGATCCGCTTCCCGGCGCATTCGCTGAGCGCATGCGCGCCCGGCTCGGCGAGCGCTTCATCACCACGAAAGCGGTGTGCGATCAGCATGCCGGCGCGGGCATGCACTTGCCTGCGCTGCCGCCGCAGGGCGTCGCCATGGCGGCGAACATCGATGACATCGTCGCCGTGGTGCAAGCGTGCCGCGATTTCGGCGTGCCAATCATTCCGTACGGCGCGGGCACATCGCTGGAATGCCATGTCGGCGCCGCGCGCGGGGGCGTCTCGCTCGATCTCACCGGCATGCAGCGCGTGCTGCGCGTCAGCCCGGAAGATCAGGATTGCACGGTCGAAGCCGGCGTCACCCGCGTCGCTCTGAACGAACATCTCCGCCACACCGGCCTGTTCTTCCCGGTCGACCCCGGCGCCGACGCCACCCTTGGCGGCATGGCCTCCACGCGCGCCTCCGGCACCACCACGCTCCGCTATGGCGGCATGCGCGAGAATGTGCTGGGGCTCACGGTCGTCACGCCCGATGGCGCAATCGTCCGCACCGCGCGCCGTGCGCGCAAGAGCGCGGCCGGTTATGATCTCACGCACATCTTCGTCGGCGCTGAAGGCACGCTCGGCGTGATCGCCGATGTCACGCTGAAACTGCACGGCACGCCCGAGGCGATCAGCGCGGCGGTGTGCCCATTCCCGTCTGCAGCGGCGGCAACATCTACGGTGATCGAAGCGATCCAGAGCGGCCTTCCGCTGGCGCGGGCGGAATATCTCGATGCTGCGGCGGTGGCCGCGGTGAACGCGACGTTCAAGACCGATCATGCCTTGGCCGACACCGTGTTCTTCGAATTCCACGGCTCGCCGAACGAGGTGGCCGAATGCTCTGAACGCTGCCGCGCCATCGCCCAGGAAAACGGCGGCGGCGATTTCAAATGGGCGGTCGCCGAGGAGGAACGCTCCGCTCTATGGCGCGCCAGGCACCATGCCGGCCTCGCCATCGCCGCATCGCGGCCCGGGACATTGCCTTGGTCCACAGACGTCTGCGTGCCGATCAGCCGCTTGGCCGAGTGCATCGTCGCCACCAAACACGACCTCAAGGCCGCGCCCTTCCCCGCCGCCGTGCTCGGTCACATTGGCGACGGGAACTTCCATGTCGTGCTGATGGTCGACACCGCTTCCCGCGCCGAGATCGAAGCAGCGGAGCGCTTCAATGATGCGCTCGTCGCGCGGGCAATCGACATGGACGGCACTTGCACCGGCGAGCACGGCATCGGCCTTGGCAAACGCGAAGCGCTGGTGGCTGAACTCGGCGCAGGCGTTGGCCTTATGCGCTCGATCAAGCGCGCGCTGGATCCAAAGGGGCTGATGAACCCTGACAAGATCTTCGCGCTGGAGGGCTGAAGGCCGCTGGTGGGCGGTGAGGGGATCGAACCCCCGACCCTCTCGGTGTAAACGAGACGCTCTACCGCTGAGCTAACCGCCCTTTCAGCGCCTCCTCCTGGCCGGGTCCGCGGCTGGACGCAAGAGGTCTGTCAGGCAAGAAAGCGCCGATGACAGACGCCCCTCAACACCGCGCCCTCGAAGGCGTGCGCGTGCTCGATCTTTCCCGCGTCCTTGCCGGCCCGTGGGCGACGCAAATCCTCGGCGATTTCGGCGCAGAGGTGATCAAGGTGGAGAAACCCGGCGCCGGCGATGACACGCGCCAGTGGGGCCCGCCCTTCGTCGGCGATGCAGCGGGCGGGCGCGGCGACGCCGCTTATTATCTCTGCGCCAACCGCAACAAGCGTTCGGTGACGATCGACTTCAGCAAGCCCGAAGGCGCGGCGATGGTGCGTGAGCTCGCCGCGCGCTCGCACATCCTGGTCGAGAATTTTCGCACCGGCGCGCTCGCCGCTTACGGGCTCGACTACGCCAGCATCGCCGCGATCAATCCGGCCATCGTCTATTGCTCGGTTACCGGCTTTGGTCAGACCGGACCTTACGCCGCGCGCGCAGGCTATGATTACATCGCCCAAGGCATGGGCGGGCTGATGAGCGTCACCGGCGATCCGGCCGGCGAGCCGATGAAGTGCGCTGTCGCCGTCGCCGATCTCTTCACAGGCATGTACGCCGTCACCGGCATCCTCGCGGCGCTGCGCCACGCCGAGCGCACCGGACAAGGCCAGCAGATCGACGCAGCTCTACTCGATTGCCAGGTGGCGATGATGGCCAATCTCGGCGCGGCCTATCTCGCCTCAGGCGAGGCGCCCAAGCGGGTGGGCAATCACCACGCCGCGATCGCGCCGTACCAGGTGCTGCCGACGGCGGACGGCCACTTGATCCTGGCCATCGCCAACGATGCGCAGTTCCGAACCTTTTGCGCGCTCGCCAACACAGCACTCGCGGACGATCCGCGCTTCGCCACCAATGAAGCGCGCGTCCTTCACCGCAGCGAGTTGAGCGCGGCGCTTGGCGTCATTTTGCGTCAGCGTTCGACGGCGCAATGGATCGCCGCACTCGAAGCGGCAGGCGTGCCCTGCGGCCCGATCAACACGCTCGACCAAGTCTACGCCGATCCGCAAGTGATCGCGCGCGGCGCGGTCGAGAGCGTTGAGCGCTCCAACGGCCAGCGCTTCAAGCTCGCGGCGAACCCACTGCGGCTCAGCGCGACCCCGCCCGAGACCCGCGCGGCGCCGCCCCTGCTCGGCGAAGACACCGAGGCCGTGCTTTCAGAACTCCTGCATGCCGATAGCGCCCAGTTGCAACGATGGCGCGAGAGCGGCGTCATCTAAAGCGCCTTGAAGCGGATGGCCTCGTCTCGCCGCTTCTATCCGGCAGCCGCTTCCACAAACTGATCGGCCACAATGGCCGTTGACCGTTTTGCTAGCGGCGCGCGATACGGCTTGTCGCCTTTCACGGTCACGCGTTCGACCAACCGGTCATGCGGCCAATAATCGAGCACGGCATAGTGCTGGGTGGCGCGGTTGTCCCAGAACACGATGGTGTTCTCGCTCCACCGGAATCGCACCTGGTATTCCGGCGCCTTCACGCGGTCGGTCAGGTATTTCAGCAGTTCGGCGCTCTCATTATCGGGCAAGCCGAGAATGCGCGTGGTGAAGACGTGATTGACGAAGAGATGCCGCTCCCCGGTCTCGGGGTGCGTGCGCACAATGGGGTGCGCTTTGGGTGGGTAATTACGGCGCAGCTCGGCGCGCTTCTCGTCGCTGACGCGATACCCGAAGCTTTGCAGAATGTCGTGCTCGGCCTCAAGCGTCTCGATCTTGTCTTTTATCTGCGGCGGCAAATCTTCGTAGATCGCCGCGGTGTCGGCGAAGATCGTGTCGCCGCCCAGTTCCGGCATTCTGCGCATGCGCAGAATGCCAGCCATCGACGGCGCTTCACGGAAGGTGACATCGGTGTGCCACTTGTTGGCCGGGCGTGCGATCGGCAGCACGCTTTCAGTCAGCTTCAACCCGTCAGCGGCTTCGATCGATAAGATCTCGGGATGACCTTCGACATGCGTCGTCACCGGATGGCCTTCGAGGTCGCCGAAATGGCGCCCGAAGCGGATGTGGTCGCGATGGGAAATGTCTTGATCGCGAAAGAACAGCACCTTGAAGCGAAGCAACGCGCCACGCACCGCCGAGACTGCGTCCGGCGAAAGGGGCTCGCGCAGATCGAGCCCCACGATCTCTGCGCCCAGAACTGGCCCCGCAGGGATCGCGCGCGCGGCCACGTCGGCCAACGGAATGAAATCGCCCGGTGCTGCAAAAGACATCGCTTCCTCCTGCGATCAGGACCGTGTCCGGTCACCCAGCAGGAGAAATTCTAATCTCGACTAAATCAATGTAGATTAGCTAAAGAGCACATTTAGAGGCGCCTGAGCGCCCCGCGCGCGGTGGCGCGCGAAGGCGGCGTTGAGGGGTGGCGAGAGAGGAATGGTCGGGGCGGCGGGATTCGAACTCGCGACCCTTAGCTCCCAAAGCTAATGCTCTACCAGGCTGAGCTACACCCCGACTTGTCCGGTCCCTGTGCCACGCGGAACCGTTGGCTGCAACGGCGTCAGTGCGCCGCAAAGATACGGTGGCGCACGTGGTCGCCGGCCTGGATGCCCAGCTCGCGTGCGCGCCCACCGCGTATTTCGAGCACACCGCGCGTCACCCCGGCGGCCGGAATCGGATCTTCCGAATAGGGCGTCGTGCGTTCGGCGATGTTGAGGATGCGCCCGTCCGGGCCGATGAAGATGATGTCGAGCGAGATTACGGTGTTGCGCATCCAGAAGCTGGCGCGCTCCAGCTCTTGGAAGTGGAACAGCATGCCGCGATCGTCGGCGAGGCTCTGGCGGAACATCAGCCCCCGCGCCCGCTCCGCATCGTCATCGGCAATCTCGACCGTGAAGCGAACCGGCCCGCGCGCGGTGTCGATGGTGAGCTCTTCGGTCGGCAAGGTTTGCTCCGTCGCGCTGCTGCTGGTGCTGGCCTGCGGCGCGCACGCGCCGGCAGCCAGGGCGAAAGCGAGCGCGCAGGCGCGAAGCATAGCGGCGAGCGTCATCGGGGTCTCCTTGAGAGGGAGGTTCTTAGCACGGACTGAGCCGACCGAAACCGCGCCGGGAATGGCAGGCCCTAGGGGAGTCGAACCCCTCTTTTCAGGTTGAAAACCTGACGTCCTAACCGATAGACGAAGGGCCCGCGGAACCCGTGTTTCGCGGGGAAGCGGCCATATAGAGGGGTCCGCTGGCGCTGGCAAGCCGGGGCTTCACGAAGCCGGGGGTATTCCCCGCGCCGCCCGCCCTAGCCCTTCGACTCCGCCAGATCGACGATCTCGACCTCGGCCCGCACCGTGTCGTTCCACTCGTTGCGCTTGAGGCGCACGGCGGCGTGGTAGAGCTGATCCTTCTTCATCAGCGCCTCGCCGAGCGGGCTCTTCATGGCGCGGAAAGCGATGCCGCCGATGCGCGCGCCGCGCACGTCTTCGAGCGTGAAGCGGACGTGATCCTCCTTCACCAGCTTGGCGAAGGAAACGCGCACGTCCGGCAGCGCGAACACCGGCTCGGGGTGACCCTGCCCGTACGGGCCGATGCGCTCGATGGCTTCAAGCAGGCCAAGGTCCATCGCGCCGACCGCGCCCGCCGCATCGACATTGAGCGCGCGCGCTTCGCCTTCGGCAGCCGCGAGTTCGGGCGCCAGGCGCTCGGAGAGGAAATCCTTCAGCGCCTCGACCTTGTCCCACTCCACCGTGAGCCCCGCCGCTGCGGCGTGGCCGCCGCCATTTATCAACAGCCCTTCCGTCTTCGCCGCCGCCACCGCCGCCCCGAGATTGACGCCGTAAGTGGAGCGGCCCGAGCCCTTGGCCGGTTCATGCTCGGACGTGCCGCCGAGAACGATGGTCGGCTTGTGCAGACGATCCTTCAGCCGCCCCGCCGCGATGCCGATCACGCCGGGGTGCCACAGATGCGAGCCGACGATGATGACAGAGCGCGTCTCCGCCTCAGCGATCGCCGCCGTCTCCGCCTCCGACAGCATCTCCGCTTCGCGCTGACGGCGCTCGGCGTTGAGCGCTTCCAGCGTCGCAGCCAGTTCGCGCGCCTCTTCGGGGTCTTCGGTCGAGAGCAGCCGCGTCGCCAGCGATGCATCGCCAACGCGCCCGCCCGCATTGATGCGCGGGCCGAGCACGAAGCCGAAATCATAGACGCTGGTGCGCCCGCCCTGCGTGATCGCGGCCTTGCCTGCGGTTTCGGCCAGCGCGGCGAGCCCGATATTCTTGCCGTTGCGCAGCACCTTGAGGCCCTGCGCGACGATGGCGCGGTTAAAACCCGTCAGCGGCGCCACATCGCACACCGTGCCAATGGCGGAGAGATCGAGCAGCTGCATCAGGTCGGGCAGGTTGTTCGAACCGATCGAACCGCGCCGCCGCGCCTCGCGATTGATCGCCGCCATCGCCACCAGAACCACGCCCGCCGCAGTGAGCGTGCCTTGACCCGACTTGCAGTCCATGCGGTTGGGATTGACCACCGCGCGCGCCTTCGGCGGCGGCCCGCTCATCAGATGGTGGTCGAGCACGATCACATCGAGCCCAAGCGCCGCTGCCGCATTGAGCGGTTCTTCCGCCGCTGCGCCGCAATCGACGGTGATGACAAGCTCGACGCCGTCAGCTTTCAAGCGTTCGAACGCGAGCGCGCTCGGGCCGTAGCCTTCCTTCATCCGGTCGGGCACGTAGATCTTCAGCTCACGCCCGCGCGCGCGGAAGTAGCGCACCAGCTGCGCGGCGGATGAACCGCCATCGACATCGTAGTCCGCCAGCACCGCGCAGGAACGGCCCGCGACGATGGCGTCCTCGATCACGCGCGCGGCCTCATCCATGTCGGCGAACGTCGAGGGATCGGGGAACAGCGCTTTCAGCGTCGGCTCAAGGAAATGCTCTGCGCCTTCAAGCGGCACGCCGCGCGCAACCAGCAGGCGCGCGGCGATCTCCGGCAGACTGAAGCGGCGGCGGAAGACCTCGACCAGGCCCAGATCCGCCTCGTGCGTGCGCCAGCGCCGGCCGGTGAGCGAACGCTCCACGCCAAGGAACGCCGCCTCGCGCGGCTTGATCAGAGCGGCTGAACTCATTTCCCCCTCCCCTTCGAGGGGAGGGGCCAGGGGGCGGGGTGAACCGCCGCCGTAGTGAAAGGCGAATCGCCGACGATCATCACCAAGCATCGCACAGCTGGCGGATCGCCCCACCCCCTGCCCCTCCCCTCACGGGGAGGGGATTTCAGCGCCCGAACCGCACTGCTGGCTGCTCCACCGGCATCAGGTACGGCGCCTCGGTGGTGACATCGAGCGCCTGGATCGCTTTGAGCGCCGCTTCAACCGGCGCGCGCGCGCAGGCTTGCGTCGTCAGCACGATCGGCACCGCCGGCTCTTCGCCCGCGGGCATTTGCAGGAAGCTCTCGATCGAAATCTGCTCGTGCGCGAGCCGATCCGAGATCGCCGCCACAACGCCGGGCCGGTCGATCACCATCAGGCGCACATAATAGCGGCCGCGTTCAGCCGGCGTCGCACGCGGCGGCGAGGCAAGCTGCGCCAGCGGACGCGCGAACGGATAGCCGGCGCGGCCTTCGGCGAGTTCGATCAAATCAGACGCCACCGACGCCGCCGTCGGTCCTTCGCCGGCGCCCCGGCCGATGAAGGTCAGCTGGCCCGCAGGCTCCGCATCGACGACCAGCGCGTTGAGCGAGCCGTTGACGTTCGCCAGCGGATGATCGAGCGCCAAGAGCGCCGGCCGCACATGCATCTCGACGCCCTGCTCGGTAAGCGCGCCCTTGGCGATCAGCTTGATGCGATAGCCGAGCTTGCCGGCCATCTGAATGTCCGTGCGCGAGACGCGCTCGATGCCCTCGATGCGCACGTGATCGTAATCGGGCAGCGTGCCGAAGGCGATGGCGGAGAGGATGGTCAGCTTGTGCGCTGCGTCGAAGCCGCCGACATCGGTGGTCGGATCGGCCTCCGCGTAGCCCAGGCGCTGCGCCTCGGCGAGCACGTCTGCAAACGAGCGCCCGCTCGCTTCCATCTCAGTGAGAATGTAATTGCAGGTGCCGTTAAGGATGCCGGTGACGGCGTGGGCGCGGCACCCGGCGACGGCCTCCTTCAGCGCCTTCACCATCGGCACGCCGCCGCCGACAGCGGCCTCGAACAGTAGCTTGCCGCCATGCTTTTCGGACAATTGCGCCAACCGCGCGCCATGCAAGGCGAGCAGCGCCTTGTTCGCGGTCACGACATGGGCGCCGCGCGACAATGCGGTTTCCACCGCCGCCTTCGCCGTCCCTTCGGCGCCGCCCATCAATTCCACGAAGATGTCGATGCTGGGATCGGCCGCCAGCGCCACCGGATCATCCACCCAGCGATAGGCGCTGAGATCAACGCCGCGCGAGCGCGTGCGGTCGCGCGCGGAAACCGCAACCAGGTCGAGCTTGTCGCACAGGCGCGCGTGGCCGCCGGCGAACAGCTTCACCACGCCCGCGCCGACCGTGCCCAATCCGGCGATGCCCACCCGCAACTTGGCCATAACTACTCCGCAGCCGCCGGCGCGGCGTTCGATTGCAGGAACTTCTTCAAATTGCGCGCCGCCTGGCGGATGCGCTGTTCGTTCTCGACCAGCGCGATGCGCACATATTGGTCGCCGTACTCGCCAAAGCCTGCGCCCGGCGCGACGGCGATCTCGGCGCCCTCCATCACGCGCTTGGCGAACTCGACCGAGCCCAGATGCTTGAATTGGTCCGGCAACTCGGCCCAGACGAACATCGACGCGGTCGGCTTCGGCAGCGTCCAGCCTGCTTTGCCGAAGCTCTCCAGCAGCACGTCGCGGCGCTGCTTGTAGGTTTGACGCATCTCTTCGACGCAATCCTGCGGCCCGTTCAAGGCCGCCGCCGCCGCCACCTGGATCGGCGTGTAGGCGCCGTAATCGAGATAGGATTTCACCCGCGCCAGCGCGCCGATCAGCCGCTCGTTGCCGAGCGCAAAACCAACGCGGAAACCAGCCATCGAATAGGTCTTCGACAGCGTGTTCACTTCCACGGCGACATCGAGCGCGCCCGGCACTTGCAGCACCGATGGCGGCGGCTGCCCCTCGAAATAGATTTCCGAGTAGGCCATGTCGGAGAGCAGGAACATGTCGTGCTTCTTCGCCAGCGCGACAGCGTCCTTGTAGAAGTCGAGTTCGACCGTCTGCGCAGTCGGGTTGGCCGGGTAGCACACCACCATCGCGATTGGCGGGGGCACCGAATGGCGCACGGCGCGGTCGATGCCGCGCAGATATTGCTCCGGCGTATGCGCCTCGATCGACCGGATCACGCCGCCGGCCATAATGAAGCCGAAAGCGTGGATCGGATACGATGGGTTCGGCGAGATGATCACATCACCCGGCGCCGTGATCGCTTGCGCCAGATTGGCGAAGCCTTCCTTGGAGCCGAGCGTTGAAACGATCTGCGTGTCCGGATTGAGCTTCACGCCAAAGCGCCGCTCGTAATAGCCGGCCATCGCGCGGCGCAGGCCGGGAATGCCGCGTGAAGCCGAATAGCGATTGCTGCGCGGCTTCACCGCCGTCTCGCAAAGCTTGTCGACGATGTGCTTGGGCACCGGCAAATCCGGATTGCCCATGCCGAAATCGATGATGTCAACGCCCTGCCCGCGCAGGCGCGCCTTCAACTTGTTCACCTCCTCGAAGACATACGGAGGCAGACGGCGAATCTTGTGAAACTCGTTTTTGGACACGCTGGGAGGCTCTGGCGCGTTAGGTGGTTTAGTTGGGTTCGTGCGACTGGCGCGCCTGCTCAAGATCCTGGCGCGCGTCTTCAAGGAAGACGGCCGGGTCTTGTTGCGGCTGCGCCGGCTCGGAGCGCGGGTTAGCCCGCATCTCACGGCCCGCTGCGAGCACCTCGGCTTCGACCTGCGCCCAATACTGAGGGTCAGTAATGGCGTCGGTCTCGCGCGGCACCGAGGTCAGCGCCGGGAAACTCCCATCAGCCCGCGCGGTGGCGCCGTTATCCGCGCTGGCGCAGCCGGCTGCGCCGGCGACGAGAAGAGCGAGGATGAGGGCTGCGCGCATCTGGACTTCTTTCCCGGGCCGGATTCTGGCCCCATCTGGCACCTTAGGCCAGACCCCGCCTTTGCGCCACCGCTCGAAGCGGCATAACCAAGAGGGGACAGGGAGAGCGACATGTCCGAAGCCGCCGCAGAAGCGCCAACGGCCAAACGCAGCAAGGTCCGGCGCGAGAAGCGCAAGGCCAAGCGCGCCGCCCGGCGCGAGCGCGAAGCCAATGAGGCCACGTCCGCGGCGGCGGCCGAACCCGCTGACGCTGCGCCAAGCCCTGTCAAACCGGCGCGTGCGGCCAAGCCCAAGCCCGAGCCCGCCAAAGCCGAGCCGCCTAAGCCCGAGGCCAAGCCACAACCGGCGGCTGCCCCCTCGCCTGCGCCGCTCAACGAACTGATCATGACGCAGACGGCCGAGAGCCTGTCGCAGCTTTCCGCCAACCTCGCTTCGGCGATGACGCGCGCCAACCAGGTGTTCTCCACAGCCTTCCTCGAGCAGTCGAAAGATCCGATGGCTTGGGCCCCCGATCCGCTCGGCGTGCAGCCAGCGCTCAACGAAGTATGGGCGCGCCTGGCGCTGCAGCCGCAGACGCTGCGCGACGCGCACGCCCAGCTCTGGCAACGCTACGGAGAAATCTGGCAGCGCCACGCCGCCCAGATCATGACCGGCGAATCCCCGCGCGACGAAGCCGCGCGCGACAAGCGCTTCCGCGATCCCGAATGGCGCTCCAACCCCGCCTTCTCGCTGCTGCGCGACACCTATCTCGCCACCGCCGACTTCATCACCAGCCTGGTCGACAAAGCGGAAGGCGTCAGCGAGGAGGACAGGCGCAAGGCCGCGTTCTTCATCAAGCAGGCCGTCGACGCCGCCTCGCCGTCAAACTTCCTGATGACCAATCCCGCGGCGCTGCGCACGCTGCTGCAAACGCACGGCGAAAGCCTCAAGCGCGGGGTCGATCAACTCGCCGAAGATTTGAAGCGCGGCCGCGGCACGCTGGCGATTTCGCAGACCGATCTGGACGCGTTCAAGGTTGGCGTGAATGTCGCCACCACGCCCGGCAAAGTGATTTTCCGCAACCGCGTGTTCGAACTGCTGCAATACACGCCGACAACAGAGAGCGTGCATAAGGTCCCGCTGCTGATCTTCCCGCCGTGGATCAACAAATTCTACATCCTCGACCTGCAGCCGAAGAACTCGATGATCAAATGGCTGGTCGATCGCGGCCACACCGTTTTTCTCGTCTCGTGGGTCAACCCCGACGAGGACATGTCGGAAGCGACGTTCGAGGATTACATGCGCGAGGGCGTCTACGCCGCCGTGCAAGCGGTGCAGGACGCCACCGGCGAGGCGCACGTCAACGCGGTCGGCTATTGCATCGGCGGCACGCTGCTCGCGGCAACGCTCGCGCACATGGCCAAAACCGGCGATGCACGCGTGCAGAGCGCCACCTTCTTCGCCAGCCAATCCGACTTCACTTTCGCCGGCGACCTCAAAGTCTTCACCGACGAAGCGGGGCTGAAATATCTCGAAGACAAGATGAGCGCCGCCGGCGGCGTGCTCGACGCCAACACCATGGCCGCGACCTTCAACTCGCTGCGCGCCAACGACCTCGTCTGGAATTACGTGGTCGACAATTATTATCTCGGCAAAGAGCCCCCGCCGTTCGACCTGCTCTATTGGAACGCCGATCAGACGCGCATGCCGAAGGCCCTGCACCTTTTCTATCTGCGTAATTTCTACAAGGATAACGCGCTCGCCGCCGGCAACATGACGCTACTGGGCGAAAAACTGTCGCTGCACGACGTGACAATTCCAGTCTTCATGCAATCCTCGCGCGAAGATCACATCGCGCCCTGCGCCAGCGTGCACAAGAGCGCCACGGAGTTCGGCGGCCCGGTCGAGTTCATCGTCGCCGGTTCAGGCCATATCGCCGGCGTGATCAATCACCCGGACGCCAACAAGTACCAGTTCTGGTCGGCCGAGAAGCTCGATGACGGCGTTGAGGCCTGGTTCAAACACGCGCACGAAACCAAAGGCTCGTGGTGGCCGCATTGGGACGCCTGGCTGAAGAAAATCTCCGGCCCCGACGTCCCTGCCCGCATCCCTGGCGAGGGCAAACTCAAACCACTCGGCGACGCGCCCGGCGAATACGTGAAGGTGCGTTCGGATTCCGCGTCCGACGCGTAGCGCTATCCGGTTGGATTGGATTGAAAACGTGAGCTGCATCAACGCTGCACGCGTTGAGCGCAGCGATTCAATCCGACACCTGCCAAACCATGCGAAGATGGCTCGTCTTCTGCAGGGAGGTTGTCGGTACCAACGCCAAACAGCGCAGAAGACGCGGATTGAACGTGAAGGAGAGTGAAAGCGGCGACGCCCGATCACTCCAGTTTCGAGGAGGATGAAACTCGAAAGCACCGGCGGGAAAGTGCAACACAGAGTCATCCCGGGCTCGCGCAGCGAGAACCCGGGACCCAGGAGCAAACGCGCGACCTGTGACCCCCTGGGTCCCGGACAGCGCTGCGCGCTTCCGGGATGACTCGGAGCTGCACCGTTGGCCCCCGCCGCACGCCGACCGGGAACGTCGAGCACGGCGCTAAGTCCATGGTCCGGACCCCCAGCGTTTGCGGAGATCGCACGCGAAGCGGCAACGCGACGATCAGCTACACCAACCGTCCGTGAAGACGCATGGCCCTCCGGCATGACCGCAACGCCTCAGGCTCGCGCCGGACGCTAAACAATCCGCGCGAGGGCGCGCTTCGGCACAACCCCACGCACTACATCCTTGAGCGCTCCGCCGGAGCGCGCCCCGCGCTCCCATCGGGAGCAGAATAAAGAGCAAACCCGGAAGCGCCGCGCGCTGTCCGGCGCCAACTCACGTCAATCCGGCGCTCTCTTCGAGCCCGAGCATGATGTTGAGGTTCTGCACCGCAGCCCCGCTCGCGCCCTTGCCGAGATTGTCGAGCAACGCCACCAGGCGCGCCTCATCATCGTGGCCGAACACGAACAGCTTCATCTGGTTGGTGTCGTTGAGACCTTCCGGCGCCAGCGTCTTCAGCGCAGCGGCCTCTTCGAGCGAAGCCACGCTGACAAAACGTTCGCCCGCATACGCGTTCGCCAACGCATCCTGCACGTCGCTCAGCTTCGGCTTGCCCGGCAACGCCGACAGCGGCAGCGGCACTTCGACGATCATGCCCTTGTAGTAGCGCCCGACACTCGGCTGAAAAATCGGCGCGCGCGCGAGCCCGGCATAGAGCGTCATCTCCGGCACATGCTTGTGCTTCTGCGCCATCGCATAAATGCGATACGGCGCGCGCGTGTAGCTCGGATCGGCTTCGTTCTCGAACTCGGCGATCATCGCCTTGCCGCCGCCGGAATAGCCGCTGACGGCGTTGACGCTGAGGGGCCAGGCGCGCGGAACGACCCCCGCTTCCACCAGCGGCCGCACCAGGCCGATGAAGCCGGTTGGATAGCAGCCCGGATTGGCGACGCGTTTCGACGCCGCGATGTTGGCGCGCTGCGCGCGGCTCATCTCGGCGAAGCCATAGGCCCAATCGGGCGCGACCCGATGGGCGGTCGAGGCGTCGATCACCTTGACCCGATCGTGCTCGATCATCGCCACGGCTTTCTTCGCCGCCTCATCGGGCAAGCACAGGATCACCGCGTCGGCGCTGTTCAGCAGGCGGCGGCGCTCATCGGCATCCTTGCGTTTATCCGCCTCGATCGAAACCAGCGTAAGATCGGCGCGATGCTCCAGCCGCTCGCGAATTTGCAGACCCGTCGTGCCCGCTTCGCCGTCAATGAAAACCGTAGGCGCCATGCGACGCTCCAAAACAAAACGGGCGCTTCCCGTGAGAGAAGCGCCCGCCAAACCAGAAATGAAATGCGGTTAGCGCTTCGAGAACTGGAAGCTGCGGCGCGCCTTGGCGCGGCCGTACTTTTTACGCTCGACCACGCGGCTGTCGCGCGTCAGGAAGCCCGCGTGCTTCAGCGCCGGACGCAAGCCCGGTTCGTAATCGGCGAGCGCCTTGGAGATGCCGTGGCGCACCGCGCCGGCTTGGCCCGAGAGGCCCGAACCAACGACGGTGACGAACACGTCGAACTCGCCTTCGCGTTCGGTGACCTTGAACGGCTGGTTGATCATCATGCGCAGGACCGGGCGCGCGAAATACGCATCGCTGGTCTTGCCGTTAATGGTGATCTGGCCCTTGCCGGGCTTCACCCAAACGCGCGCGACAGCGTTCTTGCGCTTGCCGGTGGCGTAGGCGCGGCCGAATTGATCGACCTTGCGTTCGCGCGGTTGGGCGATGTGTTCGGTGCCGGCGCCCTTGGGAACGCCCGCGATCTGGCCGAGAGACTCAAAGCCTTGCTGAATGTCGCTCATGATCAGCCGATCCTCGAGTTCTTGCGGTTCTTGGACTTGAAATCGATGGTGACGGGGTTCTGCGCCGCGTGCGGATGCTCAGCGCCCGCATATACGCGCAGCTTCGACAGCTGCTTGCGCGCCAGCGGGCTTTCCTTCGGCATCATGCGCTCGACCGCCTTCTCCAGCACGCGCTCAGGATGCTTGCCCACGAGCACCTTGCCCGCGACGCGCTCCTTGATGCCGCCCGGGTGGCCGGTGTGGCGGTAATAGACCTTGTCGGTCATTTTGTTGCCGGTCAGCGCCACCTTCTCGGCGTTGATCACGACGACATGGTCGCCAGTGTCGACGTGGGGCGTGAAATCGGCGCGATGCTTGCCGCGAAGGCGCAGCGCGATGAACGAAGCGAGGCGGCCGACCACAACGCCTTCGGCGTCCACAACGATCCAGCCGTTGGTGACTTCCGAGGCCTTGGCCGAGCGCGTCGAAATAGTGCGCATGGGTATTGGTCCTGACGAAACGAAGGCGCGCGTTTATTGCAGCGCGCAAATTGCGTCAAGAGATTATGTTTTTGACTTGTATATCAATCACTTATCAGTGTGGTATTATAATACGCTTGCACCATTACCGCCATGCCGCTCTGGCCGCGACCAGCGCCACACACCAGAGCGCCACTGCCCCGGCCTGGTGAATGAGGCTGAGGCTCAGCGGCGAGGCCGAGATCACGGTCAAAACGCCAAGCGTCGCCTGCACAAGGGCGACGGCCCCCAGGGCTGCCGCGGCCCAGCGCGCCGGGCCCTGGCCGCGAATGAGCCCCGCCAACGCAAGACCCAAGGCGGAGAGCGCGACCAGATAGCCGGTGGTCCGGTGCAGCAGGTGCTGGGTGGCGTGATCCTCAGTGAAGTTGGAGAGGAAATGCTCCTGGCCGAACGCGGTAGCCGGGATCCACTCCCCGCCGATGGTGGGCCAGTCGGCGTAGGCCGCCCCGCCGCGCGAACCCGCCAGCAACGCGCCCAGCATCACCTGCACGAACACCAGCCCCATCAGGGCGAACGGCGTCCATTTCGGCAGCCCGAGCTTGGAGGATTTGGCCGGCCACACGAACGCGCCGAGCGCGGTCCACAGCGCGATGGCGAGGATGATGAAGGCGATGGCGAGGTGAATGGCGAGGCGGAACGGGCTGACATCGAGCCGGTCGAACAGGCCGCTCGTCACCATCCACCAGCCGACAAAACCCTGCAGTCCGCCCAAAGCGAACAGCAGCGTCGTCACGCGGAAACGTCCGCGCAGACGGCCGGTGAACAGGAAGAAGAAGAAGCCCAGCGCGAAGACGAGACCGATCATCTTGCCGAGGAAGCGATGACCCCATTCCCACCAATAGATGTACTGGAATTGGGCAAGGCTCATGCCTTCGTTCTGGCTCTGATATTCCATCGTGCGCTGGTAGAGCGCGAATTCTTCGCTCCAGCGCTGCGCGGTCAGCGGCGGGGTGAGGCCCTTCTCCAGGTTCCATTCGGTGATGGAGAGGCCGCTATCGGTCAGGCGCGTTGCGCCGCCGACGAGGATCATCGCCACCACCAGCACGCATACCAGCAGCAGCCAGCGCCCAACCCACGGCGCGCGCGGCGGCCAAATGTCGTCATGCGTCATGCTTGCCGGTTCCCTTCGCCGTTTCCATAGAACCGGCCAAGATTGACTGAAACGCGGCGCGCCGCCGCGCGGGAGCGCTAGCCATGCAGATGCGGACACGCAAGGCCGTCGGCTGTTTCGCGCTGTTGGCGTACTTGGCCGTCTACGCCGCCTTCGCCGCCACGATCGGCTCAGCGCTCATCCCGGTGCTGCCATTCTGGGCCGAACTCGTGTTCTACGCCCTCGCCGGCATGATCTGGATCGTCCCGCTGAAGCCGTTGTTCGGCTGGATGAACCGCGGCGCATAAGCAAAGCGCCTGCATTGCAGCGGCGGCCCCGCGAGGCTAAGACACCGCTCCTTCGCCTCCGGGCGAGGCCGGTACGGAGCGTAGCGCAGCCCGGTTAGCGCACCAGTCTGGGGGACTGGGGGTCGCGAGTTCGAATCTCGCCGCTCCGACCAATAAAATCAATAAGTTAGCCAATCTCTAGAATTTGCCAATTTGAGCCATGCCCCAGCTGTGCCCCAGTTTGCGGCCAGTCGAAAGACACCGTTCTCACCCGTGCGCTCTTCGAACGCCGAGTTGCTGCGCAGCGAGCGTGCTCGTGCAGCGGGCGCGCGCGGCAAAGGCAACCACGTCGCCATAGCGATAGCGTACGCAGCTGCCGAACTTCGAGAATGCGAGATCAACGGAACCATCCTCGCGCCAATTGGCGAGCGTCGCCGGTTTAAGCCCCAGCAGTGTCGCCGCCTCAGCGGTGGTGAGCATCTGGTTGGGATCTGGGCCGGTCATGTGCTCGGCCCGTTTGGAGGTTTGGTGGTCGAGCTTCTCGTTCGGTCCCGCGCCCAGTTTTCAATCGCCGATTCTTCGTAGCGCACGAGGCGCGGCCCCGATTTGATGTAGGGTGGGCCCTCTCCCGTTCCGCGCCAGCGATTGAGCGTATGCTTGGAAATCTTCAAACGCGCGGCTGCATCTTCCACGGTCAACAAAACGTCTGAGGACATGATGTTCTCCCTTCAGCTTCGCGCGCCACGCCTGAAGTCTCGCGCGATCGCTCAATGAAAGATCCGCTTATCCACAGCCAACAATTCCTTTCTGCCGTGCGATGAAAACGCGAATTGGCGCCGAAAGCAGCGCCACGCCTCAACTCGTTTCCGCGTATTTCCGGGACCTACCTCTCGCGACCATGGATCGTCGGCGATGGCCCTTAGTCGCCCTCAATGTCCCACCGCCACAATTCGCATGTTACGCGACTAAATTCGTCGTCATACATGAAACGCCAATGGTCAGGATTTGTCGGGACCGCGCGGGCCACGGCGCAGAAACGCGTCAAGATCCTCTGGGAAATAACAGATGAGCCGCACGCCACGATGCGTCCATTTCGGCCCGATCTTCTTGGCGCGCCAACTTTTCAGCGTGCTCACCGTGACACCAATATACGTTGCGGCTTCCTGCGGTGAGAACGCCACCGACCTTTCGACGGACGCGGCCTTGAGTCGCTTCGTTTTCACCCGCAGCGGCGCAGCACGCTTTGCCCGCGCCCGCGCCTCCTCTACTGGCGCGTCGAACAGGTTCAATTGGCCCGGATCGCCGCGACGCTTGCGTGTCCGCGACCCGCGCTTGCGTGAGGCCATACACGCGGCTCCTCAAGACGGGCCCGGTCATCAAAGCATCCCGCCCGAGCCCGTCCACGCATTGCAACTCATGATAGAATCCAATACTTCCTCATGCGCGCAAGCGTCGCCCGGTCGTGCGGATGCTCCAGGGCAAGAAGGCCGGTAAGGCGCAACAGGTCGCGATAGGCGGAGAAGGTGAAGCTCTCATGCGCCCCGTCGAAATCATCCGGAAACGAGATCGCGGCTTCCTTGCGCCAGACGATGAGCTTGTAGGCCGCGCCCAGCACTGTCGCCGCAGGCGTATTGATGACCGCGTTGGCCACCCTTCCCTGCGCCTCATGCAGCGCCTCGGCGCGTGCGCACGCCGCCTCAGCTGCGGCACTGCGCTTCCCACCAGACCGGCGTTCAGAAATCAGCAAGGCGTCCGCCTCATCTTCGGCAACGAGAATTGCCTCATCGAAACGATGATGCTCCCCAATCAGCCGCGCCAGCTCCACATCGTCGCCAACTGGACTCCAGCCGGCGGCGGAAGAGGCAATTGCGCCAAGGATTTGCCGACGACTGGCCATGACCTATCCTCCGCGCTGGCGCACCGGATTCGCGCGCCAAGAGGTCGCGATCGTTTTCCGGTCATTATGATCGAAAATCGATCGCCGTCAACTCTAGTGAGCGAGGCCGTGTGACGATCACCGGAGCGCAGGTTCGAATGGCTCGTGTAGCCGTTGGCTGGAGTGCGGCCGAACTCGCCCATGCATCAGGCGTTGGCGAAGCAACCATTCGTCGTTTCGAGACCGGCCGTGGCGAAATATTCCCGCACACACGCGAACGCGTGCAGCGTGCGCTCGAAAAGAAGGGCGTGATCTTCTTGGCCTCAGGAGAGAATAAAGACGGCGGGCCGGGAGTGCGTCTCAAGAAGAAGTGAGCGCCTCGCGAGTGGCGCTGCATCCCATGTGTGGACGGCACCCTGCTGGCAAGGAAAATCTCTGATCATGCTCGGCGCTCGGTGCGCCCATGTGTCCAGCCTGTTGATGCAGCGCGAACACTGCTGGCCTTCATGCTATCCGCTGACCAGATCCCGATCAAAAGCACGCGCTCGAAGGCGCTCTGGGATAGATGGGTTTGCCTGGTCCCCGGTTCGACCGGTTTTGCATGATTTCGTGATCGCCCTTTCCAACCTCTGTGCGCGCCGCGATGAGACGCGCGTTCGTTACGCCGCCTGCAAGACAGGTTCGCGATATTTCTCCCCCTTGGTCATCAGCGCCCAGACCATGCGGGCGGTCTTATTTGCGAGCGCCACTGCCGCGATCTTCGATGTTCTGCGTTCCAGCAATTTCACCAGCCAAGGCCGTTTCGTGCCATGGCGTTGCGCGTAGCGGATCACCGAAAGCGATCCGGCGACCAAAAGCCAACGCAGATAATTGTCGCCTCGTTTCGAGATGGCGCCCAACCGCTCTTTGCCGCCGGTCGAACTCTGCTTCGGC
This sequence comes from Hyphomonadaceae bacterium, assembly GCA_016791385.1. Classification (GTDB taxonomy): domain Bacteria; phylum Pseudomonadota; class Alphaproteobacteria; order Caulobacterales; family Aquidulcibacteraceae; genus Vitreimonas. The sequence continues at coordinate 37,999 of JAEUMR010000059.1, forward strand.
ACAAGCCCGAGCCATGCCGATAGCGCTCTTCCCGATTTGAAGGTCGACGCGTCGCCAATGGTGGCGGCGAGCGCGCTGGCCGCCAACGGACCAATGCCGGGTATGGTAGCGAGACGCCGGCTCGTTTCGTTGCCACGATGCCAGGCCAGCACCTGACGATCGCAATCGAGAATTTGCGCCTGCAGCTGATCGTACTGATTGACCAGGTATCCCAGCGCACGCCGGACCATGGCGGTGATGCGCTCATCCTCCATCGCAGATGATCTGCACCAAGCTTTCCAGCCCGACACGACCGATCGGAGCGATAACCCCGAATTCCGCCATGTGCGCACGAATGCTATTTCCCACGCGCGTTCGATGGCGGATCAGCGTCGCACGAAGCTTGTGCATCGCCAGCACGCTTTGCTGCTCCACGGACTTCACCTCGGCGAAACGCATGTTCGGCCGGGTCACCGCTTCGCAAATCGCCTCTGCATCAGCAGAATCGTTCCTCTGACTCTTCACGTAAGGCTTCACATACGCCGGCGGCATCAGCTTCACGGTGTGCCCTAAAGCGCCGATTTCTCGCGCCCAGTGATGGGAGCTGGCGCAGGCTTCGATGCCCACTAGGCATCTCGGCAAGCTCGCGAAGAAATCTCGGACCTTCGCGCGCGTGATGCACCTTCTGAAGACCACCTCGCCTTCCGCATCGACGCCATGCGCCTGAAACACGTTCTTTGCGATATCGAGACCAATTGTGACAACGCTCTGCATGCTGCCCTCCTTTGACGGAGCTGAACCCTAGATCAGGTTCACCGCCGCCGGGTGGGCGCCGTCCACAGCATCAAAGGCGGTCATTCCCGTTTCACTGATCCAAAGCGGACGCCAGAAGTCCGGTCAGTCGCGCTGATCGAGGTCGCTGCGAACGCCAATCTGATCGCGCAGCACCAATTGATCGACCATATCAAGCACCTCGGCCCGAAACTGCGGGTCGTTCTCAAGCGTCCGATAGGCCGCCAGCACCATTTTGCTGACCAGGTGACCTGCGACCGCCGCTGTGTTCTTGGGGAAGTCACCGTTGGCTTCAGCCGCGAAATAAGCCTTGGCCGAGGCTATGACCGCGCGCGGAAACTCGCTGGCGCGGTCGTCGAGTTCATAGAGCAGCATGTCAGGCGACGTGAGGAAAGCGCGAGAGCCCGCCAGCATTTCGGCGAGGTCCGCGCGTGCTTGGTGATCGGGACCAGTCAAAGCGCGGCCGGCGCTGGCGGCTTCCTTACGGACGCCGGCGTCTTCGTCGTCGGAAAAACGCTTGAGCCACCCCAGCGTTCGCGGCGCCAGGGGTGTGTCTGCACGCTCGGCGTGATGCACCGCAACGCGCGCCGCCATGCGGCGCGCGAGCTTAGAGGTCGGCAGAATCTCGTCGAGCCGTTTGGCAGCCTCATCGTCGCCGTGGGCGAAGTTGGCCAACATCCAAAGCGCGGTGACCTTGAGGCGCGGATCGGAAGCAGAGAGCACGCGCTCCAAGAGCGGCGCGCCGATATCGGGACGATTGTAGAGCGCCCAGACGACGAGGCGAATGCCCCGCCGCGTCCCGAGCGGCCACGGGTCCGAAGCCGTCAGGCGATCGAGCAGCGCAAAGCCGCGATCGAGGTCGACGCCGATGACGGCATGCACCGGGTGGAGCCAGCAACAGCGGATGGGACGCGATAGGTTATCGTCGGCGGCGACGGCCTCAATCAGCGCGACGGCTTCATCGATGCGCGCCTCGGTCTCCCAGAGGCCAGCACCGATTGCTTCGACGGCGCTGCCGCGTTGCGAGACGAATCCGCGGAATCCAACTTTATCGGGAAACGACAAAGTGCCGTCGAGCGCGCCCTCCGGGTCATCGTCATCGGCGTCGTCGCCATCATCGATGGTCGCGTCCTCGGCGAGGCTGCCCTCTCTTGCGATTCGCGCGAGCGCCGCGAACACCGCGTCGTCGGCCAAGAGTTGCGGCTTGCGCGACACCAGATTTGGCAGAGGATCGCGATCGTCCGGCAGCGGGGCGTAACCTAGCCAGATGTGCGCCGCCTCCAGCGCGATTGCTGTCGATGCTTCGCTCTCGGCAATGCCCTCGATCAGCGCCACCCGGTAGCGTTGGTAGGTATCGCTCGGAAATTGTCGAGCGAGGCCTACGAATCTTTCGGGGCTTTCCTTCGCGCATTGCTGCAACACGCGGGCGAGTTCGTCGCCGCCGCCGATCGGACCCTTCTCGCTCCAGATGTTGCGCTCGCGCGCGCTGTTGTATTCCTTTATGGCGCTGAGCCAGGCGGCGTCACCCATGCGCCGCGCTTGCTCCAGCGAAATCGGCGAGGCCACGATCCCGCCGCGCGAGCGGAACGGTTTTGGCGGCGCCCGCCCCGCAAACTTGCGGTCGAGTTCGTCTAGGCGCGCAATCCAACGCGGACGGAGATTGGCGCGCCCCAAGGCCGACAACAGCCCCCACAGGTCTTCGCCGGACTCGTTCAGGCTCGCGAGGATCATGCGCTTGTGGCGTGCCGGGTCATCATGGTCGCCAGGTCCATCGCTAAGCAGCCGCGAGGCCCAGCGCAGTTCGGGCCGATAGTCAGCGAGCCAATCATCCAGCAATTGGTGGGCGTCATCGCCGAGGCGCGGGAGACTGACCGAAAGCGCCTTGGCGGCCGAGATCCAACGCGCGCCGTCGAAGCCAGCCTCCAGAAGGCCTGGCAGACGAAGTACCGGAACGAGCGCGTCGGCGAGCGCGCCGTTGGCGGCGGCTATGGCCTCCAAATGAAGATGGAGCGCCGCAAAGTGCGTCGCGGGATCGATGTGCGCAAGTAAAGAGCGCGCGGCGCCGGGATCGGCCTTCGCCACCGAACGCAAGGCCTCGCGGACGAGATCAATGGTTTCGTGCAAACGGTCTTCGTCATCCCGCTCACGCAGGTCAAACGCCGAGCGGTAGCGTTTCTCGGACTTGCCCTCCGCCGCCTCGCGGCGGAACGCCTCCCCCAACCAGGGCAAGACAGCAGTGGCGAACGCACGCGGCTGCTTGCGCGCGAGTTCGGCGAGCCAATAGGAATCGTTGCGATGGTCGTGTGTGAACGGATGCCCGGTTTGGTTGACCTCGAACCAACGCGCGAGCCACGCGCCGAACACCGTGGCCGCGCCTTCGCTATCGTGGTGCACCCAATGGCCGACATCCGCCAAATGCGGCAAGCGACCTTGGGGGATGTCTTCGGCCGGACAGGCCGCGACGAGATCGGTGTGCAGCGCGACCAAGGCGCTGGCGTCGTCGCCGGTGCGCAGCAAGGTGCTCCAGCGCATGATGAGAGAATAGTTCTCGGGCTGATCACGCCACCAAGCGCGCATGACTTCCGCCACCAAGGCGGGCGAGCTCGCACTCAGCGTATCAAGCAAACGCAGCGCGAAGTGACGGCGGTCGTCGTTGGTCGCGCGCAACCAGCGTTGAATGTGTGACGCGACGATAAGGAGCTGCGCCCAAGCGGGGCTGAGCAAGGCATGGCGCACGAGGAGGTGCGGCTCATTGCGTCCATCATCCAGCGCCAAGACAATATCGAGTTCGGCTCGCGTCGGCTGGGGCAAGGCGGCCAACCAAAGTGCGACCATGTCCTTGATATGCGGCCGCACCCGAGGATGGGTCAGAAGCGACGCAAGTTCGCGCAGGTAGGTGCGCTCGTCGGCCGGGCGCAGCAATTCCAGAACCTGACGCACCTGGGTGCGCCGGAACAAGACCTGTTCGTCGGCGACGAGCCAGTCACTCAACGACGCGCCGCTGCGCAAGAAAGCACGCGCAAAAGCGTAGTCGAACAAACTCTCGTGGAAGAAGCGCAGCCGGCCGCTTTCCTCGGTTACCAAATGCGCCGAAATCAGCACGTCGTGAGCGTCTTTGTGTCCGCCCAAGACGTGCGCGGGCGCATCGAGCCGCGCGTGATCGCTCATCCATCGCGCTATGACGCCAAGCGGCTCTTCCACCGACCAGGGCACCCGATCGCGTAGTTCGCGGTTCTTTTCCCGCAGCAGCAGCTCGAACAACGCAGCCGTCGTCGTGGCGGTGGCGAGGTCAGGCACGCCCTGCTTGGCAAGGCGCGCATAGAGAATGAGATTCAGCGGCAGACGTAGCACTTCGCGTTGCGCCGCCGATGGCGTCAGATGGCCAAGTCCTAACCGATCGAGATAGGGCAAGACTTCGGCCTCGTAGCCGAGGAGCTCAACCCGGATGCGACGCGAACTTTCGGTTTGCGCCCATGTGCGAAAGCGGCGGTCGTTGGCGTAGTCGTACTCGCGGCAGGCCAGGATAATTTTCAGGTTCGGCAGCCGCTCGGTCTCTCGAATGAGCGTCGAGACGAGATCGCGCGCCTTGGCTTGGCGCCCGGCAACCTCGCTGACCGCGTCGAGCTGGTCGATCACAATCAGTCCGGTTCGGTCGCGCGCCAAGTGCGACAGCGTTCGGCAAGGCGATTCCGGGCGATGAAAGATCAGCTCGCCGAGGGCGGCGGAAGCGCCGACGTCGAGCAAGCGGTCGATGCGGATGATGAGGCAGTCGGTCTCATCCTGAAGCGCCGCCGTGGCGAGGCGCAGCACGCCGCTCTTGCCGACGCCGGCGACGCCGGTCACCACGATCATGCGCACGGAAGCTTCGCGCACGGCCGCGACGATATCCCCGACCGCCGCGCGCGGCAGTTCGGCCCCGTCGAGACCGAGTTCGCCGTGGGATTCGGCGTAGAGATGATTTTGGTCAGCGAGACTCTGACGCACGGTCGCATCGAGCATCGCGTCGCGAAGTTGATATCCTGCTGCGTTGAGTTCGGCGCGCAGGCGCTCCGTTGTCAGCGTCTGGGTCAGACCCAATTCGAGCGATTCTTTAATGGCTCGACCGGCGCCGTCGGGATCGCGCAAAATCAGATAGCGAAGCTCCGAGGCGACCTGTTCGCGCAGCGAAGCTTCCGACACGATTTCGATACGGATGCGGCGAAGCAGCGTCCAGCATTGTTCCTGGGTGAAATCGTCGGTGTCACCGCCCATATGGGCGACAACGCGCAACAAGTTTTCTTGCTGCTTGGGCGCCTCGGCGAGCGACAGGAGGAAGTCCCCGAATGACTCGGTGCGGGCGGCTTTCTGCGTGAGCACCTTTAAGTCGGCCGCCGGATCGGTCGACACGAACACAAATCGTGCTGCGGGATCAGCCTTTGCCTTCGCCGCGACGTTTCCGAAGAAGCCCTCCCGATGAAGCGCTGCAATCGTCCAATTACCGCGCGCGCCATTGATCTTGCATTGGTGCCACTCGCGCGCGGCCTCGGTGTCGACGACAAACTCGAAGCCCCGTCCCTCGCCGATCGGCTCGATCTTGAGACTGGCGGCAAGATCACCGCGCAGCACACGCACTGCCTGGGCCACGGCCCAAAGCGCTTCGTATCCGTTGCCGAGCTTATCGCTGAGCCCACCACGCAGCATCGCTACTCCTTCGGACACGTGGGCGATTCGGAGAGACTCTAGAACATACCAGACCTCCATGCAGGATCGGGATACACTGGTCGATCCTGACCAGCTTCGACCTAACGAAATTTGTAGACGAGGGTTGTCAACGCGCTCAAGCGGTCGAACCGCTGACCGACGGGCGCGCTCCACGAGCGTCCGCTATGGCGGTGCTCAGTGGGATCGCTGGTTTCTGAAAATGCCCCACTAGAGGCGCCAGCCCGATCCTTAGCCCTGTGGTCGACGCCGCCGGCAGGCGCGTCGACTTTTCGGTGGACGCCCTGCGGCCCGACATCTTCCAATCGGCCATCGCGCGCAGTGGACGGCAAGGGTCGCGCGCCAGCGCGGCGCGGCAGCGCTCGCCCTTGCCACCCACGAGCACGATGGCATCACCGACTAAGATCGAGGCCGCGCACCAAGGTCTTCACCAGCTCATGCTTGGTCGGCTCGCGCGACGGCCCTCGGCTCGGCATCGCTTTGAACGCCACCTCATCGCCAGCCTTGATGTCGCTGCCGCGTCCCAGGTTGTGAACGAGGACATCGCGTCCGCGCTCCAGCACCGCCGCTCGCCCAGCGAACAGCTCCTTGACCTCGCGCACCCGCCAAGACTCGCCTTCTCGCGCTAGCTCACGCCCATCGCCGCGCCCGCGTTGGTCGCCCTCGCGCTCCAGCTCTACACGCCGCAACTCCTCGCGCGCGCCGTCACGAAAGTAAAACTTTCCGCTCGGACTGCGTGCGCCAAAGCCGTTGGCTTCCAGAACACGAGCGCGGTCATTCAGCGCCTGCACGACCTCGGGGCACTCCGGTAGTCGCCGCGCCTCGCCCCGCGCCTGGCGGTCAAGCTCACGATCCAGCTCGGTCTCGGCCCTCGCCGGTATTTGCGCATCCAGCCCATGAAACGACAGCCGCTCGACCGCTGCGCGCTTGCCTTCTGGCGCCAGCGCCACCCACGACCCACGCTGGAGATCTGAGATGCGCTCCGTCGAGGTGTTGAGCACCACGCGCCCTCGTTCCGGCGTCTCGATCACCAGCACCGCCCGATCGGGGGCCTCACCACGCGGGCCAAGCTCCATCACCTTGCCCGCGACCCGCCCCATACGCGGCTCATAGAGCCGCCCACGCGCCAGTTCGCGCCGCACATCGAGCGGACGTGCTGCTTCTAAGCGCTCTTTCCAGTCGCGCTCAAACCGCAGCACGTTGCGCCGCACTTCCTTAGCCAAGCCAAGCCGCGCCAATTCCTGAGCACGCGCCCTCATCGCGTTGGCGAAGGCCGCATTCCGCTCACGCCCAAGCCTTTGCAGAAGCACTTCACGCTTCTCGCCGAGCTCCTGCTCGATCGCCCGATCCAGCCGATTGAAGCCTCGCGCCTCGACCTCACGATCGAGCCGCAACCGCTCATCCGCAATCGACCGTTCCCCCAGACGCTCCGTCGCCACATCCCGCGCCACTTCCCTCAGCCCGTGCGCCACGTATTCGCGCGGCAACAACAGCTCCACCCCGTCGCGCCGCACACCCCGCACAATCACATGCGCATGCGGATTGTCGGTGTTGTGGTGATCCACCGCCATCCAATCGAGCTCGACGCCCAGCTCCCGCTCCATCCGCGCCATCGCGTCCCTTGTGTAGCCCTTGAGATCGCCATCCTCCTCGATCAGCCGCGCCCCACTCTCCGGCGCCAGCATCACCCGGAAATGGCGTTTATCGTTCTCCGCCCAATCCCGTAGCCGATCGCGCGCGCCTTCCACCTCGTCCTTGCTCCGGTCGTAGAAATGTCCCTGCTCGCCCTCGCGCGCAGCGCCGTCGCGCTCAAGATAGCTCGCGTGGGCCAGCAGCTTGCCGCCGCCGCTGCCGCCCCCTGCGGCGTGTTTCCGGAAACTGACCTTCACCACTGCGCGCTGACGCGGATCGCTCGCCAGCGGACGTGGGCTTGATCCAAGCGAGCTGCCGCCGCCGATCTTTTTGCCGTGCAGCGCTTTGCTGAGACGCGCGCCCAACACGCCGCTCGTGCCACGTCCGGTCTTGCTCGTGCGCGCAAAGCCGACGCGTCCGCGCAACTCATCGTCAATCGGTTGGCGCAACGCAGCGCGTGCGAGAGATGAAAAGGGCTCGTCTGTCATCGCGAATTCTTCGCTTCATGCGGCGCAAACAAGTTTCTTTGCGCGCCATCCAACTTGCCGAAAGCATAGCAAAACCAACGATCAAAACCAACACAATTCGCCCTTTATCTTGCTGTAATCGTTTGGTTTTGCGATCATGCTTTTGTTGTACAAGATGATGTTAGGCGCGACAAAACATGCGTACGTACGATCATTTACGACACATTCGATCTGAACAATTGCACGGGCAGAAACTTGTGTTGTGCGATGCGGGCGCCTTGTTTCGGAGGCATGTCCCGTGATCTGGTTGACGCATCTGCGCACGATCGTGATCGCATTAAGCGCGTTCACGTTCTGCTGCGGATTGGTCACGCAGATGATGGCGCGCGCATTGGGCTATGACGCAGCACTTGGCCCGCCCCTGCTCGATTTGGGGAGCCTGCGCCTCTATGCGCCGTTCTCGTTCTTGAGCTGGAGCGTTGCCTGGACGTCCGTCGCGCCATCGCTCCTTGTCGTGTCGCTCGGCCTTGCGCTCGTGTGTGCACTAGCGGCGTATGCGGTGGCGATTGTGGTCGCCAAGCTTGAACCGATCGCGCTCGCCGAACCCTCGCCCTGGCGCGATTTGGCCTCGTGGCATGAGATGGGACATTGCGGGCTATTGCGGGACGAGGGCTTGGCGCTGGGCGCCGTGCGTCGTCATGCATGGGCCAAATACCGAACCGTGCGCAGCGAAGCGCGTGCTTGCGCCTTCCTCGGAAAACCGGAGCACACGGATGATGCTGTCTTAGCCGCGCTCAGCTCTTGGGCCGGGTCGCTGGTACTCGTCGATGCGCGCGGGACCTTGGCTGAGCGGATCGGCCGCGACAGCGTTTTGCGGTTCGCGCCGGGACGCTGCGACGCGACCGCGATCAATCCCCTGCTTGCCCTTCGCACCGGCCTCAACGCCTGGAATGACGCACGCCAGCTCGCCGGCGCCCTCCTCGCCAATACCTACGAAGTGCCGCAAACCGCCATCGACGCCTTTGCGCTCCTCATGCTCGATCAGCTCCTCTGCGCCCCACTTGAAGCGCGCATGCTTGCGAGCCTTCGTCATCGCCTGATCGATCGGGCAGCGCTCGTCGCCAATCTCTGTAGCCGCTGGAGTCCAGAGCCCAAAGCAGATGCCGCGCCCGCGTTCTGGGAGATGGTGCGCGTTGCCCGGGCGCAGCGCGCGGACCCGGATCTGGCG
>JAEUMR010000087.1 GCA_016791385.1 Hyphomonadaceae bacterium
AGGATGAAGCCGTCCATGAGAGGGGCCGTTTGCAGGAACGGCGCCGCTCGCGGGTTGAGGTGGCGCCAGACTGGGTGAGTGAATGTCGCTGTTCTTCGATGCGGCCTGGTTTGACGCAAAGCTCGCCGAACGCGGCTTGGATCGCGGCGACTTGGCGTCGGCGGCGCAAATTGAGCGGGCGGCGCTGCACAGCATTTACAGCGATGAACGCGCCGCTACCGCGGCCGAGCTTGCCGCGTTTGCCATGTTGCTGCAGGCCGATTTGGTCGAGGTGACGCTGCGCGCGGGCGTTGCTGCGCGTCCTGCGGAAGCGGAGGGCGATGCCGACGCCCGCATCGAGAGCATCGAAGCCCGGCTTAACGCGATCGATGATTGGATCGCCGAATTCGAGCGCTCGGCGAAGCGGGCTTAGGCGCTGAGGTTTACCACGATGCCAGTGCGCGGGGCGGTGTCTGCCGTTGCGTAACCGCGCACGTAAAGCTGTTCGGGCGGCGTGACATGGTTGACGAGCGTCGCGGCAAACAGCGGCTCGATGCGCATGCGTGCGGCGCGGCGGTCGCCGGTGCGGCGGTCGCGGCGGCGCTGATCGCCGATTTCGGCGAACTCCGCTTCGATCTCCAGGGGGCGCTGGGCTCCGCTCATGCGCTTGCCGCTGCATCCCGCGTGCCAAACGCGAATTAACCGCTTAACCTTCACCATCGGAGGAAGGCGCATGGCGATCTCGGACTACGCAGAGCACGATGGTTTGGCGCTGGCGGAGCTGGTGCGGCGCAAAGACGTGACGCCGTCTGAATTGCTGGACGCGGCGATCGAGCGGATCGAGCGTCACAACGGCAAGCTTAACGCCGTTGTCTACCAGGCCTTCGATGAGGCGCGCCGCGCCGCTGCTGGCGATCTTCCGGATGGCCCATTCAAGGGCGTGCCATTCTTGATCAAAGATCTGGGCGTCAGGGTTAAGGGCTGGCCGCGCACGTCAGGCAGCCATTTCGCTAGCGTCGACGCGGACGAAGAGGATTCCGAAATCACGCGCCGCTATCGCGCCGCGGGCGTGGTGCTCGCCGGCAAGACCAACACGCCGGAATTCGGCATCCCTGGCGTCACCACCTCGGCGCGGCTCGGCCCCTGCCGCAATCCCTGGAACCCGGACCACATCTCCGGCGGCTCATCGGGCGGGGCGGCTTCTGCGGTCGCCGCCGGCATGGTTCCGCTCGCGCATGCGAGCGATGGGTTGGGTTCGATCCGCATCCCCGCTGCGTGCTGCGGGCTTGTCGGCCTCAAGACCACGCGCGACCGCAACCCGAACGGCGCTCACGATACTGATCGCGTGATCGGCTTCTCGGTCGATCACGTCGTTTCACGCACGGTCCGCGACAGCGCCGCGATGCTGGACGCGACGGGCTATCCGGAAGCCGACAGCCCTTATGCGCCACCACCCAAGGAGCGGCCGTATCTGGAGGAAGTCTCCCGCTCGCCGGGGCGTTTGCGCATCGCCTGGTCGAGCGAAACGCCGAGCGGCAATCCGATCGATCCCGAAGTGCGCGCTGCGCTGGAGCACGCCGCTGAAACGCTCTCCGCGCTCGGCCACGAGGTGCGCGAAGAGGGGCTGGGCATCGATTACCGTGCGCTCTATCGCGCGCAGGGGCTCGTTTCCGCCGCCAATTTCGCCGCCAGCATCAAGCGCTGGGTGGAGTTGAAGGGCCGCGAGCCGGGCGACACCGAAATCGAAGGGCTGGCGCGCCGGGCCTACGATGCGGGCAAGCGCATCAGCGGCCAGGACGCGCTCTGGGGCATGCAGCAGCTGCGGCTGATGACACGGCAGATACTGCAGCGCTTCAGCGAATGGGACGTGTACCTGACGCCGGTGATGTGCACGCCCGCGCCACGGGTTGATTACCTCGATACGCTGACCGGCGATCTGCGCGAGTTCGATCGCCGCCAGGCGGCGACGTTCGGCTTCACCCCGCCCTTCAACATGAGCGGCCAGCCCTCGCTGTCGCTGCCGCTGGCGTGGAGCGCGTCGGGGCTGCCGATCGGCATGATGTTCACGGGCCGCTACGGCGATGAAGCGACACTGTTCCGGCTCGCCGGGCAGCTGGAAAAGGAAATGCCGTGGAAGCAAAAGCGTCCGCCGGTCTGGAACTGAGCGGGGCGCTTGATCGGCGTCAATGCCGCCCTGAGAGTGGCGGCGAGGTTGGCTTGGAGGTTCCGCCATGTCCGCACGCACCAGTCTGATCGCCTTGGCCGCGGCGTTCCTGCTCAGCGCCTGTGCGGCAAGCGCGGCGGGCCAGGCGCCTTTGACGGGGGCGCAGCGCGGCGATGCGGCGCTCGGCCTCGCCTATGCGCGCGAGGTCTGCTCGGCATGCCACGCGGTGGAGGCCAGCGAGACGGTATCGCCGAACGCCAGCGCGCCGAGCTTCGCGGAACTCGCGAATTCCCCCGGCATGACGAGCATGGCGCTCACGGTCTGGCTGAATTCGGCGCATGAGCAGATGCCGCACTTCATCGTCGATCCAGACCGCGCCGACGATCTTTCGGCCTATCTGCACGCCTTGAAGCACCAAGGTTAAGCGCCCAGATCGAGCCTGCGGCGCTGCCGTAGAAGCGCCAAGCTTTCAACATGCGACCGCTGTTCCGCCGCAAAAGCGCCGCGGCGGTTTCGGACCCTTAACGAAGGCTTAGCGCGCTGCGCAGGACCGTGCAGTGCGAGCGTGGGCGAATCGTGAGAACGGTCGCCTCTGGAGCGGGTAATGAGCCAATATAATGCGCCCCATGAGCTGAAGCCGCGCATCGTGGTGTTCGGCGTGGGCGGCGCGGGCGGCAACGCCGTCAACAACATGATCGACGCGCGCCTTCAGGGCGTGGAGTTCGTCGTCGCCAATACCGACGCGCAGGCGCTGACGCGCGCGCGCACGCCGAACCAGCTCCAACTTGGCCACTCGATCACCGAAGGCCTCGGCGCCGGCGCGCGGCCTGAAGTCGGCCAGGCGGCGGCGCAAGAGAGCCAGCCCGAGATCATCGAGTTCCTCGATGGCGCGCACATGGTGTTCGTCGCCGCCGGCATGGGCGGGGGCACCGGCACAGGCGCAGCGCCTGTGATTGCGCGCACCGCGCGCGAGCGCGGCATTCTCACCATCGCGGTGGTGACCAAGCCGTTCCACTTCGAAGGCCAGCGCCGGATGCAGATCGCCGAAGCGGGCATCCAGGAACTGCGCAAGCACGTCGACACCCTGATCGTCATCCCCAATCAGAATCTCTTCCGCGTCGCCAATGAGCGCACCACGTTCGCCGAGGCGTTCCAGTTGGCCGACCAAGTGCTTTACTCGGGCGTGCGCGGCGTCACCGATCTGATGGTGATGCCGGGTCTGATCAATCTCGACTTTGCCGACGTCCGCACCGTGATGGCGGAGATGGGCACGGCGATGATGGGCACGGGTGAAGCACAAGGCCCGAACCGCGCGCTCGAAGCGGCGCACGGGGCGATGGCCAATCCGTTGCTCGACATCGTCTCGATGCGCGGGGCCAAGGGCGTGCTGATCAACATCACCGGCGGCTTCGACATGACGCTGTACGAGGTCGATCAAGCCGCCAACGAGATCCGCGCCGAAGTCGACCCGAATGCCAACATTATTCTCGGCTCCACGTTTGATGAGAGCTTGGAAGGGCGCATCCGCGTCGCCGTTGTCGCCACCGGAATCGATGACGAAGCGATCGTCACGCAGCAGACCGTGGTGGAGCCGGCGCGCCGCGCCGCCGAAGCGCCGCTGCGCCGCCCGGTGGTGACGCCGAAGGCTGAGCCGCCGCCGGCGGTGGAGCCGGTGCGTGAAACCTACGAAGAGCCGCGCCCGAGTTTCGCCAACGACATCGAACCCGAGCGCGAGCCGCGCCGCAGCGGCGGTGGTGGCTTCAGCCTGTTCGGCTGGAAGAAGCCCGATCACCGCGACGAGGAACCCTCGCGCCGCGATCCCGACGAGCCCGCGCCGCGCCGCGCGCACGAAGACATCGTGCTCGATCCGGCGCTCGACGAAGAGTTGGAGATACCGGCCTTCCTGCGCCGGCAAATGAACCCGCGCTAATTCACACCCGCCACAGGCTCTTGCGCAGCGCGGCCTCTCGCTCCGTAAGCACGCCCGCTTGCGCCAGCGCGTCAAAACCCTTCAGCGAAGCGGTCCGATGCGCTTCCGCGTCAGGTCCGCCAGCGGAGGCGAGGTGGGCGTCGACGATGGCGACGAAGCGCAGCGCGTCGATCGTGTCTGGGTCGGCGAAGATGCGCGCCGCGAGCGCGCGTTCGTCCTCCCACGCCGCGCGCGCGGAAGGCGCGTCACCGAGCGCCAGCGCGGCAAGGCCTAGCCGTTCGAGCGCGACGGCCAGGGCCTCCGCCGTCCGCGGATCGGCCGGCGCGGCTTCGAAGAATTTCATGCGAATCTGCGTGCTTTCCTGAAACGAAGCAAATGCGGTGCGCGCGGCATCGGCGTCGAGCGCCGCTTCGCCGTGGCGCACCAGTGCGGCCGCCAAGCCGCGGGCGAAATGTGTGTCGCGGCTGCGTTCAGCGGCCATGCGGCGCAGTTCAACGGCGCGCGCAAACGCCTCCGCCGCCTGTTGCTTCGCGCCGGAGAGGCGCGCCACTTCGCCTAAGCGGTCCCAACTGGCGGCGACGTCCGTGAACCAGATCGGATGCGTATCCGCTGCTGCTGCAAACGGCTCCGCCCGCAGCCGCGCTGCATCGGCGGCGTCGCGCGCGAGCGCGAGCTGATTTGCGCGCAGTGCGGCGTCGGCTTGATCGAGCAGGGTGTGGGCGAGAAAGCGCGCCATCGCTTCGGCCTGCGGCGCGCGGGCGCAGAGCTGCTCGGCCAGATGCCGCGCTTGCACCAGCGAGTCGGCGCAGCCCCGCGCATCGCCGATCGCTTCCAGCAAGGCGGCGCGCACGCGCCAGGCGCCGGCGAGCGCCCAGGCTTCATTCGGATCGCTCTTCGCCAGCTGCACGCGCGCCTGCAGCGCGCGGTCCATCGCTTCGCGCGCGCGCTCGGCGCTGCCGCGCGCATATTCCGCTTCCGCCGCGAGCGCCCAGGCGTCCGCCAGCACCGCGCGCCAGTGCGGCTCGTGCTTCTCTGTCACCGCCAGCGCCTCGTAACGGCCGATGGCTTCGCCAAGGCGGCGACGGGCCGAGACAGGCTCGCCAGCGTCGAGTTCAAGCGCGCCAAGGCGCATCTCCGCGTCGGCGATGTCAGCGGCCAGCACCGGCGACTCGCGCTGCGCAGCAGCGACGGCCCGCAGCAGCGACAGCGCCCCTTCCGCGCCGGTGCGAGCGCGCAGCATCTCGCCGGCATTGGCGTCGAGTTCGGCGATGCGGCCGCGCGCCCGGGCGTACCAGCGGGCGGCAGTGGCGTTGCCGCGGTCGGCCGCGAGCAAGGCATCTTCGATGCGGAGCACCGCAGCATAATGAGCGCGGGCCGTGTCGTATGAGCGCGCCAGCCGGTCGAGTTCCCCCAGCATGAAGGCGGCCCGGGCTCGCGCCGCTTCATCCACAGCCTCGCGCAGCACGGTTTCAGCGTGGGCGCGCGCGGTGGCGGGGTCACCCTGTTCGGCGGCGAGGCGGGCCAGGGCGAGCTGGGGGGCGGGATCCAGCGGCTCCAGCCGCGCCGCCAGCGCCAGGGCTTGTTGGGCCAGGGCAGGGTCGCGGACTTCCGCCATGGCCGCCGCCCGCCGCGCCGCCAGCGCCGCCTGCGGACCGCCCTGTAACGCATGTTGCAGAAGCGCTTCCGCGGTAACCGTTTGTGTTTGTTTTTTGTCTGTCATTTCATATAGTTACCCGGAGCTGGCGAACCGTCATAAACCGTAACGCAACGTGTGTTGTCGACATCGGAACAGGCGCCTTAGAGGGAGGTTCGGGTCGGGGGGCCCAAATCAAGGTCCGCGGGGGACAAGGTGGTTTCGGTGCGTCGTCAACAGACCATAGCAGGCCCAGCCGTGTGCGCGGGAATTGGCGTTCATTCGGGCGCGCATGTCCGTCTGGTGCTTTCGCCTGCGCCGGTCGATTCCGGCATTGTCTTCATCCGCACCGATGTGCGCGGCGTCGATAGCACGATCCGCGCCCACGCCGATTCCATCTCGCAGACGCGAAATTGCACCTCGATCAGCAACGCCGCCGGGGTTGAGCTGGCGACGATCGAGCACCTGATGTCGGCTTGCGCCGGGCTGGGCGTCGACAACCTGATGGTCGAGGTCGACGGCCCTGAGCTGCCGATTCTCGACGGCTCGTCGGCCCCGTTCGTGCAGGTGCTGCTGAACGCCGGCATTCGCCAGCAACACGTCAACCAGCGCGTGATCCGCATTCTGCAGCCGATCGAAGTGCGCATGGGCGCCAAGAGCGCGGCCCTGCTCCCGGCTGAGGATTTCGACGGCCTCGACATGGACGTCACCATTCGCTTCGCCGATCCCGCCATCGGCGTGCAGCGCCGTCACGTGCAGCTGACGCCGCAGGCGTTCCTGTCCGACATCGCCGATGCGCGCACGTTCGGCTTCCTCGCCGACGTGGAAGTGATGCGTGCAGCCGGCCTTGGCCGCGGCGCATCGATGGACAACACGCTGGTGGTCGATGGCGGCCGGGTGGTGAACCCGGAAGGACTTCGCTTCGACGACGAATTCGTGCGCCACAAGATGCTCGATGCGGTTGGCGATCTGGCCATGGCCGGCGCCCCGATTTGTGGCCGGTTTGTGGCGGATCAGCCCGGGCATGCTCTGAATGCGCGACTGGTGCGGGCGCTGCTCGATACGCCGGAAGCCTGGTGCTGGGAGCAGGGCGTGGGCCGCGAAATCGAGCGCGACACGACAGCAGAACGGGTCGCAGCGGTCGGCTGAGGCTTGCTCTCGCGCCACAGCCGCGGGCGCTTTGCGGGCGGCGGATCA
>JAEUMR010000002.1 GCA_016791385.1 Hyphomonadaceae bacterium
AGGCATGCGCGGCCGGAGGCCGCGCGCTCCAATAGGCACAACAGACGCATCGCGTGCGGAAAGGGCGCCGCCGGCGGGGACGCCGGCGGTCCAAGTGGCGCTAGAAATTCGCCAACAGCGTCAGCCGCACATTGCGGCCCGGCAGCGGCAGTTCGTCCTTCAGGAACGAGGTATGCACGCGGCCGAGTTCGTCGCTGAGGTTGCGGCCGTCGAGGCGGATGCTCCACGGGCCGTCATGGCCTTGCGGCCGCCACGCCAGCGAAGCGTTGAGGAAAGTGTAGCCGCCGGTCGGTGTTTCGAACGCGGCGACGCGATCCTGCTTGGCGGTGTCGACAGCTTCCACATGCGCGGTCCAATTCGCATTTTCGGCGGTGAGGCCGAGCGTCAGCGAGCGCGGCGGGATGCGCGGCGGGCGTCCGCCGCCGTCAAAGCTGGCATTGACGAGGTCAAGCGAGACATCGCCGCTGACGGTGAAGCCCGCCGCCTCGAACAATTCGCTGCGCAGCGAAATCTCGCCGCCGATGAAGCTGGCGTCGCGCTGCACGAACTCGAACACCGGCAAGGTGCTGGCGTCTGCCGTCAGCGTCCCCAGAATCGGATCGCTGCTAAGGACGATGTCCTCATTGGGGATCGTGCCGGGATCGCTGTACCAGACCAGATCCGTGCCGAGCAGGGCGACGTAATTGCTGAAATCGATCGCGAACAGGTTTGCTTCGAAGGCAATGCGGCTGGTGTTGTAACGCGTCGACAGCTCGAACGAGGTGGCCTGTTCGGTGTCGAGATCGGGATTGCCGCGTTCATAATTCGCGGTGGCGAGGTGCGGGCCGTCGGAGAACAGTTCGATCGCCGTCGGCGCGCGTTCGGTCTGCGCCACGGTGGCGCCGATGAACCAGCCCTCCGCTGGACGCACGAACGCGCCGAACGAGCCGCTGACGGTATCGAACGAGCGGCCGCCGGCGATGACATTGCTGATATCCCGTCGCTCGTAGCGCAGACCGCCTTCGAGGCCCCATCCGCCGAGATCGTAACGCTCAATCACGAAGGCGCCGCTGTCGCGCGTATTGGTGGCGGTGATGAAGGCTTCCGCGCCCTCGGCGGTGAAATCGACATCGGTGTATTGCAGCCCGAGCGCGCCGCGCAGCTGCTCGCCGCGGTGATGGGCTTCGAGCCGGCCCTCATAGCCTTCGCTTAAGAAGGTCGTGCCCGGCGTGCCGTCGCCTTCGAATTCGGTGTGCTGATAGTCGGAATGCTGCACGCCGTAATCGAGCCGGGTGAACGGACCCCAATGCCCTTGGAAATCACCGCGCGATTCAATGCGCGTCTGTTCCATTTCGATGTGACCGCCGGGTTCGCCGGCAGCTTCGGGCAGCAGACCGTAATTGTCCTCGGTGCGCTTCACCGCGACGCCGGCATAGCCCCAGCCGCGCACGATCGCCGCGCCAGCGCCGTAATTTCTCATGTCGGTCCATTGGTTCGGCGCTTCGCCGATGGGCGTGTCGTAGGTGTCCGATCGGCGCGACGCGCCTGTGATGTGGAACGCGACCGGACCCACATCGAAGCCGAGTTCGCCTGAACCCTGCACGCCGTTATCGACGGAGGAATAAGCGGCGAGGCCTTCAAAGCTCAGCCCGTCATGAGCGCGCGTGGGGATCGATTGATCGATCACGTTGACGACCCCGCCGATGGCGTTGCCGCCATAGGCGAGCGCGGCTGCGCCGCGCAGCACCTCAATGCGCTCTGCATCGAGACCGTCAGAGGTCACGGCGTGGTCCGGCGATGCGGTGGATGCATCGATGGCGCCGATGCCGTTCTGCAGCACGCGGACGCGGTCCTCGCCGAGGCCGCGGATGATCGGGCGGCTGGCGCCGGCGCCGAAGAAGGTGGTGGCGACGCCCGGCTGGGCGTCGAGCGTGTCGCCCAAGCCGCCATTTAGTTCCTGCACGATGTCGTCGCGCGTCAGCGTGGTTGCGCCCTGCAGGCTCTCGATACGCGAGCCTTCGAGCGGAGCGGTGACGATGACTTCCTCGGGCTCGTCGGAGGCTTCCTGCGCTGCGGCGAGCGTGGGCGAAAGCGCGCCGGCGAACACGGCGAAGACGATGGGCAGGCGGGAGGTGGTCAGAGAAAGCGCGCGTGCGCGCATGGCAATGCGGAAATTCATGGATGCCTCGAAGCAAGCTGAAGCGCGCAGCGGCGCGCGGACGATCGCTCGCGACGGAGCGAGCGCGTTTAGGCTTGGAGGCGCACGGGCGGGCCCCGGCTTTGCCAGAAATGGCTGAGCGCGCGCGGGGCGTGTTCAAGCGCAACGCGTGCGGCGACGACATCGCGCTGTGGCGCCAGCAGGACGCTCGCGCTCGCGAGCGTGGCCGCGCCAGAACTCGCGAGCGTCTGGCAGATGCTGCAGACCACCTGATGCGCGCGCGCGGCAGACGCGTGCTCGTCCGTCGGATGGGCGCCGGCCGGTTGATGCTCGACGCCCAGGCTGGCCGGGACGACCGCGCCGTGGATGTGGGTCTCGACGACGAAAGCCTGGAGCAGCACCGCCAGCAGGGAGACGAGCACAAGCAGCGTCCGCCGCCGTTTGACGGCGGCCGGATGGCCCTCGCGGCGGCTTCTGCCCCTCCCGAACATGGAGATGTTATAGTGTATCGCGCCCCGCCGGGCAAACCCGGCCTGGCTCAGCGTGCGACGAACAGGGCCGAATAGCCTCCGAGCTGCACCCGCCCGCCCGCAAGCGCGGCGTCGCCGATGGCAAAGCGGGCCACTCCTTCCGAAACGTCCAAGCTGGCCGGGTCAGGGCTAAGATTGAACAGGCAGAGCATCCGCTCTCCATCCGCGACCCGCTCGAACGCGAGCAGGGGCCCGGCTGCGTCGAGCGCAACGAAATGGCCTTCGCGCAGCGCTTGGCTCGACCGGCGCAGCGCGATCATGGCGCGGGTGAATTCCAGCATTGAGCCGGCCACGCCCTCCTGCGCGTCGACGGCCATCGCGCGATGGCGCGGATCGAGCGGCAGCCAGGCGTCGCTCGCCTGCGTGAAGCCCGCCACGGGCGCTGCCTGCAGCCACGGCATCGGCGTGCGCGCGCCGTCGCGGCCAATGCCGGAGGGCCAGAACGCGATCGCCTCGGGATCGCGCAAACGCTCGAACGGCACCTCGGCGTGCGGCAAGCCAAGCTCGTCGCCCTGATACAGGAACGCCGTGCCGCGCAGCGCGAGCAAGAGCGCCATCATCAGCTTGGTGCGCTGCGGGTCGTTATCGGCCAGCCGCGTTGGAAAGCGCACCACGTCGTGATTGGAAAGACTCCACGAAGGCCAGCCTTTGGCGCCTTCCCATTGCGCCATCGCGTCCTTGATCACCGCCGGCAGCATCGCGCGCGTGCGCAAGAGGAAGAACGAATAGGCGGTATGCAGGCGATTGGGGCCATCGGTGTAGTCGCGCTGCACCTTCAGCGGCTCCTCGTCCTCGATCTCGCCGACAGCCATGGCGCCGTATTGATCGAGCAGCGCGCGCAGGCGGGCGACAAAGCCCAGCGTCTCCGGCTGCGTGCGGTCGTAGAGGTGGCGCTGGAATTGGTGCGGCCGCGCGGCAGGGCGCTTCAGCGCAAGCGGCGGATTATCGCGCAACAGGGCGTCCTGGATGAAGAAGTTCACCACATCGAGACGGAAGCCATCGACGCCGCGCTCGAGCCAGAAGCGGGCGATATCGAGCAGCGCATCCTGCACCGCAGGATTGCGCACATTGAGGTCCGGCTGCTCGGGCAGGAAGTTGTGCAGGAAGTATTGCCGCCGCCGTGAATCCCAGCTCCAGGCGCAGCCGCCGAACATCGCTTGCCAATTGTTCGGCGGCGAGCCGTCCGGCTTGGCGTCGGCCCACACATACCAATCGTGGCGCGGATTTTCGCGGCTGGCGCGGCTCTCGGCGAACCAGGGATGCTGATCCGACGAATGCGACCAGACCTGGTCGATGATCACTTTGAGGCCAAGCGCATGCGCGCGCGCGATCAGCGCGTCAGCATCCGCGAGGGCGCCGAATAGCGGATCGACGTCGCGATAATCGCTGACATCGTAGCCGTAATCCTTCATCGGCGAGCGGAAGAAGGGCGACAGCCAGACCGCGTCGCAGCCCAGCTTGGCGATGTGGTCGAGCTTCTCGATTGCGCCTTTGAGGTCGCCGATGCCGTCGCCGTTGGAATCGCAAAATGAGCGCGGGTAGATCTGATAGATCACCGCGCCGCGCAGCCAGTCCGTGCTCATGCGCCATGAGTGGCGGAGCTTCGCCGCTTCGGCAAGCCGCGTTTAGGCGCTCCACGCGCCTGGGCCGCCGCTGGCGCTCGCGGCAGTGCGCAGGCGCGTCACGGCAGGCTCGTTGGCGGCTGGCGAACGAACGTCCGCGAACGCCAGCCATTCCGCTTCGCAGGCGTCGCGCGTGAAGCTGAGCGCCGCATAGCCGCGCTTGGTGAGGTCGCAGAAGGCAAGGCCTGGATTGGCCGAACGCATCATGGCCTCGCGTTCGCCCGGTTGCGCCGCCGTGAGCGAGCGCTCGAAGCCGGGCGAGCTGACGCTGCCGCCGGCAAATTCGAGCGCAGCGAGCCGCGAGCCGCTGGCCGCGGGCAGATTGCCGACCCAGCAATTGTGGCTGTCGCCGCCGAGCACGATTGCGTTGCTCGCTTGCGTCGCACACGCTTCGAGGAAGCGCGCGCGGGCGGCGGGATAGCCGCCCCAGGCGTCGAGATTCCATGGCAGGCCCAGCGCGCTCATCTGCTCGCCGGCGGTGAACCATTGCCGCGAGCCCGGCGCCACATCGGGCGGCAGCAGGCGCGAGAGTCCAGCTGGCGCCGCTGGATCAGACACGACGACTTGTTGCGCGACGATCTGCCAAGCTTGGCCGCGGCGCTTTGAGTCCGCCAACGCAGCGCTGAACCAGCGTTCCTGCTCGGCGCCGAGCATCGAGCGGTTCGGATTGTCCAGCACGCCGGCGCGGAACGCGGCGGCGGCTTGGCGCGCATCGACGCCGCCTTGGGCCAAGCGCGGGATCAGCGTGTTGCGATAGTCGATCTGCGCATCGCGGCCGATGAAGCGGGTATCGAGCAGCACGATGCGGGCGAGGTCGCCCCAGTCGAGCGTGCGATAGATGCGCGGCGTGCGCGCATCGGGGCGGCGCATCGGCATCCAATCGAAATACGCCTTGGCCGCCGCGGCGATGCGGTCGGCATACGCGCCTTCGGTCGGATATTGATGATCGCGCGAACCCTCGCGCGACGCATCGTTGACCAGCTCATGATCATCCCAGACCACGCTGATCGGCTTCACGCGCCGCAATTCGAGCAGATCGGGATCGGTGTGATAGGTCTGGTAGCGCTGATAATAATCGCTGACCGAAACCAGCTCGTTGTACGGCTCGATAGTGCGCCCGGGCACGGTCTCGGACGCGCTCGGATACGAGCCGCGCTGGATCTCGTAGATGTAGTCGCCGACATGCAGCACGAGATCGATGTCGTCGCGCCGCGCCGCGTGGCCGTAAGCGTGGAAATAGCCGTAGGCGAAATTGGCGCAGGAGAAGAGCGCGATCTTGAGCGCTTCGCCGCCGCGCGCAGGCGCGGTGCGCGTCAGGCCCGTGAAGGAGGGGCCCGCGGCTGAGAGGAAGCGGTAGAAGTAACGCCGGCCGGGGCTCAAGCCGCGCACATCCACCTTGGCGCAATAATCGTTCGCCGGTGAAGCTTGCGCCTCGCCGCGTGCGGCGACGTGCGTGAACGCCTCGTCCTCGGCGACTTCCCAGGCGATGCGGCCATCGCCGCCGACAAAGCGAGTCCACAGAATGACGCCGTCCGGCAACGGATCGCCGGAAGCAACACCGTGCGTGAACAGGCCTTGCGAAAGCGATTGCGCCCAAGCTGGGCGCGCCAGCGCAGCGGTGAGCGACGCGGCGGCGAGAAGCGAGCGACGAGTGGTGTGCAGCATGGCCCGTCTCCTAGCCGCCTTGTGCGACACTTATGCGTCAGTTCATTGCGCCGCGACCGCGGGCTCCGGGCTTGCGTAAACGCGCTGCAGGAACTGCCGCACCGCTGTGGCGGACTCATCGGGCCGCTCCTCCTGCGGCACGTGGCCAGTCTGCTCGAACACTACCAGCTGCGAGCCGGGAATGGCGCTGTTGAACTGGTGCGCATGCTCAACCGGAACCAGCCGGTCGGTGTCGCCGCTCAGGATCAGCGTCGGCATCTGCAACGGCGCGAGCCGCTCGGGTGTAGCAAAGTTGCGCTCGCGGAAGCCGAGCGTCATTTGCAGCAGGATGTCGCGATGGCCGGGCGCGCGCGCGAGCTGGGTGTAGCGCTGCAGCATCGCGTCATCGACCAGCGCGGGATTATAGAACGCCGATTCCAGCCCCTGACGGATCAGGCGGGTGTTATCGAGATCGCGCAGTAGCGGCCCCAGCACCGGATTGCGCAGGAGCTTGAATATCTCCGGGTCCTGATTGAGGCCCGCGCGCGTTTCCGGCCAGCCTGATGCATCGACCAGCACCAGCGCGTCGACCTGATCGGGATGGGTGAGCGCGTATTCCCACGCCACGTTGCCGCCCATCGAATTGCCGGCGATGGTGAAGTGCGTGAGCCCCTGTTGCTGCGTGAACGTATGCACCGCATCGCGGAAGGCTTCGATCGAGGCTTGATATCCCGCCGGCGCGCTGGTGAGGCCGTGGCCGGGCAGGTCGATCGAGACGATCCGGTATTGATCGCCGAGGCGCTGCACCCATGGCTCCCAAGTCTGCAGCGAGGCGGAGAAGCCGTGGATGAGCAGCAGCGTGTGCGCGGGCGGACGCTGGCCCTCGTCGCGATAATGCATGCGAACGCCGCCGGGCAGGTCAGCGTATTGCGAGGCCGGGCTCGCATACTCCGTGGCCAGCGTTTCGTACGGGATGTCGCCGCGCCGCAGCGTGAAATAGCCAATTCCTGCGACAATCGCGATCAGACCAATGATCGCCAGAAGTCCGCCTATCAACCACCGCATGCCAGCCTCCGTCGCGCTAGAGTGGCGCGGGGCGCGGCGCGGTTCAAGCGCGCCAGCCGACGCGGCGGGACCAAATCTCAAACTCAGCTTGGCGCTTCGCCAAGTCTGGCGGCGCGGTTTGCCCCTCCGCAGCCGCATTGGCGCGCATATGGGCGATGGTCTCCGCCATAGGCGGGAGCCCGACGCTGGCGCGGCGCTCGTCAAGTTCGCCCGGGTCGCGCACCGGCGCGGGCGAAAGCTGGCCTTGCGCGTCCCAGTCGAATTGGGTGCCGAAAACCTGCGGCCGGCCTTCGAACACGGCGATGCGGTCGGACAGATAGGCCGCGTCGAGCGCGTTGGCGTGCCCGTCCGGGATCGCCTCCAGCATCAGTTCGAGCCCGCGCCGCTGTAGATCGGGCCGCGAGATCGCATGCTGCAGGATGAGAAAGGCGGCCGCCGCGCCATCCTCGCCCAGCGCTTGGTGATGGGGCCAGCCCATGGCGTCGAACACGCGTTCGAGCAGGCGCGCATTGTCGAGATGCACCGCCTCCATTTCGGGGTGATAGCCGGCGTGAAGCACGCCGCTGTCAACCAGACGCATGCGTGTCTCGACATCGCGTTCCGCCGCCGCGATCAACAGCGCCCTCCAATTCTCACGCATCGCCGCACACCGCACAGGACGGATCGCGCTTCAGCGCGATCGTGCGCGCTGTCGCATTCAATCCGTCAAAAATGAACAGCCGCCCAGCAAGACTCTCGCCGGCGCCGGTGATCTCCTTGATCGCTTCCAGCGCCATCATCGAGCCGATCACGCCTGTCAGCGCGCCGACGATGCCGACCTGCGCACACGTCTCCGCATCCGGCGGCGCGTCCGGCACCAGGCAGCGATAACAGGGCAGGCGTTGCTGCGGCGGAAGCTGCTTGGTGGCGCCGGACTTGAACGTCGCCAGCTGGCCGTCCCAGCGGCCCACTGCGCCGGAGACCAGTGTCACTCCCAGAGCGTGACACGCCGCATTCACGGCAAAGCGCGTGGAGAAATCGTCCGTGCCGTCGAGCACGATATTGGCGCCGTCGAGCAGAGTCGACGCGTTCGCATCGCTCAGGCGCTCGCGCCGCGTTTCGATCACAACGTTCGGGTTCAACGCGTGCAGCGCTGCGCGCGCTTGCTCGACCTTCGGCGCGCCCGCATCGCTTGCGTTGTAGATGATCTGCCGTTGCAGGTTGGAGAGCGCCACGGTGTCGTGATCGATCAGGCGCAGCCGTCCCACGCCAGCCGCCGCCAAGTACAGCGCAGCGGGTGCGCCGAGCCCGCCGGCGCCGACAAGCACCGCCGTCGCAGCCTTCAGCCGCTGCTGGCCCGGGCCGCCAATCTCCTTGAGCAGGATGTGGCGCGCATAGCGCTCGCGTTCGTCAGCGTTGAACATGCTCAGCGCATCTAGTCCCGCCGCGTGCCGCCGCCAAGCCTGCCGTGCTGGCGCACATAGCGCAGGTCAGCCCCCTGACCTAATCGGGCGGCGCTAAGATCGTGTCCGGTCTGACAACCACTCAGCACCAGTACGGCGGCGAGCAGGGAATGTGGCTTCACGGCGCGGCTGCTGCTGGCGTCTCGCAACGCTGAAAACGGAACAGGCCGGGCGGTTGGTCGATACGATGCTGGATCAGCGTCTGCATCATGCCGGGCATGAAGATGAAGGCGGGCGCGGGCGAATCGTTGCGTGGCAGCCGGCCGATATAGTGCATGTCTGTGTTGAACATGGTGACCGGAAATTGCGCGCCGCCCGCCTCGGGGCGGACATGCGTGACCGTCGTTTCGTATTGAGGGCCCGGACCTGCGCCACCATTCACGGGATTGAAAATGTAATCTTCGCCGAACGAGGTCGCGTGCACGACAAATTGCATGTTGCCGATCTGACGGCCCTCCATCTCCGCGATTTCGATGGATTGGCGTGCAGGAAGCCGGCGGAATCTTAGATCGAGGCGGCGGTCATCCGCATATTCGTAGACCGCGTTCTCAGCGGCGCAATCTTCTGCGCGGGGCGGCGGCGGCGGTGGTGGCGGAGGGGCAAACATCTTGCCCTGCTCGCCTTCCGCAGGCGCCGAGCGTTGATAGAAGAAATAGCCGCCCGCGGCGGCAAGCCCCAACACGAGTGCGATGATCAGCGCGCGCATGTGTCCCCCTTGCGGGAACTATCGCCGCCTAGCTGCGCCCTGTCGAGCCGAAGCCGCCGGCGCCGCGCGCGGTGTCGGAGAGAGCGGCGACCACATCCCACGCGGCTTGCGTCACGGGGGCGATCACCATTTGCGCGATGCGCTCGCCGCGGCTGATCGCAAACGGCTCCTGGCCGAGATTGATCAGCAGCACCTTCACCTCGCCGCGATAATCGGCGTCGATGGTGCCGGGCGTGTTGAGGCAGGTCACGCCATGCTTGAACGCGAGCCCAGAGCGGGGCCGGATTTGCGCCTCGAAGCCTGCGGGCAGCGCGATGGTCAGGCCGGTTGGCACAAGGGCGCGCTCACCGGGCTTCAGCGTCATCGGCGCGCCCTCCGGCACGGCGGCGCGCAGGTCCATGCCGGCGGAGAGCGCCGTCTCGTAGGCGGGCAGGGCCAGCCCCTCGAAGTGCGGCAGGGGCGTAACCTGAATTGTCACCGTGCGCGTATCCATGGGACGGGCATAGACTGGATTCGCCCGGGCATGCAAAAACCGGGGAAACCATGGCGGACGGGGCAGCTCTTACGAAATTCACCGACCCGCAGCGCACCGCCAAAGGCGAGCAGCGCGCGGTGGTGGCGCTCTATGCGCTGGAGACGCTGTGGTTCAACACCGGCACGCTGTGCAACATCACCTGCGCCCACTGTTATATCGAGAGCAGCCCGCTGAACGACCGGCTCAGCTATCTGAGCCTCGAAGACGTGCGCGGCTATCTCGATGAAATCGAACGCGACGGGCTTGGCGCGAAGCTGATCGGCTTCACCGGCGGCGAGCCGTTCTTGAACCGGGCCATGCTGCCGATGCTGGAGGAGACGCTGTCGCGCGGCTTCGAGGCCCTGGTGCTCACCAACGCGATGCGGCCAATGCAGCGGCATAAGCTGGCTTTGCTGGCCTTGAAGCAACGCTACGGCGCGCGCCTTAGGCTGCGCGTTTCGCTCGACGATCCGAGCGCTGCGATCCATGACGCCGAGCGCGGCGCCGGCACGCACGCGAAGACAATCGCCGGGCTGCGTTGGCTCGCCGAGAACGGCTTCACGCTCGACGTCGCCGGCCGCGCCTTCGCGCACGAGCCGGACGCGGTGCTGCGCGGGCGCTTCCAGGCGCTGTTCGATGAGATCGGACTGAAGCTCGATGCGCGTGACCCGGCGGCGCTGGTGATCTTCCCGGAAATGGACATGGCCGCCGAGCCGCCGGAGATCACGACCGCCTGCTGGGGCATCCTGAAGAAAGACCCGCGCGAGGTGATGTGCGCGAGCGCACGCATGGTGGTGAAGCGCAAAGGGCAGGAGCGGCCAACCGTGCTCGCCTGCACGCTGTTGCCCTATGATGCGCAATTTGAGCTTGGCGCGACCTTGGCTGAAGCAGCGCGGCCGGTGGCGCTCAATCACAAATATTGCGCCAGCTTCTGCGTGCTCGGCGGCGCCTCGTGCGGCGCGGCGAAGGCGTGATCACCGCGCTCCTATCGGCGAAGACGGTGCTGATCGCGATTTGGTTCGCGGTGCTGGCGCTGGGCGAGCGCTTAGCGCCTGCCGCCCCGCGCCCGCCTGGGGAAGCGCGCGTCCTGCGCAACCTCGTGCTCTGGGGCGCCAACACGCTG
Organism: Hyphomonadaceae bacterium; assembly: GCA_016791385.1. GTDB lineage: Bacteria > Pseudomonadota > Alphaproteobacteria > Caulobacterales > Aquidulcibacteraceae > Vitreimonas. Next base: position 10,784 of record JAEUMR010000002.1, read on the forward strand.
ATGAGCCCGTTCCTCACCGTGCCGGTCGGCGCTGCGGCGGCTGCGCTGCAAATCTGGACGAGGCCCGACCTCGGCTGGACGGGCTTGGCGCTCGATCTCGTTGCGCTCGACCTGTGGACCTATGCTTGGCACCGCGCCAACCATGTGTGGCCGCTGCTGTGGCGCTTCCACCGCGTCCATCATCTCGACCGTTTCCTCGACACCACCTCCGCGGTGCGTTTTCACCCGGGCGAGGTGTTGATCTCGGCGCTGGCGCGTGCGCCGCTGATCATCGCGCTCGACATTCCGCTGTTGTCGCTCGTCGTGTTCGACACGCTAGTACTGGCGAGCGCGCTGTTCCATCACTCGAATGTACGGTTGCCGGCGCCGCTTGAGTCAGTGCTGCGCGTGATCATCGTCACGCCCTCGCACCATTGGGTGCATCACCACACGCTGCGGGCCGACACCGATTCCAATTACGGCGCCTTGCTGACGCTGTGGGATCGCTTGTTCGCCAGCTGGAGCCCGCACCAACGCACGCCGTACATGGCGATCGGCGCCGGCGACGATCCGGACGGAAGTCTGGCGATGCTGGCAGCCGCGCCGTTCACGCGGCAGCGCTGAACCTCAGCGCTTACCGACGCGGCGCGCTGCGTTGCGGAGGTCGCGGCGTGCTTCTTCTTCGAAACGGCGCAGTTCGGCTTCTTCCGCTTCACGCTTGCGGCGCTTGGCGTTCTCGATCGCTTCGCGTGCGATGCGCTCGCGTTCAGCCTTGGCGGCGGCCTCGGCGGCGAGCTTGCGCTCGAGCTTTTCCAGTTCCACCCGCTCGCGGCGGCGCTTCTCGGCTTCGACGCGCTTCTCTTCGCGCATTTTGGCGGCTGCTGCGCGCTCCTCGACCAACTTGGGGTCGGCCGGCGCTTGCTCTTCAGTCTTCTTCTTGAACTTCTCCAGCATCGCCTTTTTGGCGGCGAGAGCGGCTTCACGGCGGTCGTTGTGGTTCTGAAAGCTCATGCAGTCGGCGTCCTCGGGCGCGCGTGGCGCGCTCAGTTGCGGGAATCGGAACTGGAATTGAAGCGCTGTACATAGCGTGCAAATCGGCGCGCTCAAGTGCCAAGGCGCCGCGTTTCCGCAGGGGCGGGATGCGCTTACTTGCGGCCTGGACTCTTGCCGCTAAGTTTTGCCGCAATTGCGGCCGCCAGTTTGCGCGCCACGGCTTCCTTGGCCATGCGCGGCCAGGTCTCGGCGCTGGTCTTGGTGATCAGCAGCACCTGGTTCTCCGCCCCGCCCATGACATCGCCGGAGACGTCATTGGCGACGATCCAGTCGCAGCCCTTCTTGGCGATCTTGGCGCGGGCATGTTCTTCGACATGATCGGTTTCGGCGGCGAAGCCGATCACCAGCTTGGGCCGCTTCTTGCCGGGCTTGGACAGCGTGGCGAGGATGTCCGGGTTTTCACGCAGCGTGATCGCGGGCAGGCCAGTCTTGTCCTTCTTGAGCTTGGTCTCAGCCGTCGCTGACGGGCGCCAATCGGCGACGGCGGCAACCATCACCGCAACATCGCTGGGCAGCGCCGCTTCGCAGGCGGCCAGCATTTCGCGTGCGCTCTCGACATTTATGCGCGTCACGCCCGACGGTGCGGCGAGCGCGGTCGGGCCGGAGACGAGCGTCACCTCGGCGCCGAGTTCCGCCAGCGCCGCGGCGATGGCGTAGCCCTGCTTGCCGCTGGAGCGGTTTGAGAGGAAGCGCACCGGATCGATCGCCTCGACCGTAGGGCCTGCGGTCACGAGCGCACGTTTGCCTTTGAGCGGACCGTCGGTGAGCAGCGCCAGGGCCGCATCGCGGATCTGCTCAGGTTCAGCCATGCGGCCGAGCCCGCGTTCGCCGCGCTCGGCCATCTCGCCTTCGTTGGGGCCGACGAAACGCAGGCCTTGCGCTTGCAGCGTCGCGACATTGCGCTGCGTGGCGGGGTTGGCCCACATGTGCGGGTTCATTGCCGGCGCCATCAGCACCGGCTTGTCGGTCGCCAGCAGCACGGCGGAGGCGAGGTCATGGGCCAGGCCGTGCGCCGCTTTCGCCATCAGGTCGGCGGTCGCGGGCGCGACGATGATCAGATCGCATTCACGCGCCAGCCGAATGTGGCCGACGTCGAATTCCTGCGCTTGGTCGAACAGATCAGTGAACACGCGCTCGCCGACCAGCGCGCCGGCCGCCAGCGGCGTGACGAAGCGCTGGGCCGCTTCCGTCATCACCACGCGCACGGCAGCGCCACGCTCCTTCAAGCGGCGGATGAGCTCAAGGCTCTTATAGGCGGCGATGCCGCCGCCGATGATCAAGAGGACGCGCTTGCTCATGGAGTGCTCGCCGGGCCTGCGCTCTCTTCTGTTGTCGCCGCTTCACCGGCAGGGTCGGCTGGTGCGTCGACGATCGCCGGCGTTTCGCCACCGACCGAGAGCGGAGGATTGGTCGGCGCCACTTCAATACGCGCTGGCGGGCCTGCCGGTTGCGCGGCGGTTTGCGCCATGCGCTGCTCGCCGGCGCTCAGCGCCAGCGCCAGCACGCCGCCGCCCAGCATGCCGATCCAGAACACCGGCATCTGGTACCATTGCCGCTCCTCACGCGGCGCCTCGACGCTGACCTTGCGCGCGGCGGCTTCGACCATCGCCAGCGTCTGCGGCAGCCGGCGCATCGCAGCGAGCGCGGCGCCCGCTTCGTCGATGGCGCGCTTGGTCACCGCTTCGGGCCCCAGCTCGCGCTGCACCCAGCGCTCCACGATCGGGCGCGATGCGGTCCACATGTCGTGCCTGGGATCGAGCGCGCGGGCGACGCCCTCGACCTGCACCATGGTCTTCTGTAGCAGCACCAGTTCGGGCCGCAAATGCATGCCGAACATGTGGGTGACGTCGAACAGCTGCAGCAGCAGGCGGCTCATGGAGATGCTGTCGGCGGTCTTGCCGAAGATCGGCTCGCCGATCGCGCGCAGCGCCTGGGCGAATTCTTCCACCGTGAAGCGCTCGGGCACATAGCCCGCTTCCTGGTGCACTTCGGCGACGCGGCGATAGTCGCGGCGCAGGAATCCGTAGAGAATTTCGGCGAGGTAGCGGCGCTCTTTGTGGCCGATGCGGCCCATGATGCCGAAATCGACGATCCAGAGCTTGCCGTCCTTGCCGTACATGAGGTTGCCCTCGTGCATGTCGGCGTGGAAGAAGCCGTAATCGAGTGCGGCGGCGAGGAAGCCGCGCGTGACCTTGATGGCGAGTTCACTGCGGTCGGCGCCGGCGCGGTCAAGCCCGCGTGCATCGGTGAGCGGCACGCCGTCGATCCAATCGAGCGTCATCACCCGCTTGGACGAGCGCGACCAATCGATCTCCGGCACGGCGAGGTAGCCGTCCTTCTCCGCTACTTCGCGGAACTCGGCCGCGGCGCCGGCTTCCAGGCGCAGATCAAGCTCGCGCTCCATCGCGCTGGCGACGGTGTCGATGAATTGCACCGGCTCCAGCCGGCGCGAGCGCGGCGAGAAGAACTCGATCCCCTGCGCCAGGAAGCGCAACGCCGCCATTTCCTTGGCCAGCTTCTTCTCGATGCGCGGGCGCAGCACCTTGATGGCGACGACGCCTTGGCGCGGCACGATGGCTTGGTGCACCTGGGCGATCGAGGCGGCGGCCATCGCTTCGGAGATGCCGGAGAACAAACCCTCGGTGGCGCCGAGCTCAGAATTGATGGTGTCGAGCGCAACGGTGCGCGAGAAGGGCGGCAGGCGATCCTTCAAGCGCCCGAGTTCCTGCGCGACGGTGACGCCGATCATGTCTGGGCGGGTGGCGAGGAACTGGCCGACCTTCACGTAGGCGGGCCCCAGACGCTCCAGCGCTTTAGCCAATCGTTCACCAACCGAGCGGCCGCGGCGGCGCTTGGCGATGACGCTGAGAATGGTGTGGCTCGCTTGCAGCGACACCGGGTAGCGGTCGTAATATTCGCCGGGCAGCAGCACGTCGAAACGCGCAAGCGTCCACGCCACGCGCGCCAATCGCCAGCTATGACCGACCCAGGAAAGCACTAAACCGCCCAACCCCAATGCAACGCGCAGACCCCGCCGGCCATGTTCCGGTAGGCCGCGCGCTTGAAACCTGCGTCGCGGATCATGCCCAAGAATGTTTCCTGATCCGGAAACCGGCGGATGGATTCGACGAGATATCTGTAAGAATCCGCATCGTTCGCGAGCAATTTCCCCAGCGCCGGGATCGCGTTAAAGGAATAGAAATCATAAACCGGCTCGAGCCCGCCAACGGCGAGGCGCGAGAACTCGAGGCAAAAGAAGCGCCCGCCGGGCTTCAGCACCCGCCGCGCTTCGCGCAGCACCTTGGGAACGTCGGTGCAATTACGGATGCCGAAGCTGATGATGTAGGCGTCCGCCGCCGCATCATCGACCGGCAGATTCTCCGCATCGCCCTCGTGCCAGAAGAGGCCGTCTTCACCGCGCGCGCGCCCAGCGGCCAGCATTTCCGTGTTGATGTCGATGACGTGGATTTCCGGCGGTTCGAGCCCGCGCCGCCGCGCTGCGCCGTCGCCGAGCTTCTTCAGCCGCCGGGCGATGTCGCCGGTGCCGCCGGCGACGTCGAGAATGAGTTCGCCCGGTTGCGGGTTGAGCTTGGCCGCCGCCGCATCCTTCCAGAGCCGGTGCATGCCGCCCGACATCGCATCGTTCATCACATCGTACTTGGAGGCGACGCTGTCGAACACAGCGCGGACGCGCCCGGCCTTTTCGGCCTTAGGCACCTCTTTGAAGCCGAAGGAGGCGGTCTCGTTCGAGGAGGGGTCGGTCATGGCCGGACCATAGCGGCGGGGCGAGGGCGGAGCTATATCCGCAGGTGATGGTTTTGCCTTTGCTTTCCGACATTTCGCCGCATGCCTGAATTGCCCGAAGTGGAGACAGTGCGCCGCGGCTTGGCGCCGGCTCTGGTCGGGCGGCGGATCAAGCGCGCGCAGACCCGGCGCGCCGATTTGCGTTTCCCGTTTCCGGAGCGCTTCGCCGCGCGCCTGTCAGGCCGGCGCGTCGATGCGCTGGAGCGGCGCGCGAAATATCTGCTCGCCCATCTCGATGACGGCACGGTCTGGGTCACGCATCTTGGCATGACGGGGCGCTGGTCAATTCTGGGCGCCAAACACCAGCCGGGCGATTTCTACTACGCTGAGCCGCCCAATCCGGCGCACACGCATGTCGTGCTCGAAACCGACGCCGGGGCGCGGCTTGAGTTCAACGATCCGCGCCGTTTCGGCTACATGGATCTGATCGCCGAAGATGCGCTCAGCGCGCATCCGTTCTTCAAAGGCATGGGACCCGAGCCGCTCGGCAACGAATTTCATCTGCCGTACCTGAAGCGCGCGCTGACAGGAAAGAAAACCAGCATCAAGGCGGCGTTGCTGGATCAGCGCGTCGTTGCTGGGCTCGGCAACATCTATGTCGTCGAGGCGCTGCATCGCGCCTCCATTGCGCCCACACGCGCGGCGGGACGCATTGGCGCGGCGCGGCTGGAGCGGCTCTATCACGCCATCCGCGCTGTGCTCGAAGAAGCGATCGAAGCGGGCGGCTCGACGCTTTCCGATTATGCGCAGGTCGATGGCGCGCAGGGCGGGTTTCAGCACCGCTTCCGTGTCTATGACCGCGAAGGCGAAGCCTGCACAACGCCCGAATGCGGCGGAACCATCGTTCGCGCCGTGCATGGCGGGCGCTCGAGTTTCTGGTGTCCGAGGTGCCAGCGATGAGCTGCAATTGATTTTCGCGCGCGCCCGGAGCAGGAAGACGCCCCATGGCTTACGAAAACATCCTTGTCGAAACCGATGGCGGCGTTGGACTCATCCGTCTCAATCGCCCGAAGGCGCTCAATGCGCTCAACGATGCGCTGATCGCGGAAGTCTCCGCCGCGCTCGATGCGTTCGAGGCGGACGCGGCGATCGGTTGCATCGTCATCACCGGCTCGGAGAAGGCGTTCGCCGCGGGCGCTGACATCAAGCAAATGGCGGAAGGCCAATTCAGCGACTTCTACGCGCGCGATCCGTTCTCGAACCTTGAGCGCCTGCAGCGGACGCGCAAGCCCGTGATCGCCGCCGTCGCCGGCTATGCGCTCGGCGGGGGCTGCGAGCTGGCGATGATGTGCGATTTCATCATCGCCGCCGACACCGCGAAATTCGGTCAGCCCGAGATCACGCTTGGCGTCATGCCGGCTTGGGGCGGCTCGCAGCGGCTGACGCGCGCTGTCGGCAAGGCCAAGGCGATGGATTTGTGCCTGACGGGCCGCATGATGGACGCCGCCGAAGCCGAGCGCAGCGGTCTGGTGGCGCGCATTGTCCCGGCCGACAAGCTGATGGAAGAGGCCATGGCGGCGGCGAAGAAGATCGCCGCGACGGGCCGCTTGGCTTCGATCGCCAACAAAGAGGCGGTGAACGCTGCGTTCGAGACCCCGCTCAACGAGGGCCTGCGGCTCGAGCGGCGGCTGTTTTACAGCCTGTTCGCCACCGAAGATCAGAAAGAGGGGATGGCCGCCTTCATTGCAAAGCGGCCCCCCGAATTTAAGCATCGCTAGTATTTGACGGCGGCGAAGCGTGAGGCTATAGCCCCGCGCTTCCGCTGCCGAAATCTCCACACCGGAACTGAAAGCACCATGGCGAATACGAAGTCCGCAAAGAAAGCCACTCGCGTCATTGAACGCCGCACGGCGGTCAACAAGGCGCGGCGCTCTCGCATGCGGACGTCCTGGCGCATGGTGGAAGAAGCGATCGCCGCTGGCGACGCGGGCAAGGCCGCCGAGGCCCTCCGCGCGGCGGAATCCGAGACTATGCGCGCCGTCACCAAGGGCGTGGTCCACAAGAACCTTGGCAGCCGCAAGGTTTCGCGCCTCACCAAGCGCGTCGCGGCCCTCTCCTAGGCCGAATTTGGCGCCGATTGGCGCCTTGATTTCCGTCGAATCCGCTTGTTCTATCGGCGCAACGAGTTGTGCCGGTTGAGACCGCTATTGCTCAGTGTACGGACCTATTCCGCGCGCCGGGGCAATCTTATTTCTCCAAGCATTTTCAATGGTTTGAGAGCCTAAAATGCTTCTGTGGAGAATGTCAAAAACGTAAAGAAATGGTTGTTGACCTCCGTCTGGGAAGGGCGCATCGTTTCGCTTGTCCGGCGAGTACATCGCTGTTTCGACGCCTCACTGTCACCGATGCATCGGCATCGGGCCGAAAGGGATATTCGGCTCGAACGGGGGAGGTGTGCCCGACGGACGGGGGCATCTGGAAGTCCACATAAGACATGCGGGGGTTGGCATGCATCAGGGCGACGGCGTCCGCCGAGATGGGGCGGGCATTGGGGCAGCGCGGGCCTATGAATTGGTCCGCAAAGAGCTGCTAACGGAATTCGGGGCGGATTTCTTCCGTTCCTACATCGATCCTCTCCTTCTCGTAGCCGAGGTCGACGGCGTGCTGCTGTTCCGGGCCGGCACGCGCATCGCGCAGGAACGGCTGCGCCAGCAGGTCCAGCACCGGCTCGAAGCGCGGATGCGGGCCTATGTGCCGGCGCTGGGCGGGGTCCAAATTCTCTTGGAACACGAAATCCCGGAGGACGTACGCGACTTGGCTGACGCCCGCATCGCGCCGCCGCGGATCGCGCCGGTGGCCCCGTCGGCCGTGCGCTACGGCGACTCCTACGATTTCGACAGCTTCTGCGTGGACCGCTCCAATGAGCGCGCGTTTGCGGTGGCGCAGATGATCGCCGAGTCCAGCGACGTGACCTTTCCGGTGTGGCTGCTGCATTCACCGCCAGGCTGCGGCAAGACCCACCTCATCACGGCCGTCGCGCGCCGGGCGATGCAGGTCAACCCGGAGCGCAAGGTGCTGATGCTGACGGGCCAGGAATTCCTGGAATCGTTTCAATCGGCTCTGCACAAGAAGCGCGACGCCTCTGTCTTCAAGGACATGGTGCGTGCGCCGGACCTTCTCATCATCGACGACTTCCATCGCATCTGCGGTAAGAAGGCGACCGAAGAAGAAGCGTTCGACACGATGAACGATCTGATGCGCCGCGGCGGCCAAGTCGTGCTCGCCGCCAATCATGGCGCGGAAGGCCTTGAAGGCCTTGATGAAACGTTGCGCGCGAAACTGAAAGGCGCAGCAGCCACGGAAATCACGGAACCCGACGCAACATTACGGCGTCGTATTCTTGACGCGCGCGTTGCACATCATTCACGTTCATCGCCGGGCTTTAGTGTCGCGCCTTCTGCGCTGGACATGATCGCGCAGCGGATGCATGTCACCGGCCGCGAACTTGATGGCGCGGTCTGCCAACTGCTCATCGAATGGAAAATCTCGGGAGGGAATGAAGTGACCTTCGACTCCGCCGCCAATGCTCTGCAAGCCAAGCTCTCCGACACAGCGGAGCGGCGCATCACAGTGCAATTGGTGCAGAAGGTTGTGGCGCGTCACTTCGGCATGACGGTGCAGCAATTGCTTGAGCGCACTCGCCGCCACACCATCGCGCGTCCGCGCCAGATCGCGATGTATCTCGCCTGCACGATGACGCACGCCTCGCTGCCGGATATCGGCCAGCGCTTCGGCGGCTTCGACCACACCACAATCATGTACGCCCGCGACCGCATCGCGCAGCTGTCGGAAACGGACGTGAACCTGAAGGCCGAACTCGAGGGCCTCGCCCGCGCGATCCGCCGCGAGCCCTAATCCTGGATGTTCCCCGCCCCAATGCCCCAAGCGCTTGCAAATGGGGCTTGGGCGCGGCGCGGCTTCTGCTAGTTTCTCACCCCCTGCGTGGGCCGACTCATGGCCTCCGCCGGGGGTGATTTGTTTTTGGGCCCCTGCAAAGCGGGCCGCGGCATCGGGATGAAGGGCTCATGCGGCTGACCATCGAGCGCTCGGCGCTCCTGAAAGCGCTCAACCACGTGCAGAGCGTCGTCGAGCGGCGCAACACGATCCCGATCCTCTCGAACGTGCTGGTGTCCGCGCAGGGCGATAGCCTTCGCCTTACCGCCACCGATCTCGACATCGAGATTTCGGAGGGCGCGCCCGCCGAGGTCGAGCGGGCAGGGCAGACAACGGCGCCGGCCAATTATCTCTACGACTTCGTGCGCAAGCTGCCGGATGGCGCGGCGATCAAGCTCGATGTCTCGGGCGACGACCCCCGCTTGTTCATCTCGGCCGGCAAGGCGCGCCTGCACCTGCCGATCCTGCCGGCTGGTGATTTCCCGTCGATGCCTTCGGACGGATTTGAGACGCGCTTCGAGGTCGAGCCGACTGAACTCGCGCGCCTGATCGACAAGACACGCTTCGCCATCTCGACAGAAGAGACGCGCTATTATCTGAACGGCATCTTCTTCCACACCGTCGAAAACGACGGCCCGAAGCTGCGCGCCGTCGCCACCGACGGTCACCGCCTCGCGCTTGCGGACGCCAACGCGCCGAAGGGCGCGCAAGGCATGCCCGGCGTGATCGTGCCGCGTAAGACCATCAACGAGTTGAAGCGCTTGCTCGACGACGCGGCCGATATGGTCGAGATCGCGGTGTCGCCGCAGAAAATCCGCTTCCAACTCGGCGATGCGGTGCTGACCTCGAAGCTGATCGACGGCTCGTTCCCGGAATATGCGCGCGTCATTCCCAAGGGCAATTCGAAGACGCTGAAGATCGACAACAAGGCGTTTGCCGAGGCGGTCGATCGCGTCGCCACGGTGTCGGCCGAACGCTCGCGTTCGGTGCGGCTGGCGCTTGAGAAGGACAAAGTCACGCTGACGGTGAATAACCCCGATGCGGGCGTCGCCACCGAAGATCTGCCCGCGTCCTATTCGCAGGAGCCGATGGAGATTGGCTTCAACGCGCGCTACCTGCTCGACGTCGCCGGGCAGATCGAAGGCGAAGAGGCGGTGTTCGAACTGGCCGATTCCGGATCGCCGACGCTGGTGCGCGACGAAGCCGACGCCGAGGCGCTCTACGTGCTGATGCCGCTGAGGGTTTGATGTTGTCCTCCCCCGCGCGCGGGGGAGCATTGTGACTCACTCGCTCTACGTCGCGCGCCTCACGCTCACGGACTTCCGCAATCACGCGGCGCTCGATCTTGTGCTCGATGCGCGGCCTGTGTGCCTGTTCGGGCCGAATGGCGCGGGCAAGACCAACATTATCGAAGCGCTGACGATGCTGGCGCCGGGGCGCGGCCTGCGCAGTGCGTCGCTGGTTGAAGTCGCGCGTGGCGGCGGTCAGGATCGCGCCCAGCCTTGGGCAGTGTCGGCGCGTGTCGTGCAGGACGGCGAGGAGACCATTCTTGGCGCGGGCGCCGAGCGCACGCCGGAGGGCGGGATCAAGCGCCTGGCGCGGCGCAACGGCATGCCGGCGACGGCGGCGGAACTCGCAGAAGCGGCGCGCATGACGTGGCTGACGCCGGCGATGGATCGCTTGTGGTCGGGCCCCGCAGGCGACCGGCGCCGCTTCTTCGATCGGCTGACGCTCGCACGCGCAGCCGAGCACGGCCAATCAGCGGCGGCCTATGAGCGGGCGATGCGCGAGCGGCAGCGGCTGTTGAGTGATCGCGTGTTCGACGCCGCTTGGCTCGGCGGACTTGAGCGGGAGATGTCCGCACACGGCGCGGCGGTGGCGGCGGCGCGGGTGGAGACGCTGCACCGGCTGCAGGACGCAATCGATGCGCGGCCGACGGGCGCCTTCCCGAAGGCGATCCTCGCGCTCGACGGTTCGCTCGAAGCGCGCTTCGAGCGCGGCGCCAAAAGCGCCGACGTCGAAGAAGAGTTCGCGGAGCTCTTGCGCGATATGCGTGGCCGCGACGCCGGCGCTGGACGCGCGCTCGACGGCCCGCACCGCAGCGACCTCAAGGCGCGCCACGCCGCCAAGGACATGGACGCGGACCAATGTTCAACCGGCGAACAGAAGGCGCTGCTGCTGGGTTTGTGCCTAGCGCAAGCGCGGGCGCTGGCGGACGATCCGGGCGCGGGCGCCTCGCTGATCCTGATCGATGAAGCGGCGGCGCACCTCGATTCCGTGCGCCGCGCGGCGCTGTTCGACGAATTGCTCGCCAATCCCGGCCAGGCTTGGCTAACCGGGACCGATGAGGGCCTGTTCGAAGCGTTTGGCGAGCGGGCGCAGATGTTCGAAGTGCGCGATGGCTGCGTTCACATACGGTCGTGAACGCCATTGCCGCAGAGTGATGAGTGACAGAAGCCGCCAAATTTGCTGACGTGGCGGCGGAGGAAGCGTGCGATGACCAACCCGGATTATGTTGCGAAGCGCAACGACGATTACGTGTTCGACTACGATCCCAACGAGGATGCGTGGAAGACGGACCTGTCGACGCTCGACATGAGCCGCAGCGAGCGGTTCCGGGACGACAAGATTTGGCCGTTCTTCGAGCGCCTGCGCAAGGAAGACCCGGTGCATTACTGCCCGGACAGCTTGAACGGCCCGTATTGGTCGATCACCAAGTTCAACGACATCATGGCGGTGGACACCAACCACCAAGTGTTCTCCTCCGAGCCGTCGATCGTGCTGTTCGATCCGGAAGAAGACTTCCCGCTGCCGATGTTCATCGCCATGGATCCGCCCAAGCACGACGTGCAGCGCAAGACCGTGTCGCCGATCGTCGCGCCGAACCATCTCGCGCTGCTGGAGCCGGTTATCCGCGAGCGGGCAGGCAAGCTGCTCGATGAAGTTCCCCGCGGCGAAGTGTTCAACTGGGTCGACAAGATTTCGATCGAGTTGACGACGCAGATGCTGGCGACGCTGTTCGACTTCCCGTGGGAAGATCGCCGCAAGCTCACGCGCTGGTCTGACGTCGCCACGGCCGCGCCCGGCCAAGGCGTTGTCGAGAGCGACGAGCAACGCCGCGCCGAACTGATGGAGTGTCTGTCCTACTTCATGAATCTCTGGCAGCAGCGCGCAAGCGGGCCGCCGAGGAACGATCTCATTTCGATGCTGGCGCACGGCGAAAGCACGAAAAACATGCCGGCGCAGGAATTCCTGGGCAATCTCGTGCTGCTGATCGTGGGCGGCAACGACACCACGCGTAACTCGATCTCGGGCAGCCTCTACGCGCTGAACAAGTACCCCGAGCAATACGCGAAGCTGAAGGCGAATCCGGCGCTGATCCCGAACTTGGTTTCCGAGACGATCCGCTGGCAAACGCCGCTGGCCTACATGCGCCGTACCGCGCTGCAGGACATCGAGTTCGGCGGCAAGAAGATCAAGAAGGGCGACAAGGTCATCATGTGGTACGTCTCGGGCAACCGGGACGAAGAGGTGATCGCAAACCCCAACACGTTCGATATCGAGCGTCCGAACGTGCGCCACCACCTCTCGTTCGGCTTCGGCATCCACCGCTGCGTCGGCAACCGCCTCGGCGAAATGCAGTTGCGCATCGTTTGGGAAGAGATCCTAAAGCGCTTCGATCACATCGAGGTCATGGACGAGCCGCGGCGCGTCTATTCCTCGTTCGTGAAGGGCTACGAATACCTCCCGGTGCGTATCGCCGCCTAACCGCGAGCAGTCCGGCGCTGTTCTAACGTCCATGGACGGGCCATATTCCGTCCATGGACGATGACGCGCCCGCGACCGTGAACGGCGTGCTCGACGAGATCGAGCAGACCAGCGATGGCGGCGGTTCCGCCCCTGTGCCGCCGACTATGACGCTCGGCGAGATGCTGGAGACCGTGGGCCGGCGTTCCTATGGCCCGCTGCTGCTGGCGATCGGCCTTTTCGCCATCTCACCGGCGACGGTGCTGCCCGGCATGACTTGGTTCGCGGCGGCGCTCACCCTCATCGTGGCGGGTCAGATGGCGCTCGGCCTGCCGCGGATATGGCTGCCGCAATGGGCGCTGCGGATGAAGCTGCCGCGCCGGGCCGTACGCGATGGCGTCAACCAGAGCCGGGGCTGGGCGCGCGTGGTCGATGCGCTGCTGCGGCAGCGGCTGGCCTTCATGGCCCGGCCTCCGTTCGTGAACCTGATCGCCGTGCTGTGCATCCTCGCGGCGTTGGTCACGTTTCCGCTTGGGCTCATCCCATTGGCGCCGCTCATTCCTGGCGCCGCGGTGGTGTTTTTCGGCCTCGGCCTGATGGGCCGGGACGGGCTTTGGCTGAGCCTTGGCATCGCCGTTTTGACGGGCGCGTTTTGGCTCGCCAAGCCGCTTGTTTTGGCGCTGCTCTGAGGGCCTCTGCGCGGCGCTAAATCGCGTTCAAATCGAAGACATTTGCCCTGTCATTCCCTATATTAAGGGATGTTTTTCAGCTCGATTCGACAGCCATGACCGCTCCCCAGAATGCGCCGGCGGGCACCCCTTCCTATGGTGCGGAATCCATCAAGGTTCTCAAAGGCTTAGACGCCGTCCGCAAGCGGCCGGGCATGTATATCGGCGACACCGACGACGGGTCGGGCTTGCACCACATGATCTACGAAGTCGTCGACAACGCGATCGACGAGGCGCTGGCCGGACACGCCAAGAACGTTGAGGTGATTTTGCACCCCGACGGCAGCGCCGAGATCATCGACGACGGTCGCGGCATTCCCACCGACATCCACCCCGGCGAGGGCGTCTCCGCCGCCGAGGTGATCATGACCCAGCTGCATGCCGGCGGGAAATTCGACCAGAATTCCTACAAGGTCTCCGGCGGCCTCCACGGCGTCGGCGTGTCGGTGGTCAACGCACTGAGCGAGTGGCTCGACCTCACCATCTGGCGCGAGGGCAAAGAGCACAAGATGCGCTTCATCCACGGCGACGCGGAAGCGCCGCTGCGGCTTGTTGGGGACGCCGCTGGCAAGCAGGGCACCTCGGTGCGCTTCCTGGCCAGCCCGAAGACGTTCACGATGACCGAATACGACCGCAAGACGATCGAGCATCGTCTGCGCGAACTCGCGTTCCTGAATTCAGGCGTGCGCATCACCTTCAAGGATCTGCGCGGCGCCGAGCCGTTCGAGGAAATCCTGTTCTATGAAGGCGGCGTCAAAGCCTATGTCGGCCACCTTGACCGCTCCCGCACGCCGCTGATCCCGGACACGATTTACGTCATCGGCGAGCGCGACGGCATCAGCGTCGAAGCGGCGCTGCAGTGGAACGACGGCTATCACGAAAACACGCTCTGCTTCACCAACAACATTCCGCAGAAGGATGGCGGCACGCACTTGGCGGGCTTCCGCGGCGCGCTGACGCGCGTGGTGAACAGCTACATGCAGTCCTCCGGCATCGCCAAGAAGGAGAAGGTCGAGATCACCGGCGACGATGCGCGCGAAGGCTTGACCTGCGTGCTGTCGGTCAAGGTGCCCGATCCGAAATTCTCGTCGCAAACCAAGGAAAAGCTGGTTTCCTCGGAAGTGCGGCCAGTGGTCGAAAGCCTGATGGGCGATGCGCTGAACCAATGGTTCGAGGAGAACCCGGGTCACGCAAAAACCGTGATGGGCAAAATCGTGCAGGCAGCAGCCGCGCGTGAGGCCGCGCGCAAGGCGCGTGAGATGCGCCGCAAGTCGACGCTCGATATTTCCTCGCTCCCCGGCAAGCTGGCCGATTGCCAGGAGAAAGACCCGGCGAAATCGGAGCTGTTCATCGTCGAGGGCGACTCGGCGGGTGGCTCAGCCAAGCAAGGCCGGTCGCGCGAGACGCAGGCCGTGTTGCCGCTGCGCGGCAAGATATTGAACGTTGAGCGGGCGCGCTTCGACAAAATGCTCTCTTCAGAGCAGGTCGGCACCTTGATCACCGCATTGGGCACCGGCATCGGCCGCGGCGAAGGTGATTTCGACGTCAACAAGCTGCGCTACCACAAGATCATCATCATGACGGACGCCGACGTCGACGGCGCCCACATCCGCACGTTGCTGCTGACATTCTTCTACCGGCAGATGCCGGAACTGATCGATGGCGGCTACATCTACATTGCCCAGCCGCCGCTTTACAAAGCCAGCAAGGGCAAGAGCGGCCGTTACCTAAAGGATCAGGCCGAGTTCGACGGATTTCTGATCGAAGAGGGCTCTGCCGGCGCCGTGCTCGAAATCGAAGGCGGCGCGCAGTTCGCGGGTGATGACCTGAAGCGGCTTGCGCGCGAAGCGGTCGCGGTCGAAGCTTTGGTGCGGCGTCTGCACGCGCG
Organism: Hyphomonadaceae bacterium; assembly: GCA_016791385.1. Lineage (GTDB taxonomy): Bacteria > Pseudomonadota > Alphaproteobacteria > Caulobacterales > Aquidulcibacteraceae > Vitreimonas. The sequence continues at coordinate 25,877 of JAEUMR010000002.1, forward strand.
CGCTCCGGACGTGGTGCTGGAACAGGCCGCGCTCGCCGGGGCGCTGGCGCTCGACGCGACAGACGCACAGGCGCAGGAGGCCGCCCGCCGGCTCAACCGTATCGCCGAAGAAGGTGAGGCGACTTGGGAGGGGCGCTTCGATCCAGATCATGCGCTGGTGCTAGAGCGTACAGTGCGCGGCGTCGCTGAGCGCGTCGTGCTCGATAAGCTCTTCCTCGGCTCTGTCGACACCCGGCGCCTAGCCGATCGTGCGCCCGCGCTGCGTGAAACCTATTCAGGCCGCGCTACGCTGCGTCGAGGCCAGGAAAGCCACGACATCAATGGCCCGCTCTCGCTCTTGAAGGCGATCGAAGACGCCGGCCGCAAGGGCATCTCCATCCAGCGCTATAAGGGTCTGGGTGAAATGAACGCCGAGCAGCTGTGGGAAACCACGCTCGATCCGGAAGTGCGCACGCTGCTGCAGGTGAAGGTCGCGCACGCCGACGATGCGGACGAGATGTTCTCCAAGCTGATGGGCGATGTGGTCGAGCCGCGCCGCGAGTTCATCCAGGAATTCGCGCTCGAAGCGGACGTGGATGCTTAGGCGCTGACGCCCGTCGGAGGGGCGTGCGCGTCCCTCAGTTCCGATCCTTGATCCCTATCAATCTCCCTCGCGGAGAGTCTGGTATCAGGGTGCCGCTCCGGGGCCTAGCATGGCCGATGGGGGGAGCGCTGTTAGAGCGGAGCCTTAGGCGTGCGCGGCCACCTCTACCCGTTGGATGTGCTTCGTTTCTTCGCCGCGTGCTGCGTGGCGGCGTTTCACTTGAGCTTTTACGGCTGGGCCTCCGCCGCTTCGACCACTTCCACCATGCTCCAGCACGCGACGGCGTATCCTGAGCTTGCGCCGGTGACATGGGTCGGCTGGGTTGGTGTCGAGATTTTCTTCGTCATCTCCGGCTTCGTCATCGCGCAATCCTCGCGCGGCCGTACGCCGGGGGAGTTTATGAGAAGCCGTGTGTTGCGGCTTTATCCGGCCGCCTGGATCTGCGCCACGATCACTCTGCTCGCCTGGTTCGCCTTTGCGCACCAGCCGGTTGCGAGCGAGATCGGCCGGTATCTGCATTCCATGGTGCTGTGGGTCGAAGGGCCGTGGATCGACGGCGTCTACTGGTCGCTCGGCGTTGAGATCGTTTTCTACCTGCTTGTCGTCGGCACCCTCGTGTTCTCCCGCATCGTGCCGCTTTCGTTGCTGCCGTGGCTGCTGACCGTCGTCACGCTCGGTTACACGCTGGTGCTGTGGACGCCGCTGTTCAACTTCTTCAACACGCACAACGCGACGCGTCAGATCTTGGATCATGCCGATACGCTGATGCTGCGTTTTGGCAGCTTCTTCGCCCTCGGCATTTGGTTGTGGATGCTGAGCGAGCGGATGCTGAAGCCCGTGCATGTCGTGGGCGTGGCGTTAGCGGTGCTGTGCTGCATCGGGGAAATCTTGATGCGCGCGCGGCTCATGGCGCAGGGCGAGCTGGCGATCAGCATGGCGTTGCCGGGCTGGGAAGCACTGGTGCTGTGGTTCGGCGGTGTGGCGTTCATCGTGGCGGCGGCGTTGCGTCCGCACTGGTTCGAGGTCCGCTCGCCCGCGGTGCAGCGCGTCCTGGTGCGGGTTGGCCTCATGACCTACCCGCTCTTCCTGGTGCACAACGTGCTCGGCGCGGGCCTGATCCGCTGGGGCGTCACGCATGGCCTGAACCGCTGGGCCGCGCTGGCGCTGGCTTTGGCGGCGGCGCTGACGGTCGCGTACGTGGTCTGCGCCTTCGCCGAGGTTGCGGTGCGTAAGCGGCTGCGCGGCATCATCGACGGCGGTGCGGCCGCCTTGCGCGGCGCGCCCGGCTGATCACCAGCGATTGTGCACCTTCTCGGCAAAGCCGAGCAGGTCTTTCACGGCCAGCTTCGCGCCATCGTCCAGCACGACCTCGCCGCTGAAGCGGCCGAACACCTGGTGCTGATCCGAGAGGATGAGGCCGAGATCGAACTTGGCGGCGCGGTCGAGGATTGGCTCAAAGCTGAGTTCGAAACGCTTGTCGTTGCTGGAAAAGCGCCACGGCGCCGAGTCCGGTGCTCCATCGGGCAGGTGAAACGTCACCTGATCCAGCTTGTGCGCCTTGCCGTCGACGAACAGCATGTTCTCGCTGGCGGCTGACGTGTCGCCGAAGCCGTAGCCGATATTGAAGCCAAACACGCGGCCATCGGCGATGCCGGAAGCTGAGCCCCAGTACCAGGTGTTGTCATAGGTCCAGACGCCGCGGCCCCAATCGAGCACGCCGAACGCAGTCTCGGGCGAGAAGGCAAAGCGCTCGCCGCCGATGGTCGCGGCGCCGTCGGCGCGCATGCAATTGATCTTTTGATTGTAGTAGAACGCGCCCGGCGCAGCGAACGGCGTGGCGATTGTCATGCGATCCATCGGCGGCTGCGCGAGCAAAATATCCGCCTCCAGCCCGCGCCCCTTGTCAAAGCCAGGAGCGCTCACGCGCAGGCGCCGGCCGCCGGGAACGTGTGTGTAGGAGATGCTGAGGCCCTGATGTGCGCAGGCGCTGTCGCCGCTGTCGGCGCTCTCGGGCAGGCGAAGCTTGCCCATCGGCAGCGGGATGAGCACGTCTTCGCTGGTGAAGGTGCGGGCGCGGAAGTCGAGCCAAGTCGCGCCCAGGAAGGCGACGTAATCGTTGTCAGCAATCGTCAGCGCCAGACCGTAGTCGCCGGTGAGAATGCAATAATAGTCCCATTCCTTGATCCGCAGCGGCGCAGCTTTGATGGCGCTGCGGCGATAGCGCCGCGCCTCCTCAGTAGCCCAGCCGCGCTCGACCAGGCGGCCGGCGCTATCGAGCAACTCGCCTCGTCCCATTCGGTGTTGCATGTTTCCCCGCTGGGTCCAGCATCTCATCCCTGGCCCGCCGCCGCAAACAAAACGCCCCGCTGTCGCCAGCGGGGCGTTTCACTTTGCGTTGGGACGCGGCGCTTATTCCGCGGCGACCGCCGCAGCCTTCACCTCGCTCAGCGCGCCGGTGTTCACGCCGAAATTGATCGTCTTCAGATATTGGATGCCTTCGTCGGCAATCGCATCGCCGACCATCTCCGTGCCTTCCGACTCGAACTCGTCGAAGTTCACGTACATGGCGTAGAACGACCGCGTGCGCTCGGTGATGATGCCGGCGTTCCACAGCGTCTTCACCAGCACGCGGAAGATGTTGGTGGCTTCCTTCATGTGCTCGCGGCGGGCTTCGTCGGTCGCGATCTGCTGGAATTCAGCCATCACCCGATTCGGGTCGAGGCCGAATTGCTCGTAGATCGCCTTCATTTGGTGCGGCGCAACGAGGTTGAACAGCAGCGTCTGGAAGCAATGCGCCGCCCAGTTCTCAACGATCTCGTGCTCTTCCTTCGAGAGTTTCGGGATCGTGCGGTCGGCCCAGATCTTTCCGAACTTGTGGTGGAAAGCTTCGTCCGTCATCACCAGCTGCGTCAGCCGCTTCGCCAGCGGGTCATTCCATTCACGGAAGATGCTCGCGAACGCGCCCATGGCGAGGCCTTCAACCAGCATCTGCATGCCGATGATCTTCTTGTAGACCTCCGGCGAGTGCACGATTTCCTGCAGCAGCGTCGCCAGCACTTCGCCGCACGGCAGCGGCGAGCCCCAGCGGGCGATGATGAACTTGGCGAAGGCGGTGACATGGCGGCCCTCTTCGCGCGTTTGGTTGGCGGCGTATTCCTGCGCGCCGGGATCGCGCAGCACGTGGCAGAGCGAAGCGGAGAGGTTCAGCGCGCCTTGCTCGCCGTGCAGGATCGCCGACATCTGCCAGCGCGCCATCTGGCTCTTGAAGCGCAGCAGATCGGCCGGCTTATCGGCGAAATGGTTCTTGACGTAATCCGTCTCCAGCGCCGGCACCATGTAGTCGGGCAGGAAGTCGTTGGTGTCGGGATCGAAGCCGTCGTTGAAGTCGATGTACTTCTTGTCCAGCGGATCCCAGAAATGGTCATGCGTCGCCGAGATGATCTTATCGAACGCGCTTGAGCGGTTCAGGTGGCGATCGATCGCCAGCATCGCGCCGAAGTCTGTCGGCGGCACGGCGTCATAGACTTCATCCTTGGTGATCTGGCGGATGCTGTTCGCGAGATTTGGGGCGGCGGAATCGGCCATCGCGTCGTCTCTCCCGTGGGGGGCCGCGCGAGCCGCGGCGCTATTTCAGATGCCGCACCATAGGCGGGGAATTGATCGAGATCAATGAAAAATGACGCACCCGTCAACTTGCCTGACGGATTGTCTACCAGGAGGCCCCGCTTGGGGCCGGGGCGGGGACGGCCTAAGTCGGCCTGATGACCACGCTCCCGCCCTCCCTCGACGACCTCGACCGCCTCGCGCGGCAAGCCTGGGCCGCCATGCCGGAAGCGTTCCGGGCGATGGCGGGCGATGTCATTTTTCGCATCGAGGACTTCGCTGACGACGGCGTCCTGGCCGATCTCGGCATCGACGATCCGTTCGAGCTGACCGGGCTCTATCACGGCGTCGATCTCACCCAGCGCTCGATCATGGATCCTGCGCCACAAGCGCCGATCGTGCTGCTCTATCGCCGCGCCATTCTCGATGAATGGGTTTCGCACGGCGATGTCAGCCTCGAAGACCTTGTCGCACACGTGCTGGTGCACGAAGTGGGTCACCATTTCGGCCTGAGCGACGAAGCGATGGGCGCGCTCTTGGAGCAAGCCGAGTAGCGCGCTCCGCGCACGCCTGCTGCACTTGAATATCTCGTTCAAGCGCCGCTCAGACTGCGCTCTTTATGGTCCCATTCGTTCGAAGCGCACGAGGGAGCGCGGTTCGACGTCTCGGGAGCTACACTATGAAACGTCTTCTTTCCGCCGTCGCCGCTGCGGCCGTGCTGTCTTCGACGATGGTGATGCCGGCCGCCGCGCAGAACCGCACCGTGGTGGCTCAGTGGGGCCGCGACAACGGCGCTGCAGTCTCGCAGCAAGGCAACCGCAACCGCGCCAATGTCGATCAGCGCGGGCGCGTGAATTACAGCCGCGCCGTCCAGGACGGCTACAACAATTATCTGCGCATGCAGCAAGGCGGATCGCGCAACGAAGCGATCACCGAGCAGCGCGGCCGCGATAACCTCGCCGTCACCGGCCAGGAAGGCCGCTATTTGCGCGGTGAAACCTATCAAGCCGGCAGCGGCAACATCTCCGGCATCGCCCAGATCGGCAACGGCAGTCATGCCGTGACGGATCAAGCGGGCCGCAACAACACCGTCGGCGTCATCCAAGTTGGCGACAACCAGGATGCGCATGTCACCCAGACGGGCACGGGCAATATCAGCGTCGTCATCCAAGGCGGCCAATAAATCGAGCCCACGTCGAACGGCGCGGAAGAGCGTCTTCGGGCGCTCTTCCGAAGCCGAAAGGGAGCACAGCCATGAGATTTCTTCTGATGACGGCGCTAGGCGCGCTGGCCGCCTGCGCGGCCGATGCAAGCCCGCAAACCGCGATCGCGGAAACTGCGCCGGCGCCGGTCTATGCGTCCGAGCCCGCGCCCAACGCTGTAATCGCGCACGCCGCGCAGCTCAGCTGCGATGTGGTGGCGACCCGGACCGCTCATGGCGTAGCGCTGCGCGCGATGGCGGCAAGCCCGCACGGCGCCAGCGGCGAATACGAACTCACCATCACCAAGAGCGATCGCGGCGGTTCGTCGGACATCGTTCAGGGTGGCGCGTTTGATCTGGCGGCCGGTGAACGCACCGCGCTCGGCAGCGCCGAAATCAGTCTGGAGCGCGGCGGTTCGTATCGCGCGCACTTGGTGCTGACCGACGCGAATGGCCCCGCCTGCGAAACGGAGCGGAGCAGATGAAAAACGCAACCAAGCTGGCCGGCGCGCTGGCCATCCTCATGGCGCTGAGCGCGGCGCCCGCGTCGGCGCAGGGCTTTGGCTGGCGCGCGCGCTATGAGAACAGCGTCACCGTCACGCAAACCGGTCACCGCAATGGCTCTGCGGTGGCGCAGAGCGGGCGCGGCAATGATGGCGTCGTCAATCAGCGCGGCAACGACAATACCGGGATCGTGCAGCAGAGCGGCAACGCCAACACCGCGGGCATCCGCCAAGTGGGGCAGAACCTCAGCGGCACGATCACGCAGACGAACAGCGGCAACAACGCGTGCCTGGTTCAGGCCGGCAACGGCGTGACCACGAACATCACGCAAAACGGCGGCGAGACCACCAACATCATCGCAACGCCGGGCACGACACGGCGCATCAGCCCGCTGCTGGCGGCGCGGCTCTGCCGGTAGAGACTACGTGAAGAGGGGGCCGGCGGAGCATTCGCGCTCCGCCGTTCTTGTTGAGGGCTAGCGACGTCGTTCCCGGCGCCATTCGGGCACGGCGGTGCGGTCGGCCATGCCAAGCGTGCGCGAGCAATAATCTTCCGGCGAGGTGAGATCCGGCCGGGTGGGGTCGCTTTCGCGCCCGCCTTGGGCCTCAAGCACGCATGTATCCCAATTGCGCACATCTTCGCGGCGCTGCGCCACCGAGCGCGGATCGCCATTCGGCGGCCGCACTTGTTGTTCGCGTTGGCCCGGCACGATCACTTCTTCGTCGCCTGTCGCGGGCGTTGGCCGTTCAGCCGGCGGCGCAGCAACGGGGGCTGCAACCGGCGCAGCGGCGGGGGCGGGCGCCGGGGGTTCAGCTTGGACGGCAGCGGCGGGCGGAGGCGGCGCGCGCTCGGCGTTGCGCCCCGCAGGCTGGATCCCGGCGCAACCGGCCAAAGCTGCCAAAGCGGCCACCGCCGCCAAACGACCAAACATGCGCCGCTCCTCTTTTGCTCGCGCGTACCATAAACAGAAAACGCGACCGGCCTAGTCCGGCGCCTGCTGTGCGATCATCTCCCGCACCCATTCCGGCGCCACCTCGGTCGCCTTGCCGTAGCGGGCGAGATCGAACATATGCGCGTTCTCCGAGGGCTCGAGATTGATCTCCATCGTGCGGATGCCGGCGCGTCGCGCCGCCGTCACAAAACCGGCGGCGGGATAGACCGCGCCCGAAGTGCCAATCGAGACAAAGAGGTCGGCGCGCACGAGCGCCTCATAAATTTCGTCCATGCGGAGCGGGGTTTCGCCGAACCAGACCACGTGCGGCCGCAGTGTGCCGATGCGCCCGCACGCCGCGCAGCCAAGCTCAAGCGAAAGTTCGCCGTCTGCGGGCGTGAGATCGCCGCATTCGTGACAGCGCACCTTGCCGATCTCGCCATGCATATGGATCACCTGCCCGGCGCCGCCGCGTTCGTGCAGCGGGTCGATGTTCTGCGTGCAGATCGTGACGCTGCCGCCGCGCCGCGCCCATTCGCTCTGCAGGTGGGCCAGGGCGATATGCGCGGCGTTCGGCTCAACGCCTGCATGCGTGCCGCGGCGCAAATTGTAGAATTCGAGCACCGCGCCCGGATCGCGCTCGTATCCCTCGATCGAGGCGACGTCCTCGACCCTGTATTTGGCCCACAATCCGCCCTTGTCGCGGAAGGTCGAGAGCCCGGATTCCGCAGAAATGCCGGCGCCGGTGAGGATGAAAACATGTCTTGGATGCAATGTGGAACCTCCGCCAGGCAGGCCTAGCTAAGTCGTACAAGAACCAAGACAAGTCTTGACGCGTTGCCGCCCAAGCAGTTTGTGCCGCGGTGGAGGGGCTAACCGAGAGGAGGGCGCAAGAATGCGCATTGCTTCCATCGTCGCCGCCGCCGCGCTGGCGCTGCTGGCCGGCGCCTGTGCGAACCGCACCGGCGACATGACAATTGCCGAATGGTGTGCGCAGGACGCGAGCCGGGCAAACACCGACATCTGCAAACAGCACGCAGACACCGAAGAAGTGCGCACCACGCTTGGCGCGCGCATCGCCGAAGTGTTCGGCGTCGCCAACCGGGCGCAGCAGACAGCCGATACGGCCATGGCGCGTGAGATCACCTGCGTCACCCGCACACTCAATCGCACGCGCACGGGCTCCTGCGATCCCGGCTACACGCTGACCGGCTGCACGCAGACGCGCTACACGACCCGCGCCGGCGGCATGGCGATCCTCCGTTCCGTCAGCGACAGCGAGTGCCGTTTCAACAGCCAAGTGTTGGAAGTGCAGGTGCGCTGTTGCGCGATGGGACCGAACCCGCCGCCGGCAACGATGGTGCGCGATCAACAGCCGCCGTCGCCGCAGACGCCGCGGCCAACGCCGACGTCGTAATCAGCGCTTATCCGTGCAGCGGATACTCCGCTTCGAGTCTGTAAAGGCTCGGAGCGGACTTGCGCACATGGCTTGAGTACAGCCCGAAGGCGCTGACTTGAAATGGCGGCGCCTGAAAAAGGCCCAGGCGCGACTCAAATCCATGCACGCGATCGAGTGGCGCGCCGCTCAAATAGGCGAGCGTCACGTGCGGCGCAAACTTGCGGCCCTCAGGCTTCAGCCCGGCCCGCCGCGCCGCGCGTTCGCAGTCGGATGCGAGCTTCTTCAACGCCGCGCTCTCGGCTGCGCCAATCCAGAGCGTGTGCGGATCGGCGCCGCCAAAGGCGCCGGCTGCTTTCAAGCTCATTTCGAACGGGGCGTTGCTCTCGGCGATTTCGCTCAATGCGGCGTCGATATCGTCGGCGACGGGCTCGGCGACTTCGCCGAAGAAACGCAGCGTCAAATGCAGATTTTCGCGCGGACGCCATTTCGCGCCGGGCACACCCTTCATCAAAGGCAGCAGGCGTTCGGTGACGAGGTCGGGCAGGGCGATGGCGGCGAAGAGTCGGATCGACATGGACTAAGGCAGTAGGGCGATATGACCGCAGAGCAAGAGCGCGCTGCGCGTTGCTGTTTTGTTCAGACTCACATCACCAGTCGCTGAAACGTCGCCTGACGCCGGCCGTTACGCGAACTGCCGCTCCTTGCAACGCTCATCGTTGCGCGGCGTTTTCCGTCAAACGGGAAGAGCATTCAATGCGAGCGTCGCGGCTCCGGTGTCGTAAGCTGCGAGAGCCTCAAGCGTGCTGAGCTGCAACCGCGCGCCAATGTCTTCCGACGCGCGAATCGAAACACCCGCAACGCACGCGCGTCAACACGGAACAGCAAAATGTGAACGCAATTACGCAGCGGCGCTGTGCAGCAGGCTAGGGCTGCTGCGGCGCCTCGGCTTGTGCGCGCGGCAAGGTCGCGATGTAGGCGGCGACGGCGCGCGCGTCGTCTTCGTTCAGGCGGTAACCCGGCATTGGCGGGCGCGGATGCGAACCGTCCGGACGCACGCCGGTTTGCAGGAACGAGACGAATTGTTCGTGCGTGAAGGTCGCCGGGATACCCGCGATCTCCGGGGCGACGTCGGCCATCGGCGGCGGCGCGCCGGTGTGACCGCCTTGCAGCTTGCGGGTTTCGTCGGTTTGCATGTTTTCGAGACGGGGCGTGTGGCAGTCGCCGCAAAGCACGACGCCATTCACGAGATAATCGCCGCGCGCGACCAGCTGTGAGCTAGTCAGATTGGCCGATTCCGGCTGTGCGCACGCGCCAAGAAGACCCAGGGCGCCGAGCGCCGCAAATGCCATCGTCCGCATGGAATGAAACCTCCCGTCGAGGGGCGCTTCATTGCTCCGCGCCGCCGCCACGTCAAGCTTCTCTTGATCTAGATCAAGAAACTTTCCGCTTCGGCTTGCGGTCTCAGAGCGCGTCCAGCGGCAGCTTGAGGTAGCGCACGCCATTGTCCTCCGGCGGCGGCAGCTGGCCGGCCTGAATGTTGACCTGGATCGACGGCAAGATCAGCACCGGCATTTCCAGCGTCTTGTCGCGCGCTTCGCGCATAGCGACGAACGCGTCCTCGCTGACGCCGTCATGAATATGCACGTTGTTGGCGCGCTGTTCGGCGACCGTGCTCTCCCATTGGTACTCATCGCGGCCAGGGGCCTTGTAGTCGTGGCAGAGGAAGACGCGCGTTTCTGCGGGCAACGAAAGCAGACGGCGGATCGAGCGATACAATGTGCGTGCGTCCCCGCCGGGGAAGTCGCAGCGCGCCGTGCCGTAATCGGGCATGAACAGGGTGTCGCCGACGAAGAGCGCGTCGCCGGCGAGATAGCTGACGCAAGCCGGAGTATGCCCCGGCGTGTGCAGGACCTTGATGGCGAGATTGCCGAGCGGCAACTCGTCACCATCCTTCACGAGCTTATCGAAGGGCCGTCCATCGGCGGTGACGTAAGCGAGATTGAAGACGTCCTTGAATACCTTCTGCACCGTCTTCACGTGCTCGCCAATCACGATCGGCGCGTTGGTCGCCTGTTTCAGGAACGGCGCGGCGGAGAGGTGATCGGCGTGCGCGTGCGTTTCGAGGAGCCAATCGATCGTCAGGCCTTCGGCTCTTGCGGCGTCGAGGATCGCCTGGGCCGAATGGGTGTCCGTGCGCCCGGATTTTTGGTCGAAATCGAGCGCGCTATCGATGATCGCGGCGCGTTTCGTCGCTGCGTCCCAGATCAGATAGCTGACCGTGAACGTCGGTGCATGGAAGAAAGCGCGGACCTGCGGCGTTGCGGACATCTGTGACTTCCTTCGCTCTTGATATATGCACAATAACTAATATATGTGCTTGCGGCAAACAAGGAGCGGCGCTTTGACTACCCTCAAATCCGTGGACGCAAAACAAGCAAAGCAATGGATCGATTCCGGCGAGGCGGTGCTGGTCGACGTGCGCGAGCCGGCGGAACACGCCGCCGAGCGCATTCCTGGCGCCAGCCTCGCGCCGTTATCGGCGATGACCCCCGGCGCTGTTGCAGATGCGAAGGGCAAGATTGTCGTCTACCACTGCAAGTCCGGCATGCGCACCCAGACCAATGCGGCCAAGCTCGCGGCCTGTGCGTCCGGCGAGGCGTTCTTTCTGGAGGGCGGCATCGAAGCCTGGAAGCGCGCCGGCTTTCCCGTGCAGCGCTGACGGAATCAGCGCAAGCGTTCGCATGCAGTGCTGACCACACCTGATCTTCTCGCCATCCTGAGCGGCGCCGCCGTTGGGCTCGTGCTTGCGCTGATTGGCGGCGGCGGCTCCATCCTGGCGACGCCGGCCTTACTTTACGTGGTGGGCGTCGCCAATCCGCACGTCGCCATCGGCACCAGCGCGCTGGCGGTTTCGGTCAACGCTTTTGCCAATCTGATCAATCATGCGCGCCGCGGCAACGTGAAATGGCGCTGCGCGGTGTTGTTCGGCACGGCGGGGGTGTTGGGCGCAAGCGTTGGCGCGGCAGTCGGCAAGGCGACGGACCCCAAAGTGCTGTTGCCGCTGTTCGCGCTGCTGATGGTCGTCGTCGGCATCGCCATGCTGCGACCGCGCAAGAGTGAGGGTGATGGCGATGTCGTGCTCAACGCCCAGAATGCGCCCAAGCTTGTCGCCTATGGCGCAGCGGTGGGCGCGCTTTCCGGCTTCTTCGGCATCGGCGGCGGCTTTTTGATCGTGCCGGGTCTCATCGCCGCGACCGGCATGACCATGCTGCAGGCAGTGGGCTCATCGCTGTTCTCCGTCGGCAGCTTCGGCGCCGCCACGGCCGCGAGCTATGCTCTCGACGGCCTGATCGATTGGCGCGTCGCGCTCTTGTTCATCGGCGGCGGCATCGCCGGCGGCCTCGTGGGCGCAGCCTTTGCCGGCCAGCTTTCCAAGCAGCGCGGGGCGCTGCAGCGCGTGTTTGCGGGCGTGGTGTTTGTGGTGGCGGCCTATATGCTGTGGCGCAGCTTCACCAGCTGAGCTACGGGGCCGGCGTGCCTGACGAGATTCATTCAAGGCCAGACATCACTGCCGCGCTGGCGCGCGGCGTCACGCGCATGCTGGTCGACCATGGATTGGCGACACTGCTCGAAGTGCCGCTCGCCAATGGCCGCCGCGCCGACGTGATGGGGCTGACCCAGCAAGGCGAGATCTGGATCGTGGAGACGAAATCCTGCCTGGAGGATTACGCCGTCGATCTCAAATGGCCGGATTATCTTGAGTATTGCGAGCGCTTTTTCTTCGCCGTGACGGAGGACTTTCCGCGCGAACTGATTCCGGAGGAGGTGGGCTTGATCGTGGCCGACGGCTTCGGCGGCGCGATCCTACGTGATGCGCCCACGCGCCCGCTCAACGCGGCGCGGCGCAAGGCGGTGACGCTCGCTTTCGCGCGCCTCGCGGCGTTGCGTTTGGCTTATTCCAGCTAGCTCGGCGCGCAGATGTCGGCGCTCGCGGCGGCGACAGCGCCGGCATGCGTTTCCGGCGAGGGCGCGAGCCGGCGGATGAGCGCGATGCCCCGCCCGCTCGGGCTTTCAACCACGGTGTCGTCCGTCTCGGGATGGCGGCTGCCGGCGCGGATAAGCAGGATCGCCGCGCCGCGCCGCGCTTCACGATCGTCGATCACATAGAAATTGTCGCTGTTGGCGCCATAGAGCGAGAGCGACCAATACGAAGGCCACGGCGTCACGGTGATGCGCACGGGGCCGCGGCTCAGATCATAGACGCAAGAGGCGTATGCAAAGTCCGGCGACGGCCGCACGATTTGACGCGAGCGCGCAGTGACCCGCTCGCCGCTGTGCCAGGCGTTTTCGCCGGCCGCGCCAAGCCGCTGCATCGCCACATGCATCAGCCCCCGCGGCAGCGCGAACAGCAACATGACGTGCGTGATGATGGCGATCAGGATGGCGGTCTGAACATATTTGCCCATCAGTGCGCCTCCGCGCAGGAGACTTGCGACAGAACGGGCAAGCTTTCCGCGCTCGGGCGGAAATCGTCCTGCGGGTTGTAGACGCGCAGCGTCAATGCAAAGCCCCGGCCCGCGCCGCGCGACGAGAGCCAATAAGGCGCGCTGCCCTGCACCGGCGCGATGCGAATGCTCCAGGTCCCGGCGCCGATGCGCGAAGCATCGACCGAATAGGCGTTGTCGCCATTGTCGACCAGGAAGCCGTCGTCGCCATAGAGCGTCACTGACCACCAACGCGCCGCCAGGGGCGCGCCGCGCAATTCGTAGACGCAGCTCTCGTCGAGTGGGCGGCCGCCGGCATCCCTGTCGAGATTGAAATAGAGCGCCTCGCGCGCGCTCAGCGCCAGGAGACCGTCGCGGGCGATGATGGCGCGCGTGTAAGGGCCCGCCGCGGTCGAACCGGCAGCGCGATTGTGCGACCACAGCCCGAAATGCGCGCCGAAGCTGGAGCCGCCGATTTCGAGCGTCGCCCACAGCGAAGCGGCGCCGATCACGACGCCGATCAGTACGGTCAGTACCCAGGCCGCCGCCCGCCGCAGCATCTCATCCCCCGCGGCGCGCCTTGCTCAGGGGCGCGCCTCTTGTGGCGTTTTGAGGTCGAGCGACAGCGCATGCAACCCCGTGTCGAATTCTTCACGAAGCGCGCCGTAAACCAAGCGTTGACGCGCCACGCGCGATAAACCGTCGAACGCTTGCGCCACCATGCGCAAGCGGTAATGGGTCTCGCCCCCTGGGCGCGCGCCGGCATGGCCCGCGTGACGTGCGGATTCGTCCTCAAGCTCAAGCGCCGCCGGCGCGAACTGTCGCGTCAACGCCAATTTAATGCGCTCGGCGCGGGAAAGATGCGTTTTGCCGGTTGTCAATTCCTTGTCCGCTTAACCTCTGGCGCCCATACTCACCAACCCATGGCGAGCGCCTTCCAATACAGGCCCAAATTTGTCGACATCCGCGTCAAGAAGCCAGACGCGGCGAAAGCTTCGCGCGCGCCAAATGACCGCGCCTGTGATCACATAGGCTGTGACCGCGCCGGCGCCCACCGCGCTCCCAAGGGGCGCGACCGCATGGGCGAGTACTGGCACTTCTGCTTTGAGCACGCGGCCGACTACAACCGCCGCTGGGACTATTTTTCCGGCATGTCGGATGACGAGCTGGCGAATTGGCAGAAGCGGGAGGAGACCGGCCACCGGCCGACCTGGACCTTCCGTTCCGGCCGGCTCGACCGCTATTCCGCCGCTGCACGCCGCTTCCGCAACGGCCAGGCCAGCGATCCGTTCGGCATGTTCGGCGCCAATGACGGCGCCTCGCCGCAGGCTGCGGCGCCCCGACGGCGCATCTCGCGTTTGCAGGTGATGGCGCTCGAGGCGATGTCGCTGGACGAGAACGCCACCGCCGCCGACATCCGCACCCGCTATGCCGAGCTGGTCAAACGCTGGCACCCGGACTCAAATGGCGGCGACCGCAGCGCCGAGGCCAATTTGCAGCGCGTGCTGAAGGCCTATCAGACCCTCAAGGCGGGCGGGCTGGTCTAGTGCGGGTTGTCGCCGCGGCATTGGCGTACTTCTGCATCGCCTTCGCCGCTGGTTTCCTGTTCGCCATTCCCAGGACGCTGCTGCTTGAGCCCCATTTCGGGCCGTTAGGGGCTGTTGCGGTCGAAGCGCCGCTGATGCTGGCGGTATGCTGGCTCGCGAGCGGCTTTGCGCTGCGCCGGTTCGCGCCGGGCGCACCCCTTGGCGCCAGAGCCGCGATCGGGGCGCTGTGGCTCCTGTATTTATTGTCGGCCGAACTGGCGGTTGGGCTTTGGCTGCGCGGCCTCTATTTTGAGGAGGCGATCGCCGCTTTCTTGACGGCGCCTGGCCTTCTGGGGCTAGCCGCCCAGGCGATCTGCGCCACTTTCCCCGTGCTGCGTCATTGAGCAGCCGCACAAATCGCCTTGGCTTACCTTGAGCTGCGGCCATAAAGAGAAATTATGACCACCGCTGACGAACTCCTCTCGCTGAAGCCGGACAAGCAAGTCTCCGCCCGCACCTTCGGGGTGGAAAGCGACATGAAGGTTCCGGCCTTTTCCCAGCGCACCGAATACGTGCCGGAGGTGGACGAAGCCTACCGCTTCGATCCGCAGACGACGCTGGCGATCCTGGCTGGCTTTGCCTTCAACCGCCGCGTCATGGTCCAGGGCTATCACGGCACCGGCAAGTCGACCCACATCGAGCAGGTGGCCGCGCGCCTCAACTGGCCGATGGTGCGCATCAACCTCGACAGCCATGTCAGCCGCATCGACCTCGTCGGCAAGGACGCGATCGTGCTGAAAGAGGGCAAGCAGATCACCGAATTCCGCGAAGGCATGCTGCCTTGGGCGCTGCAGCGCCCGGTGGCGATCTGCTTCGATGAATACGATGCGGGCCGTCCGGACGTGATGTTCGTGATCCAACGCGTGCTGGAAGCGTCAGGCAAGCTGACGCTGCTCGACCAGAACCGCGTCATCACCGCCAATCCATTCTTCCGCCTGTTCGCGACCACGAACACGATCGGCCTGGGCGACACCAGCGGGCTCTATCACGGCACGCAGCAGATCAACCAGGCGCAGATGGACCGCTGGTCGATCGTGGCGACGCTCAATTATCTCGATCACGACGTCGAAGCCGACATCGTGCTGGCGAAGTCGCCGAGCTACAACAATGCGGAAGGCAAGCGGCAGATCATGGCGATGGTGCGTGTCGCCGACATGACTCGCAACGCGTTCATCAATGGCGACATCTCCACCGTGATGAGCCCGCGCACGGTCATCACCTGGGCGCAGAACGCCGAGATCTTCGGCGATGTCGGCATGGCCTTCCGCATGACCTTCCTGAACAAGTGCGACGAACTAGAGCGGCCAACCGTGGCCGAGTTCTACCAGCGCGCGTTCGGCGCCGACCTGCCGGAAGCGGCGACGCGTGTGAAGGTGGCTTAAGATGGAGCCCAGCCCTTGGAGATTCGATCCCTGGGTATCGAAGGGGCAATTCCGAGGGGTGAATCTACTCTTGGTTGGGGAGTCTCATTACGATGAGAATCCCGAGTGTCTGGATCGAAACCACACGATTCAGGTGGTTGAGGACTACGGTGTGGGTGACCATCCGTGCCGAACGCGGCTGTTCAGAAACGCTTATGCGGCGTTCACTGGCGATTTTGACCTAGGCGTACGGGGTGGGAAGGCGACGTTCTGGAAGAACGTTTCCTTCTGCAATTACTTTCAACGTCCTATGTCTGTTTCGGACGAGCAGCCGACTGAAGAAGACTATGAGTCCTCTCGGACGCCGTTTGACGCTTTGCTCCGGCATGTCGCGCCTGATTGCTTTGTGGTGATGAGCGATCGTCTTTGGCGCGGAATGAAGAACAATTGCAGGAGAATGGCGTCAATCGGCCCGGTCAATGGAGATGACGTTTTTGGTTTTGCGATGGACCCGCGTGTGGTGCCCGCATAATGGCCCAGCGCGAAACCCCCGCCGAAATCTTCAAGCGCTCGCTGTCGCAGGCGACGCGCGCGCTGGCGGGCGCGGAGGACGAGCTTGAGGTGACGTTCGGCGCAGAGGGGCCGCGGCTGTCGCCTGGCAAGATCGTGTTGCCGCATCCGCCGCGCACGATTTCCGACGCCGACGCCGAGCGCATCCGCGGCCAGGCTGACGCCATGGCGCTGCGCCTGGCGCACCACGACGATCGCGCCCACGCTAAGCTGCGTCCGCACAGCGCTGAAGCGCGCGCCGTGTTCGACGCGGTGGAGGAAACGCGGCTGCAGGCGCTCGGCGCCAATGCGCTGAAAGGCGTTTCCAACAACCTCACCGCAGCGCTGGCGGATTCGCTTGAGCGCAAGGGCGTTGCGCGCATGACCAATCGCGCCTCCGCGCCGATGGCGGAAGCGCTGTCGCTGATGGTGCGCGAGCGGCTGACCGGGCTGAAGCCGCCGGCCAATGCGCAAGCGATGGTCGATGTCTGGCGCAAGGACATCGAGCAAAGCGCAGGCAAAGATCTCGACCGCCTCGCCAGCGCACAGGCCGATCAGGAAGCCTTCGCCAAGGTGATGCGCGAAGTGCTCACCGACCTCGGCATTGGCGATGAAATGGCGCCGGCCGAACGCGAGGAAGACGAGGACGAAGCCCAAGCCGACGAGAACCCGCCGCCGCAGCCGGATTCGAGCGACGGCGAGGACGAAGATCAGGAGCAAATGCCCGCCGAGATGGAAATGACGGAAAGCGATGTCGATGACAGCGACCGCACCGTCTCCATTGAATCGGAGGTCGATACCGAAGAGCAGGAAGAGTCCGAGCAGGACGAGCCGGGCGAAAAGCCGATCCGGCCGAAATCTCGCAACGACGCAGAAGACCCCAACCTGAACTACAAGGTCTTCACCCGGACCTATGATGAGACCATCGCCGCGGAAGATCTCTGCGACGGGGAAGAACTCGCACGTCTGCGCGCCTATCTCGATGCGCAGCTGAAGCCGCTGCAGAGCGTTGTCGGCCGCTTGGCGAACCGGCTGCAGCGCCGCCTTTTGGCCAAGCAGAATCGCGCCTGGAGCTTCGATCTAGAAGAAGGCTTGCTCGATACAGCGCGCCTCACGCGCGTGATCACCGATCCGCTCGCTGCGCTTTCGTTCAAGCAGGAAGAGGACATGCCGTTCCGCGATACGGTTGTCACATTGCTGCTGGATAATTCCGGCTCGATGCGTGGCCGGCCGATCATGGTCGCGGCGCTCTGCGCCGACATTCTCGCGCGCACGCTGGAGCGGTGCGGGGTGAAGGTTGAAATCCTCGGCTTCACCACGCGCGCCTGGAAGGGCGGAGAATCCAAGCAACGCTGGCAGGAGGCCGGACGCCCGCCGCAGCCTGGACGGCTCAATGATCTTCGCCACGTCGTCTACAAGGCGGCTGACGCGCCGTGGCGGCGCGCGCGGCGCAATCTCGGCCTGATGATGCGCGAGGGCTTGCTTAAAGAGAACATCGACGGCGAAGCGTTGATGTGGGCGCACGAGCGCCTGCTCGGCCGTGCTGAGCAGCGCCGCATCCTGATGGTAATCTCCGACGGCGCGCCGGTGGACGATTCAACGCTCTCGGCCAATCCCGGCAATTATCTTGAGCGCCACCTGCGCACGGTGATCCATTGGATCGAGCAACGCTCGCCGGTGGAGCTGATCGCGATCGGCATCGGCCACGACGTCACTCGCTATTATCGCCGCGCCGTCACCATCACCGACGCCGAGCAGCTCGGCGGCGCGATGACGGAGAAACTCGCTGAGCTGTTCGACGAGCCGGGCCCGATCGATGCGCCGCAGCCGGCGCGGCGCGTGCGTGCGGCTGCCGCATGAGGGGCGTTTTGGCATTGCTGGCGCTGACGCTGTTGGCGTGCTCGCCGTCTTCGGCTGATCCCCCGCCGATCACCGATCAATGGCGTTCGCTCGACATCCGCGTCGAGGCGGTGACGTTTCCCGAGCCCCAAGCCGGCCGCTTGCGCTTCCGCGGCGGCTTGCACCTGATCGGCCCGAGCCACGACGCATTTGGCGGGCTTTCCGGCCTCGAAGTGCTCGATGACGGCCGCATGATCGCGATCAGCGATGACGGCGAGTGGTTCGAGGCGCGCCTCGTTCTGAATGAATCCGGTGATCTCGTCGGCCTTGCTGGCGCGCGCTCGGCGTTGATGCGCGACGAGCGCGGCGAACCATTCGAGAACAAGCAGTCGGGCGATTCAGAGGATGTCGCGCAATTGCCCGACGGCCGCATCGCCGTCAGCTTCGAGCAGACGCAAACCATCCGCATCTACGATCTCAATCGCGACGGCCCGTTCGGCGCTGCTCGCCGCGGCCCGCGGCTCGATCATGTGCGCCGCCTGCCGCACAATGCGGGGCTCGAGGCGATGACCGCGACGGCGGAGGGCGCGTTGCTGGTCGGCGCCGAGGGCGAGGGCCATCGCAGCACGCCGCTCTGGCTCGCCCCGCTCGATGCGCAAGCGCCCGTGCCCACGCGCTCCCGCTATCCGCTCGATGGCGGCTACTCGCTGACCAGCCTTGACCGCTTGCCGAACGGCGACTTCGTCGCGCTTGAGCGCTTCTACGCGCCCGTGATCGGCGCGCGTGCGCGCATCACGACGTTCCCAGCGGCTTCGCTCGATCCGGGCGGCGTGGTTGCACACGTGGAGGAATTGGCGGTGTTGGCGCCGCCGATGCCGGTCGACAATTTCGAAGGCGTGTCAGCCGTGCGCATGCCGAATGGCGCGACACGGCTCTACATCGTCTCGGACGATAATTTCAGCGATCGCCAGCGCACGCTGCTGCTGGCGTTCGACATCATCAATTGAACTGAGCGCCGGTTAGGCTGCGGCTGCTTCGCCGAGCTTCTTCTTCAGCTCGCGGCGGATCTTCACCGCGCGCGTGGAGAGTTCGGCTTCGTCCGCCTTCAGCAGGAACTGGTCGAGGCCGCCGCGATGATCGACCGAGCGGAGGGCCGCCGCGGTGATGCGGAGCTTGTACGACTGGCCCAGCGCATCGCTGGACAGCGTCACGTCCACGAGGTTCGGCTTGAACTCCCGCTTGGTCTTGATGTTCGAGTGGCTGACCTTATGGCCGATTTGGCGGTTGACGCCGGTCAGCTCGCAGCGGCGGGACATGGGACGTGGCTCTCTAAAGTGAGGAAATTTGAAGCGCGGACGCATACGCGAAGGGCCCGGGCGGGTCAAGGATCGAGGCGGAATGCTTCCATGAAAGCGCCCGATTTGGTTCATGCCGGGATCAGATCGTCCCGCCTATATGTTCATCCCAACGAGTGAGACCATGACCAAGACTAAGCGGACCTTCCTAGGCGCCCTGGCGGCGTTCGGCCTGAGCCTGGCGGCAGGCGGCCCGGCCGCCGCCCAGCCGGTCGAGCGCACTTTTGAGGGCTCCTACGCGGTCATCGCCCGGGGCATCGACGCGGGCGACTTCAATTACCGTTTCCATCAGTCGGGTTCGACCTACGAGGCCACCGCCAGCCGAGAAATGAAGGGCTGGATCGGCGCGGCCCTGCGCCGGAGCCAGGACTACAATTATTCGGTGCGCGGGGTGGTGGCCGAGGATGGTTCGCTGCGCCCTAGCGCCTATCAGCACCAAGGTGGGCGCCGGCGCGACGACCGGCCCAATGGACGCCTGGTCCGGGCCAATTTCAGCGCCAGCGACGTTACCACCAGCTCGGTTCCGGCCGGCATGGGCATGGGCGATCCGCCCGCCACCGCCGCCCAGCGCCGCGGCGTCATCGATCAGATCAGCGCCATCGCCGCGATGGTGACCGCCACCGGCGACCCGTGTGCGCGCACCCTGCGCATCTACATGGACGGCCGCTCGCGTTTTGACTTCGTGATGCAGCCGAACGGCCGGGTGAATGTGAACTCGCGCGCTTATCAGGGCCCAGGGGTCCGCTGCCGGGTCCAGTTCAACCCGATCGCCGGGTTCAGTGATCCACAAGAGGCCGCGACCCTGAACTTCGTGTTCGCCCAGACCTCAAGCGGCATGTGGGCGCCGATCACGATCGAGATGCCGACCGACGGCGTCGGCGTGGTCCGGCTGGAAGCCAAGCGCCTGAGCTTCAATGGCCAGCGCTTGCGCTAAGCGGCGCGCCTACCCCCAAGATGTTGTGAAGCAGAGCGGCGCTGGAGGCAGCGCCGCTCAAGTCTTGTGTGTTACTTAAGTATTAACCGCAAGATATTGGGCGTGAACGTCCGAAGAACGAATCAGTTGAGGTGATTCGCAAGTGATTCGTTCTTGCTCCATTCTTCCCGCTTTCAGCTTCTGTTTACTGTGCGGGGCGGCAGCGCTGGGCGCGGCTTGAAATGGCCGCAGCCGCGACCCATCGTTCCAGCATGAACGCGCGCGCCCGTTCCAGGGCGGTCATCAAGGCGGTCTTGGGTCCGACCAATACCGGCAAAACCCACCTCGCCATCGAGCGCATGCTGGGCCACGCGAGCGGCATGATCGGCCTGCCGCTGCGCCTGTTGGCGCGCGAAGTCTACGACCGGGTGGTGGCGGCCAAGGGCGAAGCGGCGGCGGCGCTCATTACCGGCGAGGAGAAGATCGCGCCCGAAAGCGCGCGCTATTTCGTCTGCACCGTCGAGGCGATGCCGCTCGACCGCGCGGTCGAGTTCCTGGCGGTGGATGAAATCCAAGTCGCGCGCGATCTCGATCGCGGCCACGTCTTCACCGAGCGCATCCTCAATGCGCGCGGCTTCGGCGAGACCATGCTGCTCGGCTCGGACACGATGCGTCCGATGATCAAGAAGCTGCTGCCCGAGGCCGAGATCATCCGCCGTGAGCGCATGTCGACGCTCGCCTATGCTGGCCCCAAAAAGATCACCAAGCTGCCGAAACGCTCGGCTGTCGTCGCCTTCTCGGCGGAGGAGGTGTACGCGATCGCCGAATTGTTGCGCCGCCATCGCGGTGGCGCGGCGGTGGTGATGGGCGCGCTGTCGCCGCGCACGCGCAACGCGCAGGTGAAGCTTTACCAGGACGGCGAGGTGGATTTCCTCGTCGCCACCGATGCGATCGGCATGGGCCTCAACATGGACGTCGATCACGTGGCATTCGCGTCGCGCCGCAAGTTCGACGGCCGCACCTGGCGCGATCTGCGCCCTGACGAGATATCGCAGATCGCCGGCCGCGCCGGCCGTTTCACGCGCGACGGTTCGTTCGGCGAGACCGGCGAGTGTGAACCGTTCGACGAAGAGATCGTTGAACGCGTCGAAGCGCATGAGTTCGAGAGCATCGAGGCGATCCAGTGGCGCAACGAGGTGCTGAAATTCGGCAGCGTCGAAGCGCTGATCGCTTCGCTGGAAAAGCCGCCGGACCGGCCCGGCCTGATGCGCGTGCGCGGCGCTGATGATGAAGCGGTGTTGCGCGTGCTCGCCGCCGATGACGATCTGATGGACCGCGTGCGTTCGCCCGAGCAGGTGCGCCGTTTGTGGGAAGCCTGCCAGCTGCCGGATTTCCGCAAGCTCAGCCAGGACGAGCATGCGCGCCTCGCGGGCCGCATCGCCGGCTACATTCTCTCAGCCAAAGGCCGCGTGCCGAGTGAGTGGGTGGCGGCCGAGGTTGAGAGGCTCGACCGCAGCGAAGGCGATCTCGATGCGCTGCACGCGCGCCTGGCCAACATCCGCACCTGGACCTACGCCGCCAGCAGGCCTGATTGGCTCCAGGACGTCGAAGAGTGGCGCGCGCGTACGCGCGAAGTCGAGGATCGCCTCTCCGACGCGCTCCACAACGCGCTCACGCAGCGCTTCATCGACCGCCGCACCAGCGCCTTGCTCAAGAGCCTCAAGCGCGAAGACGCTTTGCTCGCCGGCATTTCCGAAGACGGCGAGGTGACGGTCGAGGGCCATTTCGTTGGCCGTCTCGAAGGCCTGGAGTTCAAGCCGGATCCGCGCACGACCTCGGGCTTGGAGGGGCGCGCTGTGCGCAACGCCGCGCTGCGGGCGCTGCGGCCGGAAGTGTCGCGGCGGCTGATGGGGATCGCGCACGCCGCCGATGAGGAGATCGAACTCGGCAAGGACGCACGCTTGCGCGTCAGCAGCGCGCCGGTGGCGAAGCTGGCGCCGGGCGCGCCGGTGCTGAAGCCGCGCCTGGAGCTGATTGGCGCCGATCAGGCCGCCGAACCAGAACGCAACGCCGCGCGTGAGCGGCTGGAGCGATGGCTGGCGCAGATGGTCGCGCACGATCTGCGCCCGCTGGTCTCGCTGGAGGCGGCCTGGCGTGACAACAAGCTGCCGTCCGACGCGCGGGGGCTCGCCTTCCGCCTGATCGAAAACGCCGGCGCGCTCGACGCCGCGCACGAAGACATTGAGCACGTCACCGAAGCGGGCCGCGCCGCGCTGGCGCGTCACGGCGTGCGCATCGGCCGTCACAGCATCTATCTGCCGGCGCTGATCAAGCCGCGCGCGGCGCACACGCTGGCGCTGCTCTGGCACGCCGCCCACGTGAACAAGCCTCATCCGGTGTTCGTCGCCCGTCCCGGCGCGTTGTCGCTGGCGCTGATCGAACAGCGGTCGTGGGCGGAGTGCGCCGCCGCCGGCTATCGCGCCTGCGGGCGCATCGCCGTGCGGCTTGATCTGGTTGAGCGCCTCGCTGAAGCGCTGGAGGCTCAGCCGCAGCCGTCCGACGCCGCTCTCGCACGGCTGATTGGCCGGCCAGCGCGCGAACTCGGCGCCATCCTCAGCGCGCTGGGCTATCGCCGCGTCGCGCAGACCGAAGCCGCGCCCGCGCATTGGCGGCGGGCGCCTCCGCGGCGGCGCAAGCCACGCCCGGCGCCGGCGGCCGAGAACGCCTTCTCCGCGCTCGCCAACTTGCTGCCGCCCGGCGCAGAGGCGCCGCGCCGTCGCCGGAGCGTGCCGTCTTGAGCGAGCTGCGGCAGCGGGTGGATGTCTGGCTGTTCCGGTCGCGGCTGGCGAAGACGCGGGCGGCGGCGGCGCGCCTGGTCAGCGAGGGCGGGGTCCGCCTCATCCGGGATGGCGCCTCGCGGCGGCTTGAAAAGCCGTCGGTCGAGGTGGCGGCGGGAGACACGCTGGTTCTGCGCGTTGGCGGGCTGCTGCGCAGCATCCGCGTCCTTGCTCTGAACGAGCGCCGCGGGCCGGCCGCCGAAGCCCGGCTGCTTTACGACGAACTTGACGCAGACGCCCTCGCTTGACGCTGGCGCTCGCGGTCGTCATTTCAGCCGCGCGGAACGGACTGGGACCAATGACTTACATCGTCACCGACGCGTGCGTGCGCTGCAAATTCATGGACTGCGTCGAGGTCTGCCCGGTCGACTGCTTCTACGAGGGCGAGAATTTCCTCGTTATCCATCCCGACGAGTGCATCGATTGCGGCGTCTGCGAGCCGGAATGCCCGGTCGACGCGATCAAGCCCGACAGCCAGGACGAGCCGGACGGCAAGTGGCTGAAGATCAACACTGAATACGCTCACGTGTGGCCAAATATTACCGTAAAGGGCACGGCCCCGGCGGACGCGGACAAGTTTCGCGACGAAAAGGGGAAGTACGAGAAGTATTTCAGCACGAAGCCCGGTTCCGGGGAGTGATCGTGCTTCAGTAGTGCCGCTTCCGCGCGGCCTAATTTTGTGATATACAATAATTCTCAATCGAATTGGGCGCGCGCAAGCCGCCCGGCAGTCGGATCAGTCAAACGCGCCACGAGCTGCGCTAAGGGCATAACATCGCGGAACGGTTAATCCGGTCCGGTGGGTTCCCTTTGCGCCAGCTCCGCTGTCGCTGCGTAACTGTCGGCTGCTCTGACATAACGGAGTGCCACGCATGCAATCTTCCAACGCCACGCCGATCGCTTTCCGCCCGGGCGACCATATCGTCTACCCGGCGCATGGTGTGGGCCGTGTCATGGGGGTTGAGAAGCAATCGGTCGCCGGCATCGATCTCGACGTGTTCGTGATCTCGTTCGAGCAGGACAAGATGACCCTGCGCGTGCCGACCACGAAGGCGAAGTCCTGCGGCATGCGCGCGCTGGCGTCGGCTGAGGTCGTCACCGAGGCGATGAAGACGCTGCAAGGCCGCGCCCGCATCAAGCGGACGATGTGGAGCCGCCGCGCCCAGGAATACGAAGCGAAGATCAATTCGGGCGACCTCGTATCGATCGCCGAAGTGGTGCGCGACCTGCACCGTGCGTCCGACCAGCCGGAGCAATCCTATTCCGAGCGTCAGCTCTATGAGAGCGCGCTCGACCGGATGGCCCGCGAGTTGGCCGCGGTGGAAAAGGTCAGCCGCGACGACGCCGTGCAGAAGGTGACGGCCTCGCTGGCCTCCAAGAGGCAGGCCGCCGCCGCGGCCTAAGGGCGCCGAGCAGCAGAAGTATCGAGGGGGCCGGGCGCCATGCCCGGCCCTTTTTCGTGCGTGGGGGCCTGCGCCCCGACATCATCGGGCATCTCGCAGGAGTTCAAGGTCGCTCCCGTGCTCAAGGCAGAGCTGCGGCTCGCCTTGGAAGACGCCAAGCGGCCCACGCGCGCGCACGCGCACACCCCGTAAGGAGGCAAAGGCCGGACCATCCCAGCGGGCGAAGGCGTCGCCGAACGCCACCAGAGCAAACATCTCCTCAGCGGAAGCGCCGGCCATGCGCAGTGAGGCGCGCCGGCCGGAAGTCCGCACCTCCGCGACTTCGCCCTCGACGATGCGATAGGGCGCGTCGCCACGCATGCAATTCTGGTTCGCCGCCAGCGCCAGGCGCGCCGCCGCATGCGTGGTTTGCACGTGATACTCGCGCCGGCCCCACAGTCCGCGCTCACTTGCCCGGGCTTGCTGTTCCAGTCGCAGCAGCTCAGCGCTGCGGGCGTGATTGTCGTGGCGCGGACGCACATAGGCTGCGCCGCGCGAGACCAGTTCGTGCTGCAGCCAGAACCAGCGTCCGCCTTCGCTCTTGACGAACACATGCGCGATCGCCGCTTGGCGCGGCTGCTGCTCGCCTTCGCGCGGCCGTCCCACCCAACGCTTTGCGCCGCCATAGGCGAGCAGCACGTCGCGGTGCAGCGTCAGCGCTTCCAGCTCGCCTTGGGACTGAGCGGCGTAGGGGGCATCGCCTTGCGGCGTATCCACTTCGGCGAGGAAGACGCGCAAGCCGGAATCGAGCTCCAACGTGTCGCCATTATAGGCGCGCACCACGCGCCCGGTTTCTCCGCGCTCCAGGCGGCCAATCTGCGGGCCGCAAGCGGCAAGCAGCAGGACAGCGGCGAGCAGGACATTTGCCGCTGCCGCGCGCAACGCCAAGCGCATGGGACGCCTCTCCCCCGATCCGGCGTCACTGAAACAGGAGATTGTAGGATCGCCAAGCAAATTGCGTCCGGTGGCCAAGCGCGGCTCAAGCTGCAACACTCGGGCGCGATGATCATCGCCACGTACAACGTCAACGGCGTCAATGGACGACTGAACGTGCTGCTGCGCTGGCTCGATGCGGCGCGGCCGGACCTCGTTTGCTTGCAGGAACTCAAGGCGCCGCAGGAGAAATTCCCCGAAGCAGCGCTCCGCGACGCTGGCTACAGCGCGATCTGGCGCGGGCAGAAGAGCTGGAATGGCGTCGCCATCCTCTCGCGGCGCGGACAGCTCATTGAGCGCCGCCGCGCGCTTCCAGGCGATAGCGAGGATGCGCACAGCCGCTATATCGAAGCGGAAGTGGAGGGGCTGGTGATCGGCTGCCTCTATGCGCCGAACGGCAATCCCTGGCCGGGGCCGAAGTTCGAGTACAAGCTCGCCTGGTTTCAGCGGCTGCAGAAGCACGCCAAGAAACTGCTCACGGCCGGCGCGCCAGCCGTGCTCGCGGGCGATTACAACGTGATGCCGACGGAGATCGACGTCTACAAGCCCGAGCGCTGGACCGACGACGCCCTGTTTCGCATTGAAGTGCGCGAAGCCTACGCCAAGCTGCTGAAGCAGGGCTGGACCGACGCGATCCGCACGCTCTATCCGGGCCAGCGCGTCTACACGTTCTGGGACTATTTTCGGAATGCGTATCAGCGCAACGCCGGGCTGCGCATAGACCACCTGCTCTTGAGCCCCGAGCTTGCGCCCAAGCTGAAGCGCGGCGGCGTCGACCGCGAAGTGCGCGGCTGGGAAAAGACCAGCGATCACGCGCCGGCCTGGGTCGAACTGGATTGGCCAGCGAAGCCCAAACGGAAGATCGCGGCAAAGAAGCGGGCGTCCTGACGGCTCCAGCTTTCGGCGCTGCGTGGTCTGGTGTAGGGCGTGCGGCATGGACGTAAGCGACACGCCGCCCGAGACGCCAAAGCCCGATGCCGCGCGAGCGCCGGCGGCGCGGCCGCCCTTCAAGCTCGACCGCCGTGTGCTCGCCGGCGCCATTGTTGTGCTGGCCGCGCTGCTCGTGATCGGCGTGCTGGTCTATCTGAACGCGCGCTCCGGACGCGATCTCGCTAACGGCGCCCCGGACGAGCAGGCGCAGGTCGACGAAGAATGGCCGGGCCTGGGCGACCAGAACCGGCTGCACGTGCGTCCGCTGACGATGCCGCGTCCGCGGCCCACGCCGGGCATGCTGGCTTCCATTCTCTCTGGCTATGCGGACGCTGAATTCACCATCGGCGCCGATGGCAAAGCCGGCAACATCCGCATCGTGCGCGAAAGCGCGCCGGATATCGGTTATGGCGCTGAAGCGCGCCGTATGATCGCGGCGGCGACATGGCCGACCGATTGGCGCGGGCGCAGCGCGCCCTTCGATGCAAGCTATCGCGTCATTTTCCCGCCGGGCCGCGGCCCAAGCGAGATTGAGCCGCTGGCGATCGCGAGCCCAAACCTCACGCCCGAGATCATGGCGCTGCGCCGCGACGTGGCGGTGACGCTATTGGTGCATGTGACGCCGGAAGGCCTCGTCGACAGTGCGCGGGTGATCGATCAGGATGTCGAGAGCAGCGCCGCCGCCGCCGAAGCCATGCGCGTCGCGCTCGGTGCGCGCTATCCCGCCAACGGGGCAGGCTACGAAACACAACTCGTGGTACGCTTCAACGTCACCGCCGCTCAAACGGCGGAAGGCGAACTGCCGCGCGGCCCCTCAGTCTCCTACGCGGACGTGCCGTTCTCGCAACGGCCGAGCGCGAGCGATTACAGCCGCTACTATCCGCGCCGCGCGCGTTACAACAACATCGACGGCCGGGTGACGCTCGCCTGCATCGTGCAGCGCAATCTGCGGCTCGATTGCAGCGTGGCGGAAGAGAATCCGCCCGGGCAGGGCTTCGGCGAGGCGGCATTGCGCATCGCCCGCCGCTTCCGCGCCCAAAGCCAATTCCCCGACGGCCGCTCCACCGTCGGCGCCCAAGTGAGCATGCCGATGGCGTTCAGAGCGGCGGAATGAGACGAGGAAGCGGTTAGAGGCCGTCGAGCGCGAGCAACGCGAACGTCGCCAGCCAATGTTCGCCCATATAATCGCCGCCCACATGGGCTAGGCTCGCAGACAGATGAAGTCGGGCCGCATCCTCAGCGCGGCGCGCCAAAGCGCTTCCTGAGGGCTGCGACGCGGCCAGTTCACGCCAGCACCACGCGCGCGAAAAATTGAGGCCATCGAGGTGAGCGATTTTGCCGTCAGTGCGGTCGCTCACGCGTGCGGGCGCGAACAGGGAAGCAGGCGCGCCATCAGCGGCGCGCGGCAGAAAAGCTGCAAGCCAAGTCCTGAATGCACTCGGGGCCATGAACCGGCGCATGCAGGCGGCTTCCATCAATGTGGGCGAAAGGAAGTCGTCCTGGCTAGGCTCCCAAGCTTGAGCCGACGCGTCGCCACCGTACCAACGCAGGGCCTTCTCCTGCATCAGCGCGTAAACTTGCGGCGCCTCAGCCTCGACATAGTCGGCCGCGAGTCGCAGCGCGAACGCCGTGGAGGAGTGCACGCCGGTGCGCACCGGATAGTCGCACAGCGGCAGAAATCCGGCAAAGCGATCGACGAAGCGCGCGGCGAGTGGGCGAAGGCGCGCTGCGGCGGACGCAAGTGGGCTGTTTTCTGGATGTTGATCGAGCTCTGCCTGAAGCGCGAGCAACCACCCCCAGCCATAGGGACGTTCGAAGCCGCGGGCGCTGGGCCGACCAAGGTAAGCGCACTCCGCGGCGACATTCGCTTCGGTAAATCGCTCGCCGAACAGTGCGGTGATGCGCTCCGCCTGCGAGATGTTGGGATAACGCCGCGCCAGTCGCGCAAGCAGCCAGTAGCCATGGACGCAGGAATGCCAGTCGAAGCTGCCGAAGAAGATCGGATGCAGCGCGCGAGGGCCCAGCGCATCGGCTTCACTGTCGAGCACGTGGTCGAGCTTGTTCGGATATTCCCGGCTCACGTGAGCAAGTGCGAGCGCGGAAAATTTCTCGGCGAGTTCTTGGGTGAGAATATGCATCAGAAGGCCAGAGCGCGCATCAGGACGATGTTGACTAGAAGAAGCGGAAGCGCAGTGGGAATTTGTGCGCGGATCACGCCGTTCAGCGCTGACTTCCGATCCGGCAGTTCAAGCAGATTGGCGGGAACCACGTTGAAGTTCGCCGCCATCGGCGTCATCAGCGTGCCGCAGAACCCCGCCAGCATGCCAATTGCGCAGACGGTGGCGGGATTTCCGCCAAAGTGGTTGACCACCACCGGGAGCCCGACTGCGGCGGTCATCACCGGAAACGCCGCGAACGCGTTGCCCATCACCACCGTAAATAAGGCCATGCCAACGCAATACACCGCGACAGCCATCGTCGCGGTGTCGAGCGGGATGTACTCACCGAAGAGCCGCCCCACTTGCCCGCCGACGCCAGCGGCGAGAAAAACCGCTCCGAGCGAGGCCAACATCTGCGGCAGGATCGCCGCCCAACCGACGGCGTCGAGCAGGCGTCTCGCTTCTTGAAACGGCGCTGCCACAGGCGGGCGCAGCCAGATCATCGCCACCAGCACGGCGATCAAGGCGCCAAGTATGAGGGAAACCAGCGTTGCCTGGGCTGGATCAATAAGGAGGCGGCCCCAAGCGGTCTCCTTAGCGATAAGGGTGCCGCCCAACGCCACCGCCGGGATGATCAACGCGGGCAGAAACAGCGCATTGCCACGACGCTGCGCGCTCTCTCGCCGTTCTTCGGTCGATGTCGTTCGGGCTTGGCCCTGGCCGAGGCCTGCCGTGGCGACGGCGACAAGGCCAAGCGCCAGCACCCCATTGGCGAGATCTCCAAGTGATTGGCCCGCCAGAAAGCTGATCGCGAGCATGCCCCAGAACAGGGCGTTGGCGATGCGGCGGCGATTCGAACGATCCTGCATCGAGAGTAATGACATCGCCGCGAAGAAAGCGCCTGCGACGATGTAAGCATGCGCCAGCGTTATCATGGTGCGGCCTCCGCGGCGTTGGCGGCGCGCGTCCGCGCGCCCAGGCGGCGGTTCAGGCGAACGTCGAGCAACGCCAGACGGACGCTGTGGATCGCCAGCGCCGCTATCGCCGTTGGAATAGCCCAGACTGACACTTCCAGCGGCTCGACCGTCACGCCGTTCTGTTCGAGGAATCCTTTGATTAGCAGGATTGAAGCGATGGCGATGAAGATGTCTTCACCGAAGAAGAGCCCGATATTGTCTGCGGCGGCGGCGTGCGCGCGGACGAGGTAGCGCTCCCGGTCGGGCAGCGCGCCGAACCGCGTCTCCGCGGCGCCCTCGGCCATGGGCGCCACCAGCGGACGAACCATCTGTGGGTGGCCGCCGAGAGACGTCAGGCCTAGCGCTGCCGACACTTGCCGGGTCACCAGATAAACCCACAACACGCGCCCGACGGTCGCTGCCTTCACGGTGCTGATCAACGCCCGTGCGCGCTCCTGCAACCCGGCTCGCTCGAGCAGGCCGATTGCTAGCAACACGCACCACACCAGGCTCACATAGCGATTATCGTTGAAGGCCCTGCCGAAGGCGGAAAGCGTGGAAAGCGCAGCGTCGGTCATGGCTTGCAGGTCTGCTTGGGGCGTCCATGCTGCCGCCAATCCTGTCGTCAATGCCGCCGCCATGACCACCAGCAGCGGATTGGCGCGAAGGACGAACCCCAAGATGACGACGCCAATTCCCAAAAGTACCAGCATCTCGCGCCCCCTGATTCAAATTTTGCCGTAGCCGCCGCCGCCGGGTGTTTCGATCACAAACACATCGCCTGCAGCTACGCTTGCTTCGGCCGTTGCGGCGAGTGTCGTGATCGTGCCGTCTTGATGTTCGATCCAATTGGCGCCGGGCTTGCCGTCGCCGCCTCCCGCCAAGCCGAATGGCGCGGTGTTGCGCCGATTGGACAGGATGGCCGCTGTCATCGGCGCGCGAAACCGGATCCGGCGCACCGCGCCATCGCCGCCGCGGTGCTTGCCAAGCCCGCCAGAACCGTGGCGGACGCAAAAGCGCTCTACGAGTATTGGAAAGCGCGTCTCCAGCACCTCAGGATCAGTCAGGCGCGAGTTTGTCATGTGCGTCTGGACGACGCTCGCACCGTCGAAAGTTGCGCCGGCGCCAGCGCCGCCGCAGATCGTTTCATAATATTGGCGCGTCGCATCGCCGAAGGTGAAGTTGTTCATGGTGCCCTGGCTCGCCGCGAGCGCGCCAAGCGCGCCATAGAGTGCGTCCACCACCACTTGGCTGGTCTCGACATTGCCGGCAACGACGGCGGCGCCCGGGCGCGGGTTCAGCAGCGACCCTTCAGGAACGGCGATCTCAATCGGCTTCAGGCAGCCTTCGTTGAGCGGGATGTTGTCGCCGACCAGCGTGCGGAACACATACAGCGTCGCTGCACGGGTGATCGCCAGCGGGGCATTGAAGTTGTTCGGCTGCTGCGCGCTGGTCCCCTCGAAGTCGACCCGCAGGGAGCGGGCCGAGAGATCCGGCGTGACGGTCACGTTGACTGTGGCGCCGTTGTCCATCCGCACAGTGAAAGCGCCCGGCTTCAGCCGGTCGATCACGCGCCTGATTTGCTCTTCCGCATTGTCCTGCACATGCGCCATGTATGCAGTGACGGCTGCGCCCCCATAGTGGCCGACGAGCCGCTCGAGTTCATGCGCGCCGCGTACGCAAGCGGCGATCTGCGCCTTGAGATCCGCGATATTGCGGTCAATGTCGCGCGCCGGGTGCGGTCCCGATGCGAACAGAGCGCGCACCTGCGCTTCACACAGGGCGCCCTCCCGAACGAGCTGGAAGGTTTCGATCAGGACGCCTTCGTCCTCGATCCGGGTGCTGTTCGGCGGCATTGAGCCCGGCGTGATGCCGCCCACATCGGCGTGATGGCCTCGCGCCGCCGTAAAGAACGCCGGTGCGCTCTCGCCACCCAGAATGACTGGGGCGACGACGGTGATGTCAGGCAGGTGCGTGCCGCCCGCATGGGGGGCGTTGAGCATGAAGATGTCGCCGCGCCGGAAGGCCCCGGCGCGCTCGCGCAAGATAGAGCGAACACTCTCGCTCATCGAGCCCAAATGAACGGGAATGTGCGGCGCGTTGGCGACGAGCCCGCCGGTCCGGTCAAACACGGCGCAGGAGAAATCCAGCCGCTCCTTGATGTTCACCGATGAGGCGGTCGTCTGCAGCGCCAGTCCCATCTCCTCGGCCACACCCATGAAGCGGTTGTTGAACACCTCGAGCAGGATGGGGTCGATTCTTGTTCCCACTTCCGTGCGTTTGACGGGTGCATCACGCGTGAGGATGACGTCGCCATGTGCGTTGATGGCCGCCTGCCAGTCCGGCGCGACGTAGGTCGTTGCGCCGTTCTCGATGATGAGCGCGGGCCCGGGCGTTGAGAGGCCCACGGGAAGGCCCGCACGCATGAACACGGGCGCGTGCCGGACTTCGCCGTTCGATACGATTGCAACGGTACGCGTTGCAACGCCGGCGACGGTTTTGGCCTCAGCGTGTGCGAAGGCATTGGCCGACCGCCGCGCGGCCTCCACTGTGATGGAGCCGAGGACGACGTCCCGATCGCGATCGACAAACCCAAAGCGCTTCAAGTGCTCGGCTTCAAACGCCTCGGCGAGCGCTTCCGCTGAGCGCAATGGGATCGCCAAGGTGGAATCGACGCCCTCGTACTTCAAGTTCGCGGTCACGTCGAACGCACTTGCGCCCCCCAGCGCCTGAGCGGATTTTTTCTTCATGCGCTCGACCAGAGCAGCGAGGTTCTTCACGCGGTGGAGCGGCGTCTCAATGGTCTCTTCTGCGATCGCACGCACATCGGCGTGACCAATGCCCCAGGCTGAAAGAACCCCCGCGAGTGGATGCAGTAGGATTGTGCCGACGCCAGCCGCATCGGCGACGGCGCAAGCGTGCTGGCCGCCGGCCCCGCCGAAGGCGACAAGCGCATATTCTGTCGGGTTATAACCGCGCTGAATCGAGATCTTCTTGATCGCTTCGGCCATGTTGAGATTGGCGATGCTGAGAAAGCCCTCGGCAAGCTCGACAGGCGACATGCTGCGGCCAGCGGCGCGCCCGACATCGGCGCTGAGGTCTTCGAACTTTTGTTCAACGATGGATCGATCAAGCGGTTGATCGGCTGTGGGTCCGAAGAGCGCTGGAAAGAATTCGGGCCGAACGCGTCCAAGCAATACGTTGCAGTCGGTAATCGTAAGCGGGCCGCCGCGGCGATAGCAGGCCGGTCCCGGATTGGCGCCCGCTGAGTGCGGGCCCACGCGCAAACGCGCGCCATCGAAAAAGCAGATAGAGCCCCCGCCGGCTGCCACCGTGTGCACTTCCAGCATCGGCGCGGAGAGTCGCACGCCCGCGACAATCGTTTCGTTGGTGCGCTCATAAGCGCCGGCGAAGTGCGACACATCCGTCGAGGTGCCACCCATGTCGAAACCGAGCGCCTTGCCGAAGCCAGCGCGCTCCGCGGCGCGCACCATGCCCACCACGCCCCCGGCGGGACCGGAAAGAACCGCGTCGCGCCCGCGGAAGGCGTGAGCGGGCGCCAAGCCGCCATTGGACTGCATGAACAGGAGCGAGGCATTCTCTCCGCCGCCTTGCTCGCGCACTGCGCCGGTGAAGCGATCGACATAGGCGCGCAGAACCGGAGAGAGATACGCATCGGCGACGGTAGTGTCGGCGCGGGGGATAAACTTGATCAGCCCGCTCACCTCTGAACTGATCGAGACTTGTGTAAAGCCGATCTCGCGCGCGATTTCAGCAAGCCGCTGTTCGTGAGCGGGATAAGCCCAACCGTGCAAACAGGCGATGGCCGCGGCGCGGTGGCCGGCTTTGAACGCGGCTTCGAGTTCTGAACGCGCATGCGCCTCGTCCAGCGGCGTCAGCACCTCGCCGTCGGCGCTCACCCGCTCATGCACCTCGATCACATGCGAATGCAGGAGATCGGGCTTGACGATGTTGAGGGCGAAGATTTGCGGCCGTGCTTGAACGCCGATCTCGAGTGCGTCGCCGAAACCGGCTGTGACTACGAACGCGACCTTGGCGCCCTTGCGCTCCAGCAACGCGTTGGTGGCGACTGTGGTGCCGAGTTTGACCGCCTCGACATCGGCGAAGGTCGCTCCGTGCGCGTCGAGGATACGGCGTATCGCCTCGAGCGCGGCATCCTCGTAGTGCTCAGGATTTTCCGACAGCAGCTTTTCGACGACCTGTGTCCCGCCCGGTCCAACGGCCACGACATCAGTGAAGGTGCCGCCCCGATCGATCCAGAATTGCCAAGACCCCATGCCGGCTTACCCAATAGGCAGTGGCGACCCCGGAGAGATTCGAACTCCCGACCGTGTCCTTAGGACGGACCTGCTCTATCCAGCTGAGCTACGGGGCCAACGCCTTGGAGAGCTAGGCAAAAGGGCGCGGCGCTGCAACCCAGTTTGGGCGCTGGACGCCCCGTAGCGTCGGGACCACAATGCGCCCGCGAAGGGGAGACGCCATGGCGCACAAATACGCCAATATCTGGTCGCGGGCGGCGGCCGGTCTCACCGCTCTGGCGCATACCCAGGCCAGCGTTTTTCGCTGGGGCGTGGTGCTGGTTCTGACCTGTGTGTGGATCGGCGGCGGCCTTTGGGTCTGGCGCGACCTTGGCTTTTCGGAATCGTTCTACCGCACGCTGAGCGCTGTCAGCATGTGGGACGAGTATTTCAACGCGCATGATCCCGCGCGCGAAGTGGTGCGCTATGCGGCGCTGGCGGCGCCGGTCGTGGGCTTGTTGTTCGCGTTTTCCGGCCAGCTCGGCCGGTCGCTCGCACGCATCTTCAACCTTGCGGCCGCGCGCCATATCGTTATCGCCGGCGACAGCCCCGCGGCGCTCTCGCTTGCGCTTGATTGCCGGCGCTGCAAGGACAGCGTGATCCTGATCGCGCAAGATCTGGCCGACGAAACCGCGCTCGGCCTCCGGCGCAAGGGCGTGATCGTGCTGGCGGGCGATGCGACGCATATCGAAACGCTCCGCACCGCACGCGCCCATCATGCTGCGCACGTGGTTGCGTTCGAGCCTGACGACACCGCCAACCTGCAGATCGAGGCGGCGGTACGCCGCCTCGTCGGCAAGGCGCGGCGCAAACCGCCGATCGGGGTGCACGTTTCGACGCGTTCGCCGATGCTGCTGAAGGAAGCGCGCGAGATGCGCTCAGCAGAAATGCGCCGCAAGGAGAAGAAGAAAGAACAGCACGGCCCGATTGATCCGAAGCCGTTCTCGCTTGAAGAAATGGCTGCGCGCGCCCTGGTGCAGCACGAAAGCCAGACGCTGCTCTCGCTTGCGCAGCAATTTGGCCAGGAGCGGGTGCACATCGTCTTCTTTGGTTTCGATTCCGCCGGTGAGGCGGTGGCCGCGCGTGTGCTGATGAGCCTGTGGTCGGCGCATTTCGCGCCGCCGTGCATCACCGTGCTGGCGCCGCAGCCCGAAGCGGCGGAAGCGGCGTTCAAGGCCCGCTATCGTGAAGCCTTTGCGCACCCCGATCTATGGACCGCCGACGTCGCCTTCCAGCCCTTCGACTGGGACGCCGCCTCGATCGGCCCTGAATTGCTTGACCGGGTCGAGCAGACCCGCGGCAAGCCCACGGCTATCGTTGTCTCAACGGGCGCCGATCCGGGCAACATCCACCTTTCCATCGCCTTGAAGCGGGCGTGCAATCACGGCCTGCGCTGGCCTGTGCCGATCTTCATGCGCGAGTCGAGCCAATCGGAGTTCTCGCAACTCTATGCGCACGGCGACGACACGGCCGAACTCGACGCTTACCTGCAGGCGTTCGGCGCGCACCAAGTCAACGCCACGCGCGCGCGCATCATCGAAGGCTCGCTCGATCAGGGCGCGGCGATCGCGCATGAGCACTACAATAAGGGCCTGGGGCAGCGCGAAGCGATGAGCATGCGCGAATTGCAGGCGGCGATGCGCGATTGGTCAGACGTGCTGGAGACCTATCGCGCCGCCAACCGCGCTGCGTCTGATTCTGCCATGACGAAGATATGGGACGCCGGCTGGCGCCCGGCTAAGGGCGACGAGAAGGGCGACACCGCGCCCACGGTCGCGCCCGAGTTGATGGAGCAAATGGCGCGGCGCGAGCATGACCGCTGGGTGGCGGAGCGGCTGATGGCGGGTTGGCGCCCGACGGGCCAGGGCGAGGCGCGCAACAACGACCTGATGGCGCACGACAAGCTTGCGCCCTGGGATGCGCTCACCGATCAGGACCGCAACAACGACGCCGTGCAGGTGCGCGCTGCGCTTGATGTCGCCCGGGTCGTGCACAAGGAAGGCTTCGTGCGTCGCTAATCGCCGACGCGGCCGCCGTCCTGGCGCGTAACCACCACGACCGCCGAGCGCGGCCAGGAATCGCCGCCATCCGGAAAGTTCGACGGCGGGCGGCGGCCATTGCGCCAACGCAGTTCGGAGATGTGCGTGCCGGCGAGGTCGTTCTCGCCGGGGTGCTGAATCGCGGCGAGGAAAGCCGTCTCATCCAGCGCCAGCGTCGGGCCGCAGATTTCCGCGCCCACGGGGCCAACGAGGAAGCGCTTCACCGGACGCGGACCTTCGCCGAGCGCGGATGTCACCACCACTTGGTCGTTGCAGTCCTCGAATACGGCGTCCGAGCCGTCGGTGGCGATCCACACGTTTGAACGTGAATCGAAGCAGATGTTGTCCGGGCAGGCGAAACGCTCGCCGCTGATGGTCGGTTGGCCATTGAGCGAAACGGAGACCGCCGTAACCACGCCCGTGTCGCTCGTAATGGTCTCGCGCGCTGGATCGCCGCCGAGGGCGAAAACATCCCAGCGGAAGCGTGTTGCGGCGCAATCGCCGCCTGCTTCATCGATGCGGATGATGTGCCCGGTGAGGTTGGATTGCTGCACGTGTTCGCGCTGCGCTTCGCCGCGGCGCGGATTGCCGGGACGGGCGAAGCTCTCATTCTTGTTGTTGGTGCAGACGACCAGCACCGTGCCGAGGCCGCGCCAGTTTTCATCGACGAGCGCCTCGACGTCTTCGGGGCGATCCATCGGCGTGGCCTCAAGCAGGCGCGCCGCTTCGCGGGCGCGGACATAGACGTCGGCTTCGCTCTCGAACGGTTGATGATAGGGCGCATCGGCGATAGCGCGATTGATTGCTGCGAGATCGAGCGGCAGCCACTCGCCACCGCCGCGTTCATCGAAGCGGGCGACATAGAGCGCGCCGTCATCGAGCAGGTCGCGGTTCGCGGTGCGATTGGCCGGATCGAAGCGGCTGCGTGAGACAAACTTGTACACGCACTCGTCGATCTGATCGTCGCCCATATAGACGACGACGCGGCCATCGTGCGCCAGCGCCGTGGTGGCGCATTCGCCCTTCTTGCGGCCCAGCGCAGTGCGTTTGCGCGGCAGCCACGTGGGATCATAAGGATCGATCTCGGTGACCCAGCCATACAGCGCAGGCCCGTGCGGATTGCGCGAGACGTCGTATTGTGCCGGATACGGCCGCGCCGAACCGGAGAACAGCGGATAGCCGAAGCGGCCGGCGTCATAGATCCAGGCGCCATCCTGCTGCGCCGCGGCGAGCGGTTCGGCGGCGGCGTTGCTCAGCATGAAGAAGCCGTCGAAGTTTTCTTCCGACGTGAGGTAGGTTCCCCAGGGCGTGCGTCCGCCGGCGCAATTGGCCAGCGTGCCGCAATGAACAGCGCCGGGTTCGGCTGAATCCGATGCGGCATTGAACGCGCCTTTGCCGGCTTCGATCCAGCGATGGCCCGCGGCCGGGCCGGAGAAGATGACGGGCGAGAACGGCGTGATGCGCCGGTTGCGCCCGGTCCCCGGCGCGGGGTCCTTGCGGACGCGCCACTCGCCGCCGGCGCGCTCAACCTCGACAACGCTGGCGCCGACCGCCGCGAGCGCCACTTCGCCATGCGCCGGCGTGAACTCGCGCGGGCTGTGCAGCGCCGGAAACAGCAGCGACGGCTCGACGTATTCGTGATTGGCGCAAAGCAGGAAACGGTTCTGGTTCTTCGGGAACGGAAACGCATACTCGGCCGGAAACAGCGCCAGCATGTCGTTGTTCTGACCGAAGCGCTGTTCTTGCTCGGCGCGCGTCAGCGTATCGGGATTGAAGCTTGGCGAGACGCTATCGAACAGCGCATCGCCCCACGCCACCAGCGTCTGCCAGCGATAGCCGGGCGGCAGCGTGATCGTGTCGGCTTGCGTCGCCGCGACGCTGGCAAAGTCCGTCGCAGCGGCAGCGGCCGGCGCAGACGCGGCCGGCGCAGACGCGGCCGGCGCCGACGCGGCCGGCGCCGACGCGGTCGCGCACGCTGCGAGGTTGAGCAGCGGCAGCCCGGCGAGGCCTCCAAGCAGCGCGCGCCGGGTCGCGATCAGGTCATTGATGTGCTTGGCTTGGCTCACGCGGTCGTCTCCGGCTGACCGGAGCAGCCCTATTCAGCTTGCGCGACACTACCGTGACAAGACAGGCCCAGCGCCTCGCGCATTTCAGCAATGTCCGCGAGCTTCTGTTTAAACAGCGTCCAGTCGTCGCGCTCGGCGATCGGGGCCCAGAGCGCTTCCACCTCCTCGATATGCATCGTGTGCGGAAGCGCACGCTGAAAATAGGGGTGCGCAAGGGAAGGCCACGCCTTCTCGTCCGTTCTCGCCTCAAGCCCGGCTCGGATCGGGTCGAAGGCATCGCTGGTGTAGAGCGCCGCTTGCGGGCTCTGTGCGGCGCGCTCGGCGCTGACCCCGCCGCCGCGCCAATCGTGGAAGAGCTGGTCCCAGCCAGCTTGGCTCTCAGTGAGCCAGCCGAATAGGTCGCTGAGGAATTGCAGATCGGCCTCCAAGCCGCCCTCCGTCAGGCCGAGCCGCCGGAACACGGCGCGGCGCAAGCCCTCTTGGTAAGCGGGCGCGAAGCGCTGCAATTCCGGTTCGAGCAGGCCGGGCGGGCACACGAGCGTCAACGCTCCGCCCAGCTGCGCCAGCGCCCAGGAGACCGCCTCGGGCTGGCGGCCGAAGGCGTAGAGGCCGCTTTCGTCGAAATAGGCGGCGGTGAAGCTCGGATCGCTGGTCTTGAGGAAGCGCCAGGGACCGTAATCGAAGCTCTCGCCGGTAATGTTGAGGTTGTCGGTGTTGAGCACGCCATGGACGAAGCCCGCCGCCATCCAGCTCGCCGTGAGCCGCGCCGCCGCCTCCACCACGGCCCCGAACAGGGCCGCCGCCCGCGCTTCGCCCGCGGTGGCGGCGAGTTCGGGGTAGTAAGCCGCGACGGCATGGTCGATCAGCGCCCGCATGAGGTCCGGGCGCTCCAGGAAGGCGATGCGCTGGAACGTGCCGAAGCGGACATGGCTGTGCGAGAGCCGCACCAGCACCGAGGACCGCGTCGGCGAGGGCTCATCGCCCCGGACCAGCTCTTCGCCGGTCTCGAACAGGGAGAAGGCCTTGGAGGTGCAGACGCCTAGCGCCTCCAGCATTTCCGCCGCCAGCACTTCGCGCACGCCGCCCTTGAGCGTCAGCCGGCCGTCGCCGAAGCGCGAATAGGGGGTCTGGCCTGAGCCCTTGGTGGCCAGGTCCAGCAGTCGGCCGCTCTCATCGCGCAGCTGCGCGAACAGGAAGCCGCGGCCGTCGCCTATTTCCGGATTGTAGGTACGGAATTGGTGGCCGTGATAGCGCATCGCCAGCGGCCCCGGCATGTTCTGGGGCAGCGGCTCGAAGGCCGCGAAATGGGCCTCCCATTGCTGCGGGGTGAGCGCGCCAAGCCCCACCCGTTCGGCCCAGGCCTGATTACGCCTCCGCAAGATGTGTTTGGGAAAACGCGCCGCCGCCACTGGATCGGCAAATTCTGGCCCGAGTTCCGCGAACAAGGGGTCAGGTCGATAGTGAGGTGAAATGGGCATGCGGGCTATCTAAGTGCGCGAGCCCTGATGGTCGTGTGGCCGTCGCACGCGACAGGCGGTGACGCAGCTGCTCTTATGTGGCAACAGGTTTTTGAGACGAGGAGGTTTGCCGGGATGTCGATGCGCGGGCCCATGATCGCCGCAGCATCCATGCTGGTGCTGGCGCTCTCGGCCTGCGGCGACCGCGGCAACGGCGAGAAGACCGAAGAAAGCTCGGCGGAGAACATCACGGCCGCGCTCGATGTCTGCGCCAATCCGCAAAGCGACGCCGTTTCGCAGAGCCTGTGCCAAAACCGCTCGCTGGTGAACCTCGACTCAACGGTGCGCCAATCGCTGGTGACGGCGGCGGCCGAGGTGTCCGACGCTGGGGCGCAGATGCTGGTGCAGAACCAGCGCCGCTGGAGCGGCGCGGCGCGCGTGATGTGCGGCATCGTCGATGCATCCACCGCGCCGACGGCTGAGCAGCAAACCTGCCTCGAAAATCAATTTCGCGCCCGCGCGGACCAAGTGCGCACTGCAGTACAGCAAGTCGGCGGCTACACCTTCCAGCGCATGGAGCTCGTGGATGCTTCACCGGTAACAGCGGAGATCGCTTCGGCTTCCGGCCTTGGCGACGCCGCGCCGGTTGCGATCCTGCGCGACATCCGCTTCCCGCGTATCGACGGGCCGCAGACGCCGGCGATCGAGCGCTTCAACGAATTGGCGGCGCAGTCGCCGCAATTCCGGCTCGAAGAAGCAACCAATGAGGACGTCGATTACAGCATCGCCTTCGCAGGGCCGGAGCTGATCTCGGTGCGCTTCGACATGTCGTCCGACACGCTGGGCGCCGCACACCCGAACACGACCTCGAAAACGGTCAATGTGCTGATGGGAGAGGGCCGTGCGCTGACGGAGGCGGACGTGTTTCGCGCCGGTTCTGGCTGGGAAGATTTCCTTACCGAACGCGCGGTCGCCGACATTTCCCGGCAGTTCAGCGAAGACGGCTTCGTGCCGCCCGAACGCGATGTGCGCGAGAGCGCGACAAAGCCGCATCTTTGGCTGATCACGGAGCGGGGCCTCACCATTCTTTTCCCGCCCTATTCGTTTGGCGCGCCCTACGTGATGGGCAACGCCGAAGTGACGATCCCGTGGCGCGATCTGCGCCCGTACCTCAACCCCGCTGCTCCGGCCCCGATCCGGCCGAGCGCGTAATGGGTGGGAATGTCGCGCTGCCTTTTACCGCCCGTCTGCGCTAACCAGCATCGATGACTCGGAACACGGGCTCGCTTCTGGCGCTGGTCGGCGTCGTGCTGATCGGCATGACCGGCTTTGGCGTCTTCCTGCCGATCTTTCCCTTCCTGGCGCTCGATGTCGGCGCCACGCCGACGGCGACGACGATCGCCATGGGCGCCTACTCGCTGGGCCAGCTGATCGCCTCGCCGTTCTGGGGCCGCTTGAGCGACCGCGTCGGGCGCAAGCCGATCTTGGTGATCGGCCTTGTTGGCGGCGTCTTCTCGTATCTTTGGATCTCGCGTGCTGCCAGCGTGGAAGAGTTGGGCGCGGCGCGCCTGTTCGGCGGCTTGATGGCTGGCAATGTCGGCGCCGCGTTCGCCGCTGCAGCGGATCTCGCCGACGACAAGACGCGCGCGCGCAACATGGGCTTGCTCGGCGCTGCGGTCGGCTTTGGCTTCATCGCCGGTCCCGCGCTCGGCGCGCTGTTGATCGGCCATGCGCCCGACCATGCCGGCTTTGTGCGTGTCTGCCTGGCGTCGGCAGCGCTCGCGGGCGCCGCCGCGCTGACGGCGCTGTTGCTGTTCCGCGAAAGCCTCGCTCCCGAAGCGCGCCACAAGGACGGACAGACGCGTCCGCGCCGGATGGCGCTCTTGACCTCGCGTCCAATCCTCGCCCGTTTCATTGGCGTGATGTTTCTGATGATCGCCGCGCAAGCGCTGATGGAAACCACCTTTGGCCTCTGGGCCGATGTCGAGCTTCGCTGGGGGCCGCGCGAAGTGGGCTGGACGCTGGCCGCACTCGGCGTCGGCGCCGTGTTGTTGCAAGGCGGCGCGGCTGGACGCGCCTCGCGCGTGCTTGGCGAACGCATGACGCTGCTGATCGGCCTTGCGCTGTTCGGCGCCGGCTTCGGCGGCCTGGCGGTGACGCACGAGCCCGCGACGCTCGCCGCCTCGCTGTTTGCGCTCACCATTGGTGTTGGCCTCGCCACGCCCGCGCTGAATGCGCTGATCGCGGGGCAAGCCAGTGAGCATGAGCGCGGCGCGGTGATGGGACTTTCGCAATCGGCGGCCGCCTTCGGCCGTGTCGCCGGCCCAATCGGCGCTGGCGCGCTGTTCGATCTCTTCCATCACGCCGCGCCGTTCGTTGGCGCGGCGTTGTTGATCTTGGCGGCGTTGTTCGTGACGCTGAGCGAGCCGGCG
The DNA here is from genome assembly GCA_016791385.1 of Hyphomonadaceae bacterium. Classification (GTDB taxonomy): domain Bacteria; phylum Pseudomonadota; class Alphaproteobacteria; order Caulobacterales; family Aquidulcibacteraceae; genus Vitreimonas. The sequence continues at coordinate 67,755 of JAEUMR010000002.1, forward strand.
CAATTGGAAACCGCCGAGGCGGGGGCCGACTAATCCTTGTAGGGGCGCCACGCGCCGTCGCGGTCCCGCACCTCGTAGTCTTCATTGCTTTCACGCAGACTCGGGCTCGCCAGCGGCGCTTTGCCGTGGCCGCCCGGAATGTCGAGCACATAGGTGGGCTGCGCCAAGCCTGATGCACGCTGGTGCAATGCCTGCACAAGCGCCTGGCCCTCGGCGACGCTGCAGCGGAAGTGTGACGTGCCCGGCGCCTTGTCCAGATGGTGGAGGTAATAGGGCTTCACCCGCACCTCGACGAGGCCGCGCATCAACGCCTCCAGCGCCTCGGCGCTATCATTGACGCCCTTGAGCAGCACGGTTTGCGCCAGCATCGGCACGCCGGCGTCGACGATGCGGGCGATCGCTGCGTGCGCCTGCTCCGTCAACTCGCGCACATGGTTGGTGTGCAGCACCACATAGGTCGTCGCGCCTTCGCAGCGGAGCGCGGCGACCAGATCGGGCGTCACCCGCAGCGGATCGACCACAGGCACGCGCGTGTGCCAGCGGATGATCTTTACGTGCGCGATCGCAGCCAAGCGCTGTGTGATCTCGCGTACGCGCCGCGCCGAAAGCAGGAATGGATCGCCGCCAGTGAGGATCACTTCCCAGATGCCGGGCTGGCTTTCGATGTAGGCGAGCGCGGCATCGAGGTCTTCGCCGCTCAGCGTGCCGTCGCGAGGTCTTTCGTGGCTTGGGGGCCCCACCATTTCGCGCCGGAAGCAGAAGCGGCAATAGACCGGGCAGACGTGCACGAGCTTGAGCAGGCAGCGGTCCGGATAGCGGTGCACCACGCCCTTCACCGGCGTGTGCGCGTCATCGCCGATCGGGTCGGCGAGTTCATCCGGTGCTGTCTGCAGTTCGCGTGCGTCCGGATGAAACTGCGCGGCGATAGGATCGTGCGGGTCGGCGGGGTCGATCAGCGCGTCCATGGCCGGCGTGATCGCGACGGCGTAGCGCTCGGCTACCTCCGCCAGCGGATCAGGTTTGGCCTTGGCGCTCATCTCACACTCCGAAGGCGCGCGCGTAGCGCACACGGCCGCCGTGCTGCAGCGCGCCGGGCTTGAGCTCCAGAGCCATGAAGTGCGGACCCGAAAAGGGCGCTTCCAAGAATTCCGCAGCCCCTGCTGAGAAGCCGAACCGTGGATAATAGTCCGCGTGCCCCAGCACAATGATGGCGGCGCAGCCAAGTTCAGCGCAGCGCGCATTGCCGGCGCGGATCAGTGCTCCGCCCATGCCTTGGCGTTGAAACGCCGGCAGCACGGAGAGGGGCGCGAGCGCCGCGGCCTGCAAAATCTCGCCCTCGCGTTCGATGCTGAGCCGCGAATAGAGGATATGCCCCTGCAGCGCGATCTCTGACGCTTCCACCAGTTCGGCCAGCACGTCGCCATCATCGCGCAGCTGCTCGACCAGATTGGCTTCTTCGTCCTGCCCGAAGGCGTGCCGGACGATGGCGCGGATGGCGGGATAATCGCTGGGCGCGGCGTCACGAATCATTCAGGCGTCCAGCGCACGTCGTTGATATGGCGCGCGCCCGTCGCCAGCATCACCAGCCGGTCGAAGCCGAGCGCGACGCCACTGGCGGGCGGCATCTGCGCGAGCGCGGCCAGAAAGTCCTCATCGATCGGCCAGCGCTGACCATAGCGCTTCTGCTTTTCGTCCATCGCTTCGATCAGCCGCGCGCGCTGCTCGGCCGGGTCGTTGAGTTCGCCGAACCCGTTCGCCAGCTCGACGCCGCACGCATACATCTCGAAGCGCTCAGCGACGCTGGCATCATGCGCGCAGCGCTGCGCCAATGCAGCTTCGCCGATCGGGTATTCGCACAGCAGCGTCAGCGCCGGCGCGCCGAGCTGCGGTTCGATCGCCACGATCGCGCGTGAGAAAGCGTCGTGGTCCTCCGGCACGTCAGCGCCGCTTCGCGCGAAGGCCTCGCGCACCGTGAGCCGCTCCGGCGCTGCGAACGGATCACACGCACGCGCCTTCCACTGAAACGAACTCGCGCCCGTCTCGCGCGCCGCGAGCCGCGCCAGCGCGACGCAATCGTCCATCACCCGGTCATAGGGTGCGCCCGCCCGATACCATTCGAGCATGGTGAATTCTTCGGCGTGCAAGGGGCCGGTCTCGCCGCGCCGCCAACACTTGCCGAAATAAAAGACGTTCCGCTCGCCGGCCGCGAGCAGCTTCTTCATCGCGAATTCGGGGCTGGTGTGCAGGTAGCGGCCGCCGCTCTCGAACGCGTCGACATGCACCTCGGCGCCGGGCGAAAGCGTCAGCGCGTCCGGCTCCGCTTCGATGAAGCCCTCCGTCCAGAACCATTGCCGCACCGCCCGGGCGATGCGGGCGCGGGCGTGCAGGAAGCCCCGCCGGTCGGCGTGGCGGGCGGGGGACCAGAACGGGCTCATGCCCGGCCCCGCGGGGCCATCGGGCGCGGCGCGGAGGGGCAGTCAACTGCCTGATCTGCGCATTTGACCCAGCCGCTCGGCTTTTCCCGCACGGCGAACCCGGCTAGAGAAGCGGCCAAATTCCGGTCCTTTCGATCGTTTCCAGGGCGCGCCGGCGGGCCGGCGCGAAGTGAGGGTACAGTGGTCAAAGTCATCGCCAGCGACGTCCGCAAAGGCAACGTGCTCGAGCACGAGGACGGCAAGCTCTACGTGGTCATGAGCCACGAAACCTTCCGCCCCGGCAAGGGCACCCCGACGACGACCATCGTCATGCGCCGCATCGTCGACGGCGTGAAGACGACCGAGACCTACAAGACCACCGACGCGCTGGAAAAGGCGTTCGTCGAGGAAGTGAAGCACACCTACCTGTTCGACGATGGCGACGCCGGCCTCGTCTTCATGAACCCGGTGACCTACGAACAGGTTTATCTGTCAAAGGACATGGTCGGCGATCAGGTCGCCTATCTGCAGCCGGAAATGGAAGTGCATCTGACCATGCACGATGGCCAAGCCCTCTCGATCGAATTGCCGCCGCGCATCACCGCGAGGATCGAAACCACTGAGCCGGTGGTGAAGGGACAAACCGCCTCCTCGTCGTACAAGCCGGCCATGCTCGACATCGGCGTGCGCACCATGGTGCCGCCGCACATCGAAGCGGGCACGCGCATCGTTGTGTCGACCGAAGACGGCTCTTACGTCGAGCGCGCGAAGGATTGATGCTTTCCCGCCGCGATACGTTGCTGGGCGCGCTGGCGCTCGGCGCGTGCGCGCAGGCGCAAAGCGAGCCTTCGCTCAGTTACACGCCCTCGCCAGACCATGTGCGCTTCGCTGCGCTCGAAGCGCGTGTTGGCGGGCGCATCGGCGTCGCTGCCTGGAACACCGGCATGGGCGCGTGGCTCGGCTATCGTCACCATGAAACATTTGCGATGTGCTCCACCTTCAAGTGGGCGCTCGCGGCTGCGCAGCTCAACATGGCGCAGCATGGCGGGCTCCAGCTTGGCGAGATCGTGCGTTTCGCCGAGACCGATCTGCTCGACTACGCGCCGGTGGCGCGCGAGCACCTCGCCCGCGGCTGGATGACGATCGAAGAATGTTGCGCCGCCGCTGTTGGCGTCAGCGACAACACGGCGGCCAACTTGCTGCTGCAGATTCAGGGTGGGCCGGAGGGGTTCACGCGCTTCCTGCGCGCCAATGGCGATGCCGTGACCCGGCTTGACCGCACGGAGCCTTCGCTCAACGAGAACGAACCCGGCGATCCGCGCGACACCACCACGCCCGATGCGATGGTGCGTACGCTGCAGCGCTTTCTCCTCGAAGACGGCGTGCTGAGCCCAACGCATCGCGACCAGTTGATCGGCTGGATGGCGGCGAGCCCAACCGGGCGCGAGCGTTTGCGGGCTGGCCTGCCGCCGGACTGGCGTGTCGCCGACAAGACCGGCACCGGCGGCGGCGCCAACAACGCCACCAACGACGTCGCCATTGCCTGGCCGCCGAATGGCGCGCCGATCGTGATCGCCGCCTATCTCAGTCACAGCAGCGCCGATGCCGCCGCGCGTAACGCCGCTCATGCCGAGATCGGCCGCATCGTCGCGGCCGCGTGGAGTTAGCCTGATGCCGTGGTTTCGTCTGTTCGCCTGCGGCGAGGATTTTCCCGTGATCCTGGATGGGCGGGTTGAGCTCGTCGGCTTCTACACCACGCGCTATGTCGAAGCGGAGACGTCCGGGGAGGCCGAAGCGATCGCCTCCGAACTCCTG